>NZ_JBOGUT010000031.1:0-47995 GCF_050696275.1 Flavobacterium sp.
TACATTAAGTATTATAATGATGAAAGAATCAAATCAAATTTAAACAAAATGAGCCCGATAAAATATCGAGCTCACTATTATCAAAATTAATTATAAATTTGTCTAACTTTTTGGGTTCAGTCTATTTATGAACCGGGTTTTTGTTTTAACAAGCCTATTGCTTCTAAAAACCGATTAGCCTTTCGACTCTACTGACATTCTTGTATATTCGAAAATCAAATAGCTTAAATAATCCCATTCGATAGAGTTTAAAGGATATTGCTTCATAAATTCCGCATTATCACCAAACAATTCATTATAGTAATCTTTAAAATCATCTTTGTGTAACCAAACGATTTTATCTCCTTTTTTTACATAATACGATTTGATGACACCGCCGCCCATAGCCATTCCGCCAAAACTAACACCGCCTGTTTCATTGGCATTCGGGTCTCCATAAACCTGAATAATACTATTAAACTCAGGATTAATCAATTGCATTAAATACTCTTTTTGCTCTTTTTTGTTTTTCAGGGAAACCATTTGATTTTTGTAGTAAACTGTTTCTTTACCAGTTCCTTTTTTTACATCTTTTGTTCCCATATTCCTGATATTCGTAAAATGCTTGAATGCCTTACCTGCTTTTTCCATACCGCTAGGAGCTAGGTACAATTCTGAAATCAAGGCTGCATCAAACGATTCAACCTTACCGGTTGCGCTGTCTTTAACTTCAATATCTGAAATTTGCCCTTTTTTTCTGTCAATATCCTTAAAATATCCTTTTACGGTTCTTCCGTCTTTCAAAACAACCGTTGATGTTTTTTTATTATTTACAGAAACAAAAACTTCTTCAAAAAGATACGTTTCCATTTCTTTGATTTTTGCTTTTTCATACTTAATTTTCTCTCCTTTTTGAGAAAAACCTACTGATGCAGTCAACATCAGGATTAAAACAGTAATTTTTTTCATTCTTAGTCTTTTTTGATTATTCCTACAAAGTAAACAAAAAAATAATTTGGAAATCAAACATTTTTTATTTTCAACTAATTATCATTTCCTATTTGTAAAATATCCAGCGAGAAATTGCTATTTTTGCCCGATACAAACAACAATTTTATGTTAATTATAGGCATTGCAGGCGGAACGGGATCAGGAAAAACAACAGTTGTTCATCAAATTATGAATGAATTACCGGAAACCGAAGTAGGTATTATTTCTCAGGATTCCTACTATAAAGAAACAAGCAATTTAAACTACGATGAGCGATCAAAAATAAATTTTGATCATCCAAGAGCTATCGATTTCGAACTATTGGTGCAACATCTTAAAGATTTAAAAGCCGGAAAAGCCATTGACCAGCCTGTTTACTCTTTTGTAACACACAACAGAACAGAAGACACCATTCATACGCATCCTAGAAAAGTAATGATTGTAGAAGGCATTCTTATCCTTACCAATCCTGAATTGCGCGATATGTTTGACGTAAAAATTTTCGTTCATGCCGATTCGGACGAACGCTTAATCCGACGTTTAAAACGTGATATTGCAGAACGCGGCCGTGACATGGAAGAGGTTTTAAACCGTTATCAAAATACCTTAAAACCAATGCATGAACAATTTATCGAGCCTACTAAAGCATTTGCCGATATCATTATTCCCAACGACAAATACAACACGGTAGCTATTGATGTAGTTCGTGCTGTAATTAACCAGCGTATTTCATAAATTTTTAGTATTTTTAGGAGCTGTTTCTTGCTATTCGCTCTATCTTTTTATTTTTAAAGAAAAAACAAAAAGGATGCCGCTGCTATCAAGGCTAAAACCGGAATTTAAACATGAAAAACCCATTTCAAAAAACAATAGAAAACCATCCTTGGCTCAAATTTTTGGGAAACAAGTATTTCCTGGTTTCTTTGTTTTTCTGTATCTGGATGCTCTTTCTTGATAATTATTCTTACCTTGATCATAGGGTTTTAAACAATGAAATAGACGAACTGGAAGATAATAAAACGTATTATCAGGACGAGATAAAAAAAGACATCAGTCATATCAAAAAACTGAAAAATCCAGCGCAAATAGAAAAATATGCCCGCGAGAAATATTATATGAAACGCGAAAACGAAGATATTTACATTATAGAATTTGAAGGTGACTCGCTTACTGACGAATAACCCGACCAACGAATAACTAAACAATACAATGTCACAAAATCTATTCAACGATTTCGATTCGGTTTCCTCAAAACAATGGAAACAACAAATACAATTTGAACTCAAAGGTGCCGATTATAATGAAACATTGGTTTGGGAAAGTCCGGAAGGAATCAAGGTAAAACCTTTTTATCATATTGATGAAGCTCAAAAGCCTTTGACGGTTGCAACAGAAGCTTCAAATTTCAAAATCGTCCAGAATATTTTTGTTTTTGATATTGAAAAATCAATACGCAAAGCAAAAGATGCCATAGCCCGTGGCGCCGAAAGCATCCGATTTACTATTGAAAACGAAGAAACTGACATTACAAGACTTCTTTCTGAAATCAATATTGGAGAAATCCCGGTGTATTTAAATCTGAAATTTCTTTCTTCAGATTTTATCAAAAAAGTAAATCAGGCAGCGTTATCAAACAACACCATAATTCATTGTTTGATAGATCCTATTCATCAGCTTGCTTCTGACGGGAATTGGTTTGACACCAAAGACAATTTTGAAGTTTTAAACACCATTGCTTCTGAAACAGAAAACGTCTCATTCATCAATATAAACACGACATTATATCAAAATTCCGGAGCAAATATGGTACAGCAATTGGCTTATGCCTTAGCGCAAACCAACGAATATTTCAACAGAATTCAAAACATCAGACAGCCTGTCACTTTTGAAGTTTCTGTAGGAACCAATTATTTCTTCGAAATTGCTAAACTCCGAGCATTGCGGTTACTTTTCAATACATTAGCCAAAGAATACCATCATTCCTTCGATTGCCATATCATTGCAACACCTACAAAACGTAACAAAACATTATACGATTACAATGTCAATATGTTGCGCACCACTACCGAATGCATGAGTGCTGTTTTAGGAGGTGCAAATGCGATAGCTAATTTGGCTTACGATGCTATTTACCATAAAGACAACGAGTTTGGAGACCGAATTTCCCGTAATCAATTACTGGTACTGAAGCATGAAAGTTATTTTGACACGGTAAACAACCCAGCAGATGGAGCGTATTATATAGAAAGCCTGACAGCGCAATTGGCTGAAAAAGCATTGGTGCTTTTCAAGGAAATTGAAGCAAACGGCGGATTATTAAAACAACTGAAAGAAGGAACCATCCAAAAGAAAATTCAGGAAAGTGCCCAAAAAGAACAGGAATTATTCGATTCTGGTAAAGAGATATTGTTGGGAACTAATAAATATCCAAATAAAAATGACCGGATGAGCCATGATTTGGAATTGTTCCCTTTTATAAAAATAAAACCAAGAAAAACGCTAATCACTCCCATCATCGAAAAGCGATTAGCCGAAAAACTGGAACAGGAACGATTAGAAACAGAAAAGGAAAATTAATTGGTATACTTATTCGTAATTGCACAGGTTATTTCATTGATTTCAATTGTTTTGGGAATCATTTATTTATTAATCGGTCTCACTTATAAGAATCTCAAAAAGAGTATACTCGGATTAATTCTGGTAGCCCTGAGCTTTATGGCTTATTACCTGCCCTATTATATAGCAATAGATTATAAATCATTATTTTAGTAAGATCGAAACATAAGAAACAACCATAAAAACCACAACAATGAAAGCAATATTATCCTTTTTACTATTATTCGTCTCCATAGGAGTTTTGGCACAAACCAAAAAACTGGAAGTAACTAATTCCGAAACTGGAAAATCAGTCTACTTTGAAGAAACACAAAGAGTAAAAGTAACAACCGAATCCAGACAAAAATTAACAGGAACATTGACTTTTCAAGATAGCGAAAACATTGCCATAGATGGAGTTCCTGTAAAATTAGACAACGTAAGCAGCATCAAATATTTTCCTAAAAAAGGAAGAACAGTCAAAAATATCGTTTTAGCAACCGGTTTAGGATTACTGGCAGGATCAGGAATCGCTGCAGCCGACAATAACGGTTCTGCATTCGCTCTATTTGCAGCAGGAACGGGAACTACTGTTATCGGCGGACTGATTGGAAACAAAAACAAAACTTATATTAAAAGAAAAAATATTTTCAAGATAATTGAACAATAATGCGTAAAAACATTCAACATATTACGTTAGAAAAACAGGACAACGAAAAGGACATCAGCCCATCGTCATCTGAAAATTTTCTGACTGCTGAAGGAATTGAAGTAAAACAAACTTATTCTGAATCTGATTTAGAAGGTCTGGAACATCTTAATTTTGGTGCTGGCTTTGCGCCAAATTTACGCGGCCCTTACGCTACCATGTATGTTCGCCGTCCTTGGACTGTACGTCAATACGCCGGTTTCTCCACTGCTACAGAAAGTAATGCTTTTTACCGCAGAAACTTAGCTGCCGGACAAAAAGGATTATCAGTAGCCTTCGACTTAGCCACACACAGAGGTTATGATTCGGACCACGAACGCGTAGTAGGTGATGTCGGAAAAGCAGGTGTAGCCATCGATTCAGTTGAAGATATGAAAATCCTTTTCGATCAGATTCCTCTGGACGAAATGTCGGTTTCCATGACTATGAACGGAGCTGTATTACCCATTATGGCCTTTTATATTGTTGCTGCCGAAGAACAGGGTGTTGATGCCAAATTACTTTCAGGAACTATTCAAAATGACATTTTAAAAGAGTTCATGGTGCGTAATACCTATATTTATCCACCTACTCCTTCAATGAAAATCATTGCCGACATTTTTGACTATACCAGTAAAAAAATGCCGAAATTTAACTCTATTTCTATCTCAGGTTATCATATGCAGGAAGCCGGAGCTACTGCTGACATTGAGTTAGCTTATACACTGGCTGATGGTTTAGAATATATCCGGACTGGTTTGGCTGCAGGAATGAAAATCGATGAATTTGCTCCTCGTCTTTCTTTTTTCTGGGCTATTGGAATGAACCATTTTATGGAAATTGCCAAAATGAGGGCAGGAAGAATGCTTTGGGCAAAACTTTTAAAACAATTCAAGCCTAAAGACGATAAATCATTGGCCTTGCGTACGCACTGCCAAACTTCAGGATGGAGTTTAACCGAACAAGATCCTTTTAATAATGTAGCTCGTACGGCCATCGAAGCAGCAGCGGCAGCTTTCGGAGGGACACAATCTTTGCATACGAATGCATTAGACGAAGCTATTGCTTTGCCAACTGATTTTTCGGCACGTATCGCCCGTAACACACAAATTTTTTTACAGGAAGAGACTAAAATTTGTAAAACTGTAGATCCTTGGGCCGGAAGTTATTATGTGGAAAGTCTGACCCATGAAATAGCACAAAAAGCATGGACTTTAATCGAAGAAGTAGAAGAATTAGGAGGTATGACTAAAGCTATCGAAGCCGGAATCCCTAAACTTCGTATTGAAGAAGCTGCAGCTCGTAAACAGGCACGTATCGACAGCGGACAGGATATTATTGTCGGAGTCAACAAATATCGCTTAGAAAAAGAAGATCCATTGCATATTTTAGAAGTAGACAATCAGACAGTCCGTAAAGAGCAAATTGAACGTTTAGAACATATAAAAGTGACCCGAAATAATCAAAAAGTAGAGGAATGTTTAGCAAAACTAACAGCCTGTGCCAAAGGAGGAAAAGGAAACTTATTAGATTTAGCCGTAGAAGCATCCCGCAACAGAGCCACATTAGGTGAAATCAGCGATGCTCTTGAAGCGGTTTTTGGAAGATACAAAGCACAAATCAGATCATTCAGCGGCGTGTATAGTAAAGAAATTAAAAACGATGAAAGTTTTGCAAAAGCAAAGCAGTTGGCAGACTCATTTGCCAAGAAAGAAGGGCGAAGACCACGTATTATGATTGCCAAAATGGGACAGGACGGCCACGATCGTGGAGCAAAAGTAGTCGCTACCGGTTACGCCGATGTAGGTTTTGACGTTGACATCGGGCCATTGTTCCAGACACCTGCCGAAGCAGCCAAACAAGCAGTAGAAAATGATGTTCATATTTTAGGTGTTTCTTCACTTGCAGCCGGACACAAAACATTGGTCCCTCAAGTAATTGAAGAACTAAAAAAATACGGTCGTGAAGATATTATGGTGATTGTAGGCGGTGTTATTCCGGCACAGGATTATCAATATTTATTTGATGCCGGTGCTGTAGCGGTTTTTGGTCCTGGAACCAAAATCAGCGAAGCAGCCATTACCATTTTAGAGGTTCTAATTGGTGAATAAACTAAGACAAGGAGTTGATGGTTTCAACTCCTTTATTCATATTTTTAAGAATTTTAAAAGATTTAAAAGTAACGTTATTAATAAATTAACAGCCTCTTATAATTTGTTTTTTTAAGAGCTCTTTGGAAAGTTAAAATCCTTATATTTACTTTCTAGTTGACAAAATTATGCTGTGTGAATAATCATTCCTGAAGCGTTAAACCAATTAATTTTAAGCAGTAAAGATGGAAAAACATACCGTAACAGTAGCATCGCTACCTCTGGGTGATAATCCAATACCGAATAATCAAATAAAGATAGCCGATTTATTACCCGATCCAGAATCTCGGTTAGATTCTATGGAAATGAAGGAAAAACCTATTGGGGATTCCAGCATTCCGTATAGAGATTTGACGGATTCTGCCAGTAAAAAAGAAAGTATTGCCCGACTCATTGACAAACTGGATGTTGCTGCCAATATTAGGTATCAAAGGACAGAAGAAGATACTTATTGTAATGTATACTCCTACGATTATTGCTATTTCTGTAAAGTCTATCTTCCAACGGTTTGGTGGACGGATGAAGCTCTGGAAAAAATATTGAAGGGGCAGGAAGTAGCAGCTGTTTTTGAACAAACTGTTGATCGCATTTACTCCAGCGCTATACACGATTGGTTTTTACAATGGGGAGCCAGTTTTGGCTGGGAAAGAATACTTACTGTTGATGAAATTCAAAATAAAGTGAATGCCAATGGCGGAATTGGAATAATTTGTGCCAAAAGAAAAGAAAAAGGACTCTCCGGACATATTGTTCCCGTTGTTCCCGAAACTTCTACGCATAAAGCTTATAGAGAGAATGGCATTGTGGTATATCCACTGCAATCTCAAGCGGGAAAGTTGAATTATAATTATTTTTCTGAAGTTAGAGAAGATTGGTGGAATGATGAGTTATATTCCTCTTATGTGTTTTATTACCACGACTAAATAAAAAACAATTAACCCAATTGTTTAGACATTCAAATTTTTATTGATTATCATTGTGTTAACTACTTGGAAATGACACAATAAAGAACTACTTTTGCAACTTAGAAAAAAACAAGAATAGCAAAAGGTGTAATTAGGCTGTTCATCTGCTTAAATTATTGATATAAAAGTAATTAATGACAATAGTAATTTTATAACCCCATTATAAAATTTTACTTTTTTATCAATCTTTCAGTCGATACAAGAGCAAAATTTCTAAGACTAAAATATAAACTCCTACAAGTTTAAAAGCGAAATAAAGCTTTTTTAATGGATGCTAACGGTTATGCTTAATCCATTAAAAGATTTTTTGTCTCTGATTTTTAACCGATTAGATTCGTATTACCATATAAAAAGACAATAACTATAAAAAAAATTAATTAACCATAAAAAGACAATTAGTATAAATGAAAGACAATCAGACAAAAAAATATTATTGGGGAATAGGACTAGAAAACGAAACCTACATGCAATTTGAAGAACCCCTAATAGTTTCTGGTGAATTTATACAAGAAAAAATTGGCTTTGAGAGATACAGTATTGATTATAGAAAATGCTATAAACCGGAAAGCTTAACTCCTTTGTTGGAAAAAGCTTTTAGCTTGAATGAAAACTATAAAGTAAGCAGAATGATCAATAGTCATTCGCTGGAAAAATTAGATATAAATTATCAGCATAAAACATTATCGGAAGTGAAACCATTGGTTGACACCACCGAAACTGCCGAAGCAAACCCAAAACCACTTCAAAATCCTGAATACCTTGGAAAATCCATCATGGAGCTTTTCCTTGAGGATCAGCCATACAATATTCAAAGCATGATTACCCAAAGAAATAAAACTATGGGTTCTGTACATTTTGATGGTGATTCTATCGAATTTGTAACCAAATATTTTGAAAATCGAACGATTGCTGATTCATGCAAAGAATTGAAAGCTACTAAAAAGTTATTTCTGGATAAAATCAATGAATCGTCAGTATTAAATGAGAAGTTAAATTTTCCGGATTACAACACTGGTCTTAATATGTTCATGACCAATCAGGAAAACCTTGTTTTGTTTAATAATGGAACGTACCACTTTCATATTACTTTACCAACATTAACTGAAGACAGCAGAATTGTTGATTACACTGATTTTGATAAGACTCACGCCAATGCCATTTATTTGCTGCAATGGTTCGAGCCTTTTTTTATAGCAACTCTTGGAAGCCCTGATATTATGGGAGTCATCAGTGACAAGTATAGTCTGGACAAAAAATTTACTTTGGGCTCTATGAGAAATGCTATGTCTCGTTACATAGGTGTAGGAACTTACAATAAATTGATGCCAAAAGGCAAAATTCTAACATATAAAGTAGATGATTTTAGAAAATTGCTGAAATTTGAAAAAGAAGAAAACATTTGGTGGCGAGATCAGATCGAAACAGACATGGAATATGAACTGCTTTCGGAAGTCGGTCTTGATTTTAATCAGGAAAAAATGTACCAAAGCGGTTTCGAATTCAGAAGCTTCGATGAGTTTCCTGCAGAGTACTTAAATGATGTTCTTTTTTCTATTATTTTAATTTGTGAGCATTCTTTAAATCTACCCGATGTTCAATGGGGACATGACAGTGTGGCTTGGAATAATTTGGTTTTTAAAACTTTAAAAATGGGTTATTTAACTGAAATCAATGAAGCTCAAAAGAAAGAAGTTCTAGACTTACTGCAATTATTAAATCCATCAGACAGTAATTATAACACACTAAAATCCGAATTTGAAGATATCGTAATGTTAGATGAATTTTTCTTTAAAATTTTGGCCGTTTTACATGATAAGTACAAAGACAACAATATTTGTTTGGATTCCATGTGCGGACAAAAAACAAATTTTCCTCCAAAATGGGATAACTTTAATAAATACCAAACACAGAGGCATTTGCAACAAATAGGGATTTTCTGTGAGAATTAAAGGTGCTATCGCATCTGCTAAATAAAACAAACTATTGGCAAAGCTTCATGTTTATGTTGTCAGTTTATAAAATCAATAATTAAAATGGCACTGAAATTAAAAAAACACATAATTTCAATGTGATTTAAAATACAAAAAGTACCGGTTTTTCGACCGGTACTTTCATTTGATTTAATAATTATCCTTACTTTCTAAACCATTATGGTAAAGGATTACAGTTATAAATATGGCTCAATATATTCGGGTCGTTATTTGTGCCAGCCGAAGAAGTATGACAGCTGAAACAGTTCATAGAGCCTTGTGTATATGTTTCCATAGTGGTATTAGACAACATATTGGTACCAACATGTGTAAAATTTGTAGCGGAAATATTCCAAGTAGAACCTACATGGAAATATTTTTTCCGGATATCGGCTCCAACCAATCGGGCATTAACATCAGCATTCGTTGAAATTACCTCAGCATTGCTTTGAGCAACTGTCAAGCCTAAAGCAGATGTACCAAAACCAAAAGGTCTTGTTCGCTGCGTATCACTTCCGTCTATAGCAAATGGGAAAATAGATGTAATATCTGTACCGCTCATTCCTCCCATGTTCATATGTGAAACATTAAAAGAAGATGCTGTTGCAGAAGAAAACAACCAAGGAGTTCCGGCTCCAAAATTAGTATCTGCCAAAACAGTAGCTGTCAAACCGCCTGTAGTAGTATAAGTGTAGGTAGGATTTGGCGTATTGTTTACATGCTCAACAGTTCCCCAGATCATCTCAGGATGTCCTGCGACACTTCCTACAATATGCATCCCAACCAACGCTAAGTTTACCGTTTTAGTTCCGCTTCTTGTCCATAAGTTTGCAGAAGTCAGTACATAATTAGGCACCGTTCCTTTCACGATAACATAATCGGCAGGATTAGGCAAATTAGTCGTTTCTATCCAAGCCGTTTTCAATTCCATTGCCATAGAATTTGGTTCTATAATCCCATAACTGTGTGCCGCAGCATACGTTTGGATAGCTGATAATTCTGCTGCTGTCGTTGGAAACTTGGTATTGCTTGGCAACACTCCTGTTTTTACCATAGTCAGAAAAACAGCATACACATCGTTTACCATAGAGTTGAAATAAACCAATGATCCGTTTTTAGACATCAAAACATCTCCTGTCGCCTGCCCTTGATCAGGAACAATAATCTTAATTACTCCAAAAATAGAAGCAACTGATACGGTAGCTCCTGAAAGCGTGGCAAATTGATGTACTGTTGTTTCCGGATTCAGGTTAGGTTTGGAATAAATTAATTTTGGATTGTTGATGATACGTTGGTTTATATCTATGAAGATAGGTCTGTCATTCGACACCCTAACATCCAGTACGTCTACTCTTCTTCCGTTTTCATCCAAAACTTGAGGGTGTCCTTCTTGTGAAATAGGTGCTTTATCCACGTCGAATATTGCACGGGTTTCTTTTTCAAAAAGGAATGGAAGTCCATTAGCCCCTGTCGCAGTTCCTTTTACATCAAATGACATTGCTTCTCCAACATCAACTGATTCAAATCTTCTTCCATTTTTCATGGTCGAAATAATCCTGCCGCTGCAAACATGTTTTTTTAAAGTTCTCAATCCGGTTACAGGATCGGTAGCCGTAACATCATAAAATTCAGGCGAATTGAAAACAAATCCGTTACAAGAACCATAACTTCCATTAGACGGCACTGGAGAAAGCAGCCATAAGAACATTTGTTCGGTCCATCTGTAAAAATGAATGTTCAGTGTATTGGGAGCAACACTCGTTGTAGCGCTAAAAGTCAAACCGTCTGCTGGTTTAACAAATACATTCAGAGCCGGCAAAACACCCGTAGGCAACCAGGTACTGAATAATGAAGCAGGAACCATAGCACCTGTTCCTCTTGCATTCAAAGGCAGCACGGTGGCGTAAAGAGATTTTTTATACTCAACAAAGCCATATATTCCAAAGGAAATACAAGCAAGTGCTACTAATAAATATATTTTTTTCATAACAGATACTGTTTAATTAATGGTTATTTTTTTTGTTTTCTCAAAATCCTGGCTGCTTACTTTTAGTAGGTAAATCCCTTTTGGGAAAGCACTGAAATCAATTCTCGCTTCATTAGTATCATAAGTAGCCGAATACACTTTTCTTCCATTAATATCGAAAGCATTCACTTCAAAATTATTGCTTAAAGAAGATATTGTAAAAATTCCTTTCGTTGGATTTGGATACACATTGATATCATTAATCACAACGTTAGCTTTTCCAAAGCCTGGTTTTTTAGCTGTATAAATCTTAATATCATCAATAACAATCGGGTAAGCTGCATCAACTTTTGGCTGTGTGGATACAAATCGGATAATTGAAGCTGTTCCCGGGCGGAATTTATCTAACGAAATAACCGGAGTTATCCCTTCTGCCGCTGTGGTTCCGTAGCTGGCTACTTTTACCCAAGTTACTCCATTATCATTGGATAATTCAACTGCTAAATTATTATGTACATCTGGGTTTTTTTCCCTTTGCAGGTACTTGAATTCCAAAACCAAGTCCGGAAGTGACAGGTTAAGAACCGGCGTTTCTAAAGAAGTTATAGTTTCCTTTGTGGCTAATCCGTTAAAAAAAACGGCACTGTTTTCTCCAGAAAGAGGCTTTTGGACATTAATAGCAGATATCCCAAAATCAATCCATGTAGTCTCTTGGGACAAAAACTTCTGAGTGAGCTTTCCTGGTACTCCTCTCTCAAAATTCTCTTCAAATTGCGCATTGGCTTTAGTAAAAGCTAAAATCGCAATACAAGACAATACTAAAATTTTTTTCATAATGTTTTTTTGTTTAGTTTGTAATTTATTTCGTACATAAATGTAATAAATAAATCATTTGTTTAAAAAAAATCTTACAAAAAATAATTATTTAACAAACTGACAATCTTTATTTTACCTTATTATTCTCGCTTATATCTGGAAAAAAACCGATAAAACCAAAGCTATCGCCCCAGTTCAAGAGTTTATTACATCTAAACAGATTTCTTTTTTAGACAAAAACAAATACTACTACATACTGAAACAGACATAAAAAAATAAAGTATTTTTACCTTTAGTAATCGAAATGCAATCCAAATCATGTCTAAATTACCCCATACAACCGCTAGCATTTTCTCTGTCATGTCACAATTGGCCAACGAGCATGAAGCAATTAATCTCTCGCAAGGCTTCCCTAATTTCCCGGTAGATGAACGATTATTGGAAATATCTGGACGTTTATTGAAGGAAAATATCCATCAGTACACACCTATGGCGGGCTTGCCTTCTTTATTGGATAAAATTGCACAGCTGACATTAGACAATTACCATAAAAAGATAAGCACCACTACTGAAATACTGGTTACTTCAGGAGCCACTCAAGGTATTTTTATGGCGATAAACGCATTAGTAGATAAAGGTGATGAAGTAATTATCCTGGATCCCAGTTACGACAGTTACGAACCTTCTGTTTTAGTGGCAGGAGGAATTCCCGTGCGTATTTCATTAAATGACGATTATACGCCCAACTTCAACCGTATTGAAACGGCGATTACATCTAAAACCAAAATGCTGATCATCAACAATCCGCATAATCCAACAGGTAAAATCTGGACAATCTCTGATTTTGAAGCATTGGAACTCATCCTTGAAAAACACCCGCAGATTATAATTTTGAGTGATGAAGTATACGAGTACATCTCCTTTCTGCATCCGCACATTTCATTTCATACCCGTCCGAAATTGAGCAACAGAACTATAATTGCTTCTTCTTTCGGAAAATCACTGCATATTACGGGTTGGAAAGTCGGTTATCTCATTACTCCAGAGAACCTCATGTCTGAAATAAAAAAAGTGCATCAATTTCTGGTGTTTAGTGTGAACAGTTTCTCACAGTACGTTATTTCTGAATACCTTGATGTTGCCGATTTCGGTGGAATAGCCAAAATGTATCGTCAGAAGCGTGATT
Source organism: Flavobacterium sp. (assembly GCF_050696275.1). Lineage (GTDB taxonomy): Bacteria > Bacteroidota > Bacteroidia > Flavobacteriales > Flavobacteriaceae > Flavobacterium. The sequence continues at coordinate 13,306 of NZ_JBOGUT010000031.1, forward strand.
TATTTCAAAACCTGATAAAAGACAGCCGTTTTGAGCTACTGCCTTGTGACGGAACGTATTTTCAGGTGGTCAGTTATAAAAATATTAGCACACAAAACGATCTTGAATTTGCTCGTGAACTAATTACCAAACATGAAGTGGCGGCAATTCCTATTTCGGTCTTTCATAACGATGCAGCTGATCGTCAGATGTTACGTTTTTGTTTCGCCAAAACAGATGAAACACTCATCGCTGCTGCAGAAAAACTAAACAAGGTCTAAACAGCATTATTTTTTTAAAATGAATACTTTTAATCTTAAAAGATGTGACATATGAGAGCAATAGGCAACACACCATTAATAAAATTAGAACGGCTATCGGAGCAGGGCTGCGCTGAAATATATGTGAAATACGAAGGTGGAAATCCCACCGGAAGCATGAAAGACCGAATGGCACTTTCCATGATTGAAGGAGCTGAGAAAAGAGGCGAATTAAAACCTGGAGGTACTGTTATCGAATATACCGGCGGCAGTACAGGCAGCTCTCTGGCCATGGTGTGTGCTTACAAAGGATATAATGCGCATTTTGTGTCTTCTGATGCTTTCGCCGAAGAAAAACTCCAAACGATGCGAGCTTTTGGTGCCAAATTAGATATCATTCCAAGCGAAAATGGATTGATAACAGCGCAACTGATTAATTCTTTGGTGCAAAGAGCCAAAGAACTGAGTAAGTCTCCCAATACTTTTTGGACAGACCAATTTAACAATATCTATAACAGGAATGCCTACCACAACATGGCAAGAGAGATCCTACAAGCGCTTGATAATCAGATTGACGAATTTATAGCCGGCGTGGGCACAGGAGCTTGTTTTTCAGGTAATGCTGAAATATTTAAAAAGGAAATACCTCAGATCCGTTGTATTCCTGTAGAGCCAGATGGCGTACGTGCGTTGTCAGGCGGACATAAATCAGGTTCTCATAAACTGGAAGGAATTGGAGCTGGGTTTGTACCATCAATATGCAGACTTGATTTAGCTGATGAAATCATAGCTGTAAAAGATGAGGATGCTTATGAAACGGCACGCAAATTAGCTCGTTTGGAAGGGATTTTTGGAGGGACAACTTCTGGAGCCAATGTCTGGGCAGCCATCCAAAGAGCAAGAATCATTGGACCCGGGAAGAAAATCGTTACTGTTGTTTGTGATTCAGGGTTAAAATACCTCAAAGGAGATCTATACCGATAATAATGAGAGGCAATTGAAGACTTACAATTTGTTTTTCAGATTCTCTTTTACCTCATCAAACCATTCGTTCTGTAAAATACTCAACACTATAGTATCGCGTCTTGTGCCGTCAAGCTTGAGCATATTGCTTCGCAACACACCGTCTACTTTACAACCTATGCTTTTCATAGCAGCTTTACTTCGTTCGTTAGTATTATCCGCACGGAACTCTACCCGTTCCATACCCATTTTTTCAAAGGCAAATTCGAGCAATAAATATTTACAGTGTTTGTTTAGTCCTGTGCCGTGAAATTGCTTCCCATACCAAGTGTAACCAATCTGCACTGTTTTATTGTACAACTGAATATCATAAAAACGGGTGCTTCCGGCATATTCGCCAGTACGTTTGTCATAAACAGCGAAGGCATATTCTATTAGTCTTTGCCTTTGATCTAAAGCAATTTGAATATAGTTCTTAAAATTTTCTTCACCCATAGCAGCAATAGACGAAAAGGTCCAGATTTCCGGCTGATGGAGAGAATAAGGAAGCAAATAAGGAATATGGGAAGACTGTAGCGGTTCAAGACGAACCATTGCCGTCTCTAAAACATAATCTTCTGAACAATGAAATTGAAAACTCATAATACGAATTTATTCGGCCATTTCATCATAACGCTGTGGAACTTGCGGATCGTATAAAGGGCATTTGAATTCTTCCATAATCTCAACAAGAGTATTCATGGTTTTACCTTCGGTACCGTAACAATCAATCTGAACGCTTTGCGGTGTTGTGATGATATGAAAAGCGCCTACTCCTTTGCTGTTTTTCCAACTGAATTCATCCACTTTTTCCCAGGTTGAAAAAGCATTGGAAATTCTGTTAAGAATAACCTGAACAGGCAATTCTTCCAGTCCTTCAACAGTTTCTTTGTCTACTAAAGACTCGTACACTAAATGGTGGTTTAAGTACACTTCGTCAAGATATTTCCAAAATAGTAATTCGTACATGGTTTTATTTTTTAGCCCTGATGGAAGCGGCATCCTCCTGAGGTTGGTAACCGAAGGAGATACAGCGGACAGCAGGAATGGCTTCTAATATTCAAAAATACCGTATTCCGACTGTATCGTCAGTTTTTTGGTTTCACTTGCTTCCACTCTGCCCACAATCTGCGCATCGACTCCAAAAGATTTCGAGATAGCTATAATATTAGCAGCAATGTTCTCGGGAACGTAAATTTCCATTCGATGACCGCAATTGAATACCTGATACATTTCTTTCCAATCCGTTTCTGATTGCTCCTGAATCAGTTTGAATAATGGCGGAACCGGAAACAGATTGTCTTTGATAACGTGTACATTATCAACAAAATGAAGTACTTTGGTTTGCGCTCCACCACTGCAATGCACCATTCCGTGAATGTTGGCAGGTGTATATTCTGAAAGTATTTTTTTGATAATCGGTGCGTATGTTCTGGTTGGAGAAAGGACTAACTTTCCGGCGTCTATAGGCGAATTTTCTACTTCATCCGTCAATTTTACCTTACCCGAATACACTAATTCTGAAGGAACCGAAGCATCAAAGCTTTCAGGGTATTTTTTAGCTAAATAGTTATCGAAAACATCGTGTCTTGCCGATGTCAATCCGTTGCTTCCCATGCCGCCGTTATACGATTTCTCATATTTGGCCTGACCAAAAGAAGCTAAACCTACAATGACATCTCCTGCTTGAATGGCAGCGTTGTCGACCACATCTTTACGTTTCATACGTGCCGTTACTGTAGAATCGACGATTAACGTGCGTACCAAATCCCCTACATCGGCAGTTTCTCCACCTGTAGAATGTATGGTCACGCCAAAAGATTTCAGTTCTTCAATTAATTCTTCTGTTCCGTTGATGATGGCTGATATAACTTCACCGGAAATCAGGTTTTTATTTCTCCCGATAGTGGAAGACAGCATAATATTATCTGTTGCGCCTACGCATAATAAATCATCAATATTCATGATCAGAGCATCTTGAGCAATGCCTTTCCAAACAGACATATCGGCAGTTTCTTTCCAATACATATAAGCTAAAGACGATTTGGTTCCCGCTCCGTCAGCATGCATAATCAGGCAATACTCTTCGTCATTGGTCAAGTAATCCGGTACGATTTTACAGAAAGCTTTTGGAAATAATCCTTTATCAATATTTTTGATGGCATTGTGCACATCTTCTTTAGCAGCTGAAACGCCGCGAAGTGCGTATCTTTTTGAAGTGTCAGAACTCATGAAATTGGTAGTTGTGCCTGTTTTTTTGACAGGTAGATTGTTGTGATGCAAAGATAATAAAAGATTGCAGATTACAGATTATGGATTACAGAGTTTTAGTTCGCCAAAACTTCAATTTCCACACGGCGGTTTGCAGCGCGTTCTTCTTCGGTTTTTTCAGGCAACGAAAATAAAGGCATGCTGCTTCCAAATCCTTTGAATGTCATTCTTGTTGATTCTATTCCGTTAAGTTCGAGGAATTGCTTTACTGCTTTGGCTCTTTGTGTAGACAAATTCCTTCTGTCGACAGCCAGACAGCACAAATGTCCCTGAATGCTAATTTTAAGGTTTGGATTTTTTTGCATTACCAGCAAAAGTTCGTACAATTTGCTTCTTGATTCTTTAGTTATGGCAAAAGTATTCAGTACAAAATTCAGATTCTCCAGTTTGAGTTTTTCGCCTGCTTTAGAAGCATAAAAGGTTTCCATAAATTTTACATCCAATGGAATTTCTGCCTTGGTTCCATCAAAATTTGTTACTACAATTTTATCCGGAAAAGAGACTGGTGTTTCGGCAACAGTGACTCCTTTTGGCTTCAGCCCCATAATTTCCGCTTCAAGATGCAGATCTTTTGACAATAAATAATGAATGATAACTCTCCTGTTCTGTGCCTTAATTTTAGAAAGTCGAAAATTCTCCCCGAAACTTACTTTTTTAAAGTCTTCTCTGATTTTGACTCTGTTTTTCACCCAATTAAAAATGGTTTCTACTCTTTTTGAGGACAACGAATCATTGTATTGTATCGATCCGTCTTCATCTGTAAAACCATGTATGGAAAGGATCTTGCTTTCTTTATTTTGAAGAATCCATTTTTGAAGGGATTTACTTTCTGAAGGAGACAGATTATATTCGTTACTTTCAAAAAACACTGAAAATTGCTCCTGAGAATAACTTAACACTGAAGTTATGAAAAATAAAACAAAAAAAACACTTTTATTCATGACTTACTTTTTTAACGAATTTCGTTAAAATAAACCATAAATAAAAGTATTTTAAATTATTTCCAATCCGGCATTGTGGCGTTAGTATACAAAGTGATCCTTGTTCCTGTGACTCCTATTGTGTATTTCTGTACATATCGAACTGAAACACCATCATTTGAAGTGTTCGTAAAAAGCAAATCAGCTTCGTTAGGAGAAAAACGAACATCTAAATCATTTGTTCCAGGTGGTTTAGAGACTGCAAGTTGAGTAGACAGGCCAGTGCCAAAATCATACATAAAAATATTAGTGTCAAGCTGTCTGTAGTCAGGAGCCTGGTAGCCTGATATATCTCTGGTATATAAAAGTTTTTGGTTGTTAACCGAAAAGTGTAATCCACCCACTGCTCCATTAACTCCTGTAAGAACTGTAGTTAACAGATTTCCTGCTGTATCGATCACTAATATTTCGGCACTATAACCATTTACATCATTTACTTTTATGGCTATCCTTGAACTGTCATGACTCCAGTCACATTCTGATATAAATTTCCCTCCGGCAGCCTGGTAAATCTGAACCAGTCCGCTTCCATCCGAATTTATCCTATAAAGTTTATCAAAATTAGGGTAAATAATCTGACTTCCGTTTCCGGACCAGGAGAAATTGACATATTCCAGATTAAATCCGGTAACCGGAACACTGTTTGTCACTTTAAAAAGATCCGAACCGTCAGGTTTCATAGTATAAATATGCCCTTGAGCTCCATCAGACAGAATAAATGCAATCTTATTTGCCTGTGTATTTTTTCGGGGTCTGTAACAATTAGACCCAGACGAGGTAATTTGGAGTTCATTACCCGAATCATTTGCAGTAAGGATGACATTATTTACTCCTGACTTTCTTACGAAAAGAAATCTGGCATTAGGGAATATTGCTGTTCTAAAACTTCTTACAGCACTTAAAACCGGTGGGTTTTTACCATCTGAAACTGCTACCTGCCAATAATACTTGGTTGCGTAATTGAGACTGATAAGTGTAAAGTTTGTAGTTGTAATATCAGAATACGTCTGAATGACATCGTTAGAATCATTTCTTAAAGTAACTTCATAGGTAAGGACATCAGTTTCAGGATCCGTACAAGTCCATGTTAAAGCCACATTTAATGGCAAATCTACAGCATTATCATCAGGTGCCGTAAGAACAGGGATTGTGGGAGGTTTGTTGTTTACTTCGACCACTTTGAGTTCAAAAACAACTTCAATGGTAGCATCCAGTAATACTGTACCAGGTTCAAATTTTGCCACATATCCGTCCTTTTGAGCTTGAAAGGAGTAATCTCCTACAGGAACATTATTCATTGTAAAATTCCCGTCGACATCTGTAAATACAGTACTTGAATTCGGACTGGATGAAACTTTGGCATTAGCAAGAGGTTCAAAAGTTATTTCTTTCAGAACCCTTCCTTTTACGGTCCCATATCCAGTTTCCTGAACAACATCTTCACTACATGAAAACAGTATCACAAGCAGTATCATGACAAGAAGAAAAAATCCGATATTGAGAATATTCTTTTTCATGATAATATTATTTAGAGTTTATTAATTCCTGGTAATTAATCTCGGTAGGCACTGCTTTTTGTTTTGGCTTGATCTTACCGAAATAATAAGTAAGTCCTAGTCCGAAACGCAGAAAAGAATCTTTTTTAAGTCCGTTTTCAAGATAATCCAGGTTATCACTATTGGTTAAATTATGTTCTGCATATCCTTTGAGACCAATATTGTCTGAAATCAGATATTCCACTCCACCTCCATATTGCATTTTAAAAAATTTGTTTTCGAATGCACTGTTTGTAGTATAACCTGCTCCAAGAAAAACGTAAGGGGTACATTTATCAAACGGCAGTATGATTGCCTCCAGATTTAAATCTGCTGAAGCATATCCTACTTCTAATTTTTTCTTATTTCCAAACCAAAAGGCATTGAGGGAGCCACTTACCGTAAATGTGGGAGAAATCAGGTATTTGAGAGCGCCTCGGGCCATAGGTCTAGGTTCAGCACTTTTATAATCATCACTTATCAAAGAAGCACCTCCGGATAATTCCAATCCAAATCTTCCTCTTTTTTGGTATAAATGGCGTCCGTACAATTGTGTTTCTTCAGCTATCGCTTTTTCTCTATCATAATCATTAATCAATTGGGTGATTTTGACAACTGGTGCATTAACTTGCCATATATTATCTCTGATTCCTTCAATAATAAGAGCTTCAACTGCTTTTTCGATTGCCTCCGTTACAGCCATGTGTATTGGTTCGTTTTTGGTGTAACCTGTTTCTACTTCCAATAACCTTTTAAAGTTGACATAGCGAAATAAGCTGGCGTCAATAGCCTGAGATAAAATCGTTTTGGAAACATAGACGGTTTTTAGAATTTTCCCGTTTGAAGTAGAAACCAATCGAAGATAAACTGAAATCCTGTCCTGACGGTAACGTGTAGAACCTCCAGCTCCGAAATATCTGGCACCAAAACCTCCTGTTAATATATTGGAATCGTAAGAAATGATTCCGCCTTCTACAAGAACTCCAGCATAAAGTAACGGAGTCAGCTGATTTTCAGCAGGCTCTGTTGTTTTTGCATATTCTTGCCGTGTAGATCTGATAATGTTTCGCTCATTCAGCAAATTTCCAAGGTTTTCTCTTTCGATAGGTGTAAACCATTTGGAATCTTCGAGGGCTTTAATCAGAATAGTTGTAGCTCCCTGAGTGACGGCAGTACTGAAATTACTCCCCACTTCTGAAGGTTTGTATTGTCCGGTTTGGTCCCTGAACTTATAAACACCAACTACAATAGGTTCTGCAGGTTTGGGCAGATTTTTTAGAGTTACTGTAGATGTTGAATTTTCTCCGAGTGTTGCTTTTTCGATTCCAAGAGGCTGATTAAAATAAGAGCCGCAACCCGATGTGATAGCTAATAATAGCAGGCAGATGATTTGAATATTTTTCATAAGAGAATTTTTTAAAATCATATGTTATATACCATTTGCCAACACAGCAGCTGAAAATAAAATTATGTTTTGCTTATAAAAATGGCTATATCATATTAATTGTTCGGAATAATTACTTGTGTTTGTTCACCAGTTGTCGTATCAAGAATGCTCACCACCAATCCTAAATTTGAAGGAAAGATTTCTACAGAAAGGCTTCCGAAATTGAAAACTCCTTCGGAAATCCCATCGGTTCCAAATTGTTCTTCAAATAATGATTGCGCTATTTGATTCAGTAACTGACTATTTAAATTTTCGGTAAATTGTTCTAATTGTGTTTTCTCTTTTCTGGGTTCGGTTTTTTCTTTATAGAGATTTTGGGACTCTGCCGAACTTAACATCCATTGATAATTAAAAGTATCTCCTCCAAAAGCTGGGTTTTTAGCTTTATATACTAAATCCTGGCCATAAAAATGCCCCGTGATAATTGTAAACAATATGGATAATAGAATTTTCATATATGCACAAATTGAAATTAATATTGAGTGATATATTTTTTTTGTCTTTCTAAATTTTTAAAATAATTGAATGTTTTTGCAGCAGAATCTTCAGCCATTGCTATCAGGAACTCCTGATCCGGTTTTGATATAAACTCGGTAATTATTTCGGTGTCAACCCTAACTCTAATCCGAGTAGTTCTGGTATTCGCCATTTCTTCTTCTACTACAATCATTTTTTGGGAATTTACCTTCAGCTTACTGAATTCAGTATAAAACGTATCGTAAAAGTCTTTTCCCATTTTCGTTTTTGTTTCATCTGAAACAATCCCGGTTATTTCCACTCCATCTCCAAGCCTCTGATTGTTCTGTCCTACTTTTTTTTCGCCTATTACAAGCCGATCCTTTCCTATTAAGTTTTGATTTTCATCATAAATCAGTAACAGAATGATTGTTTGTGCTTTAGAAACGTTTATTTGTGTTTTAGACAATAATTTAATCTGACTGGCTTCAAGCGTAAATCTTCCGCCTTGGGTATTATTTGATCTGTTACCGTCTTCGCCTGATTTTATAACAGACAGCTTATACTGTAAACTTTTATAAGCATCCGTTAAGTTTTCGGCAAAACCTGTTATCGAAATAAAATCTGCATTCTCTTCCACTTCAATTTTAGCTTTAACTTCCTGATTGGTGAATTGAGCTACCATTTCTGAAGAAAAAGCCAAACCGAATATTATTATGTAAGCTATTGTCTTCAATTTTATTCCTTCTTATTTATTTATTATGATGATACTTTTTTGATTTCCAGATTGAATAATAGTCATTGTGTCTGAAATGGAATTCGAACCATAATTATACAAACTCAGATTGTCTCCATATTGACTGAATTGTTGTGAAATATTCTGATTTGAATACAGCGCCGAATCCTTGATGTAATTGTCATTACCTGATTGTATAATGGTTTCTTTAATCTGATTAGCTGATTTATCAATATCAACAACATTATTTGACCCGTTTTGTATAATACTTAACTCTGTGTTACTTGAACTTACATTTACGTTTGAACTGTTAAGATTACCTATTTGTGAGATAATCACATAACTTCCTTCCTGAGTCTTATTTGCATCCTGAACCGTTTGTAAATCAGCTGGATTAATATTTCCAATCAAAAAATTATCAGTCACACCATAAATTTTCAACTCTCTGTTTTTTTGCATTAATGTTTTTTCATCTTGAGCAAATACCATTGCTGTTGTAGCGAAAAAAACCAGTAATCCGTATAATAGTTTAATTTTCATGATATGTATTTTTAAAAATTAAAGGGTAAATAAAAAGAGCATTTTATTTACCCTTTAACTTAATCAGACTAGTTATCTTGATTTACCATTGACCAGTTTCCTGCACCAACTTGAAGAACAGTACTCATATGTGAATCGTTTTCTTGGTTAGTCCAGGCACCGTTACCGACACCTAATTGTATAATTGTAGACATATTATCTTCTCCAGCTTGAGTTGTTAATGCGAAGTTGCCTAAACCAATTTGAACATGATCTGCTTCGTTGTCTTCTCCTAATTGGAATATAAATGACTCATTAAACGCTCCTAATTGAAGTGTATTAGCATCATTGTCTTCACCTAGTTGAACTACAGTAGCTTCGTTAGCAAAACCTGCTTGATCAATATCAGAATCATTGTCTTCTCCTAATTGGAAAACAGTAGCTTCGTTACCGATACCATCTTGGTCAATATCAGAATCGTTGTCTTCTCCAATTTGAGTAACTGAAGCTTCATTACCGATACCATCCTGATCGATATCAGAATCGTTATCTTCTCCTAATTGGAAAACAGTAGCTTCGTTACCAATTCCATCTTGATCAATATCAGAATCATTGTCTTCTCCAATTTGAAGAACACTAGCTTCGTTTCCGATACCATCCTGATCAATATCAGAGTCATTGTCTTCTCCGAATTGAGCAACAGTTGCTTCGTTTCCGATACCATCCTGATCAATGTCAGAATCATTGTCTTCTCCTACTTGAAGTACAGTAGCTTCATTTCCGATACCGTCCTGATCAACATCAGAATCATTGTCTTCTCCAAATTGAGCTACAGAAGAGCTGTTACCGATACCATCTTGATCAACATCAGAATCATTGTCTTCTCCCACTTGAAGAACATCAGAATCATTAAAAAGACCATCTTGATCCACATCAGAATCATTGTCTTCTCCAAATTGAGCTACAGAAGAACTGTTAAACCATCCATCCTGATCAACATCGGATTCATTATCATCTCCAACCTGAAGAACGGCGGAGCCATTTAATAGTCCGAATTGATCAACATCAGAATCATTGTCAGTTCCGAGCTGCACTACAACACTCATGTTTGCCTGAGAGAAGGCTCCCACAGACAACAGCATCACGGAGATGCATAAAATCACTTTTTTCATAATTTAAAATATTTAATTGGTTATAATTACATATTAATTATGAAGTGCTTTCCTTACGGGTAATTGATACTTTATAAGATAAAATGCGATATTCTATTACGATAAAGTAACATTGGAAAATAGAAGTGGTATTGCAATTCAAAGATAAATAAATATTATGAGCGCTCCCACTTATTCATTATTAACATAACATTAATAGTATTAGTTTTCTACGAAATAATCATTTTTATCGACGAAATACATCTTCTACTATTTATTATTCAATTCTAATAAGAAAAATTGGCGCATTCTCTAAATGAATTCCGGTTATTAGGCTCTAACTAATTTCAGTTAGAATCAAACTTAAAACACACATTTTCAATAAATTAAATAGCTATATAAAAAGAAAAACCTGCCAAAATTGACAGGTTTTTTTAAAACTAAAATATAAATTCTATTTGGTAAACAATAATTCTCTGTATTTTGTTAATGTCCAGATTTCGTCATCAACCAATAATTCCAGTTTATCGCAATGTTCGCGAATAATTTCAAAATAAGGTTTTACTTTATCACAATAAGCTTCAGCCATTTTTTCGGCAGACGGTAAATTGTTCCCTTTTTTACGTTCTTCAATCATCTCATCAACATTAGTATTGATTCCTTCGATATGGGAAGATATTTCCTTGATTAGAGAAATTTGCTCTTTGGCAATTTTTTCAAAATCTTTTCCGAAAATTTCCTTCAACCCTTTTACGTTTTCAATTAAAATATTTTGGTAACGGATTGCCGTAGGAATTACGTGGTTACGGGCAATATCGCCAAGAACCCTTCCTTCAATCTGAATTTTCTTTGTGTACTCTTCCAATTCGATTTCGTAACGTGACTCTACCTCAACATGATTCATGACATTCATTTCTCCAAACAAAGCGATAGCCTCTTTAGAAACTTTAGCTTTCAAAGCTTTAGGAGTTGTTTTATGATTGCTCAAACCACGTTTTTTAGCTTCTTTTTCCCAAGCTTCGCTATAACCGTCTCCTTCAAACAAAATAGTTTTGGTTTGTTTGATGTATTCTCTTAAGACATTAAAAATAGCTTCGTCTTTCTTCAAATCTTTCTTTTCGATTAAAGCATCAACTTCAATTTTGAAATCTTTTAACTGTTTAGCAACAATCGTATTTAAAGTTGTCATAGAAACGGCACAGTTTGCAGAAGAACCCACAGCTCTGAATTCGAATTTATTTCCTGTAAATGCAAATGGTGAAGTTCTGTTTCTATCAGTATTATCCAATAATACATCTGGAATTTTACCAACAACATTCAGTTTCAAGTCTGTTTTTTCTTCCGGAGATAATTTCCCGGTAGAAACACCTTCTAATTCAGCCAGAACTTTAGTTAACTGTTGTCCGATAAAAACCGAAATAATAGCCGGAGGCGCTTCGTTTGCACCTAAACGATGGTCATTACTTGCCGAAGCAATTCCTGCTCTTAATAATTCTTCATAATCATGAACCGCTTTGATGGTATTGATAAAGAACGTTAAGAATTGTAAGTTGCTCATTGGTGTTTTTCCTGGGCTTAACAGGTTAATTCCAGTATCTGTAGCCAATGACCAGTTATTATGTTTTCCTGAACCATTTACTCCTTTGAAAGGTTTTTCATGGAAAAGCACTTTAAAATCGTGACGTTCCGCTACTTTTTGCATCACATCCATTAATAAAGAGTTGTGATCTACAGCTAAATTGATTTCTTCAAAAATAGGCGCCAACTCAAATTGGTTTGGTGCTACTTCGTTATGACGTGTTTTTACCGGAATTCCTAATAACATACACTCATATTCCAATTCTCTCATATATTGTAAAACACGAGTAGGAATTGAACCAAAATAATGATCGTCTAATTGTTGTCCTTTAGAAGAAGTATGCCCCAACAAAGTTCTTCCTGTAGCTAAAATATCAGGACGGGAAGAAGCTAAAGCACTATCTACCAAAAAGTATTCTTGTTCCCAACCTAAAGTTGGTGTTATTTTTTTTACGTTTTTATCAAAATATTTAGCAACATCAGTAGCAGCAGTATCAATAGCATGCAAAGCTCTCAATAAAGGTGTTTTATTATCCAAGGCTTCTCCTGTGTAAGAAATAAAAACAGTTGGAATACATAACGTTGATCCAAATATAAAAGCTGGAGATGTTGGATCCCAAGCTGTATAACCACGAGCTTCAAATGTATTTCTGATTCCGCCGTTAGGGAAAGAAGAAGCATCTGGTTCTTGCTGCACTAATTGGCTTCCGCCGAATTTTTCTACCGGATCACTTCCATCCATTGATGTTTCGAAAAAAGCATCATGTTTTTCGGCAGTAGTTCCCGTTAATGGTTGAAACCAGTGTGTATAATGTGTTACTCCTTTAGACAAGGCCCATTCTTTCATACCCATTGCGATATAATCCGCCAATTTTCTGTCAATTTTAGTTCCGTGCTGTAAGGCGCCTTTAACTGCTTTGTATGCTTCCTCAGTTAAAAACTGTCGCATAGCTTTATCATTAAATACGTTTGAACCGAAAATTGCAGATTTTTTATCTGATTCTTCAAATGAAACAGGTTTTCTTCCTGTTGCTTTTTGCAATGCTTGAAATCTTAAAGTTGCCATAAAGTTGTGTTTTAAAATTTATACCCCCTAATTTTTAATGCAAATATATGATATTTTATAAATTTTAAGCACATACCCCTAAAAAATTAATGTTAAATTAAAATTAAATCACTTTAAGGAATTCTATTTAGTGTTTCTTTATTCCGATTTCAAAGATTATATTTGTAACAATTAAAATATACATTATGATTGTTTGGATTTCGTTTCTACTGGCTGTTGTTTTATTTCTTGCGCTTGATTTAGGTGTTTTCAATAAAAACCCTCATATCATAAGTACAAAAGAAGCCAGTATGTGGACTGGAATCTGGGTTACATTATCTTTCGCGTTTTCGGGTGTTATTTATTGGTTGTACCAAAATAATTATGTAGCTAATCCGGACGCACTGAAACCCGCAGCCGCCACTATGAAATATATTACCGGTTATCTGATTGAATTATCATTAAGTATCGACAATATTTTTGTGATTGCAGTCATTTTTGCTTCTTTCAAAATTCCTCAGAAATACCAACACCGTGTTTTGTTTTGGGGAATTCTGGGCGCTATTATTTTCAGAGGACTGATGATTTTCTTCGGTGTAATGATAATTAATAAATTCACTTGGACTACCTATCTATTCGGTGCCTTTTTAATTTTCACCGCTATAAAAATGCTGCTTAGCAGTGATGAAGAAGATTTTGAACCAAAAGAATCTTTTGTATATAAAACCCTTGGCAAAATAATGCCAATTACTTCTGTAACCGATAAAGAAAAATTTTTCATTAAAACCAAAAAAGGAAAAACTGCAACTCCGCTTTTTGTAGCGTTGATAGTAATAGAAGTTATGGATGTTTTGTTTGCAGTTGATAGCGTTCCTGCAATTCTAGCTATTACCAAAGATCCTTTTCTGGTATTCAGTTCCAACATTTTTGCCATTTTAGGATTACGTTCTATGTATTTCTTCCTAGCAAATATGTTAGAAAAATTCAGTTATTTAGAATACAGCCTGATAGCTATTCTTACATTTGTAGGATTAAAAATGCTGTTACACCATTATATAGAAATCCCAGAATGGGCTTCGCTTGGATTTATAGCTTTATCACTTGTGGTTGGTGTTTTGGTTTCATTAAAAATGAGCAAAGAATCTGACTTAACGGAATAATCTGTTAGCAACTTTAAGGAGTTACCATATCAAAAATGCTTTCTATGTAAACACTCTCGGGATGAATTCCGTTGACTATAAATTTAGCACTGATAGTTGCTATGCTTATTTCTTTGGATTTGGCAACAATCAATTGATCGTATAGCGATTCAGCAATAATTCCAGACCGATGTGTTCCAAAGCTTTCTTTTCCATTATCATTATTGGATGGTTCTTCGGCGTATCCTATTCCGGGATACAAAACCAGATGAAAGTCCGAATTGATTTTTTTAAAAAAACGCTCATCATAAAGCATTTCCAGCTGAGTAAAAACCAAATCTTTATCTTTCTTACTGAAATACAAAACCGAATTATCGACCCGTCCTGAATCCGACAATGTCTGTAAAATTTTAAACTGAAAAACAATCTCCAGCTCATTTAGGATGTATAATAACTTTTTAGTAAAAGAAATAGCCGATACCCTTTTGAGATTAAAATATACCCTGGAAAGCCCTTCACCAAAATCCAATTCACCGCTTTTTCCTTTGTACAAATAAAAACCTGGGGAAACGTTAGGAAAATGACATGAAAAGCGCACTCCTATTAGTTGATTGACTTCAGGCATTTCTTCGAGCAAAGTGTCTTTTCGAATGTCCAGACAAAGGTAAATCCCATGTTTACTCACTTTAATTTTTTGTTCGCCGAGAAGTTCCACCACTTTCCAATTGCGTTCTGTATATTTATCATCCGGAAAAATCTTTGTCAATGATTCAATAAAAAAAGGATCTGTGTGCATTGTGTCATGCTTCTTTTTTTCAAGGCAATAATACTGTCCGTAAACCGCATTCTTAAGAGCCTCAATGATAGATTCTTTAGCCGAGTCTGATTTGACTATTCTCCCAAGATTATCATTATGAATATAGCCTTTACTGACGTAAAAGTCTTTGGCGATTTTATGTAATGTTTTAGTTATCATAAAAATGGATTGAAGTTTGTTTGTCACTAAATACCAGATAATTTCTTGCTATCTGCAGCAGCATTAGTTCATTTTTACTCAAATACCTGCTGTGAATAGAACAATTGAAAAATATTTTCAGCAGATAAAGCCCCGCATACCTGATGATGCGATTGTAATCCAGATTGACATCAGTTCTTTTTTCATAACTTTTAATCAAAGCTTTAAACGATTTTTTTAATTCGCCAAAATAATCCTCTGCAAAATCCATCGTGTCGTTTTTTAATTTCATTTCGTAAACCCATTTCATTAAAAAACTACCCAAAACATAGCCCAGATCATAATGTCTGTCGCCAACTGAAGTAAATTCATAATCGATAATTTTAAAATAGTACTTTCCGTTTTTCTGATAAACCAGCACATTATCAGCTTTAAAATCCCCATGAATAATACAATCATCTTCATACTTCGAATACAATACTCCGATACTGGAAAGTAAGTCCGGGAATTTTTGCAAGAACTTAATGTAAGCAATTACCGAAGAACCTCCTGAAGTGATCGTTTCCGGTGTAAAACTATCGAACTCAGGCAAAAGATTTTCCCTGTTAATTTTTGGAAGACCTTCTTTAAATTCACAGTTGTCTATGGAGTGAAGAGTTCCTAATTGTTTTCCAATCGATTTAAAAAGAACTTCCTCGGGTTTTGAGTGCATGAGTGATTTATACCCTTTGTAATATTTAGAAATCAGAATATCTTCAGAATAATTAAAATGAAAAGCTTTAGGTAAAAAAAGCATTTCTTTTATTTCCGGATTTTTAGCACTATTGTCCAGGAAAGCGAGTTCATTACCCAATGACGTAGCATTAAAAACGGTATTTGCAGAACCTTTTTTCTTTAAGATGAGCCATTTTGAATTATTAGTAAATGTGACAATTAAATTCCTGCCCCTTTTAACCTCCAGATTTTCTACATTTTTAAGACCTACCGAATGCAGGTAGGCCTTAATTTCTGATGTTGCATAAAATGCCATGAGAATACTATGGTTTACTCTTATTACATCCAATAGACGGATGACTGGCAATGGTTGAAACTGTAGTAATTGTAGCAAGACATGGTCTTGACGATGTAAGAATAGTCCTTGTAACCGTAATTGTCGTTACAAAGCCCGCATCTTCACCTTCTTTTTCTGCTGCTGCATTGATTTCCGAAAGAAAACCTCCATCTTCTCCAAAAATGGCTGGTGCATTTTTTTCAGAGATGGCAAGATTGTACACACCTAAAACCGCATCTAACAACTTTTTTTCTTCATTATTCAAAGAATCATTTGAGAATGCTACTAATTTGTCCGCCAAGCTTGAGGCGTCTTTTACTGAATTTTTCATAATTGTTGATTTTTAGATTATTAATAAAATTTCTTACTCAAAATTCCCTATATAAAACCAAAAAAAAATCCCCAACAATGGGGATTTTTATATCATAATACGATAAAAATTAAAAGTCGTACTTCCTTTCAACGGCAAAACGGATTAAATCGGTTTTACCATAAATATTCATTTTTTTAATGATGTTTTTACGGTGTGTATCTACCGTACTTTTACCAATAAAAAGCATATCGGCTATTTCCTGAGATGTTTTGCCTTCTCCAATAAGTTTTAAAATTTCCTTTTCGCGGGAACTTAGGATAATTTCTTCTTTTGTCAATGCATCTTTTGCTACAATACTGTCGTCAAAAAAAAGAAGGTTTTTTGAAACCACTTTGATGGCTTCTATCAGCTTTTTTAGCGACGAATTTTTCATAATATAACCAGAAGCTCCTGCGTTTTTCATTTGAAGTATCGCTTCGTCCTGTTCAAACATACTAAAAGCGATAACATTAATATTCGGGAATTCTTTTTTTATGAGTCGGGTTGCGGTTATTCCGTCACATTTAGGCATCCTGATATCGGTAATGACAATATCAGGCTGTTTTTTTCGGACCAAATCCAAAAGCGCTTCCCCATCAGTAGCTTCCCCGATAACTGAAAACCCTTCTTCATATTCCAAAGCTAATTTGATCCCATCTATTAATGCCTGGTGATCTTCGGCAATGACAATTCGTATCATAACGGCAGTTCTATTATTATGGTTGTTCCTTTTGAAATCCCTGAATCGACAGTAAAAGTCCCGTTGAGCTGTTCTACTTTTGCCTCAATATTTTTTAGTCCCATTCCTTGGTTGCCACCTGTTTTATTGGAATTGAATCCTATTCCGTTATCCTCAACAATGATATTTATTTCGTGAGCACCATGTTGATTCAGATAAATATTAACTTCTGATGCATTCGCATATTTTATACAATTTGTGCAAAGTTCCTGAATGAATCTAAAGATAACCCTCTCTATATTTCCTTCGAGTCTTTCGTTAAGACCAAATGGGATAACATTAAACATTGTTTTGTTCCTGACAGACATTTTTTCTGCCATCTTTTTTACAGAAACCAGCAAACCTTCTTTACCAATGATGCCAAAATTCTTGAGATGTGCAATATTCCTGACTTCATTGTATGCTTCATCAATTATGGAGTCTGTTTTCAGAAACAGCAATTCTTCGTTTGTCCCTTTATTTTTAATCGCCTGAAAGTTAAATTTTAATGTTGCTAAAAGACTGCCCAGATTATCGTGAAGTTCGTTGGCTATTTTTTGCCTTTCTTTTTCCTGTCCTTCAAGCATTCTGTCAATTTCATTTATTTCGTTTTCTTTTAGTTTTTTCTCCAATTTCTGAATTTCCAGTAATTTCTCCTGGCTGGCAATTTTCTTCTTTTTTGAAATATTCTTAAACGCCAGCAATCCTATAATAATAGAAAAAAACAAAGCGATAATAATTGCCGTAAGCGCTATTTTATTTTGCAGTAATTTTTGCTTCAGGGATTGATTTTCTTTTTCCCTTTCTTTGGTTTTATACTTAACACTTATTTCTTCTATTGCTTTTTTCTGATCTTTTTCATTTAAAATTTCCTGATAAACCTTTTGCTTTTCAACAAATTCCAATGCTTTTTTATACTCTGCGACTTCCTTATAGGTATTCGCCATAAAACCATATAAAGCCTCTTTATTTTTGTTTTTAAATTCTTTTACAGGAATAGAATCTGCCTTCATAAAATTTTGAATTGCTTTATCAAATTGCTTTTTCTTGGTAAAAACAACCCCTTTATTAATATAGATATACGAAACATATTCCGGCAGATTGTTCTTTTTGTAAACCTTTAATGCCTTTTCATAAAGGTATAATGCTGAATCTAATTTCATTACCTTATCAGAAGCGAAAGTTGCCCCCATATTTTGCCATATCCTTGCTCCATAAACCTCATCTTTTGTTTTTTGGTTTTCTGCAGCTGCTTTTTGAAAATAATAAATAGCTAAAACTGGGTTAGTGTTATAAAAAGATTTCCCCAATTGCATAAATCCCTGAGAGAGAAATTCGGGTTTATTTGTTTTCTTGGCATAGTCCAGAAATTCGTTGATGTACAAATTGTAATCGGTAGAAGGATTATCTATAGCGAGTAAAAGCGAAACAATCTCGACATTAATTTGCGCTACTTTGTCAATACTATCAAGTTCTGAGTAGAGTTCTTTTGATGCTAAGTAACTTTTATAGGATTGGTCATCTTTGTTTTCCAAACGCAATAAATTAGCCTCCCAATAATGCAGACTGGCTTTTTGTGACTTAAAAAGTTTCTGTTTTTTTATTTTTGAAAGAAGGAGTTTGGAAGATTCTATTTCTTTATTCTCAATATGCTTTTTTAAAATTTCCAATGGGGGATTCTGAGCAAAAGAAAAGACAACGGTATAAAACACAGCTGCTAAGAAAACCCATTTTCTTTTACACAGAATCATTTTAGCAACCTTCGAAAGTTAATATTCCTCCATTACCTACTTTTGGCTCTCTGTCGTCAGGAAATTTAGGCAATGCATTCTGGAATTTTTTCAATAAGACATCAGTAGCTTTAAAATCATCATCATGCAGGCACATAAAATGGATTTGGTCATGCTCTGATAATTCGGAAAAATCCTTACCGCCATTTATGGGATGCAAATCAGTTAATGTAATTTGATGTTCATCAACCTGAAGCATCAGATTGGCTGAATTGTATTTTCTTAAATCAATATTTGGCTCACCGTCGATAATCAAAACCCCCAGAATGGCAAAATAATCCCTATTCGATATATTGTAATATTCAATATATTTATATTTCCCGTTATGCAACAATTCCGGAAGCATTGTTTTTACGACTGCGCTTTTTGACTCTTTTTCAACGGTGATTTTTCCACAAGACTGATAGGTTTTCATTTGTATCTTTTATAAATTTTAAACAAAATTACTAACCGAATATAATAAAAAAATCCCTAATAATAGGGATTTTCGTACGACTTGTATTTTGTTTTTTTACATATTTCTTCTGTATTGCCCTCCTACTTCGAATAAGGCCGAAGTAATTTGGCCCAAAGAACACACTTTTGTGGCATCCATTAAATGTGCAAATATGTTTTTATTGTTAATTGCGGCTTCCTGAATGATATTCAATTGCTCTTCCACTTTATTTTTATTCGCTTCGTGCAAATGATCTAACATGACAATCTGGTACTGTTTTTCTTCTTCAGTAGCACGGATAACTTCTGCAGGCACTACAGTTGGTGAACCTTTCGAACTTAAGAATGTATTCACACCAATAATTGGAAACTCACCGGTATGCTTCAAAGTTTCATAATACAAACTTTCTTCTTGAATTTTTGAACGTTGGTACATTGTTTCCATTGCACCCAAAACACCGCCACGCTCTGTAATCCTGTCGAACTCTTGTAGTACAGCTGCTTCAACCAAATCTGTTAATTCTTCAATAATAAACGAACCTTGAATTGGGTTTTCATTTTTCGCCAAACCTAATTCTTTATTGATAATCAACTGAATTGCCATAGCACGACGTACTGATTCTTCCGTTGGTGTTGTAATAGCTTCGTCATAAGCATTCGTATGCAATGAGTTACAGTTATCATAAATAGCATACAACGCCTGTAATGTTGTACGAATATCGTTAAAATCGATTTCTTGCGCATGGAGTGAACGTCCTGATGTTTGAATATGGTATTTCAACATTTGAGCTCTTTCGTTGGCTCCATATTTATTTTTCAGTGCTTTAGCCCAAATTTTACGCGCTACACGGCCAATTACAGCATATTCCGGATCAATACCGTTCGAGAAAAAGAAAGATAAGTTTGGTCCGAAATCATTAATATTCATTCCACGGCTCAAATAATATTCCACGTAAGTGAAACCGTTTGCCAATGTAAATGCCAACTGTGTGATTGGGTTGGCTCCCGCTTCAGCAATATGATATCCTGAAATGGAAACAGAATAGAAATTACGAACGTTTTCTTTAATAAAATATTCCTGAACGTCTCCCATCAATCGAAGAGCGAATTCAGTAGAGAAAATACACGTGTTTTGTGCCTGATCTTCTTTTAGGATATCAGCCTGAACTGTTCCTCTGACTTGCGCTAACGTTTTTATTTTAATGTCATTATAAACTTCTAAAGGCAGAACCTCATCTCCGGTAACCCCTAAAAGCATCAATCCTAAACCGTCATTTCCTTGTGGTAATTCACCTTGATAATGAGGGCGCTCTACTCCTTTTTTCTTGTAGATGTCTTTAATTTTAGCATCGACTTCTTTTTCTAAACCGTTCTCTTTGATGTATTTTTCACAGTTTTGATCAATGGCTGCATTCATAAAAAAACCAAGCAACATAGGAGCCGGACCATTGATTGTCATTGAAACCGAAGTCATCGGATGACTTAAATCGAAACCGGAATACAGTTTTTTAGCATCGTCCAAACAACAGATAGAAACTCCGGCATTTCCGATTTTTCCATAAATATCAGGGCGGATATGTGGGTCATTACCATATAAAGTCACACTATCAAAAGCAGTTGACAAACGTTTTGCAGGCAAACCCGCGCTCACGTAATGAAAACGCTTGTTGGTTCTTTCAGGCCCACCTTCACCGGCAAACATACGTGACGGATCTTCGCCTTCGCGTTTAAACGGATACAGTCCTGAAGTAAACGGAAATTCTCCAGGTACATTTTCCTGTAGATTCCATTTTAAGATATCGCCCCAAGCCTGGTATTTTGGCAACGAAACTTTCGGAATCTGCGAATGTGACAAACTCTCTGTATGCGTTGCTATTTTAATTTCTTTGTCCCTTACTTTAAACGAATAAAACGGGCCTTTGTATTTTTCTACTTTTTCACTCCAAGTCAAAATGATTTCCCAGTTGTACGGGTCTAAATTCATTTTCACACGATCGAATTCTTTAGTTAATAAAGAAAGAAATTCTTTTTTATCCGTTGTATTATGCAGCGAATCTTCTACAATTCCGGCTTTGTCAATTTGAGGTAATTTACCTGAAACAGTTTCTATTGTTTTGAAAATTCCGTATAATTTTTGAGCCACTTCTACTTGAGAAAGTGCCGTTTCATCATACTTACGGTTGTTTTCAGCAATTTCAGACAAATAACGGGTTCTATGAGGCGGAATTACAAAGATTTTCTCACTCATTTCTCTTGTAATTTCAAAAGTAGAATGCAAATCGATTCCTGTTTTCTCTACAATTTTATCCATGATAGATTTGTAAAGTGTATTCATTCCGGGATCGTTAAACTGAGAAGCAATTGTTCCGAAAACCGGCATTTTATCCGGATCAACGTCCCAAAGGTTGTGATTGCGCTGGTATTGCTTCTTCACATCACGAATCGCATCCAAAGCTCCTCTTTTGTCAAATTTATTCAGCGCTACTAAATCAGCAAAATCAAGCATGTCGATTTTTTCCAATTGTGTTGCCGCTCCAAATTCAGGAGTCATAACGTAAAGTGAAACATCGGAATGATCCATAATTTCAGTATCCGACTGACCAATTCCTGAAGTTTCCAAAACGATTAAATCATACTTGGCTGCTTTTAAAACTTCAATTGCCTCCTGAACATATTTAGACAATGCCAGATTGGATTGTCGTGTTGCTAACGAACGCATATAAACTCTAGGGTTGTTAATTGCATTCATACGGATTCTATCACCAAGAAGCGCTCCTCCCGTTTTACGTTTTGACGGATCGACAGATACCAGTCCAATCGTTTTTTCAGGAAAATCAATTAAGAATCGGCGAACCAATTCATCAACCAATGACGATTTTCCAGCACCACCTGTTCCGGTAATTCCTAAAACCGGAGTTTTGCTGTTTTCGTTTTTTTTATAAATAATATCCAATGCTGATTTTGCCACTTCAGGGAAATTTTCAGCTGAAGAAATCACGCGGGCAATAGCCGTTGGATTCTTATCTTCCAAATGATTTACTTCTCCGTTTAAAACATCTCCCACAGGATAATCAGAGCGTCGAACCAAATCATTAATCATTCCCTGCAAACCTAGCTCACGTCCATCGTCCGGAGCATAGATTCTTTCAATTCCATATTGATGTAATTCTGAAATTTCCGAAGGAAGAATTACACCACCACCACCACCAAAAATCTTGATATGTCCCGCCCCTTTTTCTTTCAGCAAGTCATACATGTATTTAAAATACTCGTTGTGACCTCCTTGATAAGAAGTCATTGCAATAGCATTAGCATCTTCTTGAATAGCTGTATTCACAACCTCTTCCACACTTCTGTCGTGACCAAGATGAATAACCTCCACACCAGTCGCCTGAATGATTCTTCGCATGATGTTGATGGCTGCATCGTGACCATCAAAAAGTGACGCAGCTGTCACAATTCTCACTTTATTTTTAGGAATATATGGTGTTTGTGGTTCCATTTTTATTTTAATGATATTTTTAGAGTCGCAATTTACGAAATTCTAAAAAAAGGGACGGTTTAAAAATCTTAATTTATCAAAAAATAGTCATTACTCCAATTGTCATCCGGCCATTTTCGGTTGCAGCCATTTTTAAATTGGTACGATGTTTGTTATATTTGATAAAAATATGATTTATGAAAAAAATAATGTTATTGTTATTGTTTATTCCGATAGTTAGCAATGCGCAGCTCAAGGATTTAATAAAAAAAGCCGGTAATAAAGTAACTGAAGCCACCAAAACCAATTCCAGTTTAGATATTGGCGCAGGGTTAAAAGAAGCGCTAAACAAAGGAGTTACTGAACAGGTTTCAAAATTAACCGCTATGGACGGGTTTTATAAAAACGAAGCGGTCAAAATCTTGATGCCTGAAGAATTACAAAAAGTTGAAAAGACGTTGAGAAAAATGGGCATGTCAAACTTAGCTGACGAAGGTATAAAATCGCTTAACCGCGCTGCAGAAGATGCTGTAAAAGAAGCCACGCCTATTTTTGTTTCTGCCATTAAAAACATTACGATAACAGACGCTAAAAGCATTTTGTTCGGAAATGAAAATGCCGCTACAGTTTATTTACAGTCATCAACAACTACCGCGTTGTACTCAAAATTCAGTCCTGTCGTACAACAATCCGTAAGTAAAGTCGGTGCCGATGTAATTTGGGCATCTATCATAAAAAAATACAACAGTCTTCCTTTGGTTTCAAAAGTAAATCCTGACATTACGGATTATGTGACCAACAAAGCACTTGAAGGTGTATTTAAAATGATTACCGTTGAAGAGAAAAACATCAGAACCAATTTAAGTTCGAGAACTTCAGATGTATTGAAAAAAGTATTTGCGCTACAAGACAAAAAATAATAATTATGAAATCAAGGATTCACGAACACTCGAAAAACAATTTAAAAGCTGCAAGTAAAATACTATCCGGTTTTGCTTCCTTATTTTTACTTTTTGGCTGTGCCGAAATGCAACAGGTAATCAATCAGCTTCCGCAAACCCAAGGTGTTTTGAGTCAAACTGAAATAGCTTCCGGGCTAAAAGAAGCATTAAACAAAGGAATTGAAAAACAGGTGGTCAAATTGACTAATGTTGATGGTTTTTATAAAAATGAATTAGTCAAAATCCTCCTTCCTGAAGAATTAAAGAAAGTAGACAAAGGGCTGCGTGATATTGGTATGTCAAAATTAGCTGATGAAGGATTAAAAGTACTCAATCGTGCTGCTGAAGATGCTGTAAAAACTTCAACCCCGATTTTTGTGGATGCCATCAAAGGAATGTCTTTTACCGATGCAAAAAATATCCTGTTGGGCAATGATACATCTGCAACCGCTTATCTGCAAAATTCAACTTCGACGGCTTTGTATGGAAAATTTAATCCTGTTATTAAAAATTCATTTGCAAAAGTAGGCGCTGACAAAGTCTGGACAAACATTATCACGAAATACAACAGTATTCCATTAGTTAAAAAAGTAAACCCTGATTTGACTGATTACACGACTAATAAAGCAATGGAAGGAGTGTTTAAAATGATTGCTGTGGAAGAAAAAGACATTAGAAATAATTTGGCCTCCAGAACTTCAGATTTGCTGAAGAGAGTGTTTGCAATTCAAGACGCTAAATAATAGTTAAAATTATCATAATCAATAAGATAATAACATTACCTTAACGTTGAAATATAAAAAAAATTCCGTACTTTGTAGTCAGAATTCATAGAATTTTGTTTGGTTTGGTTAGTTTACAAAAGAGAGTCAGCATTTAGGTGCTGACTTTTTTATTTTGTCGCTTCTATAAATGAAATCACTGTTTTATTGAAGATCAGCGGCTGCTCAACATTTACAACATGTCCGCATTTTTCAATGACAAATAATTTAGACGATCTATAGTGTTTTTCAACTGTTTTTTTAACCGAAGGCAAAAACATATAATCTTCTTCGCCCATAACATAAAAAGTAGGAATATTCAATTCCACCTGACGAAACCAACGAAGTACCGGGTTAATTTCTGCTGTAAGCTTAAACCATTTGATAAATTCTTTTTGGTATAATTTTTTAGCTTCGTTGATAAAAAGCGACCGCGATTGTTTGTGATTTGCTTTAGGCATGATTACAAAAGCAAAGAATTTATATAAAATCAGATAAGGTAAGACATATTTAAACGTATTACCCAAACGCATTAAGATTTGGGAACGGAAATTCATTTTAAGAATGGCGCCTCCAAGAATCATGCTTTTTACTCTTTCCGGATGCATTTCAGCCAATTGCCGAATCACAATGGTACCTAGTGATATGCCTACAAAATGAGAGGCTTCAATTTTAAGATGATCAATTACCTCCAGAACATCGTCTGCAATAGCCTTAAAAGTATACTTTTGATGAAACACTTTTTGGATTTTAGAATCTCCATGTCCGCGCAAATCCAGCAATAAAACGTTATAATGCTTCTGGAAATCACGGATTTGTTTAAACCAAATGGATGAACTTCCACCGGCCCCATGCACAAAGGTTACCCATTGAGCGCTATTTTCGTTTTTATAAATAGTGTAATTTATCAAAAAGAGTATTTTTAAAGAGAATTAATGAATGCTAACAGCTGATTCCTCTCTGTTGCTCCCAATTGCTTGAATTTATTTTTTGAAGACAGAGCTTCACCTCCATGCCATAAAATAGCTTCCGTAACATTTCGGGCCCTACCGTCATGAAGCAGTCTTGTATGGCCGTTAACCGTATTGATAAGCCCAATTCCCCATAACGGCTGTGTTCTCCACTCGCTTCCGGTTGCGAGGAAATCCTGAGCTCCGTCAGCTAAGCCATCACCCATATCATGCAAAAGCAAATCTGTATATGGTCGGATAGTTTGGTTCCTTAATCCTAAAATAGGATAATCAGAACCTGTCTGCATTTTTGAAATATGGCACGAAGTACAATTTATTTCTTCAAATATTTTTTTTCCTTTTAATACATCCTGGCTTGTATAATTCCTTCTTACCGGAACAGCCAATGAACTTGAATATAAGACGACTCTGTTAAAATTTGCTTCTGAAATTTCCGGAGAACCACCATTTGGAATTGAACTGCAATCGACTCCGGAAGGGCAATTTTCATTTGGAAAAACACTCGATGTGATACCCATATCTCCTGAAAAAGCACCTGCAACCTGCTGTCGAACACTCGGTTGATTGGCTTTCCATCCAAATCTGCCCAACTTCTGAGAATTTGACTGCACATCATAAACATAATTTGCTTTTCCTGAAACACCATTACTATTGTTCGCAGCAAAGGCCAAAATAGTGCTTTCAGGAACCGCTTCCAGCAATCCCATACCGATAATCTGATTAGCAACCCTAGGAGAAACTAAAACTCCTCCCGCTAATGCTCCGTAACCCAGATTGATTATTTGGTACACTGGCTTTTGCAATTCAATAACAATACCATCAGCCAGTGTTTCATTGACAGTTTGATACG
The DNA here is from genome assembly GCF_050696275.1 of Flavobacterium sp. Taxonomy (GTDB): domain Bacteria; phylum Bacteroidota; class Bacteroidia; order Flavobacteriales; family Flavobacteriaceae; genus Flavobacterium. The sequence continues at coordinate 39,709 of NZ_JBOGUT010000031.1, forward strand.
TAATGGTATATTTCCCTTTTATTGTTTGGCCAAGAATAGCATTGTCCTGCAATTGGGAACCATACGTTGGTTCCGGAAAAGAACTTCCATCAGGATTGATTCCCGGCAAGCTTAAGCGCAATAACAATCCTCGTCCCAATTCTCCTTCAAATGTAGGTGGACGGCCTCTGCCATCCTTAAAATGGCAGCTGGCACAAGCATTAGCATTAAAAAATGGGCCTAATCCGTCACGGGCCGTCGTAGAAGAAGGTGCTGTAACCCAGCTTTGCCTGAAAAAAGAATTTCCAACGGAAAAATCTGATGATTCATCAAGAGTCAGATCTTTTGAAGCAAAGCCAAACGCTTCAGCTGATTCGTTAAAAACAGTTGAGGAACCTCCGGAAAGTTCTTCTCCTTCTTCGGGAGTAAGCGGTTTATATTCTTCCTCTTCTGAAGAATTACATGCTATAAAACACATACAAACCATGACTGCTAAAAGCCTATACCTATATTTCATACCCAAAAATAGAAAAAGTGTTCTTAATTAAAAGAACACTTTGTTAATTTATTTTCTGAAACTATTAGTTTACTACAATTCCAATTTTTGTTGCTCCGGCTAATAAATTAGCTCCAAAGTTTATCAATTGCAAACGGGCTGCGCTAACTTTCATCCCTTCTACTGAAGTTGGACCACCTGAAATAGCCCAGTCAAAAGGAATCATGATTGCTGCCACTTTTGTCGATGATGCATTTAAAGAAGTTTCTGTATCATTATATACAGTAGTATCGGCTTGTCTTATCAAATCTTGCAGAGAAGGTCCATCAACAGTACTGTAATGTCCTTGATAAATATTAATTACTCCTTGCAGATTCAATGCAATATCTCTGTGGGTGTTATCGCTAAAACAAGAATGCTCATCTTCCTGGTTAGCATTTTGCAAAGCGGTGTTCATACGCTCTTCCGGCAATTCCGCTGTAATTAACGTTACGATTCCCAAATAGATATTTTTTAATGCTACATTGTCTGACAAAGCGAAAAATGTGTTTCTGTAGGTACCGCCTACTTTCCATTCATTAACCAAATAGTCTAAATTGTCCGTCAACAAATCTGCGCAAGCTTTTAAATAAGCTGCTCTTCTTGCTTGATTAGAAGCCGTTCCTCCAGTAGTAAGATAGTCAGTATATGGTCTTAATCCCGGCTGGCTCGCAGAAGGATCAGTTAAATCTTGTCCCCAAAGCAAAAATTCGATAGCATGGTATCCAACGCTGATGTTTTTTTCTCCGCCTTGCTCGTTTAACCCTTCTAAAACCGATTTATTAATAGTAGGGAATGCTCCCAGGTCATTAATAATACCTGCATTTGGTGCACCGCCGCTAACATAATCAACGTAAACTTCATCCAAAGGCCATGCATTCATAAGCCCTTCCGGTCCGTCTGCATTGTCAATTGGTCCGTCTGCAAAACGGAAAGCTTCCGTTGTTCCATAACTTTCACGGGCAAGTTTCCATTTTGCTTTAGCATTATCAAAATTAGCCTGAGTTGGTGTAGTTGTAAATGTTGTTATTGCTGCCTCTAAAACCACAGCATCATCATAGGCTTTTTTATAGTTAGCAAAAGCAATATCTGCATACGTTTCAATTACCTGTCTTTTTGTTACTGATTCTTCCTGTTGGGAGGAATTATTTTCTGAACAGGAAAAAATAGCTACAGAAACCACAAAGACAGCTGCTACTCCAAAAAAAGTATTTTTCATATTATTTTATTTAGAATGATTAGTTCCGACAAAGCTACTGTATTATTTATATTTATTCCAAATAAAAACAATTTTTTTAAATAATCGGCAGTCTTGCATGTAATAATTTAAAATAATCAAAAGCCTTTACAAGTCGGCTCCCATACCAGGAAAACATTTCTCCATCTACAAAAACAGTGGTTGCATGATGCGTATGTCTGCCTAGTTCAAAAGCATGCTCATCTTTAAAAGGAAAAGGCTCTGAGGATAGCAAAACAAGATCGGGATCTCCCTGAATTCTCATTTTTTGAATAATAATTTCAGGATATCTTCCTTCATATCTTGGATTATTATCGTAGATGTTTTCGAATTTATTCAGCTTCAATAATTCGTTTATAAAATTATCTCCGCCAGCAACCATATAAGGATTTGCCCAAATAAAATAAGCTACTTTTTTTACCTGTTTGTCTTCCATGAATTTTTGAAAATCCTGGTATCCGAAATTAATTTTGTCAAGCCATTTTTGAGCTTCCGTTCGTTTATTAAACAGCAGTCCGAAGTCCTGAATCATTTTTTGATTGTCTTCAATGGTAATAATATTCGTAACCCAAACCGGGCAGATTTCCTTTAAAGACTCTACTATTTCAAGCGTATTTTCTTCTTTATTAGCGATGATAATATCCGGCTGAAGTGCTTTTATCTTATCAATTTTAACCTGTTTTGTTCCGCCAACAATCGTTTTGGTTGATTTCAGGTGAAAAGGATGTACGCAAAATTTCGTTATTCCGACGATACTTTCTTCCAAACCCATATCAAAAAGTAATTCTGTTTGGGAAGGAACAAGTGAAACAATCCTTTTAGGGGCATTTTCGAAAGAATGCGAAGTTCCGAGCTGATCAGTAAATTGTTTCAAATATGACATTTAAATAAAAAGTTTTTATCAGGGATTGGTTTGTGCTTTCTGGAAGCCATTAGGAAATAAAATTGCTAACAGCACAAAAATGAGGAGAAAATTAAATTCCATACCATTTCTTCCGCCACCAACTACGAACCATCCTTCTTTAAAATGAATCATAATGATTCCCATAATCAAGATGAATATAGTGATGATTGAAGCGAGTTTAACATAACGATTCAACAAGAGCAAAACGGCCGCAACCAAATGGGATATTTTAATCGACCATGCTAAGAACATCCCGAAAGGCGCGAATCCTACCATATCTAAATAAAGCCTGCCAAAATCATTAATTCCACCATTAAACATTCCAGCAACACTATGGATAATCAATATCACGGCCACGGCAAAACGAAGAAGAAAAGTGCTTTTCATTTATAGTTTATTAAGTATTTCTTCCATTTCCTGCTGTAATTTCAATGCTTCAATTCTGGCTTTTTCAGTAAAATCCAATCCTTTTGATGCGTAGATAATGCCACGTGACGAATTTATCAGCAAACCAACATTTTCACTCATACCATATTTACAAACTTCCGCCAGACTTCCGCCTTGTGCTCCAACTCCTGGAACCAAAAGAAAGCTGTTTGGGATAATTTTTCGGATTTCGGCAAAATATTCTGCTTTAGTAGCGCCAACCACATACATTAGGTTTTCAGCGTTTTTCCATGTTTTTGAGGTTTCGATAACGGTTTTGTACAATTCTTTACCGTCAATACTTTTAGTTTGAAAATCGAACGCGCCTTCATTCGAAGTTAAAGCCAGCATAATGGCATGCTTATTTTCAAAAGCAAGAAAAGGCTCTACCGAATCTTTTCCCATATAAGGAGCTACAGTTACTGAATCGAAATTTAAATCCTCTAAAAATGCTTTGGCATACATCGTTGATGTGTTTCCGATGTCACCTCGTTTAGCATCCGCTATAGTAAAGATTTCCGGATACTTTTCATTGATATAACGGATTGTTTTTTGCAAAGATTGCCAGCCTTTAATTCCGTAAGCTTCGTAAAAAGCAGTATTGGGTTTATAAGAAACACACAAATCATGTGTGGCATCAATAATAGCTTTGTTGAATTCGAAAATTGGATCTTCTAATACTAATAAATGTTGTGGTATTTTGTCTAGATCGACATCTAAACCGATGCACAGAAATGATTTTTTGTTCTGAATTTGGCTAGTTAGTTGTTGTGTTGTCATTATGTCTTTTGCTATGGCGCAAATTTACAAAAAAAATCCCCCGAAGCATCGGAGGATTTATATTGAAACTCTTTTATTTTACAAGTTTGACTTCTACTCTTCTGTTTAGCGCTTTACCTGCTTTGGTTTTATTTGTAGCAATTGGTTTAGATTCGCCATAGCCAACAGAAACCAATCTATTTGAATTGATTCCTTTTTCAACTAAGTAAGCTTTAACCGCACCTGCTCTGTTTTCAGATAATAGTTGGTTTGCAGCCGTGGCTCCATCACTGTCTGTATGACCTTCGATTGAAAAATTAGACGCCGGATATTCTTTCAAGATAGCGACAATTGACTGCAATATTGGATAGGTTTGCTGCTGGAACGTAGATTTAGCCGAATTAAACAAAATGGTTTTAGCATAATCATTTAGTTTTTTTATGACTTCTTCGCTTATTTCCGGACAGCCATCGTTAGCTTTGGTTCCTTTCACCTCAGGACATTTGTCGTCTTTGTCCAAAACCCCATCACCATCTGTATCCGGCCAAGGACAACCGTTATTTTTCTCTGGTCCGTAAACTGCAGGGCATTTATCATCTTTGTCCAGCACACCATCTTTATCAGAGTCTTCCCAAGGACAGCCATTGTTTTCTTTTGGTCCGGCAATTGTAGGACATTTGTCATTTTTATCTAAAATTCCGTCTCTGTCAGAATCGGCTTCGATAACTTTAGCAGGAACTATCGGTTCAGGCTCTTTAGTTTTGGTTTTAAAAAGCGGAATTTTTAATCCGGCATGAATATCAAACCCTTTGGATTCATCCGAAATCAAATTCGTAATCACTGATCCTGAACCTACAAACAACGGACCGGCTCTAAATCCTAAACCCGCTTGAAAACCTCTGTAATCCATATAATTAAGCGGTAAATAAGCACTAAACCACTTTGTTTCATATCGAGGTGTCACCGAAATCGTATTAGCAATCGCAGAGGTATTGAGTGATGTTTTGTCATTTACATTAACATCTCCATTGAGATTCAGATAGAATTTTCTGTAAACATTCCAGTCAACATTAGCATGAACCGCTGTTGGCAGCACATATTTTGCCACTGAAACAGTTTCAGTAGCGGTATAATTGGCTTCTAAAAACTCTCCAATCGAATTGGCATCCTGGTATTGGGCTTGGGTTACCGTCTGATTTAAATCGTACTCTTTTTGGGAAGCTTCTTTAAATTTAATAGAACCTATATCTGTTACCGATAATCCCAATCGCACTTTGTATTTATTTTCTGTGATGTTATTGAACTGAGGTCTGTATTCGTATACAAAACCTACATCTGCACCAATACCGTTTGAGTCTGAATTGAATTTTAAGTTATCAAAATTTTCATGAAAATCCTGATTACCTCCATACGTTAATTCTCCGGCAGTTGTGACTGTATTCAATAAAGGGTTTGGCCCTACATTATTATAATTAACGGTTACATTATTCCCTCTCATATAATTGTTAGCAATTCCCTGAAGGTATTTTAAGGTCAAACCTCCTTTTAAGAAATGATTGTTTTTGTCTAATAAAATTGTTCCATAAGACAATCCCAACTCAGCCCAGGAAGAAGCTGTAATATTAAAATTCCCAGCCGCCAGATTAAAACTTGTATTCGAATCAAAATCGCTTGATAATTCTTTAAATACTTCCCCGTTAATATTATGAATATTGGCAATTGCTCTTCCTCTTGTAAATAATGCCAATGAATGCTTTGGCGCAATATTAAACATCACTGACGGCCCCATAACATCCGTATTTACAATAAAATTATTGGATCCAGAACTAAATAATTTTGCTTGGGTTTCTAAATCATAGGAACTTTTGAGCAGATCGGTAGCTTTAATTCCATAATAATCGTTAGTTCCTGTAATACTAGCCGAAAACAAATTAATATCGGCTTTGAAGTTCGAATCTACTATTGAAGCAGGATTGAATAAAACACTCTGAACACCTGCATAGTTATCGTAAAAATAACCTAAATAGGACTGCGCTCTTAAAGGTAAAACGCCAATCATGACTGAAACAAAAATTATTAGCTTTTTCATCTTTCGTTCTTTTAAGTTTTTAAAATGATTGTTTTTAATAATTTTATTCTTGCAAGATATAACGTGATTATTAGCTTCTTAGTATGAATAGACACAAAAAAAGCCCCAAAAATGAGGCTTATAGTATTCAAAAAAGTTTTGTTTCTAAATTAGAAAACTTCGCTTTCTTTTAATTTTTCCATGTTGTTTACGAGTTGTAGTTCGTCAACAAATTTTTGAATTTTTCCATTCATAACTCCGTCCATATCAAAAACATCCAATCCAACTCTATGGTCCGTAACTCTACCTTGTGAATAGTTATACGTTCTGATTTTTGCCGAACGGTCACCTGAACTTACTTGAGAAGTACGTTTTACAGCATCTTCCGCTTGTTTTTTAGCTAATTCCTGTTCGTACAAACGAGAACGCAAAACGGTTAATGCTTTGTCTTTGTTTTTATGTTGTGATTTCTGATCCTGACATTGCGCCACTAATCCTGTAGGAATGTGGGTTAAACGAACCGCAGATTTTGTCGTATTTACTGATTGTCCACCAGGTCCTGACGAACAGAAGAAATCAACACGAACATCGTTCATATCGATCTGTACATCAAACTCTTCTGCTTCAGGCAACACCATAACGGTTGCAGCAGATGTATGAACACGTCCTTGGGTTTCGGTCTGAGGAACACGTTGTACACGGTGTACACCAGCTTCAAATTTTAATGTTCCGTAAACATCTTCTCCGGTTACTTCAAAAATAACCTCTTTAAAACCTCCTGAAGTTCCTTCATTCATATCTACAACTGAAGTTCTCCAGCCACGGGTTTCGCAATATTTGGTATACATACGGAATAAATCTCCTGCAAAAATAGAAGCTTCATCTCCTCCCGTTCCGGCACGGATTTCCACCATAACATTTTTAGCATCTTCAGCATCCTTAGGAATAAGCATGAATTTGATTTCGTCTTCTAGTTCAGGGATACGGTTTTTGGCTTCTTCTAATTGCATTTTGGCCATTTCCACCATTTCAGCATCAGAACCATCAGCGATAATTTCCTGAGCTTCTTTGATATTTCCGTCAAGATTCACATATTCATCGCGTTTTTCAACCAATGCTTTTAAATCTTTATATTCTTTATTCAACTGAACATAGCGCTTTTGATCAGCGATTACGTCAGGCTGAATAATCAAATCAGATATTTCGTCAAATTTTTGTTTGATAATTTGTAATCTGTCTAACATTTTCTTTTCCTTTATTTGGAGTGCAAAAGTACAAAAAAAGTTTGCAGATTTTAGATTTCAACCAGCAGATTTTTGTATCTGGCTCAGCAGATTAACATAAATTAACTATTTTTATAGCATCACAAAACTGATGACTATGAAAAAATCAATTTTATTTATCGCTGCAATTACATTTAGCACTACGTTTATTTCTTGCCAAAAAAAGGAAAAAGCAGAGTCAGCTGAGAAGGCCTATGCTCAAATTGAAAAAGCAAATTGGCTTATCGGGAAATGGGGAAATACAACAAAAGAAGGGATTCTGACAGAGGCCTGGACAAAACAAAACGACAGTGTACTAAAAGGGCAAGGCCATTTCATAGTAGGTAAAGACACTGTTTTTTCTGAAAGTATTCTGTTAGAACAAAAAGGAGACAGTCTGTTTTATGTCCCAACAATAAAAGACCAAAATGGAGGTAAACCAGTTTCGTTTAAAATGACTGTTTCTACAGAAAGTCAATTGGTTTTTGAAAATCAAGAGCATGATTTCCCACAAAAGATTACCTATACAAAAGTGTCCGCTGACAGTTTAGTTGCAGAAATTTCCGGAATAAAAGACGGAAAAGAAAGTAAGGAAACATATCCGATGAAAAAAGGATCTTATTAAAAAAACCTCATTTATTATCAAATGAGGTTTTTAAAATTTTAAATAGAAAGATAGCTATTTCAATAACAATATCACATTATGGACATTGTTGATTACCGCTTACCCAAAGCCTGCATACTAAAACTCCATTAGCATTATAATCATACTCGCAGCATCTTCTGATGACAGCTCCTACAATACTTTTTTGCTCATTTTTACTTAATTCATGAGCTCCAGATAAATTTGAAATTTTTTTAATCATGATTCAATGTTTTAAAAATTAGTACATATTGCAAGTCGTGAAATTAGCCAAACTACGAGTAAAAGCTTTACGGATTTTCCTCAAAAAAATATAAATTCGTACTACTTTTCTTTATTTTTTAAAACAGTGAGTCGTCCTAAAATAGGTTGACAAGTTTTACAATAAATTAATTAAAACCAGTGAAGTTAACTTCACTGGTTTTTTCATATACAAAGTTAGGTGTTTTCATATTTAAACTCAAATGTGGTCTT
>NZ_JBOGUT010000032.1:0-47828 GCF_050696275.1 Flavobacterium sp.
CCGCCTTCCAGATCATCTTCATCAATTGGTTTTAATAAATAATCAATACTGTTCAGTTTAAAAGCTTTCAATGCATATTCATCGTAAGCCGTAGTAAAAATCACAGCGCTTTTTATAGCAATTTTTTCAAAAATCTCAAACGACAATCCATCAGAAAGCTGAATGTCAAGGAAAATCAAATCAGGATGTGCATTGTTTTGGAACCAATCCAGCGATTCTTCTACCGAATGCAACATTGTATTAACATTTAATCCTAATTTTTCCACCTTACGCTGTAACAATCTTGCGGCAGGTTTTTCGTCTTCAATAATAATGATATTCATATTCTTACGATATTGTAATAATTACTCCCATTTTTCGTGCTGCTCTTTATCCATGAACTCTTTGATTTTTCTTTCTTCCCATTTTTTTCCGAAGATCAAATGATGGCCAAAAACACTCACTCCGTGGGCAAACAACCCTATTCCCCAAAAGAAAGCAGTGAAAAAGTTTTCGAATTTAAAATAACTCTCCCCTGGTTCCAAATTACTGATATTTAAAATTACAATCAGGATATTTACCGTGATATAAGCGGCTAGATGGGAATAAAACCCTTTAAGCCGTCTTATTTTTTTTTCTGCGTCAGCATAACGCTCGTCTAAATTATCTTTATACTCTTCCATAGCAAAATTATTTCCATTCGTTTTTACGTCTTTCTTCCTCATCCATATATTCCTTCATCTTGCGTTCTTCCCAATCTTTGCCTAAAAAAGGCATATAATTAAAAACCCGCAGCCCGTGAAAAATCACTCCTATTCCCCAACCCAGCATAGGCCAGTAAAACCACAAATGATTCGGTGATGTCAGTAAATTTATTGCCATAAGAAATAAATTCACCACAATATAAGCAGTCAGGTTTCCGTAAAATCCTTTTATTTCTTCTACCCTTTTTTTCGCTCTGCCATAGCGTTCTTCTTCTGTAAAATTGCGTTCTTCCATGATTATTTTTTGTTTATATTTTTAGGTTCTGATTCCAAAATTTTATCAATCTGTCTGTTTTCCCAATCCTTCCCCAAGACAACTTCTCTTATAAAAAGTTTAAGTCCCTGAACAACTAATACGAACGTCCAGCAGGTCATCAAAAACCAGTTGATGTAATGTATCGGAGGAAAGTTGAATGGAGCATTACAATATTCTTTTAAAATAAAAACAACTACTCCAATACTGTAAATCCCTAAGTGAGTATAAAACCTCCGTATTTTTCTCACTCTTTTCAAGGCGATTTTTTCGAATTCGTTTTGCATTTCTTTTTTACCTCCTTTTTCCATGATTATTTCCAGTTTCTTTTGTCTTTATCTTTATTTAAGATTTCCCTGATTTTGCGTTCTTCCCATTTCGAACCGTATCCGAACACTCCAAATCCGTGAATCGTCAATCCCATTCCCCAGCCCAGCATTGGAAACCAAAACCACTGAAATTTAGGCATATAATTCAGATTGATGAATATTAAAACCGGAATGACTATACAATACGAAATGAAACTTCCATAAAACCCACGAATGGCCTCCACTCGTTTCTTTGCTCTGTAATAGCTGTTTTCAATTGCGGTGTTATATTTTGCTTCCATAATACCTACTTGTTTGGTTAATAGCGGTAATTCTACTGTAAACTCTTTTTCGCTTTGCGTAATAATCACCTTCCTCTCCGAAAGGATGGCATATCGGCTGATGATGTTTTGCAGCCCTACTCCCTGTCGATCTTTCAATACTTCTTTTTTCTGGTAATCGTTTTGCACCACAAGACAATTGTTTTTCTCGAAAATCCGTATCTGTAATGGTCTTTTTTCGCTTACTACGTTATGCTTTACGGTATTTTCCAGCAGTAATTGTAACGAAAGTGGCACTATTTTGGCTTCCGGATTATTCACTTTCTCAGGCAATTCGTAGAAAATACTGTTTTCGAAACGCATTTTGAGTAAGTTCATATACGTTTTAGCGAAAGCGAGCTCTTCTTCTATACTTACCAATTCCTTGTCCCGCTGCTCTAACACATAACGGTAGATTTTAGATAATGAAGAGGTAAACCTTTGTGCATTCTCCGGATTTTCTTCAATTAGCGAACTCAAAACATTCAAACTGTTGAAAAGAAAATGAGGATCAATCTGATTCTTTAAGCTTTCAAACTTTGCCGAAGCGGTTCCTGCAATGATTTTTTGCTGTATTACTTCTTTTTTCGAAGCATTCTTCCAATTAATCATAAAACTTCTGGCATGCATAAAAGTAGAAACTCCTAAAGAAAGAATGATATAGAATAAATGCACCCATATCATTCGGCCATTAAAAAATTCAGAAGGATCCAGTTTTTGAAAAACCACAAAAGTCAGAAAATCAATCCCTAAAACCACTGGTATTGTGTATAATACAGTCGATATGATTCCAAAATACACTCTTAAATTAGTTTCTTCGAGCCAATCCCATTTTTTATCCAGAAAAACATTTATTACTCCATTCCCGAAACCAATTCCGAAAGAATACAACGAGCTTACTAAAAAAGTAGTACATACATCTTTTAAATCGAAACTAAACTCTAATAAAGAAAAGACCAATGTAAAAATTAAAGAAATCTTTAAGCAGAGTATCGACCCTTTTCTTAATTCCGTAAACGTGTGTATCTTTTTATTTTCCATAGTTGCCTGTATAATTCGTCATTAGAGTCTTATTCCGACTTCTGTTATTTATTTTTTACCGCAATTTTTCAATGTTTCCTGTGCTCTTTCCAATCCCCAGCTTGGGTGAAATGGCGTTTCAGGTTTAAAATCTGCGAAAAGCTGAATCGATCTCTCCACCTCTTTACATAATGCTTTTACATCAACTCCTGTCCATTGTGCTCCTCCTATTTCAAATTCCGTTTTACAAAAAACGACTCTTGGATTGTTTGGTGCAATAGCTTGTGCTTTGTAGTACTGTTCCATTGCTTTGCTTGAGTATTTCATCCCGTTTGTCATCGGATCCTGAACAATCCAAGCAGTATAAAGCATCGCCTGAAGTACCATAATCTCTGCGTTGTTAGGGCTTATAATTGAAGCTTCATCTACCGCTTTTTGTGCCTTGTCCAAATACGCCGGAATTTTAGTTTTGTCTTGTGCTTTAAAGGCTTCAACTGTATTGATAAAAGCAACATAGTAGTTAGGAAGCCATTTGTCTTTTTCTACTGAAGCTATTCTTTCAAATAAAGCAGAAGCTTCATTCGACTTCCCGTCTTTCCATATTCCTAAGGCATTTCCCATTCCTTTTTCATATTGTGTTTGTGCTGATAATAAACTGCAAACAAATAGAGTGATCATTGTAAAAATTTTAGTCATGATTTTTTAGTTTTAAATTGTTTATTGATTGTTGTTATTTTCTGTTTCTTCCTAATTACTATGTAAAAGTACATCTGACGCTTCTCTTATAAAACTTATACTTACTGAATTGTCGATTTTTAAGGATGAACCGTTTTTTTAGTCCGAAAGCATTCTTTTTTTACAAATTATCCAATTGATTCTTCTTCTTATCCTGGCTGATTGTCCAAAAGAAACCTACGAAGAAAAACCGGTCTGCTGATGGTGTAATGGCTCTTCTGTTATAAACTCCGCCAGCATCCGGCGAATTAGAATATTCATAGCTGTAAATATTTTTAGTCCCCATCACGTTTGAAATCGAAAAGTAGAGTATTTTTTGCTGTGTAAGCAGGTACGCCCAGTTCAGACTCAAATTGTTGTAGGTTTTGGTTCTTTTGCTCATAAATTGTGTCTGGTTAGGATCGTTATAAGGTCTTCCGGTGTTGAAACTGTGGGAAATCCCTACCTGCGACTTCCAATCCAATATAAAATACTTCCCTACCAATGATACATTTTGTTTGGCTATAAATCCCGGAGTCACTTCAGCAGTATAATTCCTGTAATCTCTTTTCGAATCAATGTAAGAATAAGACAGCCAGTACTCTAAAAACTTAATCGATTTCCCGTCTCTCCAAAACAAATCCAAACCTTTGGCATAACCGAATCCGCCATTCGTAAAATTGCTATTGTACATAGCCATATCCGTATCGTATTTTACCAAATCGTTATAGTCTTTATAATACAATTCGGCTCTTAGTGTCTTTTTGTCTCCTGTATACTGATAATTCAAAATATAATGAGATGCTTTTTCATTTTCAAAATCCGAATGGTACTTTAAGTAGTCTTGCTTTGGTGCTTGTTCAAACATTCCGTAAGCAAAAGAAAACTGACTGTTATTGCTCACTTTATAAGCAACCGAAGCTCTTGGGGAAATCGCTGTTTCATGCAGCAAACTGTTGTTTGATACTCGAACACCTGCTTTGGCAGCAAATTCTTTGGAGAAGAATATATCCGCTTCCGTGTAAACTGCTCCAATATTCGAATCATAGCCGTTTCTGAAATCTGTATTGAAATTCTCATCGTATTTCGTGATAAAATAATCACCTCCAAATGATAGTTTCACTCTGTCTGAAAAGCTCTTTTTCAATTTGAGCTTCATATGGGAAGCATGTTCCGTACTATTTATTCTGTCCGCATCCACTAATGTTTTTGTATCGCCAAGACCATAACTCAAACCGGTAATGATTTGCCAGTTGCTTCCAAATTTCCCTTTGTACGAAGTGTTTAAATAAAAATTGTTATTGTTCAGATCTACTCTGCTTACAAAAGGCACATTGATGCTTTCCTGATTCAAATCAAATCGTGAACCGTCATAAGCCGCGTATATTTTAAGCATTCCGGAATCAAATTTATAACGGTATACTGTTTCTCCCGAAAGGGACTGGAACGCTCTGTTCCATTTTACATTTTGAGGAATTGCCGCCTGATACGGTGCCAGATCAATGTATGCTGCATTAACACTTAACGAACTTTTGTTCCATTTTTGTGTATTTCCTAATCCTAAACCAACAGTCATCAGCGAAATATCAGTTTGCTCCTGTTCTGGTTCTTCAATTGTATTCAATAATAAAACACTTGACAAAGCATCTCCGTATTCTGCAGAATAACCTCCTGTTGAAAACGAAATCCCACTAAACAAAAACGGTGAAAACCGGCCTCTTGTTGGCAAATTATTTGCACTCGCTCCATAAGGTTGAGCCACTCTGATACCGTCTACAAAAGTTTGTGTTTCGTCAGATTCTCCTCCACGGACAAACAGTCTTCCACTCTCTCCCACCGTTTGTGTTCCCGGCAGTGTTTGCAGAGCGCCCACGATATCTCCGGCCGATCCTGCGGTAGTAACAATGTCCAGGGGCTTCAAAACCGACACTCTCGCTTTTTCCCCGGCTTCAAAAGTTCCTGCCGAAATATACACCGCATCAAGGGTGTTTACACTCGCTTTAAGTTTGATGGTTTGAGCCTGATAATTTTCAATGACAACAGGCATATTCAATGTTTCAAAAGCCAGATAGCTGACCACTATAGTCTGGTTTCCTGTGGTCGTCGTTTCAAAACTGAAATCCCCTCCTTCCGTCGTAGTCGCTCCATCGTATGTTCCGTCAATGTAAATATTAACTCCCGCTAGTGGGTTGTTTTTATGATCTGTGACTTTACCCGAAATCGTAGTTTGGGAAAAGACTGCTGCTGAAAATAAAATAAGGCACATGGTAAAAATAGCTTTACTCTTTTCAAGAAATGTGTGAATACTTGTTCGCATGGTTTGTTTATTTTGATGAAGCAAAGTTGCATCAAAACCTTGAGCAGAGAAATTTTTGTTTCCCCAATTGTCGATTTTCGGGGATGAACTGTAATGGCTTTTCATAAGTAGATTTACTATTCTTTTGTAAGAATTGGACGTAAAAATAATTACTTATTTCTGAATAACAATAATTCCATTCACAGAAGTGCAGTAAGTTATTACAGAAGGAAAATTCGCTTTCACAGAAGTGAAATAGACAATTACAGAGAGAAATATTCGGTTACAGAAGCGAAATGTATTTTCACAGAAGTGCAATAGACAATTACAGAAGGAAATATTCGGTTACAGAAGCGAAATGAACTTTCACAGAAGTGAAATAGACAATTACAGAAAGAAATATTCGGTTACAGAAGCGAAATTGATTTTCACAGAAGTGAAATAGACAATTACAGAAGGAAATATTCGGTTACAGAAGCGAAATGAACTTTCACAGAAGTGAAACAGACAATCACAGAAAGAAAAATTCAATTACAGAAGCGAAATGTATTTTCACAGAAGTGCAATAGGCAATTATAACAGATTCGGGAAGTTTCTTCGTAACGATTTTCTTTTTTCTTTTTACATCCATTCTGTTTGAGTAACTTTGATACTACGCAAAAACCAATAGTATCATGAAAAAAATATTTTTTATTCTGGCAATCTGCCTAAGTTCTTTTGCGGTAAAAGCTCAGGAAAGCACAGCCGTTTACGACGAAAAACTGGCCAAAGAACTCGGTGCCGATGATTATGGCATGAAACATTATGTGTTCTGCATCCTTAAAACGGGAACAAATACTACTGCTACTGCCGAAGAAAAATCCAAATACTTTGCTGGTCACATGGCTAATATTACGCGGTTGGCCAAAGAAGGTAAACTGGTGGTCGCAGGGCCTTTCATGAAAAACGACCGCAACTATCGTGGCATTTTTATTTTTAATGTTGCTACTGTTGAAGAGGCACAGGCTTTGGTTGCTACTGATCCGGCCGTAAAAGCAAAAATCTTCGAGGTCGAATTAACGCCGTGGTACAGCAGTGCTTCTTTGATGGAAGTAGCTAAAGTGCATGACAAAATCGCTAAAACCAAATTTTAGTATGAATATAGAAGAACTACAACAGCTTTGCAAAACCCTTCCTCACGTTACGGAAGACATTAAATGGCAAAACGATTTGTGCTTTTGCATTGGCGGGAAAATGTTTTGTGTAGTAGGTTTGAACCAATCACCAACCTCTGCTTCTTTTAAGGTGCTTGATGAGGAATTTGAAGAAATCAGTACCCGAAAAGGTTTTAAACCGGCTCCTTATGTGGCTAAATACAAATGGGTTTTGGTCGAAGATATCAATTTTCTCACTGCAAAAGAATGGGAACATTTTGCGTCTCAATCTTATACGCTGGTCAAAAACAAATTGACTCCTAAGATTAAGAAGGAACTGAATTTACTGTGATTGAAATGAGAGAACCGCAACGTATAGCAGCCCTATTTTCCGCCTTGTACAATGGTGAACCTTGGATTGACATTAACTTGGTGGATACGCTTCGGAATATTCCGTATCAGAAAGCAGCTGAAAAATACAAAGACTGCAATTCTATTTGGGAAATCGCAAACCATATTATAGCCTGGAGGGAAAATGTATGGCAAAGAGTTCAGGACAAAGTGATTAACACACCGCAACATAATTATTTCGAAAAAGTAGCTGTTATTTCTGAAGAGGCTTGGCAAACAACGCTTCAAAATTTAGCAGAATCACAGCATAAATGGATCACATTTCTTGAAAACTGCAGCGAAAATGAGTTCTATAAGGTGTAACCAAACAATCAATTAAATTATTACGAACATATTCATGGTATTCTGCAACACGATGCTTATCATCTGGGACAAATTGCTCTTTTATCTAAACTCATCTGATTTTCCAGCTGACAGAACAGACGATTACGTCTTAAATTTTAACGTTTTTAAAAGAAAACTTTGATTTTCAGTAGTTACTTTTGTTTTACCTATAAAAAGAACGCCCCCTTTTTTATGAATAATATTGCCCGAGTCAAAAAGAATTATACGTTTATTAAATACCAAAAACTCATTACAGTTTCTGTTTTAATTGGTTTTTTAAGTTCATTCTTAGCCATTTCATTAAAACATTTAACCGAACATTACGAGGAAATCTTACTGAATAAGGCTACTATAAATGGGTTTTATTTCATCCTTTTCCCTGCTATCGGACTTTCTGTTATTTACTTCCTTCGTCATTATCTGTTCAAGAAAAAAGAAAATAAAGGCATCCGGGAAATCTTTGATACGGTTTCACAACGTAAAAACGGACTCCCTCTTTATAAAATCCCATCTCACTTTATCAATGGATTAATCACCGTTGTTTCAGGGGGTTCCACTGGAATTGAAGTATCTACTGTAGTCGCTTCGGCAACAATTGGTTCTGTGGCACAAGAAAAAGAAAATGTATTCAACCGTCACAAAACTGAATTAATCTGTGCTGGTGTAGCTGCCGGAATTACAGCGCTGTTCTGCAGCCCGTTTGCCGGAATTTTATTTGCATGGGAAGTCATCTCAAAAAAAATATCCCGAACATTCCTGATTACCTGTAGTATTGCTGTAGCTGTGGCTTTGGGTTTTATCTATTTTTTAGAAGAGAAGCCTCTTTTTACAGTGACACTTAACGGCTGGCACTGGCAGGCAATTCCTTATTTTATTTTGTTGGGAATTGTGGCTGGAATGAATTCTGTTTATCTGACCAAATGTGTACTTTTCTTCAAGAAACGTTTTGGCAAAATCGAGAAACATCCGAGCAGGATTTTTATTGCAGCTGTTATCTTGAGTGTTTCTTTGCTGTTGCTTCCGCAATTATATGGTGAAGGATATCATGCGATTAAAGAAAATATCGCCCATTCAAACGATTTGACTTTTACCATTACACTGGCCATGACTTTCATTGGCATTATCATACTGAAACCAATAGTTACTTCGGCTACATTGGCCGCGGGCGGTGACGGAGGAGTTTTTGCACCGAGTATTTTCATTGGTGGTTTCGTCGGATTATTATTAGCAATCTGTCTGAATACTTTTTTTGATGCCGGAGTTATTCCCCTGAATTTTATGATTTTAGGAATGGGTGCTATGTTAAGCGCCAGTATTCATGCTCCTTTTACAGCTATTTTTCTAACCTGCGGATTAATCAACGATTACTCTTTATTTATTCCAATTTGTATCGTTTGTCTGGTGGCAAAATACACAGCAAAAATAATTTATCCGTTTACTGTTTATACGTACCAGCCCAAACCCGTTTTATAGCATGCCCACTCAAAAAATAAAACGCAATTATCGCAAAGCAAAATATGTTCTTTACAAAGAAACTTTAGTAGACTTTAAAGAGCATTTTTGGGCATTTGCCGGGGCTTTTACCGGAATGGGAATCATTGCGTACCTGCAATACAATATGTTTCCGAAGCAGGATTTTGTTTTCCTTATTGGTTCCTTCGGTGCTTCCTGCGTATTGGTTTACGGGGTTATTCAGAGTCCTTTGGCACAGCCCAGAAACCTTATTGGCGGCCATGTTATTTCGGCATTGGTTGGTGTTACAGCTGCAAAGCTTTTTCCAGATACAATTTGGCTTGCCTCAGCGGTTGCCGTTGCGTTGTCTGTCGTTATGATGCAAATCACCAAAACCCTTCATCCTCCAGGTGGAGCAACTGCTCTTATTGCCGTTACGGGTTCGCCGGCCATTCTAAAATTAGGGTATTGGTATGTCATTTCTCCGGTTTTAACTGGCGCAACAATACTTTTAGTTGTAGCTTTGATTTTCAACAACATGACTTCAAACAGGCAATATCCTACAAGTAAAAAGTTTACGAAATTTAAAAATCGAATCAGGCATGCTGCACGCAGGAGCAAAATTTAAAATACAAAAGCTTTAATTCCTAAATTGCATGCTGAAATTCTGGCAAAAGGCCGGAAGTAAATTGACCTTCCATGATTTATTTACATTATGCTTAGTTTAAACAAAATACATCATATCGCCATTATTTGTTCCGATTACGAAAAATCGAAACACTTTTATACCCAAATCTTAGGTTTGGAAATACTGCAAGAAGTTTTTAGAAAAGAAAGACAATCTTATAAACTGGATCTGGCTTTGCGCGGAAATTATGTAGTTGAGCTTTTCTCATTTCCTGATCCTCCCAAAAGGGTTTCAAGACCGGAGGCTTCCGGTTTACGGCACTTGGCATTTGAAACGGATGATATAGGAGGTACCAGAACATTTCTGGTTTCCCAAGGTATCGCTTCAGAAGAAATCCGCATAGATGACTATACAGGCAAGTACTTTTTCTTTATTTCCGATCCCGATGATTTACCTATTGAATTCTATCAAAGCTAATTAAAAATCTTATCAACAAATCTGGAATCCTAAATCGTAAATCTAAAATTATATTTTACCTTTGACCTTTCAATAAAACACAAGAATATGGTTTATAAATTCAGAGTAATTCTAGATGCCGAAGAAGATATTTTCAGAGATATTGCCATCCTGGAAAATGATACATTAGAAGATTTACACAACGCTTTCGTGAATGCTTTTGGCTTCGACGGAATGGAAGTCGCCTCTTTCTACACTTGCGATGAAACCTGGAATCAGGAAGACGAAATCCCAATGTTTGATACCGGAGATGTCGCTGGTGAACAAAAAATAATGAGCGACTATGTGCTTTCTGATATTTTAGACGAAGAAAATACTAAAATCATCTACGTGTACGATTTCATCAACATGTGGACATTTCTTGTAGAATTAGCAGCCGTTGAAGAAGAAGTAACCGGAGCAACCTACCCTGATTTATTATTTTCTCATGGTGAAATGCCACTGGAGTCAGGAGAGAAAAACTTTGAAGCCGAAAACGAAGATTTTTATTCTGAATTCGAAGATGATTTAGACGAAGACGATCTTGACATGTTCAGTGGAGATGACAGTTTTGAAGATTATGGTTTTGAAGAAAACTGGAACTAATTCAAAACTGCTCTGAATTCGGAAACAAAAAAAAGAATTATAAACGAGATATTGGAACCAAGATTTGAGACATTTAATCTGTCTTACTTCTTGGTTCTTTCTTCTAAAAAAATAAAAAAAATGATTAATCTGTTTAATACTCACATTGAAAATTTGTCTATACACCGTGTAGGGAACAAAAGCCGTAACGAAGCATTATTCTTATCTGATAATCCTTATGGATTGAATGATGAAATTGTACCGTTATTGAAAGAATTTTTCCTGAAGCCTTTTCGTGATAAAGAAGAAAATTATTTTCAATTTGCCCACGAAGTCGATTTAGACTATAACGAAATGTACAAGCTGGCTTCGGAAATTTTCGAAAACCCAGGTAATGTGCACAATATTTCAAAGAATATAACGAAACATCTTTTTGAACAGTCCAATCATCCGCATATTAAGAATGGAGAAGTGTATATCACTTATTTAACTAATATTTCCATTGATAATAATGTGGTCGATGCTATCGGAATTTTTAAAAGTGAAATTAAAACCGATTTCCTTCAGTTTGAAGAAAAAGAGAGTACGCTTGAAATGATCTTGCAACAAGGAATCAACCTTAATAAGCTGGACAAAGGCTGTTTGATTTTCAATTATAAAAAAGAAGAAGGCTATAAAATTTTAACTGTAGACAGCAATCGTTATGATGCCAGATATTGGTTAGAGCATTTCCTTTCCGTAGATGCTTTTCAGGATGAAAACTTCATGACTAAAAAATACTTGAAGTTCTGTCAGGATTTTGCCAAAGAAGTTGTACTTCCTGCCGAAGATAAAAAAGAAGAAGTGATGTTTATGAATCGTGCTGTAAACCATTTTGCCAAAAATGATCAGTTTGAAGAAACTAATTTCTTGAACGAAGTAATAGACAACCCGGATCTTATTTCGGAGTTTAAAAATTACAAAGTAGATAAAGGGGAAAAATACAGTATTGAGGACTTAACGAGTTTCCCTATTGCAAACGCTGCTGTTTCCGATGCAAGAAGATCGATGAAAAATGTAATCAATCTGGATACTAACATTCAGATAAAATTAGACTTCATTAATCCTGAAAGTGCCGAAAAATTTGTGGAAAAAGGCTGGGATGAAGAAAAACAAATGTATTATTATCTCGTTTATTTCAACAAAGAAAACAAGAGTTAATTTTTTTGATACCAAAATACAGTTCCCCGATTACCAATGTAATTGGGGATTTTTTTTATATTCTTTTTTGTTAAAATACACATAATGATAAATTAACATCCTACTTATGAATTTAAGCTTAAAAAACAATCACAACTGCCTAATAATCAGTATGTAAAATGTTTTTTGTAAGTTTTTTTGCACTTTACAATAATTAATATACATTTTATCGATTTTATTTGTCACTTTATCGATTATTAATTACGTTTGCTAAACAATTCAACACACTCATTATGAAGGCAATAGCAATAAAAAGAAAGTTTCTTACCAAAAAGATCCTATGTTCTCTTTTTGGCCATAAATTAGTTACAACCAGAAATGTTACTGCCCATTTCAAAGAGTTTGAATGCACTGTTTGTCGTTTGGAAATGACAAATGATGTAAAAGGCCAAAAAACATTCTTAACACCTGAACTTCGGGAAGTAAATGAAACATTACTGAATTTATACCGAAGAAGACATCCTTTAGCATAGATTTATTTGAAATAAATTCACCTTTTTTACCCCATAAAATACCCAAATCCCTAGCTTTCCAGCTAGGGATTTTTATTTGTAACAAATTCTAATTTCGTCAGTCTTATGACAATCAGCCAAAAAACCAATCAATTCATTCTCATTATGAAAAACTCCTTTTTAAAATATTCCTTTTTTATCTTTTTATTAATCAGTTGTAATGACAAACCAACTTTTGAAGAAGCCAAAGCAAAAATAAAGGCTCAAAATGAAAAACTCCACCAGGTTATTGCCACAAAAAATACAGCTCTGCTGGAAGACGTTTATGCCAAAGATGCTAATTTTCTTTCTCCCGGATCCGGTATCGTTAAAGGACGAGACAGCATTATCTCCTTATGGAAAAGCGGACTGGACAACATGGTTGAAATGCATTCCAAAACGATTGACATAAACGGCACTCCGGATGTAGTATATGAAGTTGGGATTGTAGAAACCAAAATCAAAGCAAATATCAAGACTAAGGATACCTTTTTTATTTATAAAGCGAAATACAGCAACGTGTGGCGACGGGATGAAAAAGGTGATTATCGTCTGACAGTTGATATCTGGAATGATTTCAATTAGCCAGTAGCACTTTAAAGAGCGGCTGTAACAAATTCTGTTCCCATTCGTCTTATAAAAATCAATCAAAAAATCAAAATATTGGAAACTATTCTAACCATCACCAATCTTAATAAGATTTATAACAAGCGTGTTCATGCTGTAAAAAATCTTTCATTGGAAATCCACAAAGGCAATGTTTATGGGATTTTAGGACCAAACGGCTCCGGAAAATCAACAACACTTGGCATCGTTTTAAATGTAGTAAACAAAACCTCAGGCAGTTACAGTTGGTTTGACGGAACGGGTGAGACACACGATGCGTTAAAAAAAGTGGGCGCTATTATTGAACGTCCCAACTTTTACCCTTATATGACCGCCAAAGAAAATCTGGAATTAGTCTGCAAAATTAAAAGCATTAGTTATTCTAAAGTAATCGAAAAACTCGAACTTGTTGGTTTAACCGATAGAATGGATAGTAAGTTCAGCACCTTTTCATTAGGGATGAAACAGCGTTTGGCTATTGCTTCCGCTCTGCTTAACGATCCGGAAATCCTCATTCTGGATGAACCTACAAACGGATTGGATCCTCAGGGAATTCATCAGATTCGGGATATTATCCGATTTATCGCTTCACAAGGAACTACAATATTGCTGGCCTCGCATTTATTAGACGAAGTTGAGAAGGTGTGTTCCCATGTTTTGGTTTTGCGAAAAGGTGAAATGCTCTACTCCGGTTCCGTTGATGGTATGACTAACAGAGAAGGTTTCTTCGAATTAAAATCGGATAACATAGAAACGTTAAAATCAGTTTTAAAAAATCATCCCGCAGTTGAAAAAATAACGGATAGTGAAGGAAAAATATTTGTTTACCTTAAAGACAATCTGGAAGCACAGGATTTGAATCGGTATTTATTTGAAAACAATATCTTTTTACAACATTTGGTAAAACGGAAACACAGTTTGGAAGAGCAGTTTTTAGAACTGACCAATGGACACTAACCATTTGAAATTCAACACCAACTTAAAAATTCAATAAATACAACACCCTGAGCGAAATCAAAGGGTTAATTCCTAAAAAAATGAAACGATTACTCTACATAGAATTACAAAAAATCTTAAAAAACAAAGCCAGCCGGGTGCTAAGCATTACGTATTTTGTTATACTTTCCTTTATTGCTTTAATAGCTTCGATTAAATTCGACATTGGCCCAATACACGTTGATGCCGCCGAAACCGGGATATTTAATTTTCCCTACATCTGGCATTTCAATACTTATGTGGCGTCTATTTTAAAATTCTTTTTAGCTGTTGTAATTGTTTCCATGATGGCAAATGAATACAGCTACGGAACCCTGAAACAGAACCTCATCGATGGAATGAACAAAGCGGAATTTATAAAGTCTAAATTTTTAGCTGTTTTACTTTTTGCCGGAGTTTCAACAATTTTCGTATTTGTTATGACGCTTATTTTGGGTTATTCTTTCTCATCTTATAACGAATTTTCAATTGTTTTTTCCGATTTGGAATACCTTTTGGCTTACTTTATAAAATTAGTTGGATTCTTTTCTTTTTGTCTATTCTTAGGCATTTTAGTCAAACGTTCTGCTTTTGCATTAGGCTTTCTATTGGTTTGGTTTGTAGCTGAAAAAATTACTGGTGGACTTATGTACCATTATTTTTCCAATACTAATGATGAGATTGTCACAAAAATATTTTCGGCATTTCCACTCGAATCAATGTCTAATCTAATTGTTGAGCCTGTTTCCAGACTATCATTTATCAAATCAATCGGAAATCAAATTGGAGTAGAAAACATAAAAGATTATAGTGTCCATACATCCTCAATTTTAATCGTTCTGGTTTGGACTGTTATTTTTATGTTAATGTCGTATAAAATTCTTCAAAAAAGAGATTTGTAGTATCTTTGCGGCACTATGAAATCAGGTTTACAATTACTTTTTTTAAGTGCCGCTTTATTTTTTTCCGAAGGAATCTTTGCACAATATATTAACATTGATGAGTCTTATACAGCACAGCAATTAGTGCAAAATGTATTGATAAACAGCCCTTGTGCCTCAACTTCTGATTTTTCTGTTGATGGTGGGGATTTTAATGACAATTCTAAAAGCTATGCTTATTTTACGAATACTTCTCCTGACTTCCCGTTCTCAAGCGGAATAGTGCTTTCAACCGGAAAGGCTTCTTCTGCTCAAGGTCCAAACTATGATACTTCTGATGACGGAGATAATATGGATTGGCCGGGTGATCCCGATTTAGAACAGGCATTGAATATTAGTAATACCATAAACCGGACTATTTTGGAATTCAATTTTATTCCGCAAACCAATAAAATAAGTTTCGATTATATCTTTGCTTCCGAAGAATACCATGATAATGCCCAATGCCGCTATTCCGATGGATTTGCTTTTTTATTAAAAAAAACAGGTAGTACCGGACCTTATCAAAATCTGGCAATAGTTCCCGGAACGACAGTTCCTGTAAAAGTAACTTCTGTTCATCCTGATGTTCCAGGAGGCTGCTCTGCACAAAATGAAGCGTATTTCGGAAGCTACAATGGTTCGCAGCATCCAACTAATTTCAATGGTCAGACCGTTATTATGACCGCAGAGTCTGATGTTGAAATAGGCCAGCAATACCACATTAAATTAGTGATTGCCGATGAAGCAAATTTCAGGTATGATTCTGCTATTTTTTTAAAAGCCGGAAGTTTCCAAAGTGCTGTCGATTTAGGCCCTGACAGGTTAATTTCAACAAATAATCCGTATTGTTCCTCTGATAATGTAACGCTAAATGCAACTCAACCAGGAACAAATACCTATAAATGGTTTAAAAACGGAATTGACACCGGAATTACAACTCCAACGTATGCTGTTACGGATAACACAAATACCAATGTTGTTTCCTATTCAGTTGAAGTCACAATAAACGGCACCTGCATTTCAACCGGTGAAGTAAAAATTCAATTTGCAGGTTTACCAGCTTTGGCAGACAAAACTTTAGTGCAGTGTGATGACAACAACGACGGAATTTCGGTTTTTAATCTGAATAATGCTTACAGTTTAAGTGGAATTACTTTCTTCGAAACAGCATTAAACGCACAAAATAACGGAAGCCCGATACAAAATACAACAGCCTATCAAAATTCGGTAACAAATACCGTTTACGCGAGAATCAGCAATGCTTACGGGTGTGTTAAAATAGCTGCATTAACATTACAAATAGCAAATAACAGCATTCCTCCACAAGATGATATCGAGAAATGTGATGAAGACGGACCACTTGACGGCATTACATTATTCACTTTGCCAGTACAATTAACAGGGGTTCCGGCTGGTTTAACCGTAAGTTATTTCACTTCGGTTCAAGATGCTATAAATCAAACAAATGCATTAAGCAATCCTTATCGGAATACCACCAAAGATCAGCAGATTATCTATGCAAGAGTGATTAACGGACCTGATTGTTATGGAATAGTTCCTATAAACTTAATCGTACATACATTCAATCCTCCTAATTTCGAAGAAGTTACTGTAGGCATATGCTCCGGAAATTCTGTAACATTGAGTGTCGACAGCCATTTTTCAGCTTATACTTGGAGCAACGGAGATCTTGACTTTGAAACACAAGTGGCTGTAGCCGGAAACTATTCGGTTGTAGTAACAGATACCAATGGATGCAAAGCTACTAAGAAATTTATTGTTCAGGCCTCTGCTCCTGCTTCTGATATTGATGCTCAAATTGAAGAATTTTTAGGAGATAACAATACTGTTTTGATTACATATACAGACAATGGCGGAAATTATGTTTTTTCGATTGATGGTGTCAATTATCAAAACAGCCCTTATTTTACAAATGTTCCGGCTGGGGAATACACAATTTACGTCAAAGACCTGAATGGCTGTCTCCCTACTCCGTCGAAAATAATTTATGTGTTGGATTATCCAAAGTTTTTCACTCCTAATGGAGACGGAATCCACGATACATGGTTTATAAAAAACGGACAGTTGAAGCCCAATACAGTCATTTCGATTTTTGATAGATTTGGCAAACTTATCAAACAATTTAATTCAAATTCTTTCGGTTGGAATGGCACTTTCAATGACCGTTCTTTACCTTCTGACGACTACTGGTTTATAATTAATCTTTCCAACGGAAATATTATAAAAGGGCATTTCTCGCTTAAGAGATAAATCCATATATTTGGAGGCATTTTTATAATTTTTTCCCATGAAATTAAAATTACTATTTCTTACTATATTATTAAACATAAGCTGTTTTTCACAATTTAGTAAGACGCATTATATTCCGCCATTGTCAAATTCTGACAGTCAGGAGCCTCAAGGCCAATACATGTACATTTCCTGTCCTAGCCTGACTCCTGTAAATTACAAAATTATTGCTATCGGCGGAGGTGTCGTAACAGGAGTAGTTTCCAGAGATTTACCTGTAAAGTTTGATATTGGTTCGGGTTTTGACAGCCAATTATTAATTAGTGCAAGCGATGTAAACACTATAAAAAATAATAAAGGCTACATTGTAGAGGCCGAAGATCTTGTATATGTAACCGTCCGTCTAACTTCAACTCCATTAAATTATCAGGCAGGAGGTTTGGTTTCAAAAGGACTTGCTGCATTAGGGACTAAATTTAGAATTGGTGCTTTTACAAATACAAGCGTAGCTTCAACCAGTGATAATCATTATACGTTCGCTTCTATTTTAGCAACGGAAAATAACACAGTGATTTCTTTTGCCGATATCAAACCTGGAGTTTCTCTAGTTAACGACGCAGCATCCGGTAGTACTCCTGGAAACATTACATTAAATAGCGGTGAAAGCTATGTCATTGCAGTTCAAGGACCTGATAATGCCAATCGTGACGGGCTTATAGGAGCATCCATAACTTCAAATAAACCTATTGCTGTAAATTGCGGTTCATTTGCAGGAAGCAATGGGACAACATCAAATCTTGATTTGGGTTTTGACCAAATCGTTTCTGCAGAAAGGACCGGAAAAGAATATATTTTTATTAAAGGAAACGGTCTTGATGTTACCGAACGTCCATTGATTATAGCTAATGAAGATAATACCGAAATCTATACAAACGGCAGCGCTACTCCTTTTGCTACAATCAATGCAGGTGAATATATCGCTATGTTTGGTTCCGATTTTTCAGCCAATGGAAATTTATATGTAAGAACTTCCAAAAATGTTTTTGCTTACCAAGGAATTGGAGGAACATCTGATCAGGCAAATCAAAACATGCATTTTTTACCTCCATTAAGTTGTGAAACTCCTAAAATCATCAATAACATTCCTTTTATTAATGAAGTTGGTGGCAATTTAAACAACTTCAACGGAACTGTATGTATTGTAACCGGTTTTGGAGCAACGTTAAATTTTATCATCAACGCTAACAATTATACTTTAGCGAATCTGCCTACTGCAGGAGTCACTGTAAATGGCCCTTTCCCGGTTGCAGGAAATCCTAATTATCAAACGTATACTTTTGAAGGATTAACAGGCAATGTATCTGTATTTTCTTCTGAATCAGTATATCTTTCTTATTTTGGTTCCAGTGGTGCTGCAACTTATGGTGGTTTTTACTCTGGATTTACTTTCAAACCGGAAGTAGCTTTCAATAAAATTACGGCTACTATTGCCAATTGTATTCCTAATGTAAAACTTGCGGTAAATAATCTGACCGGCTTCGATGTATTTCAATGGTATTTCAATGAAACTGTAATTCCCGGAGCAATTTCAAACGAATACAACCCAACCCAGCCCGGATATTATCATGTAAAAGCAACTATATCTGCTTGTAATACAAGCCTCGAATCAGACCGAATTCCTGTTAGTGATTGCCCAACAAATAATGATGGTGATTTGGCAAATGATAATATTGATATCGATAACGATAATGATGGTATAACTAATTGTACCGAATCTTACGGCTCCCAAAACATAAACATCAGTAATCCTGCTGCCGGTAGTGTTGCTGTTGGTACTTACTCAAATACTTTTACAGGTACGGTAACAAATTCTGTTCCTGCCGCTGCAATACCTTTTGTAAGCAGCGCAGACGGGAGTTTTATCACCGAAATACCTTCTGGCAAAGGGTATTATGTTGCTTATAACTTAAATTTCGCCCAACCAGTTGCTGTCAGTTTAGAATATCCGACTACTGCCAACGCATCGGATTTACTGAATGCCAATGCTGAATATATTGTCAATTCTGATATCAACAAAACCATTACTGTTCTAAATCCAACAAATCAATTATTAATTGACACTAATTATGATGGAATATATGAAAGTGGTATTACTCAATTTTCTTCTTTTGAAATACGTTTCAGACTAAACGGAAATACACCACTTGCCGCAGGAACCGGAACATTCAAATTTCAATCGTATCAAACAACAAACTTTAAAATTACTCATAAGAATCTTTTAGATTCAGCCGGAAATAAATCAACTTTCAAATTCATTGCAACTTGTATTCCTAACGATACCGATGGGGATGGAATACTAGATCAACTGGATCCGGACAGCGACAATGATACTATTGATGACAACACTGAAGCTCAGGTGAATTCAGCCGTAGTTTTAGCAAACGCCGACATTAACCTTGATGGACTCGACAATGCTTATGAGCCTGGGTTAACTCCTGTGGATACGGATACCGATGGTATTCTTGATTATCTTGATCTCGATTCTGATAATGACGGAATTTACGATGCAAGCGAATCAACTGCGGATACCGATGCCGATGGAATAAAAAATTACCGCGAACTGGACAGCGATAACGATTTATGTAACGACGTAATCGAAGCGGGTTATCTGGATCCTAACAGTGATGGTTTACTTGGAAACAACCCATTAACCGTGAATACAAATGGACAGGTAACAAGCGCTGCCGGTTATGTAGCTCCAAACAATAACTATACAATCGCGGCTCCAATTGCCATTACAACACAGCCTGCTGTTTCTCCTGTCTGCGAATTACAAAATACATCTATTTCAGTCGCTGACAATGGAGGG
Source organism: Flavobacterium sp. (assembly GCF_050696275.1). Lineage (GTDB taxonomy): Bacteria > Bacteroidota > Bacteroidia > Flavobacteriales > Flavobacteriaceae > Flavobacterium. The sequence goes on from NZ_JBOGUT010000032.1 coordinate 20,036, forward strand.
AATACTTATCAATGGCAAGTTTCTGCAGATGGAGTAACCTGGAATAATATCACAAACGATGCAACATATTCCGGCGTAACAACAAATACGATGACTCTTACTGGTGTTGCAAATACGATGAATAACTATAAATACAGAGTTCGTTTAGATAAAACAGGTAATTCCTGCGGATTACTTTCTGCAGACGCTACTCTTACTATTTATCCTTTACCGATTGTTAATAATGTAACAATTGTACAGTGTGATGATGATTTAGATTTAATCACCTCTTTCAATTTAACAATCAAAAACGATGTTATTTCTGCAAATCATTTGGCGGAAACATTCACTTATTACAAAACTTTAGCTGGTGCAAACACAGCTGATGCTGCACAATTAATTGCTGACCCGATTGCATTTGTAAATACTGCCTCTCCTATGCAGGTTTGGGCAAGAGTAGTCAATGGAAATAATTGTTTCAGTGTGGCACAGTTAAATTTAGCTGTTTCAGTATCTAATATTCCTCAAACATACAGTTACATGATTCAGCCAGTTTGTGATGATACTTTAGCTGCCGACGGATCAGTTTCAGGAGATGTAAATACAAACAGAAGAGATGGTATTGCTAATTTCGACTTCTCGATTGCAGAAACAGATCCTGTAAACGGGATTATAAGTCAATTACCACCTCCTGCTTCTAATTATGTAATAAAATATTATAAAAACGAAACGGATGCACTTGCCATTCAAAATGAAATTGCCGACATCTCAAATTATAGAAATAACTGTGTCGGATGCCAAAACCAACAAGACATTTGGGTTCGTGTTGAAAATGTAATTGGTGAAGGCTGTTTCGGACTTGGACCATTCATCAAACTTTCCGTAGAAGCACTGCCTTTAGCAAATCCGGTAATTATTCAAAACCAATGCGATGACGATCATGACGGTCTTTTTACTTTCAATACGGCAGCCTTGGAGTCAACATTACTTGGTGGACAATCGCTGGCAAATGTATCGGTTACTTATTTTGACGGAGTAAATAATCCATTACCAAGTCCTTTCCCTTCTACATTCACAACAGCTACACAAACTATAAGAGCCAGACTGACAAACAATACACCACAAGCATGTTATGATGAAACAACCATAACATTTACCGTTGATGCAACTCCTTATGCATTTGCTCCGACAACTTTAGTTGCAACCGTCTGTGATGACGAGGCTAATCCAAGCCAGCAGGATGGTGAATATCCGTTTAATACGGCAACCCTTGAAAGTGAGATCATAAACGGCCAATCAAATGTAACTATTATGTATACTGACTTTGCTAATAATCCTTTATTGGATGCCGCAGGAAATCCTGTTACGAGTCCATTCCCGACTACATTTATGTCGGCAACACAAACGATTAGAGCCATTGTTAGCAGCAGTATCAATACCAATTGTACGGCAAGTATTGCTATTCCTTTTGTAGTCAATCCTGTTCCGAAAATCAATTTACTAAACAATCAGATTGTCTGCACAAACATCCCTGCCTTTTCTGTAACTATAGATGCCGGCCTTCTTGATGATAGTACTCAAAATAACTATAATTACCATTGGAGTTTTAATGGTGCTTTAACTCCTGCAATTACAGCATATTCACAAGTGGTAACTACTCCCGGAGTGTATACTGTCGAAGTTGAAGACAAAATTACCCACTGTTCCCGTACCAGAACCATAAATGTAGTCCCATCGGATATTGCTACTATTCTAGCCTCTGATATTGAAGATCTGGTAGACGAAAATACAGTGACAGTAAATGTTTCCGGCCCAGGTGATTATTGGTATAGTTTAGATGAAGAGTTCGGACCGTTCCAGGAAAGCAATGTATTTACTGATGTTATGCCTGGAATACATATTATCTATGTAAAAGACATGAATGGATGCGGAACAGTATCTAAAGAAATTTATATTTTAGGCACTCCGAAATTCTTTACTCCAAATGGTGATGGGATCCACGATTACTGGAACGTACAAGGTATAAGTTCTGCATCGAATGCAAATACTGTCATTTATATTTTTAATCGTTTTGGAAAATTATTAAAGCAGGTAACTCCGTTAGGAAATGGCTGGGATGGAACTTTTAATGGAATTCAAATGCCTGCCGATGATTATTGGTTTACTGTCAAATTTGAAAATGGACGAACAGCAAAAGGGCATTTTGCCTTAAAACGATAAAGACACATTAAAACAAAACAATAGCTTCATGTCATTTTACAAATCATTATTTTATTTCTCTTTTTTATTCTTTTTTCAGTTTACCTATTCGCAAAACGATTGTACGGATGCGTTAGTTGCCTGCGGAAATGACAGCTATAATAATTTGTCCATAACAGGTGCCGGAATAGACGAGATTTCCAGCCAAAATTCGTGCAGTGGCGGCGAAAATAATACTCTTTGGATTAAAGTCAATATTAAGACTAGTGGTACATTGGGTTTTACACTTACACCCGAAAGCTCCAATTTAGATATCGATTTTGATTTTTATGTTTTTGGTCCTGCAGCTTCCTGCGGTGATTTAGGTACTGCCATTCGCTGTTCTACTACAAATCCCCGTAACGCACACTCCAGCAGCAATATTACAGGAATGAATCAGTCTGAAACAGATGTAAGTGAAGGACCCGGAGCAGATGGAAATAATTTTGTCCGATGGATTGATGTGGTTGCCGGCGAAACGTATTACGTTGTCATCGATCGATTTGAAGGAGAGACAAATTTTTCCATCAACTGGACAGGAACAGCTACTTTCAATCAGCCGCCAAGTTTCAACAATACGGTCACAGGGGCAACATTAAATCTTGAAAATTGTGATGGAGTTCTTGTAGACGACAAGGCTATTTTCAACCTGACTCCGAATGAAGGGCTTGCTATCGGCTCACAACTCAACATTCTGGCTACTTTTCATACTTCTGAAAATGATGCAATTGTTGGTCTGAATCCCATTGCCAATCCAGGCAGTTACGAAAACACTTCAAATCCGCAAACCGTATACCTTAGGTTGCAAAACAGCATTACAGAATGTTTTTCTACTTCAGAATTTACACTTGCCGTCACACCTTTCCAAACACCTGATCCTGTTGATATTGCGGATTGTGATTTAGACAATAACGGGTTCGTGACTTTTAATCTTTTTGCCAACGATACTGGTCTGATTAATGGTAATAGTGATATTGTGGTAACTTACCATCCTACTGAAGATGATGCTATTGTGCTGCCAACTGCATACATTAACCAAACTGCATTCACAAATGAAAGAATATGGGCCAAAATAAGAAATACAGTAACCGGATGTTATGCTTATAAACCGTTTAACATCATTATTAAAAGAATTCCAAATGCAAATCCAGCTACCCTTACACAATGTGATTTTGAAATTTTTCCTGACGGATTAACCACTTTTAATCTGGCTGAAGCCAATAGTGCTCTGACTGCCAATGATCCTAATCTGACTGCCGTATTTTACCTGAATCCAACCGATGCCCAAAATAATACAAATGCATTAGGATCAAGTTATAACAACACTGCTAATCCTCAGGTTTTAACGGTAAAAGTAACAGACAATACCACCAATTGCTACAGTTTTACACAGTTGACTCTGAATGTTAATACAAACCCTACGGTGACAAAAAGCCTCTCAGTTTGTGATGACACTACCGAAGACGGAATCACTACATTTAATTTAGCCAATGCCGGTTTTGAAACTCCGGGAAATACCGTGACCTATTATCTGACTTCGTCTGATGCCTTGTTAGAACAAAATGCGATAACAACAATGCAATTTGGCAATCAGACACTATATGCCCGAATCGAAAACGGTAATGATTGCGTCGGAATAAACATCATCAATCTTAGTGTAAATCCGTTGCCGAATTTTACCATTCAAAACAGCGATATTCTTTGTTTAAACATGCCTGACAGACCTGCTAAAGTAGAAGCAGTAATAAACAATCCTGCTGCTTACTCTTTTCTTTGGACACCAAACGGCGAAACAACAGCTGCTATAAATGCGTTTGCTCCAGGAAATTATTCCGTTACCGTAACAAATAACGCTACACATTGTTTTAAAACAATCTCAACGCAAGTACTTGCTTCCGACATTGCCACGATACTTCCAGCTACTATTGTCGATTTAGAGGATAACAACACAATTACTGTAAATACATCGGGAGTTGGAGATTATCAGTACAGTCTGGATGATGCTTCCGGCCCTTTCCAAGACAGCAATGTATTCGCTAATGTTTCCGCTGGAGTGCATATTATTTATGTAAAGGATAAAAAAGGATGCGGCACCTCAGAAAAGCAGGTTTATATTTTAGGAGCTCCGAAGTTTTTCACACCAAATGGCGATGGAATTCATGATTCCTGGAATATAAAAGGGCTAAATGCCGTATCGGATGCAAGAACGGTGATTTATATTTTCAATCGCTTCGGAAAACTACTTAAGCAAATTTCTCCTTCAGGCAGAGGATGGGATGGTACTTTTGGCGGAACATTACTGCCTGCAGATGATTATTGGTATACTGTCCAATTTGAAAACGGCAGAAGTGCCAAAGGTAATTTTACTTTAAAAAGATAAATAACAGCTATATTCAAAATTAAGCCCGGCAACAGCTGGGCTTTTTATTGGCTTTTCTAATTTGAAATCAGCAAAAACGCTCCGTACTTTAGCAAATACTTCCTATAAAAAAACCACCAACTTTCGCTGATGGTTTCTTTTAATATAAATTAACTCAGATTTAGACTTTAAATCTTTTTCTGTCGTTTTCAGTCAAATAGATTTTTCTTAAACGGATAGATCTTGGCGTAACCTCAACATACTCATCTTTTTGAATGTATTCTAAAGCTTCTTCAAGAGAGAAAATGATCGGAGGAATAATTCTAGCTTTTTCATCATTTCCAGACGAACGAACGTTAGACTGTTTTTTCTCTTTCGTTACGTTTACACACATATCATCTCCACGAGAGTTTTCTCCAATTACTTGACCTTCATAGATTTCAGTATTTGGCTCAACAAAGAATTTACCACGATCTTGCAATTTATCGATAGAATAAGGAATTGCTTTTCCTTTTTCCATAGAGATTAATGAACCTTTGTTACGTCCAGCAATTTCTCCTTTGTAAGGCTCATATCCTATAAAACGGTGTGCCATAATAGCCTCACCAGCTGTTGCAGTCAATAATTGGTTACGCAATCCAATAATTCCACGTGATGGAATATTAAATTTAACAATCATACGTTCCCCTTTAGTTTCCATACTCAACATTTCTCCTTTACGCATGGTAACAAACTCTACCGCTCTTCCAGAAAGCGTTTCTGGCAAATCGATTGTTAATTCCTCAATAGGTTCACATTTTTGACCATCAATTTCTTTAATGATAACCTGTGGCTGACCAATTTGCAATTCATACCCTTCTCTTCTCATTGTTTCAATAAGAACAGATAAGTGCAATACTCCACGACCAAAAACCATAAATTTATCAGCAGAATCAGTTTCACCCATTCTCATGGCTAAGTTTTTCTCTAATTCTTTTGTAAGTCTTTCTCTAATGTGGCGAGAAGTTACGAATTTACCTTCTTTACCAAAGAAAGGTGAATCGTTAATCGTAAACAACATACTCATTGTTGGCTCATCAATTGCAATTGAAGCTAAACCTTCTGGGTTTTCAAAATCACCAATAGTATCACCAATTTCAAAACCTTCAACACCAACAATAGCACAAATGTCTCCAGCAATTACTTCTGTTACTTTTTTACGTCCAAGACCTTCAAAAGTATGTAATTCTTTAATTCTAGATTTAGTTACTGTACCATCTCTTTTTACCAAAGAAATTGGCATTCCTTCTTTCAAAACACCTCTTTCCAAACGACCGATAGCGATACGTCCTGTAAACGCTGAGAAATCTAAAGATGTAATCAACATTTGAGGAGTTCCTTCTGATACTTTAGGAGCTGGTACATTATCAACAACCATATCTAATAATGCTTCAACATTATCAGTTACGTTTTCCCAATGATCAGACATCCAGTTATTTTTAGCAGAACCATAAACTGTTGGAAAGTCCAACTGCCATTCTTCTGCACCTAATTCAAACATTAAGTCGAATACTTTTTCATGTACATCTTCCGGAGTACAGTTTTCTTTATCTACTTTATTAATTACAACGCAAGGCTTCAATCCTAAGTCGATTGCTTTCTGCAATACGAAACGAGTTTGAGGCATTGGTCCTTCAAAAGCATCAACAAGCAAACAAACACCATCAGCCATGTTCAATACACGTTCTACTTCTCCACCGAAATCGGCGTGACCAGGAGTATCGATAATATTAATCTTAGTTCCTTTGTAAGAAACCGAAACGTTCTTAGAAGTAATTGTAATTCCTCTCTCACGCTCAAGGTCGTTGTTGTCTAAGATTAAGTCACCTGTGTTTTCGTTATCACGAAATAATTGACAGTGATACATGATTTTATCAACCAAGGTAGTCTTACCGTGATCGACGTGAGCAATAATTGCAATGTTTCTAATAGATTCCATGTGTATTTTTTTGTGGGTGCAAAAGTACATAAAAAAATACATTAATCATAGCATTGTTTTATCTCTTTAATTTCCAAAGAGATAACTTAACATTTTAGACATCCTATCGCAACAGAAATCAATATTTCTTTTTATTTCCAAAAGACAAAAACAATAAGAAATTATTGCTATTTTTATCAAAAAACATACGAATTCACTTACGATGGAATGTAAAACGATAGACGAAGTAATTATTACACTTGACCAAATTGTAGAAGACTGCAAAGTAAACAACTGTTCACTGGGTTTCTTTGCTGTTTTATATCGAAAAGTCACCCTGAGTGTAAAAGAAGGCATTCACTACAATCGTTTTGAAGACAACGTCAGAATGGAAAAATTAGATGTGTTTTTTGCCAACAGGTATTGCAAAGCATATTTTGATTATAAAAACAATAAAACCATTTCGAAAAGCTGGAAAGTAGCCTTCGATGCCAAAGAGAAAGAGCATCATATTGTTCTCCAGCATCTTTTACTCGGAATTAATGCGCATATTAATCTTGACTTAGGAATTGCCACCATCAATACTATTGGCGATTTTCCTTTGGATGGTATCAAAAACGACTTCAATCACATCAATGATGTATTGTCCGACCTCACAGAAGAAGCTAAAAGAAATATGGGAAGTATCTCACCTGTTTTTAGAGTGTTGATGCCGCTAGCCAAACAATGGGATGACAAACTGATTCAATTCAGTATAGCAACAGCCCGAAAGGGAGCGTGGGATTTTGCAGGTCAACTGAACAGTGACAAAAACAATGATCAAAAAATCATCACCGAAAGAGACTATGCCATCTGGAAGCTGGGAATCGCGCTGATAAGCCCAGTCAGAACATTACAATGGATTTTGAATACCATTCGTTTTTTTGAATCAAAATCAGTAAAATTGAAAATTGAAATCCTGGAAAACAAAATCCAGGCCGTTCAAAAGCAATAATCTCAAAGTTAAAAGCACAAAAAAAGCCCCTAAAAAAGGAGCTTTTCTTATAAATTTTGAACGCTAATAATATTATAGAGCAGAAACGAATCTAGTTAATTTAGATTTTAAGTTTGATGCCTTATTATCGTGAATGATGTTTTTCTTAGCTAATTTATCAATCATTGAGATAACGTTTGATAATTTTGCAGAAGCCTCAGATTTCACAGTTGCCATTCTTAATGCTTTGATAGCGTTACGAGTAGTTTTGTGTTGGTATCTGTTTAACACTCTTTTCTTTTCGTTGCTTCTAATTCTTTTTAAAGCTGACTTATGATTTGCCATTTTACTTGATTTTTTTAATTGTAATAATTATTTATAAACTATCAGTTAAAAAAGAAAAACCTCCCACAATCTTTAAACGATCACTTTGGTTTTAACTAATAAAATAAAAATCGAGACACCAACCTTTATTTTATAAAACTTATTTACAACTAATTGTAGCCCGTAGGGGAATCGAACCCCTCTTACCAGGATGAAAACCTGGCGTCCTAACCGATAGACGAACGGGCCTTAGACTGTTTGTAACCTCAATAATTCAATAGTAGCCCGTAGGGGAATCGAACCCCTCTTACCAGGATGAAAACCTGGCGTCCTAACCGATAGACGAACGGGCCATTACATTATTTTTGTAATGCGAGTGCAAAAATACAACTATTTTTTATTTTCGCAATAGCTAGATAACATTTTTTGAATTATTTTTAAATTTATTTAGTACGCTTTAGCAAAAAGAACCCTTCCGATAGATGGCTTACCAGTAAATACACAGCTTCCCACCTCTTCCTTTCTATCTAAAGCAATACAACGAATTGTTGCCTTTGTAAGCTCCTTAATTTTCTCTTCGGTTTCTGCGGTTCCGTCCCAATGTGCGGCAACAAAACCACCTTTCTCTTCAAGAACTTTATTAAATTCCTCAAAATTAGAAACTTCAGTAATATGAGTATCTCTATATTCCAAAGCTTTGGCAAATAAATCGTTTTGAATTTGCTCTAAAAGATCATAAACATAATTTGCAATTCCATCAGCAGATTTTGCCTCTTTTGTCAATGTATCACGACGTGCTACTTCAAAAGTTCCGTTTTCTAAATCTTTAGGACCAATAGCAATTCGAACCGGAACTCCTTTCAATTCCCATTCTGCAAATTTAAATCCTGGCTTTTGAGTTGTTCTGTCATCGTACTTAACAGAAATTCTCATTTTTTTGAATTGCGCTGTCAAATCATTCGCTACAGCCGAAATCTTTTCAAACTCTTCATCGGTTTTAAAAATAGGCACAATAACCACTTGAATTGGCGCTAAATTTGGAGGTAAAACCAAACCGTTATCATCAGAGTGCGTCATAACCAAGGCGCCCATCAAACGTGTTGAAACACCCCAGGATGTTCCCCAAACATGCTCTTGCTTTCCTTCCTGATTAGCAAACTTTACATCAAATGCCTTAGCAAAATTCTGACCTAAAAAATGAGATGTCCCAGCCTGAAGCGCTTTTCCATCTTGCATTAAAGCTTCAATACAGTAGGTTTCTTCTGCACCGGCAAAACGTTCTGTTTCGGTTTTTAACCCTTTTATAACTGGAATTGCCATAAAGTTTTCAGCGAATTCAGCATATACGTTCATCATTTTTTCAGATTCTTCAATTGCTTCTGCTTTAGTTGCATGCGCGGTATGCCCTTCCTGCCATAAAAATTCGGCTGTACGTAAAAACAAACGTGTACGCATTTCCCAACGAACCACATTTGCCCATTGGTTAATTAACAAAGGTAAATCTCTGTAAGACTGCACCCAGTTTTTATAAGTACTCCATATAATAGCCTCACTGGTAGGACGGACAATTAACTCTTCCTCCAGCTTAGCATTTGGATCAACCATTAGTTTTCCTGGTTTGTCAGGATCGTTTTTTAATCTGTAATGAGTCACGATAGCGCATTCTTTAGCAAAACCTTCAGCATTTTTTTCCTCAGCCTCAAACATGCTTTTCGGAACAAATAATGGGAAATAAGCATTGCTATGCCCTGTCTCTTTAAACATTCTATCCAATTCCGCCTGCATTTTTTCCCAAATGGCATATCCATAAGGTTTAATTACCATACAACCTCTAACTCCCGAATTTTCAGCTAAATCCGCTTTAACCACCAGCTCGTTATACCATTTTGAATAATCTTCTAAACGTTTTGTTAAGTTCTTGCTCATATTGAAAAGTTTGGCACAAATATTGTACCTTTATAATAATAATAAAATAGTTTGACAAAACTAACTATTTTTGTATTGTCCAACAATAAAAAACTCAACGATATGAAAACTTATAACTTTTCTACAGGAAATATACTCCTAAAGTCCATTGTTGGATTATTAGGATTAGTTTCTGTGTCATGTGGAACTTATCAGAATAAATCCTATTACGACAATGATGGGATTTACGGTGCTCAAAAACAAGAAACAGGAGAAGTCTCTTCCGATGCAAAAAACAACACTGTTTCGGAAACCAATCAAAAATACAAAGAGTACTTTGGTTCAAATGCTTACAATTACAGCGAGGACCAATCTGAATCTTTTACAGATGTAGAAAACTATTCAAGCGACAATAATCAAACCCAAAACGAAGAATCCGATACCAATTACGGAGGCTGGGGAACCAACAATGAAAATATTACCATAAATGTTTATGATAACAGTTGGGGATGGAGCGGTTACAACTCCGGTTATTGGGGTAACTATTGGGGTTACAGACCTTGGAACAGCGGGATTTATATAGGTTGGAACTCATGGAATAATGGCTGGTGTAATCCTTATTGGGGCTATTCCGGTTATTACGGACCAAATTGGGGATGGTATAATCCTTATTATTATGGAGGATATTACAGCTATAACAACCACTGGAACAATGGTTACTATTATGGAAATGATTATGTTTATAATAGAGGAAGAAGAGGTTCTGCTTACAATGGAAACAGATATTCGAACCAAAACAACTCTTCGACTAATTATACTCCAAGACGAAGAGGTTCTTCTTTATCGCCTAGAAGTAATGATGAATTTCAAAATCCAAGAACAACACAACCGCCTAGAAGAAGAGATGTAAGACCTGAAACGTCTTCAGGAAATACTATTTACAATACACCAAGACCTAGACCGAACTCAGAATCTGTGCCAAGACCAAGAATAAGAACAGAATCGGTTCCAAGAACCAGAACGGAATCAAGTCCGCCAAGATTGAGTCCTGAAAACAATACTCCAAGACCACCAAGATCAGAAAGTTCTTCACCTCGCAGTTCTTATGAATCACCAAGATCATCAGGCTCAAGTAGCGGTTCATTTGGAGGAGGAGGCCGAGGAGGCAGAAGAGGATAAAAAATACTATTTGAAACCTATGCAATTCAGCCCATGTTTTGCATAGGTTTTTTTTGACTTAAAATTAACACATATGAAAAAATACATCTCTTTTTTTTCGCTTGCACTTTGTATTTCAGGAGTTCAAGCCCAAGAAATCTCTGATGCTTTAAGGTACGCACAGGATAATCTCACCGGAACAGCCCGTTTTAGGGCCATGAGCGGTGCTTTTGGAGCGCTCGGAGGCGATTTGTCTGCTGTAAGTATAAATCCTGCCGGTTCTGCAGTTTTTGCCAACAATCAAATAGCGATAACCGTAAGTAACTTCAACACTAAAAATAATTCAAATTATTTCGGAACAAAAACTTCCGAAAACAATAATTCCTTTGATTTAAATCAAGTCGGGGGTGTTTTGACTTTTGTAAGCCCTAATGAAAAAAGTGATTGGAAAAAATTCTCTTTGGCAGTAAATTATGAGAATTTAAACAACTTCGATAACGATCTGTTTTCAGCAGGAAGAAATCCATTAAATTCAGGAACAAACTATTTTGTAAATTATGCAAACGGAGTTAAATTAGGAATCATTGAAGGATATGATTATGCTGAATTAAACTATGGCGAACAACAAGCTTCCCTGGCCTATTATGCCTTTTTAATTAACCCGGACGATAGTGCAAATCCTAACAATACATTGTACTACCCTAATATTGTAGCTACTGGAAATTACCATCAGGAAAATGAAATTTCAAGCACCGGATACAATGGAAAACTCTCATTTAATGCTGCGAGTCAGTATAAAGACTTTTTGTTTTTGGGTATTAACTTAAATGCTCATTTTTCTGATTACAGAAGATCTACCAGTTTTTATGAAGATTATGCCGGAGCAACAAATGCAAATGCTACACAAGGCGTACAACGATTCCGATATAATAATAACTTATATACGTATGGTTCAGGATTTTCATTTCAATTAGGAGCCATTGTTAAACCTACAAAAGAAATAAGAATAGGTCTTGCTTATGAATCACCAACCTGGATGACGCTTAACGAAGAACTTTCGCAAAATCTGGTTACCGTTTGTGCAGACTGTCCTGACCCATCGTATAACGAAGATCCTGGTGTTATAAATGTGTACGAACCTTATAAAATAAGTACTCCAAGCAAATGGACTTTAAGTTTAGCTTCTGTTTTTGGCAAAGCAGGATTAATAAGTATTGATGTCAGCACTAAAGATTACAGTAATACTAAATTTAAGCCACAAAGCGATTTCAGCATACTAAATAGAGCTATGGCAACAACTTTAACACGTGCCTATGACTTTAGAATCGGTGCCGAACATAAAATCAAACAATGGAGTTTGAGAGCAGGATACCGTAACGAAGGAAGTCCATACGATGATAAAAATTACATGAGTGATTTAAAAGGCTATTCCGGAGGTGTTGGGTATAATTTCGGTTCAACCAAATTAGACTTAGCATATTCAACATCAAAACGCAGTTATGGTGAACAGTTTTTATCTCAAGGCATGACCGACAGAGCAAAAATTGAAACTAAAAATAATAATATCACGCTTACTTTAGCTTTTGAATTGTAATATTCCGAACGCTCAATTTAGATTTTGTTCTACTTTTATTATTATCATTCAGTAGAAAAAATAAAAAAGATTATTTAAGAGTCATTTCCTTCCGAAGTGACTCTTTTTTAATCCCTATTATTCTGATTTAACCTCAACAGAATCATACTTCTTATCCGAAAAAAACATCTTTTCATACCCGATAACAACAACAAAACAGAAGTCATAGCATGACAATTTTTTAAAAAAATCCCAAACGATGGTGCTTCTAAGTATAAAAAGCGTAATTTTGCACTCCAATTTTCAACTGTATGAGAACCAAATCGTTAAAGAAAAATAAAATCAACGTAATAACCCTTGGCTGTTCCAAAAACACTTACGATAGTGAGGTTTTGATGGGACAACTAAAAGCCAGCGGGAAAGATGTTGTACACGAGCAAGAAGGCAATATTGTAGTCATAAACACCTGTGGTTTTATTGATAATGCAAAAGCAGAATCAGTAAATACTATTCTTGAATATGCAGACAAAAAAGAAAAAGGCATTGTAGATAAAGTATTTGTTACAGGATGTTTATCAGAGCGTTACCGTCCTGATTTGGAAAAAGAAATCCCAAATGTTGACCAGTATTTCGGTACTACCGAATTGCCTCTTTTGTTAAAAGCTTTGGGTGCTGATTACAAACATGAATTATTGGGTGAGCGTTTAACAACAACACCGAAAAATTACGCTTATTTAAAAATCGCAGAAGGTTGTGACCGTCCGTGCAGTTTCTGTGCTATTCCTTTAATGCGAGGAAAACACGTTTCACAATCTATAGAAAAATTAGTTAAAGAAGCAGAAGGTCTGGCTAAAAATGGCGTAAAAGAATTAATTCTGATTGCTCAGGATTTAACCTACTACGGATTAGATCTATACAAAAAACGTAATTTGGCCGAATTGCTTGAAAATTTGGTTAAAGTTGAAGGTATCGAATGGATTCGTTTACACTATGCTTTCCCAACCGGCTTTCCAATGGATGTGCTGGAATTGATGAAGAAAGAACCTAAAATCTGTAATTATATCGACATTCCGTTACAGCATATTTCAGACAATATTCTGAAATCAATGCGCAGAGGAACTACAAAAGAAAAGACAACTAAATTACTGAAAGAATTCCGGGAAGTAGTTCCGGGAATGACAATCAGAACTACATTAATTGTAGGTTATCCAGGTGAAACTCAGGAAGATTTCGAAATCATGAGAGATTGGGTACAGGAAATGAAATTTGAGCGTTTGGGATGTTTTGCCTATTCTCATGAAGAAAATACACATGCCTTTTCATTGGAAGATGATGTTCCAAATGAAGTGAAACAAGCACGTGCTGCAGAAATCATGGATTTACAGTCGCAAATTTCGTGGGATTTGAATCAGGAAAAAATAGGACAGACTTTTAAATGTATTATTGACCGAAAAGAAGGTCAGTATTTTATCGGAAGAACAGAATTTGACAGTCCTGACGTAGACAATGAAGTATTAATTGACGCCTCAAAATTCTATTTAAAAACAGGTGACTTTACCAATGTAAAAATCATTGATGCCACTGAGTTTGACCTTTACGGTGAGCCTGCAGTTTAGCATTCAATAATGAAACAAATAAAAAAACTCCAAAACAAATAATCGTTTTGGAGTTTTTAGTTTAACCAACCCTTATTAATTATATTACTGTTCCTTTGAAAGACAATACTTTTGATGCTTCTTCAGCATTAGTGGTTACAGTTACTGTTTTAGTAAAAGGACCTTTCGCCGCTGCATTATAAGTTGCAGCAATCTTTGCGGTTTCTCCTGGCTGAATCGGAGTTTTAGTATAATCTGTTGCTGTACATCCGCAAGAAGCTTTAACATTCGTAATAATTACTGCTGCTTTTCCTGTATTTTTGAATTCAAATTCGATTGTCTTAGGTTTATTCTGTGGAATCTCACCCAAATCAATTTGTTCTGTTTTCCATGAAACTGGAGAAGTACCGGTTTCGGTTTTAACTGCATCGGTTTTAGTTGGAGCAACAGTAAATGACATTAATGCTAAAGTCAGAGCCAACATTGTAATTTTAATAGTTTTCATACTTTCTGTTTTTAAATTTTGATGAATAGTTTATTTAGTTTGTCAAATTTGAACTATCCAAAAGTAATCCGTAAAATCAAAGCCTCTTGTTAATCGATTTCAAACGTTTGTTAACGAGTTGTTAATACAATAAATAAAGCTGAATTTTGATTAATATTACACTTTATAAAATCGATGTTTCTTGAAAATTAATAAACTTAATACCATTATAGTCCTGGGACTGATTGCCATTATAGGTATTCTGGTGGCGCAGTTGCTCTGGACGAAACAAGCTTTCACACTCGAAGAAAAAAAATTCAGCCAAAAAGCGCATATTGCCTTGCTTGAGGTTGCTAAAAAACTATATGAAGGTGTAAACAATGAATTACCTTCTGAAAATCCGGTACAGAAAATCTCCAATGACTATTATATTGTCAATGTAAATAATGATTTTGAGCCTGATATTCTGGAATTTTATTTAAAATCCGAATTCGAAAAAATCAATATCACAACCGATTTCGAATACGCCATGTACAATTGTCAGAGCGACGAAATGGTTTATGGCAATTATGTCTCACTTTCGGATAAATCCAAAACAAAACAATCGGTTTATTTTCCTAAGCATAAAAACCTGGTCTATTATTTTGCAATTCGATTTCCAAATGAAACCAGCTATTTATTCAGCTCCTTGAAATTCTGGTTTGTACTTTCGTTTGCACTTATTGTTATTTTACTGGTTTACGTCTACTCTATTTTTACACTTCTTCAGCAAAAAAAATACTCCGAGCTGCAACGTGATTTCATCAATAATATGACACACGAATTTAAAACTCCGCTTTCATCAATACTAATTGCTTCTAATTATTTAATAAAACAAGAGCAGATAAAATCAGATGAAAAACTGGAGAAATATACTGAGATTATCATCAACCAAAGTAACAAACTAAACAGCCACATTGAGAAAATATTAAATATTGCTAAGTCAGACAATTCACCATTACATTTAGACAGGCAACCTACTATGGTTGTCCCAATCATAAAGTCAGTGATTGAAAACATTCAATTAAAATACCCTGATATTACAGTCCATATACATACTAAGGACAACAATTGCAGTATTGAAGCCGATGAATTTCATTTTACCAACCTGATATACAATCTGCTTGACAATTCAGTAAAATATTGTGATGGCAAACCAGAGATTACCATTCGGTTAAGCAAAGAAAATCAGCAGCTTAAGATTGAATTTACAGATAATGGCATTGGTATTTCACGTAAGGATATTTCTTTTATATTTGATAAGTTTTATAGAATTCCGAGCACCAAAAGCAATGAAGTAAACGGTTTTGGACTTGGTTTGTATTATGTAAAAAAAATATGCAACTTGCATCATTGGAAAATAAATGCAAAAAATAATTCAGAGAAAGGTATCACTATTACACTTTTAATTCCCCAAAAATAATGCAGCTCCATAAAATCCTTTATGCCGAAGATGATGAAACATTAGCTTTCCTAACCAAAGATAATTTGGAACAAAACAGGTATGAAGTGACCCATTGCGGTCTTGGCGATGTATGTTTGGAGGCATTCAAAAAAGAACATTTTGATATTTGCATTCTAGATATTATGCTTCCAAAGATGGACGGATTTGAATTGGCCACAGAAATAAGGAAAATCAATGCTGACATTCCTATTATCTTCCTGTCTGCCAAAACCTTAAAAGAAGATCGTATTAAAGGATTGCGTTTGGGTGCTGATGATTATCTTGTTAAGCCTTTCAGTATCGAAGAACTGCTTTTGAAAATCGAAATCTTCCTGAAGCGTTCGCAAAAAAACCATAGTACTGAAAAATCAATTTATACTATTGGAAAATATTTCTTCGACAGTAAAAATTATGTTGTTTTTAATGATTCAGAGAAAATAAACCTGACTCAAAGGGAATCTGATTTACTGAAATTATTCCTTGACAATAAAAATACGGTACTGAAAAGAGAGCAGATTTTGACCTCACTTTGGGGTAATGATGACTACTTCATGGGACGCAGTTTAGATGTCTTTATTTCAAGATTAAGGAAAATTCTTACGGATGAAAAAGGGATATCAATTGAAAATCTACATGGAATAGGATTCAAGCTTTCAGTTGTTGAGTAATATTCTTACAAATTTCACAAAAAATATTTTTTTGGGATGATTTTTAACAATAAATGAGGTAAAACCGTAACTCCCGCCTCATTTATCGTAGTACTATTGTATAACAAATTTAACGGATTTTATTTCAGGTTGACTATACCACAGTTAAAATGATAGATTAAAATTCTTATAACTTGAACCATTGTTATAACCAAAAAAGAAAGAGTATGATTCCAGAGACTTTATCAGTTGTTGAAAGACAAATTTTAGCCAATCAATTTCGAATCCTTTCTAAAATTGGAAATGATGCTCAAAATTATGAGACTAAAATAGAAATCTTAGAAAACGGATATACTGAACAGTATTATGAAGTTTTCGATTTAAATACCGAAGAAATCCCGTTAGAAATTTGTGAAGAAACGACTCAGATTTTGTTAATGTACAGACGAATTGAAGATACAATTCAAACATTAACAGATAAAGAGAAGAAAGAATTTGATTTGGAAAAAATCAAGTTCGAAGGTTTTGATTCCAAAAAAGATCCACATTATCACTATATGTTGTTCATGATTGACAATATGAATATGTGGCCTGAATATAAAGGATTATACGTGAACTCTCATTGTGAGTATCAGTTGTCTAAATACAGAAGAATGTTAGAATACCAAACTTTTCTTTTAGACAATGATCAGTACGATTTAAATAAAGAAAATCTTGAGCATCTGATTGATGTAGTTGTTAACCCAAGGAACAAAAGAGCAATACAGTTAGTGAGATAAAAATACGGCTTTTAAAAACAAAAACAACTATCAATGCTTATCAATCCCTGCAAATTAATTGCAGGGATTTTTTTTATATATTTGACATCCATGTAATCTATAAGCAGAAAGAATGAGCGATTTTTTAAGAAAAATAAAACTGTTAGACAACATCACCATAGAATTAGACAGTACTAAAAATGATTTTATAAGAGGTTTTCAAAAAAACGTTGATGAATCTGATTTGAATCTTATTGATTCTTTTTTTGAAGCGCTCACTTTCAGTAAAAACGAATACAAAGGAACTGTAGACAATTCCGTATTTAAGTTAAGAAGACGCCGTAAAATTTTTGACAACAGTCGGAGTTTTGCCGTTGCAGAAGGAACAATGAAAGAAAAAGAAGGTAAGCTTGTATTGGAAACGGACATAAAAGGCTTTCATTCTTCGATGAAGTTTTTCTATGTTTTCCTGTTTGTGATTTACCTCGTCTTTCTTACCACAATTATATTGACTTTTCTTTTCAATGAGGAAGCAGAAGCTCCTCTCTTTATCTTTCCCATCTTTTTCATCCATGCTTTACTAATGCTGGGTATTCCTTATTTCATAATGCGAAGAAGTGTTTCCAGAATGAAATACGAATTGGAAAGGGATTTCCATTTTTGGACAAAATAATGTTATAATACGAGCAGTCCAAAATCTCTTAATGTGTTAACAGGTTTGGAATACCAAAACAATTCGAAGTCATCCAGTCCGGAATTTTCATAATCGGATTTTACTTCGGTGAATGTATATTTCTTATCGTTAACAGCAGCTACTTTGGGAAGAACTGCCTGTAACCATTCGCCTTTTTCTTTTTCGGTGGTGATTTCAAACATTTCACGTTTGTCATGAAACGTCATTTTCATCATTTCCCAGGAGTTTCCTTTTTTGCTTTTGGTAAAGGTTTCAGAAAATGGTTTTCCGCCTATCCAGACTATCTTAGCACTAGGTTTTACATTAAAATTTACTTCTTTCTCTAAGGCATTATAGATAAAATCTGATGGTACAGACGTTCTTGGTATTTTAAAATCGAACCAATCCTGTAACGGGTAATCAAAACAGATGCCGTGCATGTAATTGAAAAGGGATTTTTTCAGGCCAAAGCTGAATTTATCGTGATTGATTCCGGTCTTGTCTGTAAATTGGATGTCATTATTTGCGAAAGTGATATCATTCATTTCAGGGATTACACCAAATTCCGACGGATACATTCCGACGGGGCTATGTGCTGTCATGGCAAACTGATGCCAGAAACCGGATTGCAATGTTCCAACTTCGAATAACTGTCTTACCATTTCGAGACTGTCAACGGTTTCCTGTATCGTTTGTGTAGGATAACCATACATTAAATAGGCATGCACCATAACTCCGGCTTCGGTAAAATTTCGGGTTACTTGTGCCACCTGTTCAACTGTTACTCCTTTTTTGATGAGTTCCAGAAGTCTGTCAGAAGCCACTTCGAGACCGCCTGAAACGGCAATACAACCAGACGCTTTCAATAATACGCATAAATCAGCGGTAAAACTTTTTTCGAAACGAATGTTTGTCCACCATGTAACGGTCAGATTCCTGCGAAGGATTTCAAGAGCCACTTCCCGCATTAGAGCTGGTGGTGCTGCTTCATCTACAAAATGAAATCCATTATGGTTGGTTTGTGCGATAAGTTCTTGCATCCTGTCGACCAAAGTTTTGGCCAAAACAGGTTCGTAAATTTTTATATAATCGAGTGAAATATCACAGAATGTACATTTTCCCCAATAACAGCCGTGTGCCATTGTAAGCTTATTCCATCTGCCGTCACTCCAGAGACTGTGCATCGGATTAGCTATTTCTATGATTGAAATATAGCTGTCCAATTTCAGGTCCGAATAATCCGGAGTACCCACTTCGCTTTGCTTGTAATCGTGACGGAGTGTATTATTTTTATAGACTACTGCCCCATTTTCCAAAAGAAATGTCCTTTTGAATTCGATGTGTGCAGGGTTATGAATATGGGTAACGAGCAATTCGACAGGAAGTTCGCCGTCATCGAGCGTAATGAAATCGAAGAACTCGAAGACCCGAATATCTTTTAAATCCCTTAATTCTGTATTTGGAAAACCACCTCCCATAGAAACTTTAATTTCCGGAAAATGCTTTTTGATAAATTGTGCACAACGAAACGAGCTGTATAAATTTCCAGGAAACGGGACAGAGAAACAAAGCAGTTTCGGGTTTATGAGGCGAATTTTTTCTTCTAAAACAGACAAAGTGATCTTATCGATATACGTAGGGTCAGTTTGCAGGAAATTATAAAGTTCATCGAATGAATTGGCGCTTCTTCCGAGGCGTTCCGCGTAACGGCTGAAACCAAAGTTCTCATCGATACATTCGACAATAAAATCAGACAAATCTTCTAGATAAAGTGTCGCGAAATGTTTGGCTTTATCCTGCATTCCCATCGTTCCGAAAGCCCAATCCATGTCATCCAGCTGTGCAAAACGGGAAGCTTCGGGCAGGAAACCATCCAAACAAATCTGACGGGCCAAGGTTGGGTTTTTTCCCTGAAGAAAAGCAATAACCGAATCAATTGTTTTGATGTACTCGTGCTGTAAAGCGCTAATACGCTGGGCATTTGGAGACAGTTCCGTTACATTTTCCGCTGCGAAACCGAAAATTTCCTCCAGGCCTTTTTTGCAAAACAGTTGTAATATCACATCCATTCCTAAGTCCATTTGAACAGACGGAATTCCTTTGGTAGTTAGAAAACCTTTCAGGTAAGCTGTTGCCGGATACGGCGTATTGAGCTGAGTAAAAGGCGGAGTGATAAGGAGCATGTGACTTATTTGAATACGATTGAAGGGCAAAATTACTCCATATTTTTAATGATGTCATGTATTTGCTGAATTTTATCGAGGGGAAGCGTATTTATTTTCCCCAACACTTCATTTGTAATCTCTGTTTTGGTTAGTGTATGCAGTGCATGGCTCTCTGGAAGCGGGGCATTGGCTTGGGGGCGAAAGTCTAAAATATCGTTTGGGGTACAGTTGAAATCCCGGCAGAATCTTTCCATTCTTTCGGTATTGATTTGACCTACCTGATTGTTGGCTATCCGAGTAGCATAACCAGGGGAATACCCTAGGGAAGTAAGATAGGAAAAGGGACGATGGATGCCTTTGATCTTGAAGATGCGGGTGAAATTGAAGTACAACATAATGCTAATTTTGGTTTTGATTTTTTAAATAATGAAACTATTTCTGAGGGATATAGCAATGATAATACTATTTTTTATAAGAATTATCTTATTATTTAAAAATAATGCGCTTTAAAATAAAAAATAGTCACTCGTAATTAAAAAGAAGGCTCTTGCACTTAGAAAAGATTCGCACGTAATTAGAAAAGATAGCCTTCTAATTGAAACGGAATATCATCTAAGTAGAAATGATTCGCTTGTAATTAGAAAAGATAGCCTTCTAATTGAAACAGAATATCATCTAAATAGAAATGATTCGCTTGTAATTAGAAAAGATAGCCTTCTAATTGAAACAAACTATCATCTAAATAGAAATGATTCGCTTGTAATTAGAAAAAATAGCCTTCTAATTGAAACAAACTATCATCTAAATAGAAATGATTCGCTTGTAATTGGAAAAAGTATTCTTCTAATTGAAACAAACTATCATCTAAATAGAAATGATTCGCTTGTAATTGGAAAAGATAGCCTTCTAATTGAAACAAACTATCATTTAAATAAAAATAATTCGCTTGTAATTGGAAAAAGTATTCTTATAAATGAAACAAATAGCCTTTAAATTAAAAAAGATATTCACGAAAATAAAAAGAGGACGCCAACAGCATCCTCTTTTGTTTTACTTCTTTTTCTTTTTCTTCTTATCCAAATTTTTACCTTTAGTTTCTTTACCTCTTTTCTCCTTCAATCGCTTTTCGGATTCATCGATGATGTAATTAAACTCTGAATTTAAAACTGTCAATCTGGTTTCTTTTAAAACTTTTAAAGCTTTTTTGAACTTTTGACGGCTTTCAAAAAGCATGGATTTCCTGATTAAGATTTCTGCTTTATTGATTCCTTTAATGGTAAGGGCAAAATCAATCAGTTTCTTCGCTTCCTCATAATCTTCATTCAGTAATAATGTATGAATGTAAAAAGGATATACCTCGAATGCGTGAATGTTGATGGAGATTGCTTGTTGGAAATATGCTTTGGCTTCTTCGTATTTAAAAAGTTGTTCTGCCTGAACACGGCCGTATAAACACAAGGCCATCGTATTTTTATCATCGTAAGACAAGGTGTAATCCAGCGATTCGATGGTTTCTTCCAAAGAATACGGGTAATTATCCAGTGCTTGAAAAAGATATTTATCTACTGTTTTCATAAATTTGTTGGTTTGGAAAGTGTAAAATCATATTATTTAAGAAGAATCCCTATCGAAATAATCTTCTCTTTTTAATCTTTGTCTTTCCTGTTTGTAATTTTTAATTTGTTTTTGTTTTTTGAAATCGGAACCCTGAAAAACCCGCACGGGATTGCCTCGTTGGATTTGTAGCTGATTCATCCACTGTGCCTGAAATGCTGTTTTGAACTGCTTTACCGTTTCTTCTTTGAACTTTTGAAGCAACCTTTCGGTGGCCAGCTTTTTGTTCTGATGCTGCGAACGCGAATCCATAGACACCACACTGATTCCTGTGGGAACATGTGTTGCTCTGATGGCCGAACTCACTTTATTGACGTGCTGTCCTCCTGCTCCGGAACTTCTCATGGCCTGATATTGTATATCGTTTTCTGAAATCTGAGTTGATTTTGCCTTATCGATTTCAAAAATGCCTATAAACCAATTTTTGCGTTTGTGGAATTTCCGGAACTGGCTCTGCCCTATCCATTGGATTGTTCCTATCCATGAGTTGATGAATCCGCTCATATCATTGCTTTCCAATAAAATTGTTGCCGTTTCTACGGTGCCGTTTTCGATTCCTGTTTCCCGTTGCAGCAGCGTTGTTTTGATTTTATGATCCGCTGCTTCTTCGAGAAAAACTTTTAAAACCTGAGCCACCACCCAGCTGCATTCAGCTGGGCCGCGACCGGATGTTATTTGAATTATTTTTTCCATTTTATTATTTTTTTGATGGATTTAATCTGATGTTTTTTAACTTCATATGTTGCAAAATCAAATCCTGTTTGTAGCCCCGATTGCAGCAAGTATCCTTTTTTTCCTCCTTTTTCGGAGGTAAAAAAGATACTGCGGAAAGCGGGACCAGACGTGAAATAAAAGCAAATTCCTGTGCTCCTAAAAACCATAATTATCGATCCATTCTGACTATTTTTGGTGTAAACGTACCCAGTACATCTACCAATTCTGTCTGGTTGGCCATGACTTTATTGATGTCTTTGTAGGCCATGGGCGCTTCGTCTATATTGCCGCCAATTAACGCCACGTCATTTGCTTTTAAGACCTTATTGATCTCGCTTTGCGTGAATGATTCCTTGCATTTTCGGCGGGAAAACAACCTGCCGGCACCATGAGATGCTGAGTTTAGGCTTTCTGTATTGCCTTTGCCCATCACGATAAATCCGGGAGCGGTCATAGATCCGGGAATAATTCCCAGTTCGCCGGCATTTGCTGGTGTTGCTCCTTTGCGATGCACGATGGCTTCTTTGCCGTTTACGATTTCTTTCCATGCAAAATTGTGATGGTTTTCGATATTGACCACAATTCTTTTGCCGATGGCCTTTGCGATGCGGCGGTGGATATCATCATGACAGGCTTTTGCATAATCTCCCGCGAGGTTCATCGCCAGCCAGTATTCTTGTCCGTCGTGCGTATTCAGATCAAGCCAGGCCAAATGCTGGACATTTTTAGGCAACGGACATTGCTTTGTTGCCAGGTACGTATAGTGTTTGGCAATATTTGCACCAAGTCCTCTGGAACCGCTGTGAGACAGAACCGCAAAATAATCGCCGGCTCCTATTTTCCATTCCGGGAGCGGATTGGTGATTTTTGCAATGCCGAATTCGACAAAATGATTGCCTCCTCCGGATGTTCCCAATTGCTTGTACGCTTTACCTAAAAGGCTTTTCAAAAGGGGTATGTCCTGAAACCCGCTATGACTGAATACTTCATGATCTGCCTTTATAGCGTGTGTTTCGTACATTCCGAACTTGGTGTGGTCTTTTAAGATGGCTTGCAGCTGATGGTCTTTCCCTTTAAGGAAGGACGCTGGCAGATCAAAAATTGACAAACTCATCCTGCAGCCGATATCGACCCCTACTCCGTAAGGAATCACGGCATTGTCTGTGGCAAGTACGCCGCCTATTGGCAATCCGTAACCTGTGTGTGCATCAGGCATCAAAGCTCCGGCAACGGAAATAGGCAGTTTTAGTGCATCATACAGCTGAAACTTAGCTTGTTCGTCTATTTCGTTTTCCCCAAATATGGAGAATGGTGCTCTTGTATTATTGAGCTGATGCATTCTTACTTGTACCGGATTAATCAGGCCTTCGGCTACTTTGCCCCAGGTTCCGTGACCGGCAAATTTTTCAGGGGTCAGTAAAACTTCTTTGGCTTCGGTCAGTATGCTTTCTTTTTTTTCTCTTTTTCTGTACCTGTTTATTTGCCCTAGAGCGATATTGATACTGTTATTTTTTGGAAAGCCCAGTTTAATCAGGTCCTTTCCGGATAATTTATTTCCCATTGTTTTTTAATATTGATTTTTTTTACAAAACCAATAGTGCTGCTGCTTATTCCGGAAAAGAAAACCTTGCTATTCTGTTATTTTGAATAAAGTAAGGATTGTCCGTTTCAGCCATTAGCAGGCATACCGATTTTGCTAACCATTTTATCCGTGACGGATAAATCGCTTTCGTGTTTTTCGGGAATTTTTTGAAGAGTCTAGAATAAAAAAAAGCCCGAAAGTTAATTTCCTTCGGGCTTGTTCATATCTTTAAATTTGAATTGCTATGATTGAGAAAAGCCGCGAAGATACATGCCAACAGAATCTGATCCTGATGCGATGTTTTGAGAGGTAAGATTGAATACAAACATTGTCTTCGCTGTTAATTGTTATTACTTATTTTTTCCGGAACAAATTTTGTAATTTATTTCCTTAATAACCAAATTTAAAATGAATTATTTTTAAAAATAATTTTCAATTAATTTAAAATCAACATGTTAAAACATAAAAAGCTATTGAAATCATAAGCAATTGTTAAACTCATTTTTCAGTCTATATTTTCCTTAAATTTACATCTTCCAAAATTAAATCTCAAACTATGCCAACTGACTGTATCAGCTATCAAAAATCAGGTTATTTTTCAAAATTAATTGTAGATTATTTAAACGAAAAGCCAGAACTGAAGCAGTTTTACAGTCATTTTCCAACTATTGAAAACTTCGGAAAACAACTGGAAGAAAAAGGAAACAATTTCAACAGTAATGGAAATAGGGATGCTTTAGTTTTTGCTTTGCAAAATCAGTATGAAGGTTACATCACTTCAGAGTTGACCCAGCAAAATATTTCCTCGCTGTCAGACCGGAAAACTTTCACGATAACTACAGGTCATCAATTGAATTTATTTACCGGACCGCTGTACTTTTTGTATAAAATCGTTTCGGTTATCAATCTGACGAAAGAGTTAAAAGTGGCTTACCCTGATTACCATTTTGTTCCTGTATATTGGATGGCAACGGAAGATCATGATTTTGAAGAGATCAATCATTTTACCTTTAAAGGAAAAAAAATCTGCTGGAATGCAGAAAGTACCGGTCCTGTAGGAAGATTGTCTACGGAAGGGCTGGCGAAAATTTTCGAGGTATTTGAACTGGAGTTAGGTGCGGGAAATAATGCTAACAGTATTAAAAAACTATTTCAGGAAAGCTATTTGAATCATACAAATTTAGCAGGTGCCACCCGTTTTTTAGCCAATACTCTTTTTAAAGAAGAAGGCTTGGTAATTATTGATGGAGATGACAGCCTGTTAAAAAAGATGTTTGTTCCTTTTGCGGAGCAGGAATTACTGCATCAGAAATCCTTTGAAAAAGTTACTGAAACCGTTACACAGTTACACGGTTATGACATTCAGGTAAATCCTCGTGAAATTAATCTTTTTTATATTGAAGATACTATAAGAGAACGCATTATTTTCGAAAACGGAAGGTACAGAGTTAACAATACAGAAATTGATTTTTCACAAGATGGGATTCTTGATGAACTGGAGTCTTTCCCTGAAAAATTCAGCCCAAATGTAATTTTAAGACCTTTGTATCAAGAAGTTATTCTCCCGAATTTATGTTACATTGGCGGAGGTGGTGAAATTGCTTATTGGCTGGAGCTGAAGTCAATGTTTGATTTCTACCAAATTACGTTTCCTTCTCTATTACTTAGAAATTCTGTTTTATTAGTTAATGAAAAACAGGCAGAAAAGGCAGATAAGCTGCATTTAAGCTGGAATAATTTATTTTTGAAGCAAACAGACCTTGTCAATCTAAAAACTGCTGAAATCTCAAAATTCAATCTAGATTTCTCCGAACAGAAGGCCTTTTTACATCAGCAATTCGAAAAATTAAACGAAATCGCAACTCAAACCGACAAATCATTTACCGGCGCTGTAAAAGCACAGGAAAAAAAACAGTTGAAAGGCTTGGAAAATCTGGAAAAAAAATTGCTAAAGGCCGAAAAGAAAAAATACCAGGAAGAACTTCTGAGAATTACAGCATTACAGGATGAATTCTTTCCAAACCATAGTTTACAGGAACGTCAGCTTAACTTTTCAGAATTTTATCTTGAAATCGGTAATCTGTTAATTGCGAAATTATTAGAACAATTACAGCCTCTTTCCAAAGATTTTTCGATTATAAAAACTTAAAAAACTTCATTAACCGCATCATTTTAGGCTTATCAATAACGAAATAAGTTGTATTTGTTAAATATATTTATATTTTTGCCAACAAAATTTATAATTAAATCATAATAATTAAATGGCAAAAAAATACTTTTTAACAGGAATATCCCTATTTACACTACTTATATCGTCTTTTACAACTAATGGACCAATATTGGAAATGGTACATGTTGATGGAGGCACTTTTATGATGGGTTCAAAAGACGACAGCAAACTTGCAGAAATCGACGAACAAAAACAGCACGAAGTAAAAGTTGCCAGTTTTGAAATAAACAAACTGGAAGTTACTGTTTGGGAATGGAAGGAATATTGCAAAAAAACAAAAAAGAAATTGCCTGCAAAACCTGTTTGGGGCTGGCATGACAATTATCCAATTACCAATGTTACTTGGTTTGAAGCCGCTAACTACTGTAATTGGCTGAGTAAACAAGACGGCTTAAAACCAGCTTACAGTGTTGCAGGTCCGAATTATGTATGTGATTTTACAGCTAATGGCTACAGGCTTCCAACCGAAGCTGAATGGGAGTTTGCAGCAAAAGGCGGAATTAAATCAAAAGGAAACATTTTTGCAGGATCGAATGATTCTAATGAAGTAGCATGGTTTATTAAAAACAGTAATAAAAGCCCACATTCAGTAGGAACAAAACTGCCTAACGAACTTGGAATATATGATATGAACGGAAACGTTTGGGAATGGTGCTGGGATTGGTACAATAAAGAATATTACAAAACTGAGGACGGAAACAATCCAAAAGGACCTTTAAGAGGTGAAAAGAAATCGGTTCGTGGAGGATCTTGGGACAGTCAGGAAAATTATTTGAGAACGGCAAACAGAATCAGTACTTTACCTGAAAAAACAAATGAATTTTACGGATTTAGATTAGCTAAAACGATCAAATAAAATATATTCAAAAAGTAGTCTTGAAATGTTATAAAAAAGCTTATTTTTGCACCCAAATTTAAAAAAATAAAAATGGCAACTAATAGAACATTTACAATGATTAAGCCAGATGGTGTTGAAAACGGACACATCGGTGGAATATTAAACATGATTACTGAAGCTGGTTTCAAAATTGTATCAATGAAATTGACTCAATTAACTGTAGCTGATGCTCAAAAATTTTATGAAGTACACGCTGCCAGACCATTTTATGGAGAATTAGTAGAGTTTATGTCAAGAGGACCAATTGTTGCGGCAATTTTAGAAAAAGAAAATGCAATTGAAGATTTCAGAACTTTGATTGGAGCTACAAACCCAGCTGATGCAGCTGAAGGTACAATCCGTAAAAAATATGCAAAATCTATTGGAGAAAATGCTGTACACGGTTCTGACAGTGATGAGAATGCTGCTATTGAGTCAGCTTTCCATTTTGCAGGAAGAGAGCAGTTCTAATATTCAATCAGAATAAAAAATAAAAATCCCGATG
>NZ_JBOGUT010000033.1:0-40837 GCF_050696275.1 Flavobacterium sp.
GGCGGATTTGCATTAAATAACTTAACTATTCCTGTGTTTTATAAACTGATTGATTTGAAAAATGAAATGGTGTTTTAAGATTTTCCTTTGTATTTGATAAAAAACTAAATTTATTCAAAGGAAAGCAGAGGTGAACTATTAAAATAACACTTTATGTTTTGTTTGAAGTGTCTTTTTTGTGTTTTTACCCATAACAATAAAAAAGCCCTTCCGGAATCCAGAAGGGCTTTTCACTTTATAATTAACCTGTTCAATTACTTCAGCAAATCCTGTAAGGGCTTCAGCTGTTCCATATTGATGTCTGATTTTTGGATTACATTCATCATTTCCATGATATAGGTCGGATTCATATCTTTCCCGATTACCCGCACGACTGCAAACCCGTTTTCTTCTTTGTTTCCGAAAATAACAAACTCTTCAATGTGCTCGTCTTCGCCAACAAAACTTATTTGAGCTCCGCCTTTTCCCGAGCCGAATTTCATCAATTGCTGGTACTTTTGATCTTTTAAAATCGCTGTCACCTTGTCTCTTTCGGTTTTGAATTCTGCTTTATTCTTATCGTTTACTTTAAAGCCTAAAATGTTTATCTTCTCGAAGGAGGCCAGCGCTTCTTTTTGGGACACACTTAGTTTCTCTTCTTTGATATTGAGCATTTTCGGGGTTAAATCGAGTGCAATAAAATCTTTGTTTTCGGTATTTTCCACAAAGTACTTCTGCAAACTTGGCTTTTGGTCGCAACTTGTTAAAAACAATGCCGCTGCCATTCCGATGTATAAGATGCGTTTCATGATTATTTGGACACTTTTTTAAGTTCATTGCCGCCTGGCAGTTTCATTTTCTCGGTCAAAGCCGAAATTTCATCCAAATCGAAGTTTCCTGTTAAGGACAACAATACGGTTTCATTGCCTTTTCCGTTTCCTTCGATAAACATCAGCAGTTCTTTTACCTGACTGCTTGTTGCGCCTGATTTCACGTATATTTTTACGTTTTTGCCTCCGTCATTGACTCTCATCAACTCTTCCAATGGATTGGATTTCAAATAATTGAGCACCGCAGCTTTCATCTCGGAAGCCGGTTTGGAATTACTCGTGGTAAATACTCTTAAGTTATCCAGTTTTTTAAGCAAGTTCATATAGGTTTGCGTGTCCTTATCGGTAGCATCCATTTTTACTTTACTCATTAATTCAAACATTTTCTTGTTTACAATTACAGTCGTTACATTCGGATCGCCATCAAACTTGTCAAATGTGGTTTGAGCCTGACTGAAAAATGGCAATAAGATAAATACAGCTAAAATGATTATTCGTTTCATGATTGTTGATTTTTAAAATTAAATTGATTTGTTTTTGACTTCTTTTATTGGAAGAAGTCCCGAAACCTCCTGTTCTTCTTTATTTTTTGAAGACTTTGCTTTTGGCGGCGTCGTATTCTTGGACATACATTACACTTTCCATGCCAATGTTTACATTTGCTGATAATAACGCCAATGCTTTCTGTGTTTCCTGCAATGCTTTTTCCGGGTCATCGTAGGTTCCCAAGTCTTCTTGGGTTACAGCCTGATTGGTATTTATTACAAAAAAAGTAACCATTCCAAACAAAACCACAACGGATGCAGCAACAGACAACCACCAAACTTTTCGTTTTTTAGTGTGATGTGGAATCTCCTGTGCAAATTCTTGTTTTTTTGCTTCGGTAAAGTAACCAAACATTGCTTTGTATTGCTCTAAATGTGGCGCCACATCCTGAGATGAAAAGTAGCTGCGCAACTCCTTTTCTTCAGCAATCGAGGTTTCTCCCTGAAAGTATTTTTCGATTAGTATTTCCATTTTATCTAATTCCATAATTATGGGTATTTGTCATTTTTTCTCGTATCGTTTTTCTGGCTCTGGAAAGGGCAACTCTTATAGCGGTTTCATTCATGTCTAGTATTTTGGCCATTTCTCCAAACTCATATTGTTCGATATCCCGCATCTGGATAATTAATTTTTGCTGTTCGGGCAAATCGTTGATCCATTTTTCTACCCAATACCAAGAATCACTATCTTCTATTTTTTGTTGCAATCCAGCTTCTTTTTCAGCATAATTATTATGCACAATTTGCAGGTTTGACGCTCTTTTTGACTTCAATTGATCCAAACAATAGTTCTTGGTTATGGTCATCGCATACGCTTCAAGACTTCCAAATTTTTCCAAAACATCATTTTTGTTCCAAAGCTTCACCAATACTTCCTGTGTAGCATCTTCCGCTTCTTCCGTACTTACCAATAACCTTTTGGCCAACCTGAATACTTTGTCCTTAAATGGTTTTATGCTATTTACAAATTCTAATTGGTTCATTGTAATGGTTGGTTATATAATCAAGACGAGCGACTTTATTTTTTGTTACAGTGCCAGTTCAAATTTAAATAAGATACCTATATATTTTTCACATTCAAGCATATAGATATCTTATTTTTTTATCCTAAAAACAGGCAAAGCAAAAAACAGTTGTATCGTATTGGAAAAACCAGCAGGGAACAACAAGGTTTTTAAAACATAAAATCCCGTCCTGACTTGCATCGGAACGGGATTCTAAAAATCAACTAAATTATGCTAGAACAAAAAATTAAATCCAATTTTGAAATTCCTGCCTCTGGTGCTGAAACCTCTAGTTTCCACAAAATCCTTATTCAAGATATTGTCTGCAGCAGCAAAAACATGCAATCTGTTTTTAATTAAATCATAACGGATATTGGCATTGACCAATTGATAATCCTTCAAAGTCTCACTCATTACTACTGGATCGAATGTTGGCGGAAGATATACTGTATATTCGAAAGGACGGTCAGAAACAAACTGGTAGGCTACATTGAATCCCAAACGTTCGGTTGCCTGAACATCAACAGAAGCATTTGCTTTGTGTTTAGGATTTAAAATTCTTGACTGTTTTGCAAGCTCTGTAAAAGTATAGTTTGCGTCAAACTTAATGCTTTTGCTTAATTGGTAAGAAAGCGCTGTTTCCAAACCTTTGGCATTATTAAGCCCGGTAACATTAAAATATTTATAGGTCATTAAATCAAAACCGATCGCTTCTTTTTCTTCTCTCTGGAAAGCAACGGCAGAAATTGTTAATTTTTCAGACAATAAATTAGTTTCGAAACCCGCTTCTATAGTAGCATCTTTTTCTGGAGTCAGTTCTAAATCGCCGTATGGAGAATACAATTGGTACAAACTTGGAGAAACAAAGGCCGTGCTGTAAGACGCTAATAATTTTAACGGAAGGTTCTCGAATTTATACGATGGATTTACGTTATAAACCAAATTGTTACCATATTTGCTGTGCATATTGTAACGAGCACCTACGTTAAGATTCAATCCAAAATCAGAATTATAGACTGCGGTCAAATACGGATCGATCATATTGAATTTAGCCAACTCTTTTTGAATAGTAGTGTATTGGCTTTCGTTTGACATTTCATGAAACTGGAATTGTGCCCCAGTTACGATAAATACTTCCGAAGTAATCTGGTATTTATTGAACACATCAGTGTTGATGCTTCTTGATTTGTAATTGGTTAGCGAACCATAGCTGAAAAAATCCCTGCTAATGACATTGGCCGATGAATTCATGACAAATTCGCCTTTGTTGTATTTGTATTTTGGGGAAAAGCCGACTCTGTATTGTTCTGAAAGCAAATAATTCTCCAAATCATCCGAGAAAGAACCGCCATCAAAATCATTTTTCATACGGTCATAATTCGCTGAAAAATCCAGTGAGAGTTTTTTGGTAGCTTTTACACCAAATTTCACCATGGCATTGACTCTTGAAAAATTGTCTGCCTCAAAATTATCTCCTTTTGCTTCTGAAATACCTGTAGATTCAGTGTTGTTTAAGGTGGCAAAATAATTAAATTTATTAATCGTACCGTTTACACCAAAGCCTTGGTTAAACTCTTGCGGCTCGTAATTATTGGTTTTTTCGGTAGTTTCCATACTACCAATATTCATGTAGGCATTCCCTGCAATATCTTTCTTTCCGGCTTTTTTCAATGTAATATTGATAACTCCTGTTGCGGCTCCTGTACCATATAAAGTACTGGAAGCGCCTTTCATAACCTCGATACTTTCGATTTGATCTACAGGCAATAAACGCAAATCATACGAAAGGTTGATACCAGAAGCATCAGTTACCGGAACTCCGTCAATCAGGATTAATACCTGATGGTTTCTACCGCCACGAAGATAAAGACCTAAATCTTTCCCGTTACGGCTTTGGTTTCCGTTGATTTCAACTCCCGCCACAGTACTTAAGACTGAAGCTACAGACTGTCCTTTTCTTTTTTGCAATTCTTCTGCAGAAATCTTAACAATCACCTTTCCTGATTTTTCCTTTGGCAAAGCAAATTTTGAATCGGAAATCACTACTTCATTTAATTTGTTGATGGAATCGTTTTCTTGCGCAAACACACCAATGGATGCCAATAGAAAAGCACCTACAACAGTAATTTTTTTGTTCATTTTTAATACAACATTTTTAATACTAAAAAGGGGAGAAAAGCATAGAATTTACCCATACCCAAACCTTTTTTCCCGAAAGTTTGATACTCTGATTGCGTTGGGCAGGTCTCCTGGCTTGCGTCTTGTTGTTTACCTTCCCATCCCGTTTTAAGCGGAACAGTGGTTTGTAGATAACAACAAGCTTCATAGCTTACAGTTGCGGGTACAGCTTAGGTTTTGAACCTAATTCCCTTTTAATGTGTTTTGCAAAAAAAGCAAAAATCACAACCTCAATGCGGGTGCAAATATACGTGCATAATTATAAATTATGCAAAATTTAGATTTAATTAGATTCTTTATTTAAGAAATAAACAGCAGTTCTTTTATTTAGCCACAAAAATCGTAAGTATTTTCCGTTGTTATATAGTGTTTTGCTTTTTCTGATTCGGATAAAAAGGAAATAGCGAATTACATCAGCACAGTTTTATAACTTGTCCGAATTCTACTTTATTGGTAAAAGCATCTTTTAAGGGAAGATTTGTCATTTGACACAGCATGCTCCTTATAACGCCTGCATGGGTGACAATGACAATGGGGCTGGTATTGTTAGCCTGAAGTTCTGTTTTCATAAAATCAAGGACTCTGTGGTGCAAGGCTATAAAGGATTCGCCGTTGGGTACAGCGACATTAACAAAGTCCTGCATCCAAGGGGTCAATACTTCTGGGGCAATGGCATCCCAAGGTTGAAGTTCCCAGTCTCCAAAATGCATTTCCATCAACCGGAGATCTGTTTTATAATTGGATTCCGATATATGATCTGCTAAAAGAGTGCAGCGTTGCAATGGGCTGGAATAGTATATCGCATGAGGCGGAAGCTGTGCTTTTACAGTATCAAACTGGGACAGGTAGTTTTCTTGCAGGCCAACATCAGACTGGCCGTAGCAAACTCCTTTTTCGCAGCTGGTTTCGGTATGGCGGACTAGATAAATTTCCATAACGCAATCACAGATAGATACCATACTACTTCGCAAACCTGCTGGGTCGCACCAAGACAATCGCCAGTATATCCGCCAATCCATTTTTGGAAATAACGGGCCAGAAAAAAACGGGTAATGAAAACCGGAATCAGAACGAACAGTAATTGCCATTGGAAATAAGACAAAACCACTAGCGGCAACAGACCGAAAAAAGCAGAACCCAAAACTTCCTTCCATGTGTAATTTTGAGCAATCGGTTTGCTTTTGCTGGTCGCATCTTCTCTGGCATATTCGTGCGTGAATACTATTGAAATGGCAGAGAGTCGGCTTACAGAATGAGCTGTGACCAACAATAAAAAATCTGTAAAATAGTTGTTCAGGTTTGGGATTTCGATACTTTTAAAAAGAAGATAAATCGCCAAAAGTTTTACTACTAAAAGTAATACCACGCCTATGGCTCCATAAGCTCCTATCGCGCTGTCTTTCATTATCATTAGGATTTTTTCCTTTGTCCAGCCTCCACCAAAACCATCACAGACATCAGCAAAGCCATCTTCATGAAAAGCCCCGGTGACCAATATAGAAACAATGACGGAAAACACAACTGCAATTTCGGGAGCTATTACATAATTAAAAATACAATAGGCAATAAATGCGGCACTGCCCACAATCCATCCGATGATAGGAAAATAACGGGAAGCTTTGTTTAGGTATTCAGGATCATGCCCAATGTTTGCAGGACAAGGAATCCGGGTGTAAAACATCAGTGCGGTAAAAAATATATGGAGTTCTCTTTTCATTTCGAATTTTATTTGTTGCTGACGCCGGCACTTTCAAAGCTTGCCATTTCATTTAAAAATACCAAAGCAGACTGGATAATAGGAAACACAATGGCACAGCCCGTTCCTTCGCCCAAACGCAGATCCAATTGCAGGATTGCCTTGGCTCCAAGATAATCGAGCAGTTTTTGATGTGCTTGTTCTGCAGAACAATGACTAAAAACGGCATTGTTTTTTAGGGCAGGATTTTTCATAAAAGCAATCAGATAGGCCACAGTTCCTATGAATCCATCGACGAGAATAAGCATGTTGTTATGATACCCTTCCAGCATTCCGGCAGCCATCTGGATAATTTCGAATCCTCCAAAATAGGCTAATTTGCTATCTAGATCTTCTTCTCCATTATAATCAGCAATCGCTTTTTGTAAAATTTCTTTTTTGAACTGCAATTTTTCATCATTGACTCCTGTTCCTTTTCCAACACAATCTTCAATAGGAAATCCGCACAAAACACTCATCAAAACAGAAGCTGTCGATGTATTGCCAATTCCCATTTCGCCGAAGCCTACGCAATTGCTTCCTGTTTTGGCTATGGCCGCTACGACTTCAGTTCCTTTGGAAAAACAAAGCTCGAGCTGGCTTTTGCTCATGGCCGGCCCTGTTAGAAACGATTGAGTTCCTTTGGCTGCTTTTGCAGAAATTAAATGGGCATTGGGCGGAAAATCATAATTGACACCCGCATCTACAATGGAAAGCCGGATATTATTTTGTTTGCAGAATACATTGATGGCTGCACCACCTTCAAGAAAATTAGTAACCATTTGCCGGGTTACATCTTGCGGATAAGCACTTACCCCGTGTTGTGCAATTCCATGGTCGGCGGCAAAAACAATAATATTAGGTTGTATAATTCTGGGGTGTAACGTTTGGAACAGCATCCCGATTTGTTTTGCCAAAGGTTCCAGGACTCCCAAAGCACCTGTTGGTTTTGTTTTGTGATCTATTTTATATTGTAATGCTTCACTGATTTTTTCTTCTTTGGAAATAAAATTACGGGTCGTAAAGTCATATTCTGAAATCGCTTCCGCAGAAAAACCATCGATTGTAGCAACCCATGGATTACTGGCTTTCTGTTTCCAATTCAGTTGCTGCAGCATGGGCTGGTTATCATAATCAGAGGCCGGTTTTCCGATACAGAAATAGCCCAAAGGCTCTATATTTTCGGGAAAACCTAATAATTTTTTAAAATCAAAATAATTCAAAATTGAAACCCATCCCATGGAATATCCTTGTTCCGTAAGGGACAGCCAGATATTTTGCGCAGCACAGACGGCACTGAATTTAATCGATTCGTTACTTCCCACCGTTCCAATGGTAAAATTATTGAGTACGGAACGGTCGTAGCAAATGACCAGTCCGAGCGGTGCATCTTCAATGGCTTCCAATTTCAAGCTTAAGTATTTTTCCTTTTGATCAGGATTGTCTGTTTGCCCTGCAGCTTTTCTGTCGTAATCGACAAATAACTGCTTGACTGCTTTTTTGATTTCATCCGATTGGATTAGGTAATACCGTGTGGCATCTGTTAAACCTACAGAGGGAGCCATATGCCCTGCTTGCAGTGCTTTTTCGATAACAGCATCCGGAACAGCATCCTTTGTGAAATGGCGCGTATCCCGGCGGGATCGTAATATATCATCTAAATAACTCATATAATTATTGCATCCTAATAAAGGTTATTGGGCATCTTCCCAAACTATAAAACAGTACTCATTATATGTTTTGGCTGTAAACTTAGGCAATTCGAGCGCAGAAGAAAATAACGGGCAATTGATGACCAAAGTATGGAATTCTCCATTTTCGCCACAAGGATCAATCCCTTTTTCTTCCAATTCTAAAGCCAATGTTTTTGTCATTATTTTCCCTAAATACGATTCTCCCATTTGAGTATTACAAGAAACAATCATAGTTTCTATCCCGTTTTCCATCATTTGGTTGACCAAAACAATCCGGTCCTGTTGCCATAAAGGTAAAATAGACTGCAGAGAAGCAGCGGCACAAACTTTATCTTCCCAATCTTTGTGTGGTTGTAAATCAATATCACCAAAGACTGCTGCATCCAAACTAAACTTAATTTTCAGGTTTTTTAAGGTCTGAATGAAATGCGCTTCGTAATCATTCCATGTGGCAGGAACGGCTTCTAGGGGCAATTGCATTTTTTGGGCTTGCTGCTGCAAAAGGGTTAATGGCAAACCATGCGATCGTGATATTTTGCCATTTTCATTCATCATATTGAGCAAAACTTTTGGGACAAAGCCTTCTTCGACAGCCTTCATCATCGCATAGCAGGAATCTTTTCCGCCACTCCAAGAAGTTACAAAATCCATGTTTAGCCTTTAATTGTTACTGGAATACCCGAAACCATCAGTACAACCTTATTGGCTTTTTTAGCCAAGTATTGATTCATCCATCCTTGCAATTCGGTAAACTTTCGGCCCATATGTGTTTCCGCATGAACACCCATCCCTATTTCGTTTGTAATGATGATAATGGTGGCGTCATCTTGGCTGGCAACTGCTTCAAATTCTGTTTTAGCCTGTTCTAGACATAATGCAACATCATATTCAGTATCTACAAAAAAATTTGTCAGCCAAAGCGTCACGCAATCTATGATAGCCACTTTTCCTGAAAAATTAATTTCGCTTACCTGCTTTTCTTTTTCAATATTGATCCATCTTGCGTCTCTTTCTTTTTGATGGCGGTCAATTCTTTTTTGGAAATCTCCATCCCATTTCCGTGCTGTTGCCACATACATCGGGTTTTCGGAAAGTTCCATGGCTAAATCCTGAGCATAACTGCTTTTCCCGGAGCGCTCACCTCCTGTAATTAAATAAATCATTATTTTACTTTATTAATACGGGCAATGCCTGCACCCATTTTTACAACAAAATCCTCTTTTTAGATGATACCAGGACTTGAAAACATAGTTCCCGTTCTCGATATAATAATCAATTCCTTCTACAAGATTGGTGGTCTTTGGAAGGTCTTTGGCTTTATTCTTCAGCGCTGTTTCCGGCGAAATAGTGGTTACATATTCATCAATTTTTACTTCACAGGCATTTTTAAAACACTTTGGGCAAAGGCAATCGATGACATCTGTCGGGGCGAAAATAGGCGGAAAATCATTGCACCAGCATTTTTTACCTTCCAAAGTATCACCGCAATCAAATGCACTCCCACAAGTAGAACAGCTTTTAACTTTTATGACATTCATTGCGTAAAGATAGTAGTATTTCCCATTTTTAGGAAGCAATAAAAGAAGTAAGAAATTTTCTAAAATTCTGCTACCTTTGCTCCTGTTGAAAATTTACACCGATGAAAACCTTCTTTTATAAAACCATTCTTTATACTCTTCTTATTGTATTTGCAGGCTGCAGAAAAAATGAAACAGCTGTATCTAAAACGATTGCAAAACAAAATGCTATTGAATATGCGAGCGGTTTATCCTTATACGCTTATGATGGTTATACCGTTGTCAAAGTAAGTAATGCCTGGCCCAATGCTGAAAAAGATTTCACCTATATTTTAAAAGAAAAAAACAGCTCGGTTCCAGATAGTTTGTCAAAATACACTGCTATTTCGGTTCCTTTACAATCTGTTGTGGTTACTTCAACAACAAATATCCCTTTTTTGGAAATGCTCGGAGTGGAGAATAAATTAACAGGATTCCCGCATACTGATTATATTTCTTCTGAAAAAACACGAAAGCTGATCGACAAGGGATTGGTTAAGAATGTTGGCCAAAATGAAAAGCTAAATATGGAGCAATTAATTGATATTGCACCGGAACTTATCGTAACTTTTGGTGTAGACAACAACAACCCGATGATTGACAATTTGCAGAAAAGCGGATTAAAAGTGATGATTCAGGGAGATTGGATGGAGCAATCACCACTTGGAAAAGCAGAATGGATCAAACTCTACGGGGCACTTTTCGGCAAAGAGAAAGAAGCAAAAATGCTCTTTGACAACATTGTAA
This sequence comes from Flavobacterium sp., assembly GCF_050696275.1. GTDB lineage: Bacteria > Bacteroidota > Bacteroidia > Flavobacteriales > Flavobacteriaceae > Flavobacterium. The sequence goes on from NZ_JBOGUT010000033.1 coordinate 10,269, forward strand.
AAGATTACAAAAATACTTTGCTGTCTGTTAAAAACTGTAAAGCTGAAACGTCTGTCCTTTATGGATCTATGTATCAAGACCAGTGGTTTGTGGCAAAAGGAAACAGTTGGGTTGCCCAATTTCTTAGAGACGCCAAATCAGATTATCTTTGGAAAGAAGTACAAGGAACAGGTAGTTTAGGGCTTTCTTTTGAAGACATTCTGGACAAGGCCAAAAACGCCGGATGCTGGATAGCAGCTGGATCTTACCAATCACTAACCGAATTAGAGAAGAGCAATCCCCATTACAACCAATTTGATGCCTTTAAAAAGAAAAATGTCTATACTTTTGAATCAAAACTAGGAGCAACCGGTGGGACAGTATATTATGAATTGGGGCCAAGCCGTCCTGATTTGGTATTGAAAGACTACATTAAAATCTTTCATCCGGAACTTTTGCCTGATTACAAATTAACTTTTGCCCAAAAACTGAATTAAATTGCCAAACAGCAACCGAAATAAGGTCCTTTTCCTGACGCTCTTTTTAGGTGTTCTACTTTTGTTTTTCATCAACATTAGCCTAGGATCTGTGACCATTCCTTTTAAAGATGTTTTCCATAGCTTGACAGGTGGAGAAGTATCCAAACAAACTTGGGAATATATCATTGTCAATTATAGGTTACCTAAAGCAATCACTGCTGTTTTAGCCGGAATGGGACTATCTATCAGCGGACTATTAATGCAAACATTGTTCCGAAATCCATTAGCAGGCCCTTATGTTTTAGGCTTAAGTTCTGGGTCAAGTCTAGGTGTTGCCTTTGTAATTCTGGGATCTTCTTTTTTGCCGCCCTTTTTGAGCATTGTATTATTATCTTCTTATGGGATTGTAATTGCATCCACTTTAGGCGGTTTTTTTGTCCTGCTGATGGTTTTAATCGTTTCGCAACGGCTAAAAGATACGATGGCCATATTAATTGTAGGTCTAATGTTTGGAAGCTTTACCAGTGCCGTAGTAGGTGTTCTGACCTATTTCAGTTCGGCTGAACAATTGCAGAAATTCACCTTTTGGTCGTTAGGCAATTTAGGAAATCTGTCCTGGACGTCTATAGTAATATTAACGGTTGCTGTAGGACTAGGGTTGATAATGGGCGTATTCAGCATTAAACCTTTAAATGCTTTGCTTTTAGGGGAAAATTATGCAAAAAGCCTTGGTATAAACTTCAGGAAAGCACGTTTTATCATCATTTTTGCGACCAGTATTTTAGCAGGAAGTATCACGGCATTTGCCGGCCCAATTGCCTTTGTTGGTTTGGCAGTTCCGCATATGGCAAAATTATTATTCCAGACCAGTAACCACTTCATTTTATATTGGAGTACATTACTCATCGGGGCTTCTATCATGTTGCTTTGTGATGTTATTTCACAAATGCCGGGAACCAGTGTTACTTTGCCAATAAACGCAATTACTTCTATCATTGGTGCTCCGGTTGTCATCTGGCTTTTAATCCGAAAACGAAATTACAGGTAAGATGGGCGATTCCAAAAATATAATATCCACATACAACTTGACCATTGGCTACAAAACCAAAAAATCGGCGGTGACTGTTGCTGAAAACCTTGATTTTAATTTCCAGGAAGGCAAACTTATCACTTTAATCGGTGCCAATGGCATAGGAAAATCAACTCTTTTACGAACGTTGACAGGCTTGCAAAAACCCCTCCTGGGCGAAGTATTCCTGAATGATAAAAACATCCAAACCTATTCTGCATCAGATTTAGCTCAAAATTTGAGCATGGTTTTAACCGAAAAACTGCCGCCAAGCAATTTATCTGTTTTTGAATTGGTCGCTTTGGGAAGACAGCCTTATACGAACTGGATTGGAAAATTATCTCCTTTGGATATCGAAAAAGTGATTCATGCCATCCAGCTTACAGAAATTGAGCATCTTTCAGAAAAAAAACACCATGAAATAAGTGACGGACAATTACAGAAAGTTTTAATAGCAAGAGCTTTGGCACAAGACACTCCTCTTATTATTCTTGACGAACCGACCACACATCTGGATTTGCTACATAAAGTTTCTCTCTTCAAATTACTCAAGAAACTAACTGAAGGAACCGGCAAATGCATCCTGTTTTCGACGCATGATATTGATTTGGCCATTCAATTAAGTGATGAAATGGTAGTCATGACCAAAGATGAAGTTGTGCAGGACCAACCTTGCAATTTAATTGAAAAAGGTGTTTTTAATTCTTTATTTCAGGATGAAAATATTGTTTTTGACAACCAAAAAGGGAAGTTTCTTTTCAAATAATTATTGTTCATTTCCGTTTTTGTGGCATTAATGCATTAATTTTATAAATCAAAACCTAATTTTATGAAAATGCGCATCACAACAATTTTATTGGCAATAGGGTTTGTTGCCCAAGCACAATTAAAACCAATTTCATATTCAGACGGAAATCAGAAACTGGAAGGTTTATTAGCGAGTCCTTCCAAAATAAATACGCAAAAATCCGGAGTTTTAATTCTGCCGGCTTGGATGGGAATTGAAACCAATGCTCGGGAAAATGCTGTAAATCTTGCTAAACTCGGTTACATCACTTTTGTAGCTGACATCTATGGTGTGGATAAACGACCAGCCAATGCAAAAGAAGCAGGACAATTAGCCGGGTATTTTAAAACCAATTATGCAGATTACCAAAAGAGAATCCAATTAGCTCTTGACCAATTAATTAAAGCGGGTGCCAATCCTGATAAAATTGCTATTATTGGTTATTGTTTTGGAGGAAGCGGAGCCATTGAAGCTGCCAGAGCCAACTTTAAAGTAAACGGAGTTGTATCATTTCATGGCGGTTTAAGCAGAGAGGCTTCCCGTACAATTGAACCGATAAAACCAAAAGTCCTTGTATTGCATGGTGCTGATGATTTTTATATTTCAGAAGCAGAAATCAAAGCTTTTCAGGACGAAATGCGAACTGCAAAAGCCGATTGGCAAATGGTATATTATGCCGATGCTGTACACGCATTTACGCATAAGGATGCTGGAAGCGACAAAAGTAAAGGAACCGCTTATAATGAAAAAGCAGCCAAACGCTCCTGGCAGGCAATGCTGGATTTTTTTAAAGAAATCTTTGCCGAATAATTACAAAAACCAAGGGAATTTTCTGTTTATTTTTTCGATAATCCACCAGAAAAGCACAGCTAAGACACTTATTAAAAAGTATTTAAGCACAACAAATTCAAATGTTTTTTGAGGTAAAAACTCGTATACCAACCGAATACAATAGGGATGACAAAGATAAATTCCCAGGGATAAACCAGAATTGACTTTTACATTAAGTAGGGCTTCCGATTCATTAACGGTGTAAAATAAAATCATACAAAAAGGAATCAGCAATACTAAAAAGTCCAATGCTTTCACTTTAAAAATAAAATAGCAATACGTTTCTATAAGCAATCCGATAAAAAGAGGCAGCAACATCCAGCTTGTTTTTGCCGCTAGGATTTTCCATTGTTCGTACAAAACTCCAATAAGCATCGCCGGAAAGGCAAAAAACAAGAAGTTCCGTGTTGTTCCCATATAGAAGTAAACCGCTGTTAATGTCGTAAAGGATTTCAGTACATTCGATTGGATGAGAATCTGGAAACTATAACCCAGAAATAACAGACTGAAAATCAGCATCCATTTTACTTTTAAGCTCCAGTTTCGGGTACAATAAAGCAACCCAACGGCCAAAACTGTAGCCAATAAATACCATAAATGCCAATACCCGAAAACCATTTTCAGGATGGCGTCAGATAACGAGAACCGTCCTAAATGATATTGTCTGATTAAATCAGGTAAATAAAGCAACTGCCAAACCACGTACAATAACAAAATTCGCTTTGCATATTTGAGCAGATACATTTTGTCTTCCAGTTTATTCCGAAGAAAATAACCTGAAATAATAAAAAATGCAGGTACGGCGATTCGGGTAATGCCATTGGCAATTTCGTAGGAAATGATGCCTTGAATACCTTCTAATTTAGCAACGGGAAAAATATGCAATGCTATGACCAGAAAGGCCATAAGGATTTTTAAAACATCTATATTGCTGTTCCTGACAGACATAAATTACTTGTTTTTCGGAATTAAATCTCTATTTCGATACGTTACTTCTGTATTGAATTCTTTTGAAATTTTATAAATCCGAAAGTAGGAAATAAAACAACAAAAGAAAATAATGTGGCCTTATAAATTTTGGTTACTGTCTATTTGCCTTCTGGCCTCACCTACTACAAAAGCTACCGAATTAGCAATATTATAACTTCTGATGAGCGATGACATTGGAATCGTCAGATGGTTTTCAAATAAACCTAATACTTCTGCACTCAATCCCACACTTTCTTTTCCGAAGACCAGCCAGTCTCCGTCCTGAAATTGTGCATCGTAGTATGATGTTGTTGCATGGGAACTCATTAGAAACACCCTCGATTTGTCTGGAATTTGGGCTATCCATTCTTCCAGATTCTGGTATTGATGCCAATCGAGATGTACCCAATAATCAAGTCCAGAACGCTTAAGGTTCTTATCATTGATTTCGAATCCAAACGGATGGATTAAATGCAATCTGTTTCCGGTTCCTACACACAAACGGCCTATATTTCCGGTGTTATTTGGAATTTCTGGTTGTACTAAAACAATATTAAGCATAGTAATTGATTGATTATTCGTTTATTTCGAAGGAAGTAACTTCCAGCACCTCGCCTGCTTTCAGGTTATGCAAATGTATATCTCCTACCCGGATTCTCACTAATCGTAACGTTGGAAATCCTACAGCCGCGGTCATTTTTCGGACTTGACGGAATTTGCCTTCGGTTAGTGTAACAGCCAGCCAGCTTGTAGCGCCGTGACGTTCGTCCCTGATTCTTCTCCCTTCACCAATACATTCCGGCAGTTCCTTTATGATTTGGGATTCGCAAGGTTTCGTGGTGTAGCGGATACCTTTAAATCCAATCTCTACTCCTTTTTTTAATTGTTCGACGGCTTCTTGGGTAATTGTGCCATCCACTTGAGCCAGGTATTCTTTTTCGATGGTTTTGCTGCGGACTATTTCGCTCATCATACCGTCAGTGGTCAGTAACAGTAGTCCTTCTGAGTCTTCATCCAATCGTCCTATAGCCATTGTCCCTTCCGGGAAATCATACAGCTCTCCCAATTTCTTCTTTGGACGTTTTTTTTCGTAAATAAACTGGCTTAGGTAGCCGTGTGGCTTATGCAGAATAAAATGGCGGTGGGATTTCATTGAACAAAAATACGAATTGATTTTGCAATTACTATTCCCTTTTTTATTTAGGTTTAACTTATCATTCCGGCAAGACAACGCAAATGACAACAAACTGATACGATAGATCTTTGCAAAAGTTCTTCTTGTACTTTGTCTTGACACAAAGTACCAAAAGTCAAGCCTACATAGCACAATCTTGAAAACTACCTCAGCATTGCGCTCTGTGTCCCGAGCCGCTCGTCGTACCTCCTCGTCTATGCGGAACACTGCCACTTCATGCTTCGTTGTTTTCTACGGATTATGCTATGAGGGCGGTTGGTTCTTCGGATGAAACTTTCGTTTGAAGAAGGAAATAGACAATTACAGAGCAAAATATTCGGTTACAGAAGCAAAATTTACTTTCACAGAAGTGCAATAGGCAATTACAGAAGGAAATATTTGATTACAGAAGAGAAATAAATTTTCACAGAAGTGCAATAGACAATTACAGAAGGAAATATTCGGTTACAGAAGCGAAATGTATTTTCACAGAAGTGCAATAGGCAATTACAGAAAGAAAAATTCAATTACAGAAGCGAAATGTATTTTCACAGAAGTGAAATAGACAATTACAGAAAGAAAAATTCAATTACAGAAGCGAAATGAATTTTCACAGAAGTGCAATAGGCAATTACAGAAGGAAATATTTGATTACAGAAGGAAAATGAATTTTCACAGAAGTGCAATAGGTAATCACAGAAGGAAATATTCGGTTACAGAAGCGAAATGAATTTTCACAGAAGTGCAATAAATTATTACATCAAAGGCACAAAAAATATCGAAAAGTATGCTTCTTTACTTCTTTCTTCTCTTCTACATTATCATCTTATTGTATTTATTGCGGTATTCGATAGGGGTAAGTCCTGTAATTTTTTTGAATGTGGTCCGAAAAGCTTTTGTATCTGTATAACCTACATCAAACATCACTTCGTTGATATTTTTACGGCTGGATTCGAAACTGCGTTTGGCGGCTTCCACTTTGACACGCTGGATATATTCCAAAATAGAATTATTTGTAGCTAGTTTGAATCTTCGTTCGAAACTGCGTCGTCCTACTGCCGCTATATCGGCCAATTCTTCTACCGTTATTTTTTCTTCAATATTGTTTTCGATATATTCCTGAATTTTTTTAACCGCCTCATCCGAATGTTCTTTTTGTCCTTTGAACATGGAAAAAGCCGATTGACTGTTGCGATCAATGTCGATAGCGAAATACTTGGATGCCAGAATAGCCGTTTCGCGGTCTGTATATTTTTCTACCAGATGAAGTAATAAATTCCAATACGAATTGGCTCCGCCGCTTGAATAAATCCGGTTTTCTTCGGTAACTATACTGCCGTCCTGGACGTTGACTTCGGGGAACATTTCTCTAAATTCATTGGTAAAACCCCAATGGGTAGAACACTTCTTTCCGTTAAGCAAACCGGTTGAGGCCAGTAAAAAAGCACCTACGCAGAGTGAGGCAACTTCAGTTCCTTTGTGGTATTGGCTGACAATCCAGGGTACGAATCCTTTATTAACTTCTATGGCTTCGGTCATATCACCAAACAAAGCAGGAATGAAAATTAAATCGGTTTCTTCGGTTTCATCAAGTAACAAATCAGGACGAACTGAATATTTGCCTTCGTTGAGATGAACCTCTTTTTTTAACCCTGCCAATTGCACGTTAAACAAAGGCTTTCTCCCTGAAACAGCCAAAAACTGATTCACTGCACTAAAGCAATACTGAGGGTCTGCGATAGCCTGCATCACCGCATTTTCAGGAACAAGGATAACTACATTTTTCATATACTGTATTCTCTAAACGAATAGGTAAAGTTAACACAAAAGCATTTGAATGACGATATAAAATTGTATTTCAGAACATTCTAGCAGTTAAATTTATTATTATTTAGTCATTTTTCGTCAGAATGAAAATAAAAGTTTATAAAAAAATACTTACACTTTAAAAAAATACGTAATTTACATCATAAATTAATTCCTGACTAATTAGCAAAGCAGATGACGGAACAAAAGACTATTGAAAAGCTAAAACTCCCTAATGTTTTTATTCTTTTGTTAATAATAATGTTTTCTTGTGCCCTGCTAATTTTTATTAATTTTTTTACCATTAAAATCCTGTCAGCCAGCAGAGCTTATGTTAATGGAGAATCTTTGTACTCAAAAGGGCAAAAAGACGGAGTCCGGCATCTTATCACTTATCTCTACACACAAGACGAAAAACAATGGGATTCATTTGAAGAAGAATTAAAAGTTCCTCAAGGAGATGGAGCCGCAAGAATTGGTCTTTTAAGCAATGCTGATACCGCTGTCATTAAAAATGGATTCAGAGCCGGTCGTAATAATGAAAAGGATTTAGACGATCTTATCTGGTTGTTTAAGAATTTTAAATCGGTGCCATTTTTAGCAAAAGCCATTAACGAATGGAAAATGGGTGATGATTTGATTAACCAATTATCTGCTATTGGCAATGAAGTCCATAAAACGGTTTCAAGCTCAAACTTAGAACTTAAAGACCGTCTTAAACTTCATTTACAGATTAGTGACCTTAGTGAGAGACTGACTATTAATGAAAGAAATTTTTTAAGCACGCTTGGAGACGGTACCCGAAAGATTAAAGATTACCTTATATATACCAACATTTTTTTTATCCTGATTATCATTAGCAGTGTTTCTACTTATTATTCGATGATGGTATACAGGCTTGTGAATTCAAAAATTGAAGTCGAGGTTAAAAATGAAAACCTGCTCATTGCCAACAAGGAGCTTGACAAGTTCGTATATAGCGCGTCACATGATTTGAGGTCTCCAATCACTTCTTTAAAAGGATTGATTGAAATAGCACAGCTGGAAGACGATTTAGGCCAGATTAAAACCTATTTGAATTTGATGTACCAAAGTCTCAGTAAACAAGATCAGTTCATTAGTGATATTATAGATTATTCAAAAAACAAAAGAAAAGAAGTAATCATCGAACCTGTCAGTTTAAAAAACATTATTGACGAGGCTATTGCACAGCACCAGCATATTAAAAATGCTAATAAAATTAATATTGACAAAGAGATATTAGTAGATCATATCCAAAGTGATAATCTAAGGCTTAAAATTACAATCAATAATTTATTATCAAATGCGATAAAGTATGCCGATGAAAGTAAAGATGAAATGTGCATCTGGATTAAAACGTTTTCTTTGGGAGAATTTTATAGAATAGAAATCTCTGACAACGGTATTGGCATTAAAGACGAATTTCAGAGCCATGTATTCGAAATGTTTTTTGTAACCAATAACAATAAAGGTTCCGGATTAGGGCTATACATAGTGAAAGAAGCCATTGAAAATATCAACGGAACCATCTCGGTAAATTCGGAAAGCGCCGTAGGAAGTAAATTTACAGTAACAATACCAAAACGATATGAAGCCTGATTATATTTTTTTACTTATAGATGACAATGCAATTGATCAGCTCGTTACAAAACAACTACTTAAAAAAGTATTGGATGTACCGGAAGTAAATATTGCTAATAACGGAAGAGAAGGGATTCAATGGATTACTGATTACAAAAAAGATCCGGATCACCCTTTAATCATTCTGCTGGATATTCAAATGCCCGAAATGAATGGCATCGAGTTTCTTCAGAAATACGAATCCTTATCGGAAGAATTAAAAAGCGGAAACAAAATCTTTATGCTTACTTCTTCATTGGATGCCGATGAAATCAAACGGATTAAAAACAATAAATATGTTACCGGTTTTTTAAACAAACCTTTCCCTGTAAACGACTTTGGAAAAATAATATACACGGATTTTTAATCCAAATCAATACCATTTCCTTACAAGCCTTAACTTGTAAAGCCTGTTTTTAAACTATTGTCGCAAATCACCTCTCGTTTGTCGTTTTTATACATTCTCGGTTGTAGAAATCTGCTGTAATTTTACCATATCAATAACAACCTAAATAATAACAAGTAATTAAAACACAATGGAAACAACAGAAAAAACAAAAATTACGGTAGCTGTAACAGTAAATACAACTGCAGAAAAAGCATGGAATCTTTGGACCAAACCTGAACACATTACCAATTGGAACACTGCTTCAGAAGACTGGCATACAACCAAAGCTGAAAACGACGTGCGCAATGGCGGTCTCTTTACCGTTCGAATGGAATCTAAAGATGGTAGTTTCGGGTTCGACTTTAGTGGAATATACGACGATATCAAAATCAATAAAAGTATCGAATATACTCTTGGAGATGGCCGAAAAGTTCAAATCACGTTTGAAACTGTTAATGACACAACCATTATCACTGAAATTTTCGAAGCTGAAGATACCAATTCTTTAGAAACGCAACAAACAGGCTGGCAAGCTATTATGGATAATTTCAAAAAATACGCAGAAGCGAATTAAAACAATCTTTAAAAATACTATACTATGAAATCACAGATTTTCATCAACCTTCCGGTAAAAGATCTTACAAAAGCAATGGATTTTTATACTAAAATAGGATTTACAAACAATCCGCAATTTACTGACGAAACCGCAGCCTGCATGTTTATCAGTGACGAAATTTTTGTAATGCTGCTCACCCATCCGAAGTTTAAAGAATTTATTAAAAAAGAAATTTCGGATACTGCTAAAACTACCGAAGTAATCAATTCACTCTCTGTAGGAAGTATTGCTAAAATGAATGAAATGGCCGACGCTGCTATTAACGCCGGTGCTCAGGAACCAACCGAACCTAAAGATTATGGATTCATGGAACAAAGAAGTTTCTCAGACCTTGACGGACATCACTGGGAAGTTTTTTACATGGATATGAGTAAATTTCCTCAATAAAAAAATCATGAAAAAGCCAATATATCCTTGTCTTTGGTTTGATGGACAAGCCAATGAAGCCGCTGTTTTTTACTGCTCTGTATTTAAAGAAGCAAAAATCACTGCAGAAAACCCGATGGTAACTACTTTTGAAGTAAAAGGGCAAAAATTCATGTGCTTAAATGGTGGCCCAATGTTCAAATTTAATGAAGCTGTTTCTTTTGTAGTCGATTGTGAAACACAAGAAGAAATAGATTACTACTGGAACAGACTAACTGAAGGCGGAGAAGAAAGCCAATGTGGTTGGCTTAAAGACAAGTTTGGTGTTTCCTGGCAGATTGTCCCAACCGTTTTAGAGCAATTATTGAGCGATCCAGATAAATCACAACGTGTCGTCGAAGCCTTTATGAAAATGAAAAAATTTGATATTGAAACATTAGTGAATGCTTAAATTTTCTTAAAAAAGGTAACCAAATGTCAGCAATCCATGCTTATTTAACTTTTAATGGTAACTGTCGTGAAGCCATGTTATTTTACCAAAAATGTTTGGGAGGCAAACTTGTCTTCCAAACTATTGGTAAATCCCCGCTATCGGATGAACTGCCCAGAGAGATGAAAGACACTATTTTGCATGCCACACTCATTAAAGATCAATTAGTTATCATGGCGACCGACATGGTTAGTTCCAACGGATTGACAAAAGGCAATTCAATATCACTGCTGTTGCATTGCAGTAGTGAAAAAGAAATAAAAGACCGGTACGCCAAGCTTTCCCAAAACGGACTTCAAAACCATCCATTGGAAAAAACATTTTGGGGATCTTTGTTTGGTGATATTACGGATCAATTTGGAAATCAGTGGCTGTTGCAATATCCTTTACAGGAAAAGGAATAACATTTGGTTTCTATTTGAATTTCCTCCTAAAAATAAAAATCCGCAGTTAGCGGATTTTACTTTATCTTATTATTGCCCTCCATAAACAGGCTTATCTTTGTACTGCAAAACATATCCTTTCCATGCCATTAGTTTATAATCTCCCGCAGCCCAATTTCCTTCACTTGTTTTACTTAATATAATATTTTTGGTTTCATTTGGTAAAAAAAGTTCCGCTTTCGCAGTGTCATCTGAAAACAATACATAAGCCTTCGGTTCCGTTGTTGCCATTCCATTTTTTAAAGGATTCAAAACAACTGAAACAGTCTTCACATATATACATTCTTTTTTCAGTTCCGAATACAGAAAACCAAAATCTGCAGGACAATCGGCTGAACCTTTGCATTCAACTTCAGACAACGGCATTGCTTTACTGAACTGAATTGCTTTACTGTTTTTAAATCTTGTTCCGTCAGAAGTCATTTCTCCATGTCCTTCAAATAATTGATTTCCTTGGATTAAAAAAGCCACTTTACGGATATTTTCCACACCTTCGGATTGAAATGTATAATCTGCTATAAGTGTGTCTCCTTTTAAAATGCCTTCAAAAGTACCGTTATTACTGTCTTTCTCATACAAATCATATTTCAGATACCCTTTGACACCATTGGAAACATTTGTAATTCTTAGCATAACCTTGCTATAATCGCCATTATAAGCATAACAATCCAGACCTAAAACCGATGCTGACTTTTCCTTTTCAAGCAATCCAGTTTCATTGATTTCCTTCTTCTTACAGCTTAAAATAGTAAATAGTATAAAAACGAGTACTATGTATTTCTTCATAATTTTGATATTTAATTAATCAATTTTTTTAAATACTATCAATAATCCGGAAGGATTGGACAGCCACAACCGATTGTCTTTAATTTTATAAGATGAAACACTTTGAAGTGCTTTTAAAAACTCTCCTTCTTTGTTCATGGACCCGCAAGCCATACGAGTAGTTACAATATGATCAAATCCCAACAGGTTTTTTTCGGAAAACAAACGACCATTCATTTGATTGCATCCGGCAAAACCCATGAAAGTATTTGCTGCTGCGTTAATTTCAATTAAAGGCAATTCCTTATTGAAATCCGATAGCTCAACTTTACGTCCGTTTAGTTGCTCCAATACCCAGATATCATGCAAACGATAATCAGTAATATAAGATCCACAGCCTTTTAAGACTGTAAAATCAGATTCCGTATTTCGTTTCAGTTCTACTGTGACAGCATATGGAAGCCATTCGCCTGACATTGAATTCTGGCATTTCATTTGTTGGATCTGAATCTGGAAGTCTGCATTTTCTGTAGTCACTCTGTACATTTTCACATTGGCATCCATAGCCTTACTGGGTACAACATGAGGAACTATTACTTTTTCGAAACCCGGTATCAAAGATTCAAATTGAATAGCTGCTTCCGAAATTTGTATGTTCCAAAACGGCTCATTACCATTTCCTTTAAAGTAAGGAGAAGTACTGGCTTCAATTCCGGCATCCTCTTTGTCTTCAGCTTTGGATTGTTCCTGCGTCGTTTTACAGGCCGTAAAAACCAAAAGCAACATTCCGAATACAATTTGTTTTTTCATAAATCTATTTTTATAAGTACAAATCACATGCAAAACACATGCCATAACACCTCGTAGTTTCTATCGAACCCTAAATTTCCGGATTGATATAGTAATCGATGGGTTTTGGGTTTTTCAAAATCACTGGCGTAGGCACTGTCTTTAACATTGCAAACTGAAATCCGCATTATCTCAAGGTATTTCCTCTCTATCAAATCCAGGATGTAATTGAGCGTAATTTACAAAGGTACAAGTCAGAAATAGCGCCAGAAACAACTTTCTTACCATGCTTTTAATTTACTTTTTTAAAGCGCATCATTGGTACATTATCAATCATTAGGTTGAGTTTATGCTCATTGTCAATACTGAATTTGTTTATTTTTTCCATCGTTTGTAAAAAAACATTTTCGCCACCGCCTTCACAATAACGCATGGTCATTGCCCCAGGCTGTTCGATTTTTATGGTGTTTCCATCAATTGTAAATGAGGTTCCGTAACCGTTACAGCTGGTAGTCCCATTGATTTTTTTTTCATTTTCTGTGAAAGTAATTTGTGGTTTATTTTCAGGAAACAAGCCTTCAAAAGCAATTCTTGGCCCCGAAATATATTCGAGTTCCCAAGTTGCACCATACAAATTTTTAGCTGCAGCAGTTTTTGAAGCCGTACAGCTATTTAAAACCATAAATAAAAAAACTGACAATAATAAAACATACTTTTTCATAGAAACACATTTTAGGATGACACAAATAGAATCACAAGTATCTCAAAATTACTTAAATATAAAGTTAAAACATAACTATTATATGTTATTTTTCTGACAATACGGGTAAAGACCTGATTCACTTCAGACAGAACTTGCTCCGCAGGCGTTAAAACTTACTTTGCAGGTTGAAGAACTTACAAAGCAGGTGCTTCAACTTACTTTGCAGGTTGGAGAACTTACAAAGCAGGTGCTAAAACTTACTTTGCAGGTTGGAAAACTTACAAAGCGGGTGCTAAAACTTATTTTGCAGGTGGGAGAACTTACAAAGCAGATGCTAGAAATTACTTTGCGGATGGGAGAATTTTACTTTTTTCTTGATAAAAAAGTAACAAAAAATCAAGCCTGCAAATTAAAAGCTTAAAAACTACCTTGAAACGCCGCTCCGCATCCCGAACCGCTCGTCGTGCCTCCTCGTCTATGCGGAACGCTGCCGCGTTGTTTCGGCGTTGTTTTTTATGCTTTTGATTTAAGGGCGGGGTGGTGCTTCGGATGAATGTTTATTTTTTTTACTCGTAATTCTTCTTCATGATTTTGTTGTAGTGATGAAGGAAGTATCGCTATAAAGGTTTTCTTTTTATTTAGTAGAGGAAGTAGATTGTGGAGAGGTTTCTTGTACTTTGTCTTGATACAAAGTACCAAAAATCAAGTCTTAAATCCTCGGCGGTCAGATACGCCTCACTTCCTAAAAGAAATGAACTCGCTTCGCTCAAACAGCATTTCTTTTTACGGAAATTTCGGCTTTCTGACTCTCGCCTGCGGATTTTAGGACAATGGTGCTTCGGATAGATGTTTTTGCTGTTAGAGAATTTATGCTCTTATTATTGTGTATATTTTCTTTTTTCTTCATAATTCTTCTTCGTGATTTTGTTGTAGTGATGAAGGAAGTATCTCTTAGGGGTTTCTTGTACTTTGTCTTGATACAAAGTACCAAAAATCAAGTCTTAAATCCTCGGCGGTCAGATACGCCTCACTTCCTAAAAGAAATGAACTCGCTTCGCTCAAACAGCATTTCTTTTTACGGAAATTTTGGCTTTCTGACTCTCGCCTGCGGATTTTAGGACAATGGTGCTTCGGATAGATGTTTTTGCTGTTAGAGAATTTATGCTCTTATTATTGTGTATATTTTCTTTCTTCTTTCTTCTGATTCCTGTACATCAGGTTTTCTTTTTATATTAGCTCCAAAATAACATTGCCTTTATCGCATTGACAAAGTGCCTCTCCGCTGAATAACTAAAATGAACAAAAAAAGACGATTTTTAACTTTTTTGGAACAACCCTATCCCTTTTATTATGAAGGCAAAAAACTGCTTGAAATAACGGGGATCATTTTTTCTATTTGCTTGCTTTTCAACTACATGCTCCAGCCTTTTGATGTAAACACTTCGGAACATAAAATGCCTTATTTCTGGATATGCATGATACACTCCGCTACACCAGTATTGCTATTGCTGTGTATTTCTTTTGTCTGGGGCCTGTTTCCGAAAGTAACCGAAGACTGGAAGATTCGAAAAGAATGCCTCTTTATTTTATTTCTGATACTTCTGACAGGAATTTGCCAGTTCCTGATCAGGGATATCATTTATGACAATCCACGAAATTGGTCCTGGGGCTATTTTACAGAAGAGGTCCTGAATTCATTTATCGCCGGTTTTTTCCTTGCACCTATAATAATATCCATCAACCTGAACAGGCAACAGTTGAAAAACCAACAGAAAGCAAACCGTATTTTGGAGGCTATGGCCGAAGTAAAAGAAATACAGTCCGGTGCTGAAGTCTGGATTGAAACAGAAGTAAAGTCGGAGAAATTCTCTTTTGACAGTACGAACTTCATTTATGCTAAAGCCGAAGGTAATTATGCTGAGATATACATTAAAGGAGAACAAGGCATTCATAAATTTACCAAGCGCATTGCTCTTAAGAATTTAGAGGCGCAATTGTGTGACTTCCCGTTCATCATTAAAACCCACAGGTCTATTTTACTGAACCGAAACTTTATCGGAAATGTTTCAGGAAACGCTCAAGGCTATAAAGTAACATTGAAAGATTGTCCGGATACTGTTCCTGTTTCCAGAAATTACATTCAATCCTTCGAATCTGAAACAATAATGCGATAAGCCAGCCCTTGCTGTCTATCCCAAAATGTTGCTCACCGTCCCAAAACAATGTCATTCGTCCCAAAATAGCGTCATTCAAAACAAGTATTTGCAGGCTTCTTTTTTTGCCCACACATTTGCAGAAAAATTAGAACAATGCGTAGATATGATTTAGACTGGCTGAGAGTAATCGTTTTCGGATTACTTATTTTTTATCATGTGGGAATGTTTTTTGTTGCTCCGGATTGGGGGTGGCATATCAAAAACAATGAAACCTATGAATGGATTAAATATCCCATGAAACTTTTAAACCAATGGCGACTGCCCATCCTTTTTGTTATTTCGGGAATGGGGACTTCTTATGCACTTTCCAAAAGAAGCGGATTACAGTTTGCTGCTGAAAGAGCGAAGCGATTACTTCTTCCGCTGATTTTCGGGATGCTGGTAATTGTACCTCCTCAGGTTTATATTGAAAAATTAGCAAAGGGAATAATTAAAGGCGGTTATTTCGACTTTTGGCCTGCCCAGGCATTTATAGGAGAATACCCGGTTGGGAACTTAAGCTGGCATCATTTATGGTTTTTGCCTTACCTGTTTCTTTTCTGTATAGTACTTCTTCCTGTTTTTATGTATTTGAAGAAACATCCGAACCATGTGCTTTTGAGAGCAACGGCAAAAATGTGTCAAACGAAACTGGGGCTGTATTGGTTTGTCCTTCCTTTGTACCTGCTTGAGGCTTTTGTAGAACCTTTCTTCGATATAACACACGCATTAGTTGGCGACTGGTTTGCGATTTCCAATTACATGACTTTGTTTTTTATTGGATTCCTGCTCATCTCGGTTAAGGACGTTTTCTGGAAGGCGACAGAAAGAAACAGGAACCTTTATTTGCAATGCGGAATCGTCGGTTTTACATTGTTTTTACTGATTACCTCGTTGTATGAGGATAGTTATCCAAGGCATTTTACCGAAGCCCTGATTACTGTTTTTACCTTCTGGTCCTGGATACTGGCTTTATTTGGGTATGCGTCCAAATACCTTAACAAACCGAGTAAAACACTCACTTATTGCAATCAGGCGGTGTATCCTTTTTATATTCTGCATCAAACCGTGACAGTGGTTCTGGGGTATTTTATAATGAACCTGCAATGGAGTTTCTTCTGTAAATTCGCCTTCCTTTCTCTTGGAACATTTTTAATCTCTTTGTTTATTTATGAGTTTATGATCCGAAGATGGGATGTTGTCAGACCGCTATTCGGATTACAGAACACAAAGGAGAAAAAGAATTTCAGTTTCATTCGAAGCACTTCTTTATAATTGATTACTTCTGTAAAAAGCAAGTTGGGGCAGTTACAATAATCTGCCCCAACTTGTTCTTTTATTTTACTGCTGTCATTTTATACGTTCCTTTCTCTTCCTCCTTTAAAAGCAGACTGAGAAACAAGCCGCATCCCGAAGGCTTTTCACACATTTGGACATCGTCAAAAACATAGGTCCAGTTCCCATTATGAAAGGTATAGGTCCATCCTCCCATAGTGCCCTGATTTTCTTCAATTCCGTTGTATAAAATCAAATCCGGCTGGTCTGACATCTGATGGCCTTTGCTCCAGGAAACATAGCGGATGCCTTTGCTGGTTCTGTCAATCCTGACGAGCAGCTTCTCTGAACGGCATATGTACAGGTTTTCTTCCCATTTTGCAATGCTCGGATGCACTTGGCTTTTCTTCTTTTTAATCAACTGTTCTTTGATGGCTGTCTCTTTTTCGGAACTGTAATTAAGCGTTATCATCTTACCATCTTCCCGAATCCAGATCTCTCCTGAAAAAGGCCCGCCGATTAATCCGTAAACTCCATTTCTTTCAAAAATATAGGATGCATTATATTTGAGCAGTTTTTTCTTGAAGGCAGCATCGAACAACACCGGAAAACCGGCAATGAATTCTTTGGCATTGGTAATATCCGGCAATGGATTATCTCTTTTTAAAGGATAGGAAACAAGAGCTGCTAATTCAGCTGCTTTATCCTCCTGTATCAATTTTACGATTTTTTTATAACTGTTCTTGATTTCTGTTGTAACCTGTGCCGAACCTGTTATGGACAACAGGAAAAACGGCAAGATATAGATTAGATTTCTCTTCATTCGGTAAAGATACTATTCTTTTAACGAAGCCATATCAATGACAAAACGGTAACGGACATCGCTTTTGAGCATTCTTTCATACGCTTCATTAATATCCTGCATCTTAATCATCTCTATTTCCGATACGATATTATGCTGTCCGCAGAAATCCAAAAGCTCCTGTGTTTCTGCAATACCTCCAATCACAGAACCCGCAACCGCTTTTCGGCCTAATATCATGGGAACGGTATGTAAAAAAGGTTCCAATCCTCCCAAG
This sequence comes from Flavobacterium sp., assembly GCF_050696275.1. Taxonomy (GTDB): domain Bacteria; phylum Bacteroidota; class Bacteroidia; order Flavobacteriales; family Flavobacteriaceae; genus Flavobacterium. The sequence goes on from NZ_JBOGUT010000033.1 coordinate 28,113, forward strand.
TACCCTACCAGCACCAACGTACCATTGACACTTAAAGTCCCTACATAAGGATTTACATCATGAACATAGGGAACAGTATCGATAATTAAATCGAATGTGCCTTTTACCGAGTTCATCTGATTGTCGTCTGTGGAAATTACAACAGCATCAGCTCCTAAGTCTAAAGCATCTTTGGTCTTATCCGGTGTTCTGGAAAAAAGGGTTACCTCGGCTCCTAACCCTTTGGCAAGCTTAATAGCCATATGCCCCAATCCGCCTAAACCGACCACAGCCACTTTGCTTCCTTTTCCTACCTTCCAATGGCGAAGCGGAGACCAGGTAGTTATTCCTGCACAAAGTAACGGTGCAGTAGCCGCCAAGTCCAGATTAGAAGGTACTTTGAGCACAAAATGTTCGTCGACTACTACCTTTTCGGAATAACCGCCAAAAGTCATTCCGCCCAAATGCTTGTCTTCCCCATTGTAGGTTCCTGTAAATCCGTTTAAGCAATACTGCTCAAGATCCTGCTTGCAGCTATCACAGGTACGACAGGAATCGACCAAACACCCTACGGCGGCGAAGTCTCCTACTTTGAGTTTGGTCACTCCGCTTCCTACCTGAGTCACCTTCCCTACTATTTCGTGTCCCGGAACAGCAGGATAGACCGTAAAGCCCCAATCATTTCTGGCAGTGTGCAAATCAGAATGGCAAACCCCGCAATACAGGATTTCAATTTCAATATCTTTTGGAGTAACCGATCTGCGTTCGATATTCATCTGTTTCAAAGAAGCATCCGGAGCATCAGTCCCAAATGCTTTGACATTTTTTGTTTCCATATTTTATATTGTTTACTTGTTAGGCATGAGCTGCTCCGGGAAAATAAGCCACGGGTATCTTGGCAACGACACTCCTCTCTTCTTTTCGGGTGGGCCACTTATTATTCCTATCAAATATACGAAAGAATGCGCATCTCTTTTACGCTACAACCTACTGCTTAACAGATAAATAACCTTACCATTTCTGTAAGCTGATAAACAGCCGAAAGCATAATCTGCAGGAAGCTCTAAAAAACAAGAACCGAAGAATGTAAAGAAAAACATGGCGCTGATTTTCTTCTTATATTAGCTAAACAATTGACAACTAACACATAACAAAAACCATGAAACCTCTTTATCAAGCAAGTAGCTTTTTACTCCTTTCTTTACTGATAGGCTGCACCGGAAAGACCAAAGACATTAACCAAGTACAAGACAAGCCTCAAAAAGTCCTTGTAGACGGTCCATGTGAAGATTGTACTCTAATTTATCAGGGGATGCCTGAGCACATAACCGCTATTGACACCAGTGCCGGCTGGAAAGAGCCTGGACAAAAACTAGTGGTAGAAGGAACCGTATGGAAACCAGACGGTAAAACCCCGGCACCAGGAGTGATTGTGTATTACTGGCAAACAGACCATACAGGCGAGTATACGAAAACGGCAGAGGAAAAAACTGTCCACGGTCATTTGCGAGGCTGGATGAAAAGTGACCTGAGCGGTAATTACAAGATTTATACTGTTAAGCCTGTTTCCTATCCCAGCAGTACAATACCGGCGCACATTCATTTTTTGATTAAAGAGCCGGATATTGCCAACGAATATTATATTGAAGACCTGTTGTTTGACGATGATCGGTTCTTGACCGAATCCGTTCGGGCAAAACTACAGCAAAGAGGTGGAAACGGTATAGGAAAAACCAGAACAGAAAACGGCATCACCTATATACGACGTGATATTATAGTAGGTCTGAACATCCCTAAATACCCCAAATAGCTAAATATCTGTTTTGTAAGTTCGCGAAAGTGTTTGATTATATTACGGTTTGAAAGGGTGCGGGATGACGGTGATTAGTGTGGAGTAGTGTTGAGAAGGAAATACATTGGCGTTATCTGTGATACTCTTTCTTTTTTGCAAGTGGAGATTACTATGGGTTGTAACAAATAGATTATAAAGTAGTCTTTAGATTCTGCCATTCATGCAATCCATAAAAAAAAATTCAAACAAACCAAGCGGAAAGTCTCCATTCGAGTACAACATTTTTTCCTTACATTTACACTACAATAAATACCAGAACCATGTCACAAACCCTTATCGTATTAGCCGCATTCCTTATTGCCCTTTTAATAGGGATTTACATTGGTAAAATGCTGTTTGCCGCCCAATCCAAATCAGCACAGTCGGGCTTGGAAGAACGCATTAACGGACTTATGGGTCAGATAACAGAACTCAAAGAACAAGCACTTGCAGAGCGCAGTAACTTCGAAAAACTGCAGTTGCTGTCCCAAGCCGAAAAAGAGTCCATCCGTACCGAAAAAGAAGCTCTTGCCATTCAGTTATCGAAAAAAGAAGTAGACTTCGAGAACCTTTGGGAACGCAATAAAGAGCAAAAAGAAGAAGTCAGCCAATTGCAGGAGAAATTCACCAAAGAATTCGAAAATCTTGCCAATAAAATTCTGGACGAGAAGACCAGCAAATTTACCGAACAGAACAAAGAAAACCTCAAGAACATTCTGAGTCCGCTACAGGATAAAATACAGTTATTCGAAAAGAAAGTCGAAGACACCCATAAGGAAAGCATTGATTACCACGCTGCTTTACGCCAGCAGATTGTGGGCTTACGAGAAATGAACGAGCAGATGAGCAAGGAAACCCTTAATTTGACCAAGGCATTGAAAGGAGACAGTAAGATGCAAGGAAACTGGGGAGAGCTGATTTTGGAGCGTGTATTAGAAAAGTCCGGCTTGGAAAAAGGAAGGGAATACGAAGTACAGCAAAGTTTTACCACCGAAGACGGATCCCGTGTGCAACCCGACGTAGTCATCAATTTGCCGGACGGTAAGAAAATGATTGTAGACTCGAAAGTATCACTTACCGCATACGAACGCTTTATCAACGAGGAAGATGAAGACCTGAAAGCCGGCTTCCTAAAAGAGCATGTGAACTCGATTAAGCGACATGTGGAGCAGCTGGGCAGCAAAAACTATCAGGATTTGTACCAGATAGAAAGCCCTGACTTTGTATTGTTGTTTATTCCGATGGAACCCGCCTTTGCTATTGCCCTGAACGAAGACAACAGCCTGTACAACAAAGCCTTTGAGAAGAATATTGTGATTGTTACTCCTTCGACACTTCTGGCAACGCTTCGTACTATTGACAGTATGTGGGCCAACCAGAAACAGCAGGAAAATGCCTTTGAGATAGCCCGTCAGGCAGGGGCGTTATACGACAAGTTTGAAGGATTCGTTTCCGACTTAATCAAGATCGGTAAAAAGATGGACGAAGCCAAAACAGAATACCAAGGTGCTATGAACAAACTGGTAGATGGAAAAGGAAACCTGATCACCAGTGTGGAAAAACTAAAAAAGATGGGAGCCAAAGCCAAGAAATCATTACCCGAAAATATCATCAGCAGAGCAGAAACGAGTGAAACAAACACACTAAACTAAGCATATTATGTTACGGAAATTTATTTTCATTGTCATTACCACCCTTGTTTTAGGCATTACAGGTTACTTTACCGTATTGTATTATGCCACCTATAGTGAAGGGGACCGGACAGGTGAACTCATCAAGTTTAGCAGTAAAGGGTATGTATTTAAAACTTTTGAAGGAGAAATTTCCCAGGGCATTTCGGGAGCGCAGATATTCCGTTTTTCGGTATTGGACAGCGATACTCAAGTAATTACAGATTTGAAAAAATACCAAGGGCAATACGTCAAGATCACTTATATCGAACGCTACAGGACTTTTCCATGGTGGGGCGATACCCGGTATTTTGTGACTCATGTACAACAAGAAAAATCACCCCATTTTGCCCGATAGCTATGGAAATAAAATTCAAAACCGTTAAATCCTCTAAAGTCACCATCTCCGAGTTGATGTTGCCTTCCCATTCTAATTTCAGCGGAAAAATCCATGGTGGTTATATCTTATCACTGTTGGACCAAATTGCCTTTGCCTGTGCTTCTAAATTTTCCGGGAACTATTGCGTTACAGCCTCAGTAGACACCGTAGATTTTCTAAACCCGATTGAAGTAGGCGAACTGGTGACCATGAAAGCCTCTGTGAATTATGTTGGCCGCAGCTCTATGATTGTTGGTATCCGTGTTGAAGCAGAACACATTCAGACGGGAAAGATAAAACATTGCAATTCAAGCTATTTTACCATGGTAGCCAAAGACAGTGAAGGAAAAAATGCCATAGTTCCGGGGCTTATTTTATCTAATTATGACGAAATACGCCGCTTTTATAACTGCGTCAAGATAATTGCTGTCAGAAAAGACAAAAAACATCATGAAGAAGCCTTTGACTATAAATCTGATGAAGCGCTGTCAAACCTCGCTAATCACAACGTTCAGGTAGAGATTTATTAAATATTTAACCTTAAAATTAAATATAGTTAACTAAATAGAGTATATTATAGATTTTTTCTTATTTTTGAATTCCCCAATTTATAAATATGAAAAAAAATTACGCTTATTTAATTTGTTTTTTACTTGCATCCCTTGTGTTTCTGTCATGTTCAGACGATGACGACCAATATGAAGTACCTCCTGTAGAAGTAAATCTGTCTAAGGTTCCTTATCAGAAATTATCTGATTATCATTTCTTTAAAGACGGAATGAAAGATCAGGATCCTGTTGACGGAGTACTGCCTTTTGAACCTGCCAGTTCATTATTTGCAGATTATGCCCATAAAAAACGATTTGTATGGATGCCTAAAGGGACACACGCAACGTACGTCAGCGATGATAATCCGTTGAACTTTCCTGTTGGTGCCGTGCTGATTAAGACATTCTATTACAACAATGTACAACCGTCAAATACCACAAAATTAATTGAAACCCGACTTCTTATCCGTCATGCAGCCGGATGGAAAGCGTACGATTATATCTGGAATGATGAGCAGACCGAAGCTACGTTAGAAACAACCGGAAACGGTGTCTTTATCCCTATTACCTGGACGGAGAACGGCGCTACTAAATCGATCAATTACAAAACACCTTCACAGACGGAGTGCCTTACCTGTCACAAGATAAATCCTACCCATACTGAGAATGGCGAAATAACAATCCCTATTGGAGTTAAGCCACAAAATCTGAATACGATGTACAACTATAGCGGTACTTCCAAAAACCAGATGGCCATGTGGAAAACTGCCGGTTATCTGGAAGGCAGTTCCCCGGCACCAGCGCATTCTACAGTTAACTGGGAAGACACCAGCAAATCATTGGAGTTAAGAGCACGGTCTTATATTGACGTCAATTGTGCTCATTGCCACAGAGAAGGAGGACATTGTGATTATGTAGCCATGCGTTTTAATTTCAGTAATACAGACTTGAGTACTTTTGGCGTTTGCATGACACCTTTATTTTCCATTGAGAATGGTCCTTTTGTAATTAACGGAGGAAATGCGGACAGGTCTGAAATGGTGATTAGAGTAGGTTCGAATGAAGGAGCTGTTATGATGCCTATTATAGGAAGGACTACAGTACACGATGAAGGTTTACAGCTTATTAAAGATTGGATTAACACACTACCCGCGAATTGTCATTAACCTAAACAATTAACAAAACAGACTATGAAAAAAATTACACTACTTGTTATTTTATGCTTTGGTTTTCACACATCCAATGCACAAAATACCTGTGCTACAGCACTACCCATTTCTGTCGGTACTTTTACTGCAGGAACAATTACCGGTTCACCTCCCCCAACATTATGTGCAGGGACAGGAAACGCAACAGCAGGACAATGGTATACCTACACCCCGACTCAAAATTATACGGTAACCATTACTACCGATTTAGTTGCAAACACTGGAAAAGACACCCGTTTTCATGTATACACAGGAAACTGCGCAGCATTAACCTGTTATTCAGGTGATGACGACAGCGGTATTATTGGAACTAACAGTTATTTATCTGTAGCTACCTTCAACGTTACAGGCGGAACTACATATTACATTGCCTTCGACAACAGATGGAGTTCCAGTGGATTTGATTGCCAGCTAATTGAGCAGCCTTTAGTTGTGCCACTTATTAGCTTTACTCCTCAAGCCATTCCAAGCAGTTCTACTATTTGCAGTGTTACGGATATGAATGGTGATTTTCTTGATGATATTGTAACAGTGCAAACCAATCAGATGACAGTGTTGACACAACAAGCGGCCGGAGGTTTTACTTCAGCCCTTTATGCCTTACCCGGACTAACTGCAAAACCGGATTGGAGTATTGCTTCAGGAGATTTTGATAAGAACGGATACAACGATGTGGTCTTTGGAAGCGGCAGCAGATTAACAGTCATAAGAGCGAATGCTACCGGAACCGGTTATACGGAAATCCCTTATCCTCAAGGAATTTTTACACAAAGAACTAATTTTATAGACATTAACAATGACGGTCATTTGGACTTATTTGCCTGTCATGATGTGGCGCAAAGTTATTCCTATAGAAATGACGGTACAGGCAACCTGGTGTTTGACACCACTTTTTTCCCAACATTAGCTGTTGGAGGGAACTATGCCTCTATCTGGTCAGACTATGACAATGACGGAGACATGGATATGTATTTAGCTAAATGCCGTGGCGGAGCACCGGTTGGAGATCCGCAAAGAATTAACCTTTTGTATAAAAACAACAGAGTAAGTGCTACTCCTTCTAATTCTTATACCGAATCAGGAGCTGCAGCCGGAGTAAACGACGGAGCCCAATCATGGTCGACAGCTATTGAGGATTTTGATAATGACGGTGATATGGATTTTCTTCTTTCTAACATTTCCGATACGAATAAGCTATACAAAAACAATGGAGACGGTACTTTTACAGATATCTACACTACAACGGGCATAGACGCTCAGGTAGGTTCTTGGGAATTACAGGCAGGTGATTTTAATAATGACGGCTGGATTGATTTCCTTTGGCAAAACAACAAGCAAATGTACCTTAATAACGGAAACATGACTTTTACCGGATTCACTTTGCCATTTAGCGAAGGCGGAATAGGCGATTTAAACCATGACGGTTTTCTGGATGTGCAATACGCAGGTACCGTTTATTACAATGTTCCTAATGCCAACCATTGGATTACGATAAACCTTCAGGGTGTACAGAGTAACCGAAACGGGATTGGAGCCAGAGTGGAAATTTACGGCGCTTGGGGAAAACAGATAAGAGAAATCAGAAGTGGTAACGGATTCAGCCACCAAAGCAGTTTGAATGCCCATTTTGGTATTGGAGCAGAAACAGCTATTACGAAAGTAATCATCAGATGGCCATCAGGAACTGTTGACACGATAGACAATCCTGCTTCGAATCAGGCTTTGCTTGTACTGGAAGGATCTACACTTGACGTAAAAAGTTTTGTTAATTCCGATTTTGCCGTATATCCTAATCCTGTAAAAGATATTTTGAATATCAAGGTTAAGAATGGTAATTCGATTCAAATGGTTCAGTTATTTGACCTGAACGGTAAGATGGTTCTGGATACTAAAGTAAAAGACGATGCTATTTCCGTTCATTCCTTAAGTAAAGGAACTTACCTTCTTTTATTGAGAGATGAAAACGGTAAAGATTACGCTCAGAAAATAATTAAAGAATAATACTTCTTTTATAAAAAAGAAAACCCGTCTTACAACAAGACGGGTTTTTTTATTGTCAGGATTGCGTTTAGAAAACACGCACTAAATTAAATCCGAAATAAATATCACCTTCTCCCCAGTCACCCGAAGTATTTCCTAAGAAACCTGCTTCGTGTATACCTTGTGAATTAGTAAAATGCATTTGAAAAACGTGCCCTCCGGTTTCAATATCGACACCCACAGACAGCGGATCCCTAAAAGGAGAAGTAGAAGACCTGTTCAAATGTGCCGCATAATCAAGGTTGATAGAAACCCTTTTGGAAATTTTATACCTTCCTCCCAGACCCAAAGCAACCTGGCTGTTGTCCTGATTATCATCGATTACAAAGTTCTCGTGAAAAAATGTCGGAGCAAACTCTAACGATAATTTCTCTGAAAACTTTCTGGAAACCAATAATTGGTTCACATAAATCAATCTGTTTTCGAATTTCATTTTCGGATAATTGGATTCCTTCAGCTGATTGTTGAAAGCAATGCTGTTAAACCCAGCAAGTGTAAAAGGAAAACCGTCCTGTTTTTGTGGCATAATTAAATATTTAGCCGAAAAATCATAAGCCTGTTCGCTCCTGCCGGCTGCCAAAGAAAACTTACTTGTGATACCATAAGCAAACTTGATCTGCGTTACAGCATTATCCAAACCGAAAAAGCCTTCGAAACCTTCTTTAACAGAAGCAAAACGATGCGCAACAACGAAATACAGCTCCTTTTTTCCCAGCATCTTTGTGGATTCAAGATTCACAATCTTCATAGCTTTAAAGGCCGAAACAACCTCTTTATTCGTATCGGTTGTATCAATTTGTGATAGTAAATCGTCTTGTGAAAGCACTATTTGAGACATCAAAATAGCTAAAAATGAGAAAATTATACGCATATGTTTGGTTTTACAGTTTAGATTATCCTAATTATTCGATGATGACACAATTGTCTAATTTACATTCTTCCAGTAATTCATCATAGCCGATGAAGCGCCCTTTTAAAGTGACCACTTCATTGACTTTAATGTCTTTAAAGTCATTCTTCTGGAAAGAAGAAAACAACTTTTCGTCGATAGTGATTGTATTTTGAGAAGTGTCAATCTGAGTTACTTTTCCTTTTATCTGAATGACTTTATCCAAGTACTTTTTATTGGCATTGCTTTCCTGTTGTTTGAACTCTCCCATTAACCCATATACGGAATTAACAGGGATAGCATTTTCATCTGCAAAATTCCTGTGCTCTTTATAAAGATAAGAATAACCCAGAAAACCCAGAACGACAACAGCAATTATAAAAATGATGAGCTTATTTTTCACTTTGGCACGATTTCTTACAAATTTAACAAAAAAACAAACCTAAATCATGCCTTTTTCGTAAATTTAACCAATAAACCTATTTTGAATATGAAAAAAAACATTTCAGCACTTGCTTTTATTCTACTGCTTATCACCACCTTCTCCTGCGCTAGTGACAGCGAATCCGATTTGACTATTCCTGCGCCTATCCTTGTTAAGTACAATACAGACGTTAGGCCTATCATTCAGGGAAACTGCATTCCATGTCATACCGACCCTCCGGTAAATGGCGCACCGATGAAGCTGACTACCTATGATGATGTAAAGTATGCCGTAAACAACCGCGGGCTTCTGGACAGGATCTCGAGACAACAGGGAGCACCCGGCATGATGCCTAATGGCGGAACCAGATTACCACAAAGCAAAATTGACATTATTATGAAATGGAAGGCGGACGGATTACTGGAATAATTTTTGATACTACTAAAGCGAATCACTTAAACCCTAATGAGATGAAGAATATAGCCTTTTTACTTATCAGTTTACTGAGTCTTACAACTGTCTTTGGACAAGACAAAGTGCTGACTAAAACCGGAAAAGTTACCTTTGAAGCTTCGGTACCATCATTTGAAGAAGTCAAAGCCAATCATAAAGCCGTAACCTGTATCCTGAATACTAAAACAGGAGAAATAGCTTCCCTGATATTAGTTAAAGGCTTTCAATTTAAGCTGGCTTTGATGGAAGAACATTTTAATGAAAATTATATTGAAAGCGATAAGTTCCCGAAAGCTACCTTTAAAGGAAAAATAGAAGACTTTGATTGGGATAAAATCACTTCACAGCCACAAGATTTTGTCATTAAGGGAAAAATTGAATTACACGGAAAATCAAAAGATATTGCCGTGAATTCAAAAATTAAAAAGACCGCTTCCGGTATTGAAATTACTTCCAGCTTCTCTCTGAATCCCGAAGACTTTGACATACAGATTCCGAGTTTGGTAAGAGCGAAAGTCGCTAAAAAAGTAGACGTGAAATTTGATTTTATACTTCAATAATCGCTTCTTCAAAAACTACTTCAGTAACTTCATTCAGCTTATTGATATGCAGGACCGTTCTCGAATTGTCTTTGCTGTTTTCGTACATCTGTACAAATTTGACTCCAAAAATCACCTCATCAAACGTATAGGAAGAACGGATGGCTACTGTGTTGCTGTACATTTCGTCGAAAGCCTTTAAATACATAATGATTTCCCCTTTATTATTTTTAAAATCTTCTCCGGTAAAGCCGTAAAGCGGACTTTCTTCCGTGATTGGATGTACCAATGTCCAGCTTAACGTCAGCGCGTTAATCTTATCATATTCTAAATCAAGAGAAAAAAACCGATTGACTTCCACCCCATTCTCTTTCACCTTCATACCCAGGGTTACTTTGGCTTCAGCATCAGTCAGGTTCGTATTTTTATAAGGAGCAATACGTATCATGAGTCCCTTTCCTTCCTGAAAAGGAGCAATAATGGCATTTTCAGAAAAAAGAATGTGCGCTTTAGGTTTACTGAATCTTCCGTAAAATAACCCCGTAGCAATGGCAAAACTTAATAATCCGAACAACGCTTCAACCGAAGCCACGAAACTAGCCCAAAACCCGGTAGGACTGATATGACCATAACCAACAGTAGTAAAAGTCTGAGCACTGAAGAAAAAAGCCTGCCCGAACTTATCTGCAAGCGAAGTCGCCACAATCCCATTAAGATGTTCTACTCCAATAAGACAGTAAACAACAGCAAAAAGGAAGTTAACAATGCCATAAAAAGCAAAGATAATAAACAAGAACTTGTAGCTGGAAATAGTAAGCATGGTGTGGTACCAGCTGATACTTTCAACAAATCCTATCCCTGATTTTCTGATGTTTGCCGTACCGTCTTTATTGATAAAACGACCTCCATAATTAGCTGCGTTTGAACCAAAACCAGTATTGGCATCTACTTTCAGTTTTTTACTCTTTTTCTTTAGAACAGACATATCACTCATTTAAATAATAACTGTAAATTTAGAAATTATTACCCATATTATTGACAAGCACTCTCTTTTTGCTTTAGCGAATACTGTCATTGAAGTGAATTTCAAACCAAAAAACATAAATAACTTAATTACAATAACTTATCTTTGATATCATCAAAACATTCTTTTTAAATTAAACTAAATCAGTATGAAATCAATTTACATGCTACTTGTTGGTATTTTCATATCAACGACTGTATTGGCACAAAATACTGCCCAAAAATTACTGGATGAAGGGAATGCATTATTCAGCCAGAAGAAATATCCTGAAGCCATCAAAAAATATGATGCCGCGCTTCAATCTGATCCTAAATCTGTTCCTGCATTATTTAAAAGATCGACGACCAAAGTAATTTTAAAAGATTACAATGGCGCTTTGGCAGATTTGGACAAAGCAGTACAATTAGATCCTAAAAACCCAGGAGTCTATCTGAATAGAGGAAATGTAAGGGGCAGCAGGAAAGAATATGAGCTTGCCATAAAAGACTATGATATGGCGCTGCAACTGGATCCAAAATCGGCTGTGGTTTATTATGAAAAAGGAGTGGCTGCTTTTTATTTGAAAAAATACGATGATGCTATCGCATTGTTTGGCAAATCGATTGAATTCCATAAAGAGAATGAGAAAAGTTATTATTTCAGAGGCAGAATATATGCTTCAAAAAAACAGCATGAAAAAGCGATTGCTGATTTCACCGAAGCCATTAAATTGAATACAAAATATGTAGATTTATACATGAGCCGTGGAGAATCTTACAGGTTAAGCGGAAAAATGGAATTAAGTATCAAGGATTTTCAGACTGCTATGCAAATGGATCCCGATAATTATCTGGCGGAAAACAACCTAGGTTACTTGTATACTGAAACTGGAGATCTTGATAAAGCTATCGCTGTTTTTAAAAAACTGATCGAGAAAAAGCCCAAAATAGGATACGCTTACAACAATCTGGGGTATCTGTTATTTAAAAAAGGAAAAGTTGCTGAAGGAAAGGAAATGATCTTGAAATCATTGGAACTGACCAATAATAATTCGTATGCCAATAAGAATCTGGCCGAAATTTACCTCTCGGAAAAAGACACTAAAAACGCCTGTCTTCAAATGGAAGAAGCTTTAAAAAAAGGGTACACAAAAGACTATGGCCCAGAAGTTGAAAAGTTAAAAGAGCAATATTGCAAATAAATACCGACTAACATTACTTTCATAACAACTAAAAACCTGAAAAATGAGCAACAGAGTAGTACATTTTGAAATTCCGTGTGACAATCCTGAAAAAACCATGGATTTCTTTAAGGAGGTGTTTGGCTGGAATTTTCAGCAATTTGGCACCGAAGACTATTGGTCTGTAATCACTGGCGACGATGCGTCTCCCGGTATAAACGGCGGACTGATGAAAAAGAAAGACCCAAGACAACCCGTAGTCAACTCCATTGAAGTACTAAACCTTGAAAAAGCGATAACAGCTATTGAAAAAGGCGGCGGAAAAATAGTAGTCCCGAAAATGGCCATTCCCACTGTAGGCTGGCTGGCTTATTTTACGGATCCTGACGGTAACATCCACGGAATATTTCAGAATGATTCAACTGCCACTATGTAAGAATAATTTATAAAAAAGCCCCAATCTGAATTAGACTGAACCCAAAAAGTTAGACAAATTTATAATTAATTTTGATAATAGTGAGCTCGATATTTTATCGGGCTCATTTTGTTTAAATTTGATTTGATTCTTTCATCATTATAATA
>NZ_JBOGUT010000034.1:0-39081 GCF_050696275.1 Flavobacterium sp.
CAATTATAGTGCGGCGAATACCTATACTTTTACTCCGGCAGGACCAATAGTAGGAGGAATAGGATTGATTTCGGGAATGGTTATCGGGACTTCGTATACGGTCACTTCAAACAATGGAAGTTGTACTTCGGGAGCTTCGGCACCGTTCAGTAATGCAGCGGTATTGGTAACCCCGGCAGTTCCAACGATAAGCAGTACAGCACCGACTTGCTTGGCCGCAGGTACCAGCAGTATCAGCAATTATAGTGCGGCGAATACCTACACCTTTAGCCCGGCAGGACCGATAGTCGATATTACAGGATTTATTTCCGGCATGATTATAGGCACTTCTTATACAGTAACGACAACCAACGGCAGCTGTACCTCGGGAGTTTCGGTATCCTTTAGCAATGCACCTGCATTGACCCCTGTAATTCCGACAACAAACACTACAGTACCAACCTGTCAGGCTACCGGAACAAGTACGATCAGCAATTACAATGCAGCCAATATGTATACTTTTATCCCGACAGGACCGACAGTGGATGGGACAGGCTTGATTTCCGGCATGATTACAGGCGTTTCTTATACAGTAACGACAACCAACGGCAGTTGTACTTCGGGAGCTTCGGCACCGTTCAGTAATGCACCTGTATTGGAAACTCCGGCAGCTCCAATAACAGCAGATCCTACTCAGCCAGCATGTCCTTTGATTACAGGAAGTGTAGTATTGAGTGACTTGCCGTCAGGAAACTGGACTATCAATCCTGGAGGAATAACAGGCAATACCGCTACAGTAGATGTGACAGGACTGGCTTCGGGGACTTATAACTTTACGGTAACTAATGAGGCAGGTTGTACTTCATTACCTTCAGCAACTGTTGTCATTGATGATATTGTATGCCTGGAATGTCAGGATGAGGTGAAAGTATTCAATGCGGTGTCTCCAGGAATAACAGATGGACTTAATGATTTCTTTTATATACAGGCCTTGGATGATTTTATCTGTTATCCTACAAATACAGTGCAGATTTACAACCGTTGGGGAGTATTAGTATTTGAACGCAATCAATATACAAATGATGTCAACAGAGGTTTTGTCGGGATGTCCGAAGGACGGGTAACAGTCAGCAAAAACCAGAAATTGCCGGAAGGAACGTATTTCTATATCATCAATTATACAGACAAAAGAGGGAATGCTTTTAATTTAAATGGCTACCTGGAATTGAAATGGAATTAAAATGAGAAATTAATTTGTCACTGCTTTACTAAAAAGAATCAGATATTTTAAAAAGGACCCTATTAAATTGCCTTGGTTGTATCAGGAGACAGATGCAAAAAGCGTGGTTTGAAAGGGAGATTTGACAGAGCCTTAAAAAAAGATAAAAATCCTTTCCTATGAAAACAAGAATTATACTATTGCTGATTATGTTACTATCCGTTGTGACGTATGCGCAAAATAGAGAGCAATTTACTCAATATATGTACAATACAGTGGTTGTTAATCCCGCCTATGCAGGCTCAAGACCCGCAATAAGTATTTTTGCTTTGCACCGCAACCAATGGGTAGGACTCGATGGAGCACCCGTGACCAATTCATTTTCTGTAAATGCGCCAATCAATGGAAGCAATATAGGCGTAGGATTGTCAGTAGTGAATGATAAAATCGGGGTTTCAGAAGAGAATGATATTTCTGTTGATTTCTCGTATACTATTCCGGTTAATGAAAATTATAAATTGGCTTTTGGACTTAAAGGAGGCATCAATATACTGAATGCCGATTTTACTAAACTTACCCAACAAGCTGGAGATCCGGTTTTTCAAAATAATATTGACCATAAGCTTTCTCCAAACATAGGAGTAGGATTCTATTTGTATTCAGATAAAAGCTATCTGGGATTATCGGCTCCTTACCTGATAAAAACCGATCATTATGTTCAAAAAACAGCTGTAAGTACCATTGTTACGTCCAAAATTAATTACTTATTGATTGCAGGTCACGTATTTGACGTAAGTCCTGATGTACAATTCAAACCCTCTTTGTTAACCAAGTACGCGCCAGGTGCACCATTGCAAGTGGATGTATCCGCCAATTTCCTGATAAATCAAAAATTTGTAGGCGGTTTGGCTTACCGATGGAGCGCGGCTTTAAGTGGTATGGTAGGTTTTCAGGCCAGTAATTCCTGGTTCATTGGATACAGTTATGACTTGGATACAACATCATTAGGAAACTATAATTCGGGATCCCACGAAATATTTTTACGTTACGAAATATTCAATAAATTCAATAAAATAATTTCTCCTAGATTTTTCTAAACCAGCACGAAATATGAAAATCAAAACCTTTCTTTATAGTACAATTTTTAGTATCCTGGCTTTACAAAGCTATGGGCAAAAAACCAGAGTGGAAGCCGCCAACAAGAAGTACGACCGATATGGTTATGTAGATGCCATTGCTACTTATGAGCGTGTGGCCGAAAAAGGATACAAAGACGAAAAGATGTTTCAAAAGCTAGGCAATGCCTATTATTTTAATGCGGAACTGGACAAAGCCGGGAAATGGTACAAGGAACTTTTTGCCATGAATCAGGAGCAGGAAGCAGAATATTATTACCGTTATGCACAAACCCTGAAATCGATAGGGGATTATGAGAAAGCGGATAAGATGATGGATGAATTTAATAAGAGGTCAGGGAATGATCAACGGGCAAAATTGTACGCTAAGCAAAAAAACTACCTCGAAGAAATCAAGGCCAACTCACGCAGTTATGAAGTTTCCGATGCAGGAATCAACTCAAAATACTCGGATTATGGAAGCTCTTTCTGGAACAACAAGCTGGTATTTGCCTCAGCACGTGATACGGCAGGGGTTTTCAAAAAGGTATTCAAATGGACCAACCAATCCTATACCAACCTGTACAGCGCAGAAATAAAACCGTCCGGCGGAATGGGTAAACCAGAGCGTTTCAGTACAGTCATCAATTCCAAGTTCCATGAATCGACACCAATATTTACCAAAGATGGCCAAACCATGTATTTCACCAGAAATAACTACCTGAATGGTAAAAAAGGCAAAGATGCTGAAAATTCGACCTTGCTAAAGTTATACAAAGCAGTATTGCAGCAGGGTAAATGGGCAAATGTGACCGAATTGCCATTTAACAGCAATGAGTACAGTGTAGCACATCCTACCTTGAGCGTAGATGAAAAAATACTTTATTTTGCCTCTGATATGCCGGGAACATTAGGACAATCGGATTTGTTTAGTGTCAAAATCAATAACGACGGCAGTTTTGGAGATCCGGTAAATTTAGGAAAAACCATCAATACCGAAGGACGTGAAACATTTCCCTTTATATCTGCGGATAACGAACTGTATTTTGCCAGTGACGGTCATCCCGGACTTGGAGGACTGGATGTATTTGTGTCTAAAATAGGGAACGGTAACCGTTTTGAAGAAGTAAAAAATATCGGGGAACCCATCAATGGGCCTCAGGATGATTTTGCTCTTTTGATAGACAGCAAAAGCCAGAGCGGTTTTTTTAGTTCTAATCGAAAAGATGGTCAGGGATATGATGATATTTACCGTTTCAATGAGGTACGTCCGGTAGTGGTATGCGAACAATCCTTATCGGGAACCATTACAGATCAGGAAACGCGGGTAGTGTTACCCGGTTCAAAAGTAAGTTTGTTTACGGAACAGTTTGAACTGGTAGCAGAGACGATTGCCAATGAAAAAGGGATTTTTACTTTTGAAGTTGAGTGCGGAAAAACCTATTATGTAAGAGCGGAAAAAGAAGAATACGAAACCAAGGAAGGAAAAATCACAATAGAAAATACTTCAGGAAAATCAGAATTATCCCTGCAGTTAGAGCAACGAATGAAACCGATAGGAGAAGGGACCGATCTGGCAAAAACCTTAAATATACCCATTATCTATTTCGATTTGGACAAATCGTTTATCCGTCCTGATGCTGCTTTTGAGTTAGAGAAAATATTTGCTGTACTGCAACAATATCCAAAGATGCAAATAGAGATACGTTCCCATACCGACAGCAGACAGACACATCAATACAATCAGGGTTTGTCAGACAGAAGAGCAAAATCGACTATGGTATGGCTCATACAAAACGGTATAGCTGCCGGTAGGTTAACAGCAAAAGGTTATGGTGAAACCCAGTTGGTAAACCAATGTGCTGATGGCGTAAAATGCAGTGAAGCCGAACATCAGGCCAATAGGAGAAGTGAGTTTGTTATTATCCGTATGGAATGATTTAATGAAAAACGAAGCAGATGTGCAGACAAAAAGCGGATAAAAAGTTAAACCCATGCTAAGTCAGCCTATCCAGTCAGGCCCAATTAAACGAAACAAGCCAATGCAACCCCTAGAATTATCATGGAGATTTTGGCGATATTGAATTTATGGCCTTCGCTGCTTTCAAAAATAATGGTCGACGAAATATGGAACAGGATACCGATAACGACAGCGGTGATTTCGGTATAATATTCGTTCAGAACGGGGAAACTGTCGGATACCAATGTTCCTAAGGGAGTCATCACGGCAAAAGTCAGCATAAATAAGAACAGGGCGATTTTATTTAATTCGGCGCCCAGAAAAAAAGTGGTCAGGATAATGGCAATAGGCAAGTGGTGGATGGCAATTCCTATGGCCAAATCATGGTGGTGGCCAACAGGGAAACCTTCCAATAGCGCATGAAGGCACAAACTGATAAAAAGTGCCCATGGAATGTGATTCATTTTATCGTGCCCATGTACATGGCCGTGTTCTGCGCCTTTGGAGAAAAACTCGAGTATGATCTGGAATAAAATCCCGACCATAATATAAATTCCAACACTGTGATTGTGGCTTTCGTAAATTTCCGGAAGCAAATGAATTACGGTTAATGATAACAAAAATGACCCGCTGAATGCCAGCAGTAGTTTTAAGTTTTTCTTTCCTTTTGGCTTTAATGAAATAGCAATAAAATAACCTAAAAGTACCGAAAGTAAGGGTAAAATGTAATTCATTATTTAAAAATCATGATTAAGCGTTCCGATTCGTTTTTGTAAAATTTCCGTAATTTATAATCTCCAAAAACATCCAGAAGGTAGATACCTGCTTCTTCCATCATAGTTTCAAAATCAGGTAATGTAATTGCCTGTACCTTTTCTGTGAAACAGAATTTTTGCCCGTTGTCTTCAAAATCGATTTCTTTGTAAATATGATGGTCTTTTACATAACGTTTGATATGAAAATCAATACCATCGACAGTTTTGATTTCTTCGGGCACCAGATTTTTGATTACAAAATCGGCATTTAGGAAATCAATTACTGCAAAGCCGTATTCTGTCAGACTGTCTTTGATGGCAGTTAATGTCTTCAGATTATCCCTGTCACATTCAAAATAACCGAAGCTGGTAAACAAATTGAAAACGGCATCGTATTTTTCTTCAAAAGGAATACGCATGTCATGTACTTTGAAATGCAGTTTTTCATTGGATGATTTAGAGGCTTCGGCAATACTGTTTTCGGATAAATCGGCACCGGTAACATCATAACCCAATTGGTTCAGGTAAATGGAGTGACGTCCTTTTCCGCACGCTAAATCTAAAATTTTGGCTTCTTCCGGCAGGTTTAAATAATGCGTCAGATTGTCCATAAAAGCATGAGCTTCGGCATCGTTTCGGTCTTTGTATAAAATATGATAATAGGGTGTGTCAAACCATGAGGCAAACCAGTTTTCACAAGCTGGCTGTCCGTTATTGGTTTGTGGATTATGCTCTTCTGACATTTATTAAAGTTCAAATGGATTCTATTCTTGCAAATTTAACGTATTTTTGCAGAAAATTACACAGAGTTCTCTAGAGATTCAAAGTTTTAAGGCGGAAAATACACTAAGCCTTTCGGTTGAACTCAAAGAGGCGGAATATTTATTTATGGAACAGAATTTTAAGATGATTGCCAAGACTTTTTTTGGCTTTGAAGAGATATTAGCAAAAGAACTGCAACAGTTGGGTGCTCAGGACGTTGAGATTGGTACCAGAATGGTCAGTTTTGCAGGAGACAAAGGTTTTATGTACAAAGCCAATTTGTCTTTACGTACCGCATTGAAGATTTTAAAACCGATTTATTACTTCAGGGCGAACAATGAGCAGAGTTTGTATAAAGGAATTCAAGGTATTGACTGGTCGAAATATCTGAATTCCAAACGTACGTTTGTGATTGACACGACTGTGCATTCGGATAATTTTAAGCACACTCAATTTGTGGCTCAAAAGAGTAAAGATGCGATTGTAGATCAGTTTAAGGCTAAATTTGGAGAAAGACCGAGTGTAGATAAGGATTTTCCGGATTTGCGCATTAACATCCATATTGACAGAGATCAATGTTCGGTATCGTTAGACAGTTCAGGGGCTTCTCTGCACCAGAGAGGATACAAAACGGCTACCAATATTGCACCTATTAACGAAGTATTGGCTGCTGGAATGTTATTGCTTTCCGGTTGGGACGGAAGTTCGGATTTCCTGGATCCGATGTGTGGTTCAGGGACTATTTTGGCGGAAGCAGCCATGATTGCCTGTAATATTCCGGCGAACATCAACAGAAAAGAATTTGCTTTTGAGAAATGGAACGATTGGGATAACGAATTGTTTGATCAGATTATGAATTCGCTGATGAAAAAAACAAGAGAGTTCCATTATACCATTAAAGGATATGACAAAGCTCCAAGTGCTGTGATGAAAGCTAAAGACAATATGCGTAATGCCAATCTTGATGAGTACATTACGATTTCAGAACAAAACTTTTTTGATACCCAAAAGGAAAATCAAGGCCCGTTGCATATGGTTTTTAATCCTCCGTACGGAGAACGTCTGGATATTCATCTGGAGCGCTTTTACAGGGAAATTGGAGACACTCTGAAACAGAATTATCCCAATACAAATGCCTGGTTTATCACAGCAAATCTGGAAGCATTGAAATATGTAGGATTGAAGCCTTCCCGAAAAATCAAGCTTTTTAACGGAAGTCTGGAAGCTCGTTTGGTTAAATATGAAATGTATGAAGGAAGTAAGAGAACTAAATTCCAGATTTCAGATGGGAGGGATTTGTAACTGAAACAAATGCTGTCTGTAATTTACAGTCAGTTCAGCACTTCATAATTCACAATTTATCATTTATACGATGTCAAAAAAAACAAAAGCATTCATTTATAATTTTATCGGTTTTGCCATTATCTTTTTTAGTGCGAGATATGTTTTAGGAATCTATACCCATATGCAAGGGTATTGGTTGCCTATTACTGCGTTTGTCATAGGAACAATTCTTGCCCCGAAATTTCAGACCGTTCAGACAAGTCAGGGAGAAAAGCTGTTTATGAAGTGGTTATTCATTAAAGGATTTAAAGAAATCAAATAACTGAGGGCCAAAATATTCTGGCCCATCAAGTCTTACTTTTAGATTATCCTGCTGTGTTGGAATTAGGATTGTTGTTTATGGTTAAATTAACCGGAGGTGCTGTCGTTGCAGTTGTTTTTACCTGTTCTTCTTTTTTGCCAGTACCTCTTAACTGTACTATTTTTTGCAATAAATCAAACCAAAAAGGAGCTCCAAGACATATTCCGAAGGCGAGTAACAAAAAACCAATCATTTTTCTGCC
Organism: Flavobacterium sp.; assembly: GCF_050696275.1. Classification (GTDB taxonomy): domain Bacteria; phylum Bacteroidota; class Bacteroidia; order Flavobacteriales; family Flavobacteriaceae; genus Flavobacterium. The sequence continues at coordinate 7,638 of NZ_JBOGUT010000034.1, forward strand.
CTGAAAGGAAGCGTCCAATATGTAGCACACTTTTAGTTTGAACCAATGCTTGTCGTATAAAGCTGCAATAGCTTCCTGATTATAATAAACAGCACTGTCTTTGTAGGTTTTCGGCGGATTGGGATCGTCTTTTTTTATGGTGATTACCAAATTCGTTATTTCGGGACCGTATTTTTTGTAAATGGCAGTGCTATCCTTTTTAAAGCCATAATCTCCCCAGCCTAAAGCCAAGAGGTTATTGGCATCTTTAATATCACCGTTTAGTTCCGCTTTGATGTTTTCTACTTCATTTGTATACGTTTGATTTGAAATACTGTCTGTGTTCTTGGTTAGATTAGGGGTACTATTTTGTACTCTGGGATCGTCTTTTAGCGTATCGACCTCACTTAAGGCGATTTGAACCAGTTTGCTCCGGGCATCTTTATCGGTGCTTAATTTTCCTGAAATGGCTAAAATATCTACGTTAAAGCTGATAGCGATTATAATTCCTAAATAGAATAAAGTAAACTGTACCTGTCTTTTGTACCAGCCGCTGATTCTGCTCATGCTGTCTTCAAACCATGTTTGTATCTGTTGGGTGAATGTTGTAATTTCCTGATCGCTTTTTTCGAGATATAAGCCAAAAATCTGTAAGGTTTCCTGATCGATGTATATTCCTTTTTCCTTGAATTCTTCCTTTAGGCTTTCGTCATTGACGCTTTGCAGGTATTGAACCAGATAATTTATTTTGGTGATTACCGGTAATGAATTAAAATCAGGAGATGTCGGATCATTGACTTTTATATAGGCTTCAATAGCCGCTTTATGGTTATAAACATAGTCTTTCAATACCTCAATTAAAATATCCGAGAAAGTTTCTTTGGAAAGATAAGAGGGTATTGAAAATCTGTTGGTGCATCCGTAATTCTTTATAAGCGGGTGGTCGTAGAAATGATTGCCTAATTTTCCTTTTTCCTTTGGCTTATAGCCAACCAATAAAAACAAAAATTCTTTGCACGTATTTCCAATGCTTTTCACGGTATTGTCCAAAATCCATTTTTTATGTTTCGAACTGGACAGCATGCCATCGATAATCCCTTTTTTTAGCATTCTTGCTCTTAGTGCAAACAATGTTGCTATGGCTTCATTTATAGAAGTAGCCAGGAGACTGTACAATAAAAATATAAAAATTAAACCGATTGCGGTATCTAATACTGGAGAGTTGATCATAGGTTGCCTGAATTTATATATAGGAGGTTAAGGAGCAATCTCCCTGAAATAAAGCCATAATAGTTTTTAAACAAAAGCTATAATGACTTTACTTAAAGGATAACAAAAATTTGGGGCGCGTAAATTTAATAAATAAAGTAGTACATTTTATACATGCCATTATTTTATTTTAAACTAAAAACCCGAAACTGATTCAGTTCCGGGTTTTTTTTATTTTTTGCTTTTATACAAAGGAATAAAATAGCTTAAAGTGTAATTCCATCCTACGCCAAATTTTCCGTCGTACGTCCTGTTAAATCCGGGAATGTATAAGTTGTCGAAGTTTTCCGGTTTCTTATTCGAAACCAGGTAATTTAACCTGGCGCTGAAACCGCCGTACAGATTGTTAAACAGTTTTACTTTCATTCCTGCAACCACTTCAATCCATTGGGCAGATAATCCGCTGTACTTTGTGCCTGCTGCAACTGGAGGAGCTTCAGGGAAATAGGTTGATGTATTGTATACTTTGTAACTGTTCAGTTCCTGACTGAAAGAACTTACGCCATAGCGAAGGCCTACATGGATCATGTTTTCCATATCGAGCCAGTTTTCATACGAATTATGGTCAAAACCAACTTTGAAATAAGTTCCTTTAGTGGTAAAGTTTACCCTGTCATCATCAGTTGTTTTGTTTTCGTTACCCAATTCGCCTGCAATGTATATTTTCTTTGTCAGACGGTAATCGCCAACTAATTCCAGTCCTTTATAGTCTTTCTCATAGAAAGTCCGGGTTATTTTTGATAAATCGACACCCAAACGCAATCCATAACGCTGGATTTTCGGAGTTACAGTATCTTTCTTCTTATCTTGGGCAAAAGCACCTGTCGATAAGAGCAATAGCAGAATATTAAAAGAAAATCTTAACATGAACTTCATCTTCGTTAGCAATGTTATATTTTTGAATTACAATTTGTTTAATCCAGTTATTGGCATCCGGTGTAAGGTTGATACCGCCAGGATTGTTAAGTGTGTAAAGGGTTTTGTAGCCACAGGCCCTTGACACAAAAACATCGTTTCGGGTATAATTTATCTCTAAATTGTCTGTGTTTCGAAGCGATGGAATTGGATTTTCAGCATCTAATATGAAACTGAACTTTGTGATATCCTCAGTCGTTTTCAGTGGAACTTCAATTTTACTCACTCCATCAAACAGCATACCTTCGGTGAATCCATCAGCCACAATACCAAGATCTGTCACCGCTTTTTTGACTGTCGAATTATTATTGTCATAAAACTCCACAATCATTTTTGGCGTAACCGGAGTTACAGGATCACAGATGTCATCTTTTTCGCAGTTCCATAAAATGAATGCGGTTGTTAAAAGAAAGGTAAACAGGACTAATTTTTTCATGTATTTCCGAATCAAAAATCGTTATCGTTTTTCCAAAAGTACAACATTTTCCACATGATGTGTTTGTGGGAACATATCTACAGGACGCACACGGGTTACTTTGTACATTTCGTCCATTAAAGCCAAATCACGTGCCTGTGTCGCCGAATTACAGCTTACATACACAACTTTTTCAGGAGCAATGTTCAGAATTTGTTTTACAACATCAGCATGCATTCCGTCACGAGGCGGATCAGTAATGATAACATCCGGATGTCCGTGGGTTTTGATAAAGCTTTCGTTGAACACATTTTTCATGTCTCCCACAAAGAACTCACAATTGGTAATGTTATTGCGTCTGGCATTTTCTTTGGCGTCAGCAATTGCTTCAGGAACAGCCTCTACACCAATAACTTTTCCGGCTTGTTTTGAAACGAATTGTGCGATAGTTCCTGTTCCGGTATACAAGTCATAAACCAGTTCATTTCCTGTTAATCCCGCAAATTCGCGTGTTATTTTGTATAATTCATAAGCCTGAGCCGAATTTGTCTGATAAAACGATTTGGCATTAATACTGAAACTAAGACCTTCCATTTCTTCCAAAATATAATCACGGCCTTTGAATAATTTTACCTCCTGATCGTAAATTGTATCGTTTGGTTTTCCGTTGATTACGTATTGTAACGAAGTGATTTGAGGAAATGTGGCTGCCAAGTGATTTAAAATCAATTCCCGCTGTGTTTTATTTTCTTCGAAAAACTGAATCAGCACCATGATTTCTCCAGTGGAAGCCGTACGAATCATTAAAGTACGCAATAAACCTTCATGGTTTCTGGGATTGAAAAAAGGCAAATCATTTTCCAAAGCAAAACGTCTTATTTCATTACGGATAGCATTGGAAGGATCTTCCTGTAAATGACATTTGGTAATATCAAGAATCTTATCCCACATTTTCGGGATATGGAAACCCAACGCATTTTTATCGTTTAATTCTTCTTCGCTTTTTATTTCAGCTTCGGTCATCCAACGCGCATTAGAAAAACCAAATTCCATTTTATTTCGGTAAAAAAACTGTCTTTCAGAACCCAATATAGGCTCAAATTCCGGCATTTCAATTTTTCCGATACGTTTTAAATTATTGTACACCTCGTTGTTTTTGTAAAACAACTGCTGGTCGTACTTCATATTCTGCCATTTACATCCTCCGCAAACACCGAAATGCTCACAGATTGGTTCTGTTCTGTGTTCAGAATATTCGTGGAATTTAACTGCTTTTCCTTCATAATACGCTTTTCGCTTTTTGAAAGTCTGCACATCAACGACATCGCCCGGAACGACATTCGAAATAAAAATTACTTTTCCATCAGGAGCCTTTGCCACTGAAACGCCTTTTGCACCCGCATCAAGGACTTTTACCGTATCAAAAACGATTTTGTCTGTATTCTTTCTTCCCATGCGGCAAAGATAGTAAATTGAAGCAGGAAATGCGATGTGTAAAATACGAAGAAATAAATATTGTTTTTTGTTCCAATATTCGAATCTTAAAATACAGTCTCAATCAAAATGTTGTAAGTAGTAACTGTTACGTTAATTAAAGTCTAATTAACAAATTTTTAATAAGTAAATAAATGGGAAGCAACTAGTTTAGTACTTATTAATTTTAAAAGAAATTACTTTGAAATCAATTTTACTGGGTCTGTTTTTTCTTTTTTCAGGACTTAATGTTGCGGCACAGAATACAATTATTGTTGGAAAAGTGCTATCGGATGTAGTTCCGATTGCCGGTGTTGAAATCATTAATTTAAGAAGTAAAACTGTCGATGTCAGTAATGAGAATGGCGAATTTTCTATTTCGGTTACCAGTAATGATACGTTGCGATTTTATGCAAAAGAATTTACTATAAAGGATTACGTCATACATAAAGAAGATTTTTCTTTGACGAATTGGGTTGTTCAGCTAGTTAAAAAACCAATTGAATTGGAAGAAGTTGAAATAAAAAATTCCCCCAAATTTAAAGTTGACGTTAGTTATGAATCATTAAGTGCAATAAAAATCGGAAAGGAGCAATCCAGGCCACAGCCTCTTGGTGTTTACACAGGTGAAATTCCTAACGGGATGGATTTTGGAGAGATTGGAAGAAAAATTAAAAATTTGATTTTTAAAAAAAACAAGGATAATAAAAAGGAAATTGAAAGTGTTAATTTTAAGGATTATGTTGCCGCTAATTTTTTGACTGATTTTTTTGTAAAACAATTGAACTTAAAAGCAGAAGAAGTTGATTTATTTATCGATTTTTGTAATGCAGATGAAAAAGCCAAAACTGTTGTTTCACAAAATGGAATTCTGGATGTCATGCAGTTTTTGCTTAGAAAAAGGGATGAATTTATAACTAAATAATTGTAAATAATGTATACGCATTTAGCGCTTCTTCGCGGAATCAATGTTTCCGGGCATAATATGATTAAAATGGACGCTTTAAAAAGTGCGTTGGAAAATATTGGTTTCCGAAATGTGGTTACCTATATTCAATCCGGGAATGTTTTTGTGGATTCTGAAGAAGAAAACGGGCCTAGCGTAGGATTTCAGATCAGACAAGAGATTTTTAAGGCTTTTGGCCATGAAGTCCCGGTGATTGTTATCGGAAAAGAAGACCTAGAAGCCTGTTTGAAAAACTGTTTGTATATAAAAGAACCCGAAGCAGACACTAAAAAAGTATATACTGCTTTTATTTCCAAAGAATTGGATGCAGGAGCGATGAATGATTTGAAAATCAGCCAGTTTAAACCTGACGAAGCCAGTATTGACGGCAGCCGGATTTATATAAAATATGCGGTAGGAGCGGGGAAAACAAGATTGGATCAGAAATACATAGAGAAAAAATTAAATGTAACGGCAACCATTCGGAATTGGAATACCGTTACAAATTTACTTTCTATGTTTGAAGACAGAAACCTTTAATTAAAGGAAAACCTTCTTAATAATTAGCTTCAGCTGTAGGGTTATTTAACGTTTTAAGAAACGAAACCAAGTCTTGTATTTCTGTTTTAGTCAGATTAAGTTTGTCTGAAGGTAAAGTCTGGTTTTCGATTGGAATCCCAATTCCGGCTCCACCACCAAGATTATAAAAATTGATAACTTCTTCTAAAGTCTGATATACTCCGTTATGCATATACGGAAAAGTGATGGCGCTGTTTCTGACTGTTGGCGTTTTGAATGCGTGTTTTTTCAAAGGAGCATTGGTGATTGAAAATTCTCCCAAATCGCTATCGATAACCGCATTATGAACCGTATTTTGAGAAGGAACTCCCAAAACTTCACTTTCCGTTTCGCTATATAAAGGTGGCACACTTCCGTTGAATAAAGGGAAAGCATGACATGTAGCACATTTGGCTTTCCCCATAAAAACATTAAATCCGTTTTTCTCACTTTGGCTGAGTTGCGCTTTGCCTCTGAGGTATTGGTCGAATTTGGATTTTAATTCCGATAAAGAGCGGATATAGCTTGCCATCGATTTGAGCAGGTTTTGCTCGGTAATTTCTTTTTCTTTTGGAAAAACAATATTGAAATTAGCCAGATACGAACTGTTTTTCTTTATTTTTTGTAAAGCAGAAGCAAAACTGCCGTGCATTTCATCTTTGTTATTGATGACCATTTTTGCCTGATCTTCCAAGTACATTACACGACCGTCTAAAAATTGCACATTCTGATAAGCCGAATTTAATAATGTTGGCGTATTTCTTGAATTCGACTTTCCGTTAACCGCTTTGATTTTATGATCTGCATAAGCTTGATCCGGAATATGGCAGGTTGCGCATGAAACGGTATGGTCTCCACTCAGGATAGGGTCAAAAAACAGTTTTTCGCCTAAGGCAATTTGGGCTTCGGTTGGTTTTTTATTGTAACCGGGCGCAAAATAATCAGGATTGAAAGCACCTTCTTCAAAAATATTCTGCTTTTCGAAATCAATTGCATTAGTATAGCGATTGTTTTTTATTTTCAGCTTTTGCTGGATTTTGTACATTTCATTGGAAATAGGAATGCAATAATCCATAATAAAATCAGCTCTGTTAAACGCATTGAAATCCTGATTTTTATCGAGATAAGCAATTGTTTTTTCTAAGATTACAGAAAATGTTCCTTCTTTAGAAAAAGTAGTAATTACTTCGGAAATACTTTCAATAGTTGCTTTCGCTTCTGGGATGGAATGAAGAGCTATTGGGGAATCAAAGCCGGAAATACCTAAGCTCATCATACGAACTATTTGAAGTTTCTGGGCTTCAAAGATATTGCTGTCAGAGAGTTCGATATTTTCGATATTGCTTTTCAGGGACTGACAGAAACCATTTAGGATGCCAATTTGTTTTTTAAGTTCATCTGTATCTGTTTCATCTGAAAACAAAAGTTCTTCTACCTTTTGAAAGCCGGTAGCGTATTCAATTTTACGGCTGGTTTCTTCAATATCGTTTTTATCAATCGCGGCGCCATTAATGTTTTTGGCAGTTTCAGGAAAGTAAAAAGCAATAAAACTTTCTATTTTCTTATACTTCAGCCGTGTTTTTTTAAACGCCGCCTGAATTATTTTGACATCTGAATTGCTTTGCGCCAAACTATCCAGTGTTTTGGAGTTTTTGGCAAACAAAGTATAATTCTGTACCAGAGCCTGCTTGGTTTTTTCGGTAGGAGTAAGATTATTATACTCTTTATTTTTGCAGGCTAATGACAATAGGGTAAGCAAAAGCAGTGCAATAATTTTTCTCATAGTAATATATTAAAAATTAGGAATGCGAAAAATCACATTCCTAAATTAGTTGAATTCAGAAATTATTTGATTATCTAGGCAATCCTTTGATTAAAATAACCTGGCTTCCCTGGTTTTCGCTAGGACGTATTGTACCGCCATCGACTCCTTTGAAAGCATCGGTTTTCCATGAATGTGATTGAATGGAAAGCATGAAAGTGTCAGGAACTCCTATAGTTTCCGAAACATCAATCAATGCGCCGTATTCCCAAGAACCAAAAGCAGATCCGGAGCTTAAAAATTTATTTCCAGGTTCGTTACGTTTGTGATCCAATTCAAAAACCACTTTTAATTCTTTTGTTGCGATATTGTACTGGTAGATGTAAGCATCGTGAGTTTCGTCACCGTATCCGTTAGAATCTTCCTGAAGGTATACAAAGTTTTTCGTCACGCAGATGTTATCCACATTCTGGAATTGTTTTGCTTTTCCAATTCTGTTATCACCATCTAAAATCAATGTTAATTGACCACTTAGCGGATTATTTGCATCCAGTTCCAATTTGTAAACACGACCGTATTTTGATCTTGAATTGTCTGCATTCGGACCTGAATTATCCTGACCGGTTACATTGAAGTAAACTTCTCTTTCTTTACCACCTTCTTTTCTGTAATCTATGTCTTCCACACGGCCGAAAACTATAGCATTCGCTGCCTGAGCCGCTTGGTTGTTCTGCAATCCGGTGTTTGTTTTAGCATCTGTAATTTCGACAAATTGAACAGGATACGAAGTGCCTTCGGTCATTGTTCTTTCGTTAGTCACGTTATCCGTTCTTTTGATTACATATACTTTTCCGTTGTTTAAATCGCCAATAGCGCTTTTGTATAGTACCAATTGACCTCCATAAGTTCCTGAATCGTCATCTCCTAATAAAACTACAGTTTGACCTGAATACGCCTGCTTTGGCAACGGAACGGCATTTTCTGCACTCCATCTTCCAAATCCTATGATAGGTCTTGGCGTACTGTTGTTGGCTTTAGTATCGTATGGAGTTAATCCTATTACTTGTGATTCGCTGCTGCTTTCTCCTGCAGTCAGGAAAATAGGGCCGAACCCGTGAATTTCAGGAGTAACCAATGTAGCAGAACATAATCTGTTTCCTGAACCATTTGAATTTAAGATATATTCACCGGCTACAGGTTTGAATTTTTGATTGAACTTGATTTTAGAAACCGCGAAATTATCTTCGTTGTTGACTAAAAAAGTAAAAGTACCATCATTATTTTTGAACAGACCTGAACCATCAGCCGAACCTCCAAAAACATACCCCGGTGTTTCTGTAAAAGTGTCCTCACTAGAGAATAAAGCAAATGTCTGAAGCGAAGTAAAGCCTGTCATTGGTTTAATAAAGGCCGGTGTAATGGAATAATTTTTTAATTCAACGGAATTGCTATCTTCCTCATTGGAAGAATTGTCATCAGAATTACATGAAATCATGGCTGAAATCATGGCAATGCTTAAAATACTGTTTGTAATTTTCATTTTGCTGTTTGTTTGATTTATTAAGGGCAAACTTAAAACCTGCATGTTATTATAAAACAGCAGAAATATTTTATAATTGTTATCATTAATTGTAAGAAAAGGTATAAAAGTTAAAGCAACGTTAGAAAATTGTTAGTTGTGTTTTATAACCTGAGATTCCGTTAAGTATATCATAAATAGACAAACTTATACCCGTAATATTTCACGTTTACACATAGAATTATTATCTTGCGCGTCATTAAAATAGATTTTTGTTTAAAATTTAAATGCTCAATGATGTCAGTAGTAGAAAAAATGAGTTCAGCCGAAGTAATTGCTTTAGAAAATAAATATGGAGCACACAATTATCACCCGCTTCCTGTTGTTTTAAGCAGAGGAGAAGGAGTATATGTTTGGGATGTAGAAGGGAAGAAGTATTATGATTTTCTGTCGGCTTATTCGGCGGTAAACCAAGGGCATTGCCATCCGAAAATTGTTGGCGCAATGGTTGAGCAGGCGCAGACACTGACACTTACATCACGTGCTTTTTATAACGACAAATTAGGAGTTTACGAAGAATTCGTAACCAAATATTTCGGTTTTGATAAAGTATTGCCAATGAATACAGGTGCTGAAGCAGTTGAAACGGCTTTAAAACTATGTAGAAAATGGGCTTACGAGAAAAAGGGTATCGATGAAAATGAAGCACAGATTATTGTTTGTGATGGAAATTTTCATGGAAGAACAACAACGATCATCTCATTTTCAAATGATGAAAATGCACGTAAAAACTTCGGACCTTATACTGCAGGGTTTATAAAAATTGCTTACGATGATTTGGATGCTTTGGAAAAAGCTATTACTTCTTCAAAAAACATTGCAGGTTTCCTTGTAGAACCAATTCAGGGAGAAGCGGGAGTTTATGTGCCTTCTGAAGGTTATCTGGCAAAAGCCAAAGCGCTTTGTGAAGCACATAATGTATTGTTTATTGCTGATGAAGTACAGACAGGAATTGCCCGTACAGGAAAATTATTAGCAGTTCATCACGAAAATGTGCAGCCGGATATTTTAATTCTTGGTAAAGCATTGTCCGGCGGAGCTTATCCTGTTTCGGCCGTTTTAGCTAACGATGCCATTATGAATGTAATTAAGCCGGGTCAACACGGTTCGACTTTTGGAGGAAATCCGATTGCTGCTGCAGTAGCTATTGCGGCACTGGAAGTGGTTACTGATGAAAAACTGGCTGAAAATGCAGAAAGACTTGGGAAAATTTTCCGTTTGGAATTAGATAAATACATTCAAACATCAAGCATTGCAACGCTGGTTCGCGGTAAAGGATTGTTAAATGCAGTTGTCATCAACGATACGGAAGAAAGCGATACAGCTTGGAATATCTGCATGGCTTTGCGTGATAACGGATTGCTGGCTAAGCCGACGCATGGCAATATTATCCGCTTCGCTCCGCCTTTGGTTATGAATGAGGAGCAATTGCTGGACTGTGTTTCGATTATCATAAAAACGCTGAAACAATTCGAAAAATAAAAAAATAAAAAACCGTCTCTTTCTTAAAATCGAGACGGTTTTTTTATGATGTAAAAATGGGATTATTATTGCCCCATTAATTCTCTCATTTTCTGTTCCATTAAAGCAGGATCCTGAAAGGCTTCCATGCCAAAGGTTGCGATAATAAAAAGTACAAACATTAAATACAGAGCACCTAAAACGATTCCGATAATACACAGAATTTTACCGGTTTTGATATTATTGTAATTGCTATACAGTGTTGGGTTTTCGTTATAAAGCTGTGTGTCTTTTTTTGCTAAATACAATCCGACAACTCCCAGAAGTACGCTTATAATTCCGTAGCAGCAGCAGGAAAGGATTGAGACGATTCCCATTACAAGTACGACAGTTGCATTAGGTAGTTTTTGAGATTGACTTTCAAAGTTTGAAAAATTGTTCTGATCCATGAAATTGGTGTTTGGTTAAAAATGAGTTTGTTTATAAATATAGGAAATAATCATAATTACGGCGTTTACGATAGCCAGAGAAACCATTAATTTATGATAGTTTCTCGATTTATCGATAAAATGAAGCCCTGTAATGACAAAAAAGGGAATTAGGGTATAGATAGCAGGAAACATGCAGAAAGCTTCTGTAAATTCGCCTTTCAGAACCAGAAGTAATGCCCTTTGTGTACCACAGCCCGGACAATCTACTCCAAAAAGCGATTTGTTCATACAAGGAATCATGTAGTCTTCAATCTTCATATAGCAATTTTACAAAAAAAAAAGTTTTTTTCAAATGAAAACAATCCAAAGTTTCTACTTTTGGAACAAATCTACAAATGATGAAAATTAAAAACAGGTATATTATCGCTATGATCATTGTGGCTATAGTTTTGATTTGGGAACAGACAAAACCAGCCCCTAATGTTTGGATACGGGTAATAGGTGTTGTTTTGTTTTTTTATGGAATGATGAAGTTAAGCGCAAAAACGCCAAGTAAAAACGAGGAAAACGAAGAATAATGCTTGCAAAAGGAGATAAGGTTTCGGTGTTGGATGATGCTATAAATGGAATAGTGTCGAAAATCAACGGGAAAATAATTACGGTGGAAACCGAAGATGGTTTTGAACTCGATTTCAATGCCTCAGAATTAATATTGATAAGCTCTTCCAATGATTTCCTGAATGACATTGCCAAGACAAATTTCTCGGGCGTGGCCAAAGAAAAAGAAATTCCGAAGCCAAGGAGTTTTGTGAAAGAAAAAAAATCCAAGAAGGATGACTTTGTACTCGAAATTGACCTGCATATTGAAAAACTCGTTCCGAATAAGCGCGGCATGAGCAATTACGATATCCTTACGATACAGACCGAAACGGTAAAGCGCCAAATGGATTTTGCCTTACGGAACAGAATCCCCAAAGTGGTTTTTATACACGGAGTAGGAGAAGGCGTACTGAAATCAGAACTGGATTTTTTGTTAGGACGCTACGATAATATTACCTTTCAGGATGCCAACTACCAAAAATATGGGCTGGGTGCCACAGAAGTTTATTTTATTCAGAAGAAAAACAACCTGTAAACTAAACTTCGGTTTTTTAAATTACAGCGTTGTGTAGTATACTCCAAAAGTATAATAATCATTCGGAACCGGGCTATATTTATAAATTCCTTTTTTGAAAGTTGTTTTATACAGCCTGATGGTGTGCTTGAAAACATTCGGATCAATTGTTGCTTCAGTATCTACTGTGATAATTCCGCTGGTGGAAGCAATTCCGTCTTCAGCAACCCATTCTTCGGTTAATGTAGGTGTCGCCGGTGTTATTGCACTACAGAAATAATTAATATTTAAGCCTCCGCTGTATACTCTATAAACTACTTTGTTTGTAGTAGTATTAATTAAAGCCGTTCTTGGCGATCCAACAGGAGTTGCCGCATTGGCAAATAAACTTTGGTCTACATCAAGGAGTAAAGCATTGTTTGTATTGTATTTGAAAATAAGATTGTTGCCGCCGCAATTTTGAGTAGCCGCTGAGGCGTAATCAAAATCCAGATCAATAACATCTGTTCTGTAATTCCCAAATTCATACGAGTCATAAACCACTTGCTTGTCAGGAGTATTGAATGTTACATTTTTGAATACGATATTATGGTTGTATCCAATAACAGTTGTGTTATCGGTACCAAGAATTTTGACCGTGGTAATCTCAACTGTCCCGCCGATAGCATCCCATTCTTCCAAAACAGACAGCGTTGGTGTTCCGCAAATAGTGGCAGCCGTGGGAGTACCGCTATATTTTCTGTATTTAATTGATGTTGTACCTGTTATAGTAACTACTCTTGGTGTATTTGCAGGAGTTTCGGCATTTTCAAAATTAGTCTCCGGAATAGTCAGAACCAAAGCTTCCTGAGCACTTATTTTGTATAAAACATTGGCATCGGTACATTTTTGAATAGTAGCATTTTCGAAGTTGAAACTTTCTACAATCAAATCCCCATTATCACAACCGGTTACTGCTAAAACACTTATAAATAGTACCAGGAAATATTTCATAATCGATCAAATTTTAAACAAAAATACTATTTTTAAATTCTAATAAAAGCTTTGTAACCCAATTTAATAAAATTTAAACACTATTGCTTTGATTTTTTTGGAAGTAGAAACAGACATGATTTTTTAGAAAAAAATATGTAAGTTTGGGCAACTAATCCAAACCAAACATTATTCTTTATGATTTCTGAAACCAACAAAACCAATTACCCTGCTCTTTACACCTTAATTACGGTGTTTTTCTTTTGGGGATTTATTGCAGCAGGGAACAGTATTTTTATCCCATTTTGTAAAAGTTATTTCTCGCTGGATCAATTCCAATCGCAGCTGGTAGATTTTGCATTTTATACGGCTTACTACGTAGGCGCACTTTTACTTTTCGCACTTAGTGATTTGAGCGGAAAGGATATTGTAGGGAAATGGGGATACAAGAAAAGTATCGTTTATGGTCTGTTGTTTTCAGCTCTTGGAGCCGGAGCGATGATTATTGCAGTGGAGGCTAATCTTTATGCAGGAATGCTGGTAGGCCTGTTTATTGTGGCGCTGGGTTTTTCTTTGCAGCAAACTGCGGCAAATCCTTTTGCTATTTTGCTTGGGAATCCGAAAACGGGTGCAAGCCGCGTGAATCTTGGTGGAGGAATTAATTCTTTCGGTACAACGATTGGGCCTATTATTGTGGCGCTAGCCTTATTTGGTACTGCTGCATCTGTATCTGACGAACAGATAAAAAGCTTGGAATTGAGCAAAGTTGTAATTCTTTATACCGGAGTAGGATTGTTGTTTGTTGCTTCGGCTGCATTGTTTTATTTTTCCAAAAAAGTGCCGGCAGGGATTGCTATTGAGCCTATGGAAAAAGCCAATAAAGCCTTGATGACACTTGTTGCCATGACAGTGCTTTTAGCAGCATGTTTTGTTCCTATCTTTAAATCGTATCAAACGGATGTTGCGGGTTTAAGCGAACAGGCTTTGGCTGATTTGGAATCGTATAGGATACGATTTTTGGTTTTGGCCTTATTCGTTGTTTTAGGCGGAATCTTTTTCTCTTACATTTCGGCACAGAAAAAATCAGAAGGCTGGGGAGCAATGCAATACCCGCAATTGGTTTTGGGAATGCTGGCCATTTTCACTTATGTTGGGGTTGAAGTTGCCATAGGCAGTAATTTGGGAGAATTATTAAAATTGAAAGAATTCGGAAGCATGGCTTCATCAGATATAGCGCCGTATATTTCCATGTATTGGGGCAGTTTGATGATAGGACGCTGGGCTGGGGCGATAAGTGCTTTTAATTTGCATGGAATTAAAAAAACGATTGCTTTAATCATCATCCCTTTAATCGCTTTTGGAGTAATTCTGACAGTGAATATTATCTCGGGAAAAGACATGAAACCGTTGTATTACTATGTGGTTTGTGTGCTTGTTCAAATTGGTGCTTTCTTTTTAAGTAAAGATAAACCCGCACGAACATTGATGATTTTCGGAAGTTTTGGAATTATTGCCATGCTGATTGGTCTTTGTTCTACCGGAACGGTTGGTATATATGCTTTCCTTGCTGGAGGATTGGCTTGTAGTATTATGTGGCCGGCTATTTTCAGTTTGTCGATTATCGGATTGGGAAAATATACCTCGCAAGGTTCTGCCTTTTTGATTATGATGATTTTAGGGGGTGGAATCATCCCTCCGATACAAGGTAAATTATCGGATATTATCGGAATTCACCAATCGTATATTGTTGCTGTAGTTTGTTTTGGATACCTGACTTTATTTGCCATATTAGTGAAAGGGATACTGAAAAAACAGAACATTGATGTAGATACCATTGAAGCCGAAGGAAGTCATTAAGAAAAATCTTAAATAAATAATAATAAAAGAATTCGGAGAAAGGTAATTTAGTACTTTTACTCCGAATTTTTTTATACCATTCTATGAAATTCCAATCCATTAAAATTCTGCTATGTTGCCTAATGTTTGGTTTTTCTTTCGGCCAGACACAGAAGGAAATGTATAATTTGAGTGTTCAGGCTTATCAGAATAAAGATTTCGGACAATTTTTAAATCTGAATCGAAAACTGGACAGTTTAAGACCTTCACATCCCACTTATACTTATAATTTAGCCTGCGCTTTTGCGTTAAATGGTAAGACCGATGAAGCTCTTTCTGTTTTAAGAAAGTGTGTTTTAATGAATACTAAAATTGATTTTGAATCTGAAAAGGATCTGGAATCATTGAAAAATTCAGAAGGATACAAAAAACTATTTGCATTAAAATCAAAATGGGAAATACCGGTTACCAGTTCGGAAAAAATAATTTCATTATCGGAAAAAACACTGCATACTGAAGGATTACTTTATTTAAATAGTTCCAAAACCTGGCTGGCGACGAGCATCCGGAACAGGAAAATTGTTTCATTTGATATTCATTCAGGACAATGTACAGATTGGCTTTCCGGTGAAGATCTGCTTTCTGTTTTTGCTATTAAAGCAGATAAAAAAGAAAAGATTTTATGGATTACTACTTCGGCTATGCCGGAAATGAAAGGATACAATAAGAATTTTGAAGGTAAATCTGAAATTTTAAAAATTGACATCAAAACAAAAAAAATTTTAAAGCGTTTTCCATTGCAGGGAAATCATGTTCTTGGGGATTTGGTTGTGGCAAAAAATGGCGATGTATATATTTCTGACAGTGGAGAAGCGGTCATTTTTAAAATCACAGATGATAGCATGTCAGTTTGGCTGGATTTGAATAAAGAAGCATTTAATTTACAAGGACTCACTTTTGATGAAACGGAATCTCAATTATTTATTGCCGATTACCTGAAAGGTATTTTACGCATTCCTATGCAAGACCTAACCTACAGAAATTGGCTCAATTTCCCTTCCAATGTGACTGTCAAAGGTATTGACGGATTGCTTTGGCACAAAAAAACATTAATTGCGATTCACAACGGAGTAAAACCCATCAGAATCATGCAATATGTTTTAAATCAGAATAATGAAATTACAAATTTTAACGTTTTAGATAACAATCGTCTGGAGTTCGATGAACCGGCATTAGGGACCATTTCAGGAGGGAAGTTGTATTTCTTTTCCAATTCACCTTGGAAAGCGTATAACAGGAATTTTGATCTGGACGAAACCCAATTTGAAAATCCAACATTATATACGAATAGCTTAACGGACTAACTTTTTATGCAAATCAATAAATATTACTTATCTGCCTTTTCTTCTTTTTTTATTTGGGGTTTTTTTAGCTTGGCACTAAAGCCGTTGCACCATTATCCTTCATTAGATATTCTTTTTTACCGTGTTTTCTACGCAACAATCCTGTTGTTGGTTATTAATATATTCTTTCGAAAAGACAAACTTAAAGAAGATTTTCGGGTCTTTACTAATTTGGAAAAGACAGTAAAATACAGAACTTTTTTTCTTACTATTCTGGGCGGGTTTTTATTGATTTTCAATTGGTTTTTATTCATGTATGCCGTTAACCATGTGAGTTTGAAATCGGCTTCGTTTGCCTATCTGATTTGTCCCATCTTAACGACAATACTCGCTTTTTTTATATTGAAAGAGAAGTTAAGTAAATGGCAATGGCTTTCAGTTGCTTTATGCTTAATCAGCTGTGGCATTCTTTCCTATGGGGATTTGACAGGTTTGATTTACAGTTTAATAATAGCAGTTACTTTTGCCTTGTATTTGGTGAGCCAAAGAAAAAATAATCAGTTTGATCGTTTCATAGTGCTTACTGTTCAGTTGGTCATTGCATCGCTGGTTATTTTGCCTTTTTTTCCTTTTTATAGTGGAAAAGTGCCCTCTGAACCTTTGTTTTATGTTTTAATGATAGTGATTGTAGTGCTTTTTACCATTATTCCACTGTTCTTGAATTTATACGCTTTAAAAGGGATGAATTCTTCAGCTGTTGGTATTTTGATGTACACCAATCCATTCATTAACTTCCTTCTGGCTATCTTTTATTTTAAGGAAGAAATCAACCAGATTCAACTTATTTCGTACACTTTGATTTTAATCTCTGTCATTATTTTTAACGAACGTTTTTTATTTAAGAGCAAAAAAATTAAGTAAGAATTTTCGTTTTAATTAATAAAAACTAAATTTACTTCCTATTCAAGAAAAATTCACAAATGAAAAAACAACTTTTAGTACTGTCTCTTCTAATCGGAGCACAAGTAGTAGCTCAAAAAAAACCATCTGCAATTATTGAAAAACCAATTTTTAGTACTTCTATTGAAGGGGTAAAGGAATATGGTCTAAAAAATGGTATGAAAGTACTTTTAATACCGGATGCCAGCCAAAGTAATATGGTGGTAAACATAATCTATAACGTTGGTTCGCGCCACGAAGGTTATGGAGAAAAAGGAATGGCACATTTGCTGGAGCATATGTTGTTTAAAAGCACAAAAAAATTAGGGGATATTAAAAAAATGTTGTCTTCAAAAGGCGGAAACGCTAACGGGACCACTTGGCTGGATAGAACCAATTACTATGAAATTTTCCCTTCTTCAGATGAAAACCTAAAGTGGAGTTTAGAGATGGAAGCTGATAGAATGATCAATGCAACTATTTTACAAGAAGATTTAGATAAGGAATTTTCAGTGGTTAGAAATGAGTTTGAAATTGGTGAAAACAATCCACAGGCTGTTTTGTCTGAGCGATTAGTTTCGACAGCATTTTTATGGCATAATTACGGAAATAGTACTATCGGTTCTAAAGAAGATATCGAAAGAGTTAAAGCTAAAACGCTACGTGTTTTTTATGAAAAATACTACCAGCCGGATAATGCAACATTAATAATCGGAGGTAAGTTTGACACCGAAAAAGCATTGGAATACATAGGGACTTATTTTGCAACTATTAAAAAACCAACACGTGTGTTAGAGAAAACATATACTGTTGAACCAGCACAAGACGGAGAGCGTTTCGTTGAATTAAAACGAAGTGGCGATGTTCAGATTATAGGTGCCATTTATCACACAGTACCTTATTCTCATAAAGATTTTGCAGCAATTGATGCACTTAATGAAATTTTGACTGCTGATCCATCCGGATACCTTTATAAAGCTTTGGTTGAGACGCAAAAAGCTTCAAGTTTGTACGCGTATCAGCCTAATGTAAGAGACGCCAGTTATTTGTTGTTTAATGTTAATGTTCCGAAAGATAAAAACCTTGATGAGGCGAAAAAAATATTTTTATCTGAGTTAGATAATGTTAAAAATAAAACATTTACACAAACCGATGTTGACAGAGCCAAATCAAAACTTTTGAAATATATTGACGACACTAAGAATAATACCATCAGTTTTACAATTTCACTTACTGAAATTATTGGTGCCGGCGATTATCGTTTAGGGTTTTTATACAGAGACGCGGTTGAGAAACTTACTTTAGAAGATATTAATGCCGTTGCAAAAAAATATTTCCTGGCCAATAACCGTACTTACGGTGTTTTTATCCCTACAAAAGAGGAAGAAAGAGTGAAATCGGTTGAAGTTTCAGATAATGCTATTGCCGCTTTAACACAGTCTTACAAAGGAAAAGAAACCGTAGAAGATACCCAAACTTTTGAAAGTTCTATTGCAAACATTAAGAACAATTTAATCGAATATAAATTATCAAACGGTTTCAAATACGCAGTATTAAAAAAACCTATCAAAGGTAAAAAAGTAATGGCCAACTTCCGATTTCAGGTAGGAAACACTGTTGATTTAAAGAATAAATCGGATATCGGTTATATTGTTGGAGGAATGCTTAAAGCCGGAACTACAACTAAGTCTAAAGAGCAGATTCAGGATGCTTTAGATAAAATGAAATCGGACATTTCTTTCTTTTTTTATGGACAGACTTTAGTGGTTCGTGTTACTACTTATGAAGAGTTTGTGAACCCTACTTTTGATTTGCTTCAGGATTTATTGACCAATTCGGTTTTCCCGGAATCAGAAATGGTAAAGTTAATCACAGGGGAAAAAACCAATATTGATGCCAATAGAAACGATCCTCAAAGTGTTGTTTTTGAGGAAATTGAAAGAAGGTCTAATAAATATGCAAAAGACCATATTTTTTACAATGCTACTCCGGAGGAAAGAATTGCTTCTTTAAACGGAATTAAAAAAGAACAATTGGTTGATTTTTATAAAACAATTTTAGGTTCGAATAATGGATTTGGAACTGTTATTGGAAATTTGAATGATTCAGAAGTGACCAATCTTGTTGCTAAAACTTTTGGAAGCTGGAATTCAAAAATAGCGTACGAAAAAGTAGTGCCTACTTATTTTGAAACATCAAAAGCTAACGATAAAATTAATACACCGGATAAGGAAAATGCAGCAGTTGCAGGGAAAATTAATTTTAAAATGGATACTAAGAATGCTGATTATCCAGCGATGGTCATGGCTAATGAAATGATTGGAAGCGGTGGTTTTTTAACCTCCAGAATTCCAATTCGCTTAAGAGAAAAGGAAGGGATTTCGTATGGTGCAGGATCGTACATCAGTATTCCAACGGATAACGATGTGGCGTCTTTAGGTTTCTATGCCTTTTTTAATCCAACGAAAGTTTCAAAAGTAGAAGAGGCCCTGGCTGATGAAATTAAAAAGGTAGTAACTGCAAACGGTTTTACAGCTGACGAGTTAAAAACGGCTATTGTGAGTTGGAAGAACGAAAGAAAAACCAGCTTAGGTGTCGATAATTATCTCTTAAATTTAATTAATACAAAGCTTAATTTTGGAACCCCGTTAGAAGAATTTGATTCTTTGGAAGCAAAAGTGGATCAATTGACGGCAGATCAAATAAATAATGTCATTAAAAAATACTTAGTATTAGATAAAACAACCTTTATTTATGCTGGAGATTTTACGAAAAAATAGCAGTAAAGAAATTTAAATTTTAAAAGATGTGTTGATTTTTTCAGCACATCTTTTTTTATACTCTGTTAGAAAGTCTTAAACTGGATATTAAAATGACAGCTTGTCATGGAATTATTTTTATTTCAATTAAAAACTGACAATTTACACCCGTCAGGAATATTGGCACAATGATTGACTTATCGAGTCTGAGTTATTAAAATGATTATACTAAAACTAAATATAATAAAAAAATGGGTAAAATAATCGGAATTGATTTAGGTACGACGAACTCTTGCGTTTCTGTAATGGAAGGAAATGAAGCAGTAGTAATTCCTAATTCTGAAGGAAAAAGAACGACACCATCTATCATTGCATTTGTGGAAGGTGGCGAAATTAAAGTGGGTGATCCTGCTAAAAGACAAGCAGTTACTAATCCAACAAAAACGATTGCTTCTATCAAACGTTTTATGGGACACACTTTTTCTGAAACTACTGGTGAAGCAAAAAGAGTACCATATTCTGTGGTAAAAGGAGACAACAACACGCCACGTGTTGATATTGACGGGCGTTTGTATACTGCTCAGGAGTTGTCAGCTATGACACTTCAAAAAATGAAAAAAACTGCTGAAGACTATTTAGGTCAAACAGTAACTGAAGCGGTTATTACTGTTCCTGCTTACTTTAATGATGCGCAACGTCAGGCTACAAAAGAAGCTGGTGAAATTGCAGGTCTTAAAGTAATGCGTATCATCAATGAGCCTACTGCTGCTGCATTAGCTTACGGATTAGATAAAAAAGGAGTAGATCAAAAAATTGCTGTTTACGATTTAGGTGGAGGTACTTTTGATATTTCTATCCTTGAATTAGGAGATGGTGTATTCGAAGTATTATCTACAAATGGAGATACTCACTTAGGTGGAGATGATTTTGACCAAACTATCATTGACTGGTTGGCAGATGAATTCAAAGCAGAAGAAGGAATTGACTTGCGTTTAGACCCAATGTCATTACAAAGAATTAAAGAAGCAGCTGAAAAAGCAAAAATCGAGTTGTCATCTTCAGCTGAAACTGAAATCAACTTGCCTTATGTAACTGCTACTGCTTCAGGACCAAAACACTTAGTTAAAAAATTATCAAGAGCTAAATTTGAGCAATTATCTGATACTTTAGTAAAACGTTCTATGGAACCAGTTGCTAAAGCATTAAAAGATGCAGGTTTATCTACTTCTGATATCGACGAAGTTATCCTTGTAGGAGGTTCTACTCGTATGCCAAGAATCGCTGACGAAGTGGAGAAATTCTTCGGTAAAAAAGCATCTAAAGGTGTTAACCCTGATGAAGTAGTTGCTATTGGAGCTGCTATTCAAGGTGGAGTTTTATCTGGAGATGTTAAAGATGTATTGTTACTTGACGTTACACCTTTATCTTTAGGTATCGAAACTATGGGTGGTGTTTTGACAAAATTAATTGAGTCTAACACAACTATTCCAACTAAAAAATCTCAAGTATTCTCTACTGCTGCAGATTCTCAGCCAACAGTTGAAATCCACGTATTGCAAGGTGATAGAGCAATGGCTGTTGATAACAAAACTATCGGTCGTTTTCACTTAGATGGTATTCCACCAGCACCAAGAGGTGTTCCGCAAATTGAAGTAACTTTTGATATTGATGCTAATGGTATCATCAAAGTTTCTGCAACTGACAAAGGAACTGGAAAATCTCATGACATCCGTATCGAAGCTTCTTCTGGATTAACAGCTGAAGAAATCGAAAGAATGAAAAAAGATGCTGAAGCAAATGCTGACTCTGACAGAATCGCCAGAGAAAGAGTTGAAAAATTGAACGAAGCAGACGGAATGATCTTCCAAACTGAAAGCCAATTGAAAGAGTTAGGTGATAAATTATCTGACGATCACAAAACAGCTATCGAATATGCTTTAACTGAATTAAGAATGGCACACCAAACACAAGATTTAGGAGCAATTCAAACAGCACTTGATAACATCAACGCTGCTTGGAAAACTGCTACTGAAGCTATGTATACTCAAGGTGAACAAGGTCAGCAAGCTGCACAACCACAACAAGGTGATGCAACTGACAATACTCAGGATGTAGAGTTTGAAGAAGTTAAATAATCTTCACATCATCATATAAATTAAAAACCACGCTAAACAGCGTGGTTTTTTTATGTCTTAAATTTTAAAAAAAAAAGCAAAGGCCTTTATGATAACGTGTCTGACCACATCCGAAAGCTCGTTTACCACGTCCTATAACGTGGTCAACCACGTCAGGAACGTCAAATACCACGTTAGGTAACGTATAAAATGGGGTTTAGGACGTCAGTTACCACGTCCTATAATGTGGTCAACCATGTCAGGAACGTCAAATACCACGTTAGGTAACGTATAAAATGGGGTTTAAGACGTCAGTTACCACGTCCTATAACGTGGTCAACCACGTCAGGAACGTCAAATACTACGTTAGGTAACGTGGTCAATGGAGTTGGGAACGCCAGTCATGACGTTATTGGCTGAAATTATCTTACGGCAATTACCGAAATTTCGATATTGACATTTTTAGGCAAAGTAGCCACCTGAACAGTTTCTCTTGCCGGAGCTATTTCTTCATTGAAATACTTTCCGTAAACTGCATTTATTCGGGCAAAATCACCCATATTCATAATGAAGATAGTTGCCTTTACCACATTGTCAAAAGTCATGTCAGCAGCATCTAATAAAGCTTTAAGATTTTGCATTACCTGTTCTGTTTCTACTTCGATAGAATCTAAAATCAATTCTCCGGTTATCGGATTTGAAGCAATTTGTCCTGAAGTATATAAAGTGGTGTCATTAATTAAAACGGCTTGACTGTAGGGCCCGATAGGAGCAGGAGCTTTGTCGGTAAAAATTATTTTTTTACTCATGATGTTATTATTTTATGAAGTGGAGTTTATGTTTTTAAATGCCTAAAGTCTTCTGTCTGGTACATTTCGTTTATCCCATTTAATATCGCTTAATACCGATGAACTGATACCTATGAAGAAATACCATGAAGCTCTGTCTCCGTAAGGGTTCCAGTTAAAATCCATGCGCCAGCTCAATAAATCGCGCTCAAAACGCAGTTGCGTATAGGTAACTCCGTTTTGCACAAAATCGTAACCGGAAGAAATTCCTGCTTTCCATTTAGGAGTAATATCAATGTCTCCCGAAAACATTAATGAGTTTTGAGTGATTTTATTCTGTCTGTTATCGTTGGAATAGGCCAGCGAATAGGCAAGTCGCAAATCCCAAGGAATCTGAGCATTAAAAAAACCTGAAAAGGCATCGTCTTCGTCTTCCTTATCAAATTGACTTTCCCTGCGGTCGCTAAAATCAGTTGTGGTACCGAACAGATTATCCTCACGTCCGCCATTTCTTAACCCTTGATTATTGAATGAATCCTGCTTTTTTTCGTTGTCCTTTTTACTGGATAATGAGTAGTTAACCGTTAGACCGGCTCTGGTTATTCTAAAAAGACTGCCTCCATTATCAATATTAAACATGTTAATGGTTTTTCCGTTACTGTCAATAGCATAGGGGTCTAATGTCGTACTGAAGTTAACGTTCATTTTGTCTTTGAATAGATTTGTTCCGCCACTAATTTCTAATGGAGCCCATGCCAGCTGATCTTTTTCGGCAGATAAATTATATCTTGTACTGAAATTCAAACTGTTTAATAATTTTATTTTCTTAAGTTCCGTTTTAGTAGAATCTCTGTCTTTTACTTTGGCTTCAAGCGTATTACCCAATGTAAATGACATTATATTTGAAAAATTCAAACCTGGAGCTCCAAAAATTCCGCTTTCAAAGCGGGTATAACTTCTAATTGTTCCATTGGCATCGGCAACATAATCGTCATAATACCTCTTAAAGCTAGGTGTATAAGTATATCCGACTCTAGGAGTAACAACATGTCGTATTGACTTAATTTTACTGTCTTTTCCAAAATTAAAAGTACCATAAACCGTTGTTCCTATTCCAGAAGAAAAATCGTATGTTCTAAAAGTGGCGAAACCATTTTTTTCAATATCATCAACTTTATTTGTTGTGGCATTGAATTTCTTTTCGATTGTTTTTAAATACCATGTTTCCTGGTAATTTGTGGCTGCTGTAATACTGAAATGCTTAAAAACCTTAAAATTTGTACCTATTGGAATGGAATGCTGCAATCCGTTTTTGGCATCTTTGAACATTTGGGGTTTAAAAAACAAGGAATCAACAGTGTTAATTCTGTTTTCTCCTCTTAAGTTATATTGGAAATTAATATTCTTAATGATTCCTTTTTTGGAACCGTCTTTAGGAGCAAAAGGGAAAACCTGAGCGACGCTGGCTTGCAGTGTTGGCAATGTCATGTTGATTTCTCCGGTATTGGTATTTTGCTGATGAGAAGCTGTCAGTGACATATTTACCTGTGGAACGGTATTAAATGTCTTCGCATACGATACGGAAGATTGAAGCGTGTTATTTAAGAAATTAGCGCTATTCAATTGATTTAAGGAATTCTGGAAATACTTCTGACTTCCTAAATTGACCGAAGCTGAAAACCTTGAATTCGGTGTTGCTTTAATATCCGGCGAATGTGTCCACTGGATATTGTAGATATTAGTTTTCCTGTAGTCAGGCAAACCACGTTCGTTTTCTATCAGGTTTTCATACCTTAAATTAAAACTTCCTCTGAATTTATATTTTTTCGCATAATTGGTTTCTGCCCTTAAAGCATAACTTCCATTGGTGTAGTAGTCGCCAAGAAGGGCTAAATCATAATGCTTGTTTAAGGCAAAATAATACCCTCCGTTTTGTAAAAAATAACCTCGGGCATTGGTATCTCCAAACGTTGGAATGATAATACCGGATGTGCTTTCATCTGTCATTGGAAAAAATGCAAAGGGTACTCCAATAGGTGTTGGTACGTCAGCGATAACCATATTGGTTAAACCGGCAACGACTTTTTTCCCTGGAACCAGTTTGATTTTCCTTGCTAAGAAATAATATTCAGGATTCTCAATATTTTTTGAAGTGGTAAAACGTGCATTTTTGATGAAATAAACAGAATCATTTTCCCGTTTTGTGATTTCTCCTTTTAATTTCATTTCTCCTTGATCGGTACGGGAATTCCAGATTAAAGCTTTTCTGGTTTTAAAATTAAATCGGATGGAATCAGGTTCAACGACATTACTACCTTGTTTAAAGACAGGAAATTGGGTGTAAACGCCTGCGGAATCCTTCAATCTGCCTGCATACACTTCATTTTTCTCATAATCAATAACAATGATTCCGGCCTTAAGTTCAATATCTTTATAGTAAACTTCTGCTTCATCATTTAGTGTAATCTGTCTTTTTTTCTGACTTATTTTAGCGTAATCTTTTGATCGGTATTTTATATTGGCATCAAGAAGCTGCTTCTTTTTTAGAATAGTATCTTTTTTTACAGTGTCATTTACTTTTATAGTATTTTTAAGACCTAAATTTAAGCTATCTTGCTGTTTTTTAACGGCTAAAGGAGTGCTTTTTTTAGGTAACTCTTGAGAATATGAGGAAAGACATCCAAAAGTTAATAAAAAAGGTAAAAAAACGATATGAAATAAGTTTGTACGCAACGCTATAAATACTATTTTTGTAAAAATATGGCTTAATTTTTGAAGTGACAAACTTACATCTATTTTTAGAAAAAAAATTAAGCATTTAGTAAAATTATAACCTTTTAGGTCTCTATAAAAAAATACAGGTATGAAATTCAAATTCAATTTAAAACATTTTACTCTAATAATTTCATTAATATTTGCTGTAAGTCTTTCAGCACAAACAAATTCAAAATTCAAAGTAACGTTAGATGCCGGTCATGGTGCGCATGATTTTGGTGCAACGTACCATGGATATGTTGAAAAAAATATTACGTTGGCTATTGTACTTAAAGTTGGTAAAATATTGGAGCAGGATCCCGGTATTCAGGTTCAATACACCAGAAACAATGATACTTTTGTCGATTTAGTGGAAAGAGCTAACATAGCAAACAGAGCTGATGCAAGCTTATTTGTGTCTATACATTGTAATGCTAATAAAAATCAAGAGGCATATGGATCAGAAACGTATGTTATGGGACTTTCTAAAAGTGCTTCAAGTCTTGATGTGGCAAAAAAGGAAAACTCTGTAATTACACTTGAAGCTGATTATAAAACCAAATATGCCGGTTACAACCCGAATTCTCCTGAATCTTTAATAAGTGCTACAATTGCCCAGGAAGAAAATCTGGAGCAAAGTATTGAATTGGCCAGTAAGATTCAAGAAAATTTTGATGTTAAGCTAAATAGAAAAGACCGTGGTATACATCAGGCACCTTTTATGGTTTTGCATAAAGCATTCATGCCGAGAGTACTTATTGAAACAGGTTTTATTTCCAATAGAGAAGAAGGGGCTTACTTGAATTCGGAAGAAGGACAGCAAAATGTTGCCAAAGCCATTGCTGACGCCATTTTTAGAATGAAAGTGGAGCATTTTGGAGGGTCAATGCCTACAATTGAGATTAAAAAATCAGAGAAACCGGTAGTTAAGGATTCTACACAGAAAACAACAACTCAGGAGAAACCGAAAGAAACTACCAAACCGGGTGAAGTAAAAGCAGAAAATAAAGGAATTGATTCTACCAAGGCTGTGTATAAAATCCAGATTAAAGCAAGTGCTGCTAAAATTGAGCTTAAACCGTCAAACTTCAATGGTTTGGATAACATTTCTTTTGTTAGTGAGAAAGGATATTACAAGTATATGTATGGTGAAAGCAATGACTATGAAATTGCCAAAAAGCAATTGCAGGAAGTTAAAGCTAGAGGATATAACTCTTCATTTATCGTTGCCTTCAGAAAAGGAGTGAAGATTACCTTAAATGAAGCCTTAAAACAATAAGCATTTACTTGTTTTTATTTATTAATTTTGCTTAAAACAATATATTTTGAAAATCACTAGAGAAATTAAAACCGCTATATTAGTAATTGGTTCTATTTTATTATTCATTTGGGGCTATAGCTTTTTGAAAGGCCAAAATTTATTCAATAATCATAAAAAATTATTTGTAGAATACGATAATGTAGAAGGATTGGCTGCTTCGGCACCAATTACCGTAAGCGGAAAAATTATTGGAAAGGTAAATTCGATAGAATTAAGCAAAACAGGAAAGCTGATTGTACAGCTGCAGATCAACGAAGATGATTTTCCGATTTCTAAAACGAGTGTTGCACAAATATATGAGCCAGGTCCTATTGGCGGAAAACAGATTGCCATCATTCCAAATTATAAAGACAGAAATTTGGTTGTTGATGGAGATACACTTGTTTCCGGTATAAAATTAGGTCTGACTGATGCTTTGGGAGAAAAATTGGCTCCGCTTCAGGAAAGGCTGGATAGAGTTTTGGTTAATGCAGATGCTCTTTTGACGAATGTAAATTCAGTTTTAGACACAAGAACACAAGCTAATCTGAAGAATGCTATTGGTGAATTGAATAAAACCCTTGCCAATTTTACAAAAGTATCCGGTAATATTGATGAAATTCTGGTTGAAAATAAAGACAAACTGGGTTCTGCTGTAGCTAACTTGGATAAAACCACTCAAAATTTTGCTAAAATCTCAGGTGATTTGGAGAAAGCAAAACTGGGTGAAACCGTAAAATCACTTGAAACTACATTGGCAAATGTTAATAAAATCATGACTGATTTGGAAGCAGGTAAAGGTTCTATGGGAAAACTGCTTAAAGACGAAACAATGTATGCGAATTTGTCAAGAGCATCAAAAGAGCTGGAATTATTATTACAGGATGTAAGATTGCATCCAACCCGTTATGTTAATGTTTCCGTTTTTGGAAAAAAAGAAAAACCATACGTAGCTCCAGCAGATAAAAAATAATCAAATATTAAAACAAACCAACAAATATGAGTTATTTAGATAATATATTGTTCTTTATTATTCTTTCTATCGGAATAGGATACTTTACGATTAATGTCAAAAAAATTATCAGGAATATTAAGTTAGGAAAAGAAATAAACCGTTTTGATAATCCATCAGAACGCTGGAAAAATATGGCGATGATTGCTTTAGGCCAATCAAAAATGGTAAAACGCCCTGTTTCAGGAATCTTGCATATTTTTGTTTATGTTGGTTTTGTCATCATTAATATCGAAGTCTTGGAAATCATGATTGACGGATTATTCGGTACACATAGAATTTTTTCTTTTTTAGGTGGGCTTTATGATGTTTTAATTGGTTCATTTGAAATTTTAGCACTTTTGGTTTTGGTGGCTGTCATTGTTTTTTTAATCAGAAGAAATGGTATCAAACTGAAAAGATTTATTCATTCTGATTTAAAAGGCTGGCCAAAATCAGATGCAAATTATATTTTGTATTTTGAAGTTGCTCTGATGTCACTTTTTCTATTGATGAATGCTGCAGATTATCACTTACAGCTTTTAAATGTTGGAGAATATCATAGAGTAGGGTCATTTCCTGTTTCTCAGTTAATCGAACCTATTTTTAACGGAATGTCCGAGAGTCTGGTGATGCTTTTTGAAAGAGGCGCTTGGTGGCTGCATATTTGCGGAATCTTAATTTTCCTGAATTATTTATATTTTTCAAAGCATTTACACATTTTATTGGCTTTTCCAAATACTTATTTTGCCAATTTAAATCCACAAGGGCAATTTGACAATCTGGAAAGTGTTACCAATGAAGTAAAACTGATGATGGATCCAAACGCAGATCCT
Source organism: Flavobacterium sp. (assembly GCF_050696275.1). Lineage (GTDB taxonomy): Bacteria > Bacteroidota > Bacteroidia > Flavobacteriales > Flavobacteriaceae > Flavobacterium. The sequence goes on from NZ_JBOGUT010000034.1 coordinate 36,172, forward strand.
TTTGCAGCTCCGGCACCCGATGCAGATGCTGTTCCGGGAAAATTTGGCGCTTCTGATGTCCAGGATTTAAACTGGGTTCAGTTGCTGAATGCATATACTTGTACCGAATGTGGTCGTTGTACTTCATCATGTCCGGCTAATCAGACAGGAAAAAAATTATCACCAAGAAAAATCATGATGGATACTCGTGACCGCTTGGAGGAAGTTGGGAGAAATATCGATCTGAATAAAGGGGCTTTTGTAGATGACGGAAAAGCATTACTTAACGATTATATCACTCCGGAAGAACTTTGGGCTTGTACCTCTTGTAATGCCTGCGTGGAAGAATGTCCTGTAAATATCAGTCCATTATCGATTATTATGGACATGCGTCGATATTTAGTTATGGAACAGAGTGCCGCACCGATGTCACTTAATGCCATGATGACAAATATTGAAAACAATAGTGCACCTTGGCAATACAGTCAGCAAGATAGATTAAACTGGAAAAACGAATAATAATACGATGATTACCGAAGAGTTAGACAAAAAATTAGTTTCCGCCTCAGAAAACGGACAGACAATAAGTCCTGTTTTGCCGGAAGGAGTAAAAAACTATCTGATAGATATTGATGGGACCATTTGTGACGATATTCCAAATGAAGAACCGGAAAGAATGCTCACTGCTCAGGTTTATCCTGATGCTTTGATCACCTTGAATAAATGGTATGATGAAGGACATATTATATTCTTTTTTACATCAAGAACGGAGGCACATCGTGAATATACCGAAACATGGTTAAAAGAACATGGTTTCAAATACCATGGAATGATTATGGGAAAACCACGTGGAGGTAATTACCATTGGATAGACAATCATTTAGTGAAAGCAACCCGCTATAGAGGGAAATTTACGGATTTAATTGACAAGGAAGTGACAATTCAAGTCTTTGATGACGGACAAGATTAATTTTAATTAAGCAATAACGTATTAACATATAAAAAATATGTCAGAAAGTTTAATTGTGCCTACAATGGCCGAAATGTTAGCTCAAGGCAAGCAACCGGAAGTTTTATTTTGGGTTGGATGTTCAGGAAGTTTCGATGATAGAGCAAAAAAAATCACTAAAGCATTTGTACGCCTATTGAATCGTGCCAGCGTTGAGTTTGCTGTGCTGGGTACTGAAGAAGGCTGTACTGGAGATCCGGCAAAAAGAGCAGGAAACGAATTTTTGTTTCAAATGCAGGCAATGATGAACATAGAAGTTCTGAATGCTTACGAAGCTAAAAAAATTGTAACGGCTTGCCCACATTGTTTCAATACTTTAAAAAATGAATACCCGCAATTAGGCGGACAATACGAAGTAATACACCATACGGAGTTTTTAAAATCGTTGCTGGAGTCAGGACGTCTGACTATTGAAGGCGGACAATTTAAAGGGAAAAGAATCACTTTCCATGATCCGTGTTATTTAGGAAGAGCAAATAAAATATACGAAGCACCAAGAGAATTAATTCAGAAATTGGACGCAGAATTAGTAGAAATGAAACGTTCACGCGCCAACGGATTATGTTGTGGAGCTGGCGGAGCACAAATGTTTAAAGATGCTGAGCCTGGGAATAAAGAAATTAATGTGGAAAGAACCGAAGATGCTTTGGAAACACAGCCGGAAATTATAGCCGCAGGTTGTCCGTTTTGCAACACGATGCTTACAGACGGTGTAAAAAACAAAGAGAAAGAAGCGGAAGTTAAAGTTATGGACATTGCTGAATTGATTGCTAACGCTCAGGATTTATAATTTTTCTTTTCCAATGATAAAAAAAAAAGTAGTACATATTTTGTTTTTTCTTTTGATCAGCTTATTGTCATTGGCACAAGAAATAGAAAAAGATGCTTTGCAAGATTCGTTAAAAACGAATGTAAAGTTGAAAATAAATTACAAGCAGATTATAATACCTGCAGCATTGATAACTTATGGTGTTGTTGGGCTTGAAAGTCATCAGCTACTGTTCTTTAACACTGAATTGAAAGAAGAAATTAAAGAGCATATTGACGAGAAATTGACAGTAGATGACTTTTCACAGTATGTTCCTCTGGTTTCTATATATGCCATTGATGCATTGGGTATTAAAAGCAAGAATACTTTTAAGGATAAAGCGATAATTTCGGCAACATCTTATTTGATTATGGGTTTGGCCGTAAATACCTTAAAAAAAGTATCGGTAGTGGAAAGACCGGACGGAACATCATTTAACTCCTTTCCTTCGGGACACACTGCAACTGCTTTTATGGGAGCGGAACTAATGAATCAGGAATATAAGGATATTTCAATATGGTATAGCCTGTCAGGTTATGCAATTGCTACCGGAACCGGGCTTTTCAGAATGTATAATAACAGGCATTGGCTAACTGATGTGGCGGCAGGAGCTGGTATTGGAATTTTAAGCGCAAAAATGGCTTATTGGCTGTATCCAACAGTGAGTAAATTATTTTATAATAATAAAAGTAGCAACCATAAAACATCATTTTTACCATTTTATGATGGAAAAAAAGCAGGGTTTGGATTGGTTTCTACTTTCTAATAACAAGACAATTATGTATCTTCCTTTTGAAGAATTACCATTAGAATCCAAAATTTGGATCTACCAATCCAACCGCAAATTTTCAGAAGAGGAAATCTCTGAAATCGATACTGCGGTAAAAGAATTTGTAACTAATTGGTCTGCTCACGGGACTAGTTTAGAAGCCTCATATCTATTAAAATACAATCGATTCATCATTTTTGCTGTAAATCAGGAAACGCAGGTTGCTACAGGTTGTTCTATCGACAGCTCTGTGCAGTTTATCCAGGATTTAGAAAAAAAATACGATGTTGATTTACTTGATAAAATGAATGTGACATTCAAAAACGGAGAGTTTATCGCACATAA
>NZ_JBOGUT010000035.1:0-36209 GCF_050696275.1 Flavobacterium sp.
GCATATAAAGGAACCGGCGCCAAACGGATAACATTAGGCTCTCTCCAATCTGTAATCACTCCGCTTGACATTAAGTAATCAAACAAATTCCTACCTTGTCCATGAAGAAAAACCGACAATTGACAAGCTCTTTCTTCCGGGTTTTTCGGTGTAATGATTTCAAACTCCGTGCCTGGAATTTCGGCATCGATTTCACGTAAAATAAATTCGAGGTATGATGTTATTTTATCTCTTTTGGCAATTAATTTATCCATACCAACTTCAGCAAACATTTCGGCTGAAGCCAAATAAGGAGCTAATGACAAAATAGGCAGGTTACTTATTTGCCAGCCATCGGCACCATGAACCGGATCGAAAGCAGGCTCCATTTTAAAACGTCTTTCTTTGTTGTGCCCCCACCAGCCTGCAAATCTTGGCAGATTTGTGTGATGGTGTTTTTCATGTACAAAACATCCTGAAGCATTTCCGGGACCTGAGTTCATATATTTATAACTGCACCAAGCAGCAAAATCGACATTCCAATCGTGCAATTCAAGTTTGATGTTACCGGCAGCATGTGCTAAGTCGAAACCAACTCTTGCTCCTGCTTTATGTCCAGCTTCGGTAATTGTTTTCATGTCGAAAACCTGACCCGTATAATAATTGACACCACCTATTAAAACCAGTGCCAATTCGTCGCCAACTTCATTGATTTTAGCCAAAACATCTTCCAGTCGAATATTGTGTTCCCCTTCGCGACGTTTAATCTCTACGATAGCATCTTCCGTTTTATAGCCATGAAAATTGACCTGACTTTGGAACATGTATTGATCTGAAGGAAAAGCCTTTTCTTCACAAATAATCTTGTAACGTGTTTTTGTAGGCTGGTAAAAGGAAACCATCAGTAAGTGCAGGTTGACCGTCAGTGTATTCATTACGGTGACCTCAGAAGGTTTTGCCCCTACAATCTGACTTAACGGTTCTGCGAAACGCTCTTGGTAATCCCACCATGGTTTCTCTGCATAAAAATGACCTTCAACCGCTAGGTTTCCCCAGTCATTCATTACTTCATCTACGTATTTTTTAGTTCTTTTTGGCTGTAATCCAAGAGAGTTTCCTGTAAAATAAATTACATTTTTCCCTTCGTGTTGCGGGAAAATAAATTCATCGCGGTAGTTTTTTAATTCATCCTGAACATCAAGTTGTTGAGCGAATTCTTTGGTATTTTCGAACGTCATTATCTGGTTTATTTGGTGACGTAAAAGTAGATAAAAGTTTGAAAGTGGCAAAGATGTAACGTGCAAAGTTGCAAAGAGGTTATGGAGGCTGTTTAGAGCGCTTCAAAGACTGAAATCAGGAATAAAAAACAGCCAATACATCTTATAACACATTCAAAATAAACACAGTGTTATCAAAAACAAAAACTACGAACGTTTATTGAGCATCCTCTGAAATCAGGAATAAAAAAAATCCCATCCGTTTTTTACAACGAATGAGATTTGAATTTTGAACTTGGGGAAGTTCAAATTATATGATTAACATAGCGTCTCCGTAAGAATAGAATTTATATTTCTCCTTAATTGCTTCGTCGTAAGCTTTACGCATTAAATCGTGTCCGCAAAATGCTGAAATCATCATCAATAGCGTTGATTTTGGTGTATGGAAATTCGTAATCATACAATCTGCCAAACTAAAATCGTGAGGAGGAAAGATGAATTTGTTTGTCCATCCTTCAAAAGGATTTAGCGTTTTTGCAGATGAAACAGAACTTTCCATAGCACGCATGGTTGTTGTTCCTACGGCGCAGATACGCTGCTTGGTTACTTTAGCATTATTAACGATATCACAAGCTTCCTGAGTGATTTTTAACTCTTCAGAATCCATTTTGTGTTTCGATAAATCTTCTACTTCAACAGGATTAAACGTTCCTAAACCAACGTGTAAAGTCACCTCAGCAAATTTAATTCCTTTGATTTCCAAACGTTTCATTAAATGCTTAGAGAAATGCAGACCGGCTGTAGGCGCAGCAACGGCTCCTTCTTCTTTGGCATAAATAGTCTGATAACGTTCTGCATCTTCCGGAGTTACTTCTCTGTTGATGTATTTTGGGATTGGTGTTTCTCCTAATTCGACTAATTTAGATCGGAATTCTTCATAAGAACCGTCATATAAAAAGCGTAGTGTTCTTCCACGCGAAGTAGTATTGTCAATTACCTCAGCCACTAACGAATCGTCATCGCCAAAGTATAATTTATTTCCGATACGGATTTTACGAGCCGGATCAACCAAAACATCCCAAAGGCGTTGTTCTGCATTCAATTCACGCAACAAAAAAACCTCGATTCTAGCTCCTGTCTTTTCTTTGTTTCCGTATAAACGCGCCGGGAAAACTTTGGTATTGTTTAAAACCATCACGTCACCTTCGTCGAAATAGTCCAAAACATCTTTAAAAAGTTTATGTTCGATAGTTTGTGTTTTTCTGTTCACAACCATTAAACGCGCTTCGTCTCTGTTTTCTGATGGAAATTCGGCTAAAAGCTCTGCCGGAAGGTTGAAACTGAAATTAGATAACTTCATATTTAATAATATTAGATTTAAAACCTACCATTATTCCTAATGATAAGCAGGGTGCAAATATACTATCGCGGGATAGGGGTTGTCAAGTGTTTTGCCTTTTATTTTTAAAAAGAAATGCCAAGACGCTAAACAACTGAGGTTCTGCGCGTTTTACATGTCAGAAATCAGGAAGCCGATACGCTTTAAATCGTTCCAAAAATCAGGATACGATTTCGAAACTACTTCTGCTTCTTCGATAACAATATCTGTTTTTAAGGCCAGTGGTGCAAATGCCATCGCCATTCTGTGGTCCTGATATGTTGAAACAGCACTGTTTCCTTTTATTTCGGCTGAAGGTTCTAATGTCAGACTGTCGTCAGTAACGGCAAGTTTCGCCCCCAGCTTTGTGAGTTCGGTTTTTAAAGCTTCCAGCCTGTCTGTTTCTTTGATTTTGAGTGTATGGAGCCCTGTTAAATGGCAGCCCATTCCCAAACCGAAGCAAGTGACAGCAATCGTTTGGGCAATATCCGGCGTTTTGTTGAGCTCACAGCTGATGGAAGACAAACGTCGGTTTCCTGTATTGCGCAAAACGATACTGTTCGCATTAAATTCGGTTACTACCCCGAAATCTTTATAGATCTCAGTCAAATTCGAATCGCCCTGCAAGCTGTTTTGCTTATAGCTTGACAATGTGATTTCGGTTCCTGTTGCTGCCAAAGCAACGATAGAATAGAAATAAGAAGCTGACGACCAATCGCTTTCAACTGTTATCCGTTTTAGTGTTAAAGCAGTTCGTTTAGGAGAAACTAAAATCTCATTTCCCGAAAAAGACGTTTCAATTCCGATTTCATTCAGCAAAGCCAAAGTCATGTTGATATAAGGAATCGAAGTGATTTCGCCTTCCAATGTCATCTCCAAACCGTTTTCGAGTTTAGAAGCAATAAGAAGCAATGCTGAAACATATTGGCTACTGACGTTTGCAGGAAGTTTTATTTTATTCTCAACCAGCTTCTTTCCTTTGATTCGCAAGGGAGGAAATCCCTCATTACCTTCGTATTGAATATCGGCACCAATTTGCTTTAATGCATCGACCAAAATTCTGATAGGACGTTCTTTCATCCGGGTTGAACCGGTTAAGACAACTTCACTTCCTTCTTTCATGGAGAAATAAGCGGTAAGAAACCGCATGGCTGTTCCTGCGTGATGGATGTCGACAATTCCTTCTTTTTGACTTAACGCCTTTATCATTACTTCGCTATCATCGGAATTGGAAACATTATCCAAAACAATATCAGAATACAAAGCCTGCAACAATAGCAATCTGTTCGTTTCCGATTTAGATCCGGAAATCCCGATTGAAGATTGCTGATTAATAATGGATGAATGGAGAAGTAAGTTCACGGTTACTTTAGCTTATCGTTATTTTTATGTCTGTCTTTATCTCTTATTGATTTTAAGTCCAGCTTTTTATCGAAAGCAGCCTGCAAATCAATTCCCGTTTGGTTGGCTAAACATAAAACCACAAAAACCACATCGGCCAATTCCTCGCCAAGGTCTTTATTCTTATCGCTTTCTTTTTCTGATTGCTCTCCGTAACGGCGTGCTATGATACGGGCAACTTCACCTACTTCTTCTGTAAGCTGTGCCATATTGGTCAATTCATTAAAATACCGGACACCATGGTTCTTGATCCAGTTATCTACGTCGAGCTGCGCATTTTTTATATCCATGATTACGCTTTTTTAAGTACTATTTTTTCCGTTTGATTCATGATTACTTCTTTGAAAAAAGTTTTTAAAACTTCATAATATTCAGAGCCAATAATCGCCTGATTGATATCTAAAGTATAAACAAGCTGAATCTGATTGCCGCTATTAGCGATGTTATATCTGAAATTACCCAGTTCGTCAGGCATTCCTATTGATTTAGATTGCGGTAACGTTTCTACAGCATAACCTTCCGGAATATTAATATTTATAACATATTTGTCCTGATGCGGGAATACAAAATCTATCGGATACTCGCGGGAATCCTGCTTAAATGGGTTTTCTGTCATCGCTAAGTATAAAAACGGAGAAAAATACATCTTATCCCCAATAATCTCAGCAGAGTTATTACTTGCAAATGAATACTCTTCTAAAACAGGCTTAGACAAATCATTGCTGTTTTGCACTGTATAATCTGTTATTTCAAGCCCCTGATGTCTTTTTTCCAGTTTTTCCACATAACTGTCTTTTGCTATATTATTGTTTTGCCCTCTAAAGAAAAATGCATTATAATCGAAATACTGATCCCTGATTTTTCCGGAAGCATTACCATCTGGACTTAGGCTTGCCATGATGTAAATAACTTCTTTTGAATTCGATTTAGGCATCAGGTCAATTTCTGCAGAACTTCCATTTTTTCGAATGATTCTTCCAAACCAGTTTAAATCACGGGCCGGCAAAATATTTGGTAGCGTATTTTTATCGGTAGCGTCAAACAAAACCACTTGATTATTCAGTTCTATACCTGAAATAACATAATTGAACGCTGTTCTGGAAGGAAATAATGAAATCCCATTAGACCGAGTGCTTAGTAAAACTGGATTGGCTTCAAGACCGGCATAGCGAAACATCGCAGTTAACATTAGATTGATTTCAGCAACATTACCCGTTTTTTCCTGATAGGCTTTCCTAACACCTGCATCGCAAGTATACCCGTAGTATTCATTCCAATTCATTCTTGCTTTTACGTAATTAAAAATAACCGCTACTTTTTCTTCAAGTGATGTAGTTCCGCTTAAAATGGCGTCCAGGTCTTTTTCAAAATAGCCCGTTTTATTTAGCTCTGCTCCAAAATCCTCATTGTTGTATATTTTTTTTACTACCGTTTCCCAGTCGGTTGCGTAGTTTTCAAATGGACTGTTTGGATATCTTGTCCCTGCCAATTCGTGAATAATTGTTGTTTTATAGTTGTTTATGTTATTGACATACGATTCATCTTTTAAAGCAGGTACATCTTCAACAGTATATTTAACAATACTCTCATTAAACTCTAACGTTGAATTTATCCTTTGAGGTGTTCCTGTTCCTGCACCGGGAGCAAATTTTTCTTGATAGGTATAGGGTATATTTCTTACTCTGCCGTTTTTCAATGTTACTGGGGAAACAAAACCTTTATGACGTACATTATAGCTGAAATATTCCGGGATATATGTCGTATATTCCGAATAATCTACGGGAATTTCCTTTTGAAACTGCCAATTTGGAAAATTCGTTATGAAAGGCGATCTCAATTCAACTTTATATTCAATAATTGATCCTTCTTTTATATTAGGCATCGAAATTTTCTTTTTTGAAGTATACTTATCAATTTTTTCGATAAATTCTCCTTCACTTCCCAGTTTTGTTTTTTCAACTTTACCATTAACCAGATTATATGTTACCGCTTTGGAAAATTCAACTTTTTCAGAGGCTTGTCCGCCAGTATAATACAACACAGACTGGTTAGCATGACTGTATCCTTCTTTTTTATAGATTTTAATTTTTGTAATTATTTCAGTAACTACTTCAAAACCATCATCACCACGATATTCAAAAGAAGTTTTCCCTATATTCAACAATACAGCTGCAACTGCAGAAGTATCTTTAGGATGTACCTTTTGTTTTAATTCTTCTATGGTTACTTTCCCCAATTCTTTTGTTTGGGCCTTCGAGCACAGGCCCGATAGTAATAAAATGGCTATAAAGTATTTTTTCATATTTTTATTTTTTTGTTATGATTATTTTTGAATTATCATTCTTGGCTATTGATTCTCTAAATTTTCGATAGTTTTCATAATTTGTTTTATCGAAAAGCCCTTTCTTGATCATTAATTTTCTTTTACAAGTAATTTTATTTGGTCCTGAAATTAAAAATTCGATTTTGTAACTCCCAAATTCTGTATTCAGCTCAATTCCGTTAGGTTTTGCCTCAACATAAAATCCGTCTGGAATCGTAATTTCAGTTTCATCTTCATTTGTGTAACCTCTTTGTATTTCAAAAGAAAACTCTCTTGTCTTATATTTTTTAGGCACGTACGAATTCTGATTGAATGCGTTCAATGCAAACATTAGTTTTCCATTTGAGTTTTGCGCATAACCTTCCGCTTTTACCTCCAAATCTTCTGTAAACACTATTGCATTCGGATCATTATGGAAACTGATTTTATTTAAGATTAAGTTATTGATGTTACTCAATTCTTCTTTGTACCGTTTGATCTGATCTTCTTTACTGGCTCTCTCTTTTCCGTATTCTCTGTCATAATCCAATCCTTTGGAAATAATTGTAACGTTTCCGTTCAGACTTCCATTTTCTGTAATTGAATAAGCTCCTTTGATTATTTTCAGATTATCGCTTTCTGTAAATGTCTTAGTCCTGACAATTTCGCCACCTTCGGGTTTTATAACCAATACATTTCTGTCATCGGTAAAATCACCCTGAAAACCAAAAGGACTTATTTGACTGGTACACTCCATCCACAAATTCCCTTTTGCAGTTGGTAAGGTTAAAATAGCATGATTTCCTTCTATTGAAGCTATATCGTTTTGAATGTCTTTTGTTTCATTACCAGCCCAAACAACCGTAAAATAAGATGGAATCCCAACTGTTTTCAGCAAACATCTGGTATAATTAGTCAGAGCCTTGCAATCACCGTAGCTTAATTTATCGACATCTTTGGCCAACATAGGTTTCCAGCCGCCAATTCCAACCTGAACACTTACATAACGGGTTTTTTCCTGTACGAATTTGTAAATGATTTTTGCTATTTCTCTTGGGTCCTTTTCGTTGCCAATAAGCTGTTTTATTTTCGTTTGAGTTTCTAATGGGATTTCTTCCGTATCAGCCAACAAAGAATCATAATACCATTTCCCGAAATCCTTCCAATCTGCAGCTATTCCATTAACATTTTCCAACTGAAATTTCTCCAGAGAAAAATAGACCATTGGGAAAATCTCGATAAACCCTGGACTTAGTTCTTCTCTTTTTGTTGCTTTAATATTTTTAGCGGTATAGGTATATGATGCTGCTGTTTCGGTTTTTTCTATTGGATACTTATCTGAGAAATTAATTTCTTTCTTTTTGAGATGCAATTCCGGTTTAAAATTTATCGTTAATGATGTATTTTCAGTACTCACCAGATAACCATCAATTGGACTCCAAGAAGGGATAAACGCTGTATTGGATGTTTCTACTTCGGTTTCAAAAACCATTGTAAAAGGATATGTTATTGGCGTATAATCCAAAAACAAAGCCCTGTTGTCATTAAAAATAGAGACCCCATCCGCAACACTTCTGTCCTTAAAATCCTTTCTCTTAAAAACTTTTATTATTTTACCAGAAGCATCATAAGTTGTTGCTTCTATTTTTAGAATCCTTTTGTTTTTATCATAATATTCCATTAAATCAAGATTATTCAATCCTAATTCATTCAGCACTGTAGTGATTTTTTTGGATTTTAAAATCATTGAACTCTGTGAAGAAACAGTGACGCTCAACTGACTTAACCGCACTACCGAATTCGCGTTTTGTTTTAAGCTGTCAGCTATTGTAAAAGATGACATTTCAGCGTTCTGGGAATGAGCTGTAAGAGAAAAAAACAGCAGAGAAAATACAATTAAAAAATTTTTCTTCATTATAGAGGTTTTGAATGAATATGTTTAAAAAAACACGGATTTTACTCTTTATTTTTACTGTCAATCACTATCGTTACCGGTCCGTCATTTAGTAGTGAAACTTTCATGTCAGCACCAAACTCACCGGTTTGTACTTTTTTGCCCAATTCTATTTCCATTTGCTTTACAAAATTTTCATATAACGGAATCGCAATTTCACCTTTGGAAGCTTTAATATAGGAAGGCCTGTTTCCTTTTTTTACCAAAGCATGAAGCGTAAACTGACTTACAACAATCATTTCACCATCTACCTCTTTAAGGGATAAATTCATCACATCGTTTTCATCGCTAAAAATACGGAGATTGGCTATTTTAGAGGTCAGCCACTTAATATCTTCCATTGTATCGGCGTCTTCTATACCGATTAAAACCAGCAATCCTTTTTGGATGTTAGCAACTTTATTTTTATCAATGGTCACTGAAGCTTGAGAAACTCTCTGAATAACTGATTTCATTTTTTGTATAAGGAATAAGTCTTGTTGATTTGGGATTTGAAATTATAATTTGATGTTTCTTTTCTTATTGCTTATTCCTTGTTTCATCGCTCGCAATTCTGTCGGCATTATAAATATCGGTTCGATACGTTTCATCATCTCCTTCCAATATTTTCAGATAACTGTTATAACGTGACCATGAAATCTCATCTTTCTCTAAAGCTTCTTTAACTGCGCATTTGGGTTCGTCTTTGTGAAGGCAATTATTAAATTTGCATTGGTCTTTCAGTTTGAAAAATTCAGGAAAATACCCGCTGATTTCTTCTTTTTCCATATCGACAACACCGAAGCCTTTTATTCCGGGCGTATCAATAATTTTGGCACCAAATGCCAAATCATACATTTCAGCAAATGTTGTGGTATGCTGTCCTTGTTTGCTTTGCTCTGAAATAGTTTTGGTTTTAAGATGCAGACTGGGTTCCATGGCATTGACCAATGTTGATTTTCCTACTCCCGAATGTCCTGAAAACATACTCACTTTCCCTATCATCATCTCTTTCAGTTGATCTACTCCTTTTGCTTCTGTGGAAGAAACCCGTAAACACTTATACCCTATTTGCTCATAAATATACTGAAGATACAATTGCTCATCAAGCATGGCATCATCGAAAGTATCTATTTTATTGAAAACCAAAATAGCTTCTATACCATATGCTTCAGCTGTAACTAAAAATCGGTCAATAAAACTGGTGGTTGTAGGCGGATTATTTATTGTTATCAGTAAAAAAACATAATCAACATTGGAAGCAATAATATGCATCTGATGCGATAAATTCACTGATTTTCGGACAATATAATTCTTTCTTTCATGAATGTTTGAAATGACTCCCGTTGTTACATCGGCAGTTTCCTCAAGTTCATAATCGACAATATCACCCACAGCAATAGGATTGGTACTCTTAATTCCTTTCATTCGGAATTTACCTTTAATACGGCATTCCAAAAAAACACCTTCTTCGGTCTTGATCGTATACCAACTTCCTGTAGATTTATAAACGGTTCCTGTCATGCAGCAAAGATATTGGACTTTTTTTAATTAAATAAAAAAGGTTGCTTAAAAAGCAACCTTTGAAGCCTTTAAAGTGTCATTCTTCCTAATCTGACTTGCGCTTTTCGGAAGTATAAATAATATCCTCTTTAGGTAACGGCTGAATTTCTTATTTAGTTGTCTTTGTAAATTTTCTCTTGATGCGCAATACTTTCCTGGTGTATCGCTTTAAACATTTTAAGGATAAATTCTTCGCTCAATCCTTTTTCCTCTCCTTCTAAAACCATTTTTCCCAGAATTTCGTTCCATCGTTTGTTTTGCAAAACAGCAACATTTCGTTCTTTCTTTAGGATTCCGATTTTATCAGCAATTTTCATTCGTTTTCCTAAACTTTCGATTAATTTGCTGTCAATCTCATCTATCTGAGTTCGAAGTCCAGCCAATTTCTGGTTGTAATCATCGGCTTCATCCGTAACTTTTCTGATTCGCAAATCAATAAAAATCTGTTTCAGTACTTCTGGTGTAACTTGCTGAGCAGCATCACTCCAGGCATTGTCCGGATCGATATGTGTTTCAATCATTAATCCGTCATAATTTAAATCTAAAGCCTGTTGGGAAACTTCCAAAATCATATCTCTTTTTCCTGTAATATGCGACGGATCACAGATTAAAGGCAAATCAGGGAAACGGCTTTGCAGTTCGATGGCAATCTGCCATTCGGGAATGTTACGGTATTTCGATTTTTCGTACGTTGAAAATCCACGGTGAATTACACCTAGTTTTTTTATTCCGGCATTATACAATCGTTCAACACCGCCCAACCACAAAGACAAATCAGGATTTACAGGGTTTTTAACCAATACTATTTTATCCGTGTTTTGAAGTGCATCTGCAATTTCCTGAACTGCAAAAGGGTTTACAGTCGTTCTTGCACCAATCCACAACACATCAATATCATGATCTAAAGCTAATTTTACGTGAGCGGCATTCGCTATTTCAACTCCCATTAGCAATCCGGTTTCTGCTTTGGCTTTTTGCAGCCACTTAAGTCCAATTTCTCCAACACCTTCAAATCCTCCCGGACGAGTTCTCGGTTTCCAGATACCAGCACGAAAAACACTCACATCCGAATCCTTCAATTCGTGTGCGATTTTCAAAACCTGTTCTTCTGTTTCGGCACTACAAGGCCCTGCAATTACTAATGGATGTGACAATTTGAAATCGTCTAACCAAGTTCGTAATGATTTACTATTTTCCATAGTTTTAATTTGTTACAAAATTATAAATGAATTTCTTCTTCAACCGAAATTCTTCCTAAAACTTCTTTTATTTTTTCTTCTTCAATACACAATGAAAATCTGACATATCCTTCTCCTTTATCCCCGAATATGGTCCCCGGCGCTATAAATAAATCATTTTCATACAATAATTTATCTACATACTCTTCAGATGATGCTACTCCTTCCGGTAGTTTTGCCCAAACGAACATACCAACCGAATTTTTATCATAAGTACATCCTAAGTTGTCTGCCAATTGGAAAACCAGATTCCGTCTTCTGCTATAAATGGCATTTTGCTGCTCAAACCAATCTGCTTCGAGTTGTAATGCTTCGATAGCTCCTTTTTGGATTCCGTAAAACATCCCGCTGTCCATATTGCTTTTTACTTTGAGAACAGCATCGATATATTTTGCATTTCCAATTACCATTCCAACGCGCCAGCCGGACATATTAAATGTTTTCGATAGAGAATTCAGTTCTAAAGCGATATCTTTTGCCTCATCAACCTGCAAGATTGAGATTGGATTGTTGTTCAGAACAAAACTGTAGGGATTGTCATTAATGAGTAAAATCTGATGTTTTTTGACGAAAGCCACTAATTTCTCAAACAATGCTAAACTGCCCGCAGCTCCTGTTGGCATATTGGGATAGTTTGTCCACATGATCTTTACTTTCGATAAATCCTGTTTTTCCAATGCATCCAGATCAGGCTCCCAATTGTTTTCAGCTTTTAAATCATACAACACAGGTTGGGCTCCCACCAAGTTGGTTACCGAAACATACGTTGGGTATCCCGGATTGGGAATTAAAACCTCATCTCCTTCGTTTAGAAAAGCCAATGAAATATGCATAATCCCTTCTTTGGAACCCATTAATGGCAACACTTCCGTATCAGGATTTACACCTACCTGAAAGTTGTTCTTATAAAAATGAGCAAACCCTTTTCGTAATTCCGGCAAGCCCTGATAACTCTGATACTGGTGCGCTTTAGGATCATTCATTGCATTTTGAATTGCTGCAATAACTTTATGATCCGGTTTCAGGTCCGGACTGCCGATTCCCATATTAATGATCGGTTTTCCTTTGGAAATCAGCTGACCAACTTCCCGCAGTTTTTGCGAGAAATAGTATTCCTGCACCTGCTCTAATCGTTTTGCTGTTGTTATCATAATTTACCGTTTTTATATTCGCCCAACACTTTAAAATGTGTGGTCATGAGTTCCAGAATTTTCTTTGCTTTCTCGTAATGCTTGTATTTGGCAAAAACCACATCGACAAAGAAGGAATATTGGAAAGGTGTTTCAATAATGGGCATCGATTGGATTTTAGTTAAATTCAGTTTGCAGTTGTTCATTACATTAAGTACAGTTGCAAGACTTCCCGGCGTATCATCCAATTCGAATTTAATTGAAGCCTTATTGATTTCTTCTTTAGGCAATTCCTTGTTTTGAGTCTTAACAATGACGAATCTTGTTTTGTTACTTTTGACCGTATGGATTCCAGAGGCAAGGACTTCGAGATTGTACATTTTTGCCGCAATTGGGCTTGCAACAGCCCCGATTCTCAGTAAGTTCCCTTCTTTGATTCTTCTTGCTGTTTCGGCAGTATCAGCACTTTCGACCAATTTGATGTGCGGATATTGTTTAAAGAAAACGGCACATTGCAGTAACGCAATGGGGTGTGAATGCACTTCTCTGAGATCTTCGATTTTCTGCCCTTTAGTAGCCATGAGGTTCATGTGGATGTCCAGATAATACTCTCCAATAATATGCAGGTCATTGTTGTCTATAAGTGCATAGTTAGGGATAATGGAACCCGCAATCGAGTTCTCAAGTGCCATAACTCCTTTGTCTGTTTTGTTTTCTTTCAGGCTTGACACCAGGCTTTCGAATGACATGCATTCGTCGAGCGAAGTGGGTGCTGTAAAAACTTCTTCGGCAACCTGATGATGAAACGACCCTTTGATACCCTGAATTGCTATTCTTGTTTCCATATGGCAAAAAAAAATCCCGTCTTGTGGACGGGATTGTATATTTATAATTATTAATTTAATTTTCTAATCAAATAACCATACGACAATCCCTTTCGCCTTTCCAGAAGAAATAAAAAGAATTGTTGCTATAAAATGTGTTATTTGAAATCATTGCTTTTTTGAGCTGTTTGAAAAGCAAACATACTAAAAAATATGTTACTGTTGCTTTTTATTTAAAAAAATTATAGTTTTTCAACTCTTGATGGCGTATCAATCCCTTTTACGATACTGATTGAGCTAATGGCGATAGATTTGATAATCTCGCTCATGTTGTCTAAATCGAGTGTAAAAACCTCATCACTCAATTGATGGTAATTTTCTTCTGAATCCATTTTAGAGGTAGAAATGGTATGTGCAGGAACTCCCAAAGCAGCCAGTCTTGCATTGTCTGATCGGTAAAAAAGCTGTTGTGAAGGATACGGATCCGGGTTAAAACTAAAGAGAGATCCTTTTAAATTCAATTGTAAAATCTCCCCGAAGTTTGATTTTTCAAAGCCTGTGATATAAGCCGAATTTTTTCCCCATTTGCTTTCTGTCCCAATCATTTCAATATTAAACATCGCCACTACATTGTCTGGATTGATATCCTGAGAAAAATATTTCGAACCAAAACCGCCCACTTCTTCTCCTGTAAACGCAACAAAAATAATGGTCCTCTCGTTTTGATCTAATTGTTTAAAATACTGAGCCAAAGCAATAACAGCCGTAACTCCTGACGCATCATCATTAGCACCATTATACACTTTGTCTTTCCCTGAGTTTTTCATCCCTAAGTGATCATAATGTGCAGAGAAAACCACAAACTCGTTTGATTTTGATTTCCCAGGTAAAATACCAATAACATTATTTGCCTGTTTCTTTTTAACTAGAAAGCCTTGTCTGTAGCTGGTTAGTTCCTGATAGTAGGAGAGCCCTATTTTACTGAATTCCTTTTCGATAAAGACAGATGCCGAATCGATTCCCGGTGTAAAAATTTTCCTTCCCTGCATTTTGTCGGAAGACAATTCGACCTCGATACGCTTTACCTCTTCTTTTGAAATAGTGGTCTTTTCCTGAGCGAAGACTAGTTGCCCCAGCAATGAAAAAACAAGGATGCTCTTTTTCATATATGTAAAATTTATTTATAGGTGTTTGTTAATTGCAATTTCAAATGTCTTTTTGAATTAAAATGTACTCGCACTAGATAAAGTAAAAATAGAGCTATCTGTGATTAATTACCAAAATTTATTTAATTAATTTATTTTCTGTTTACTTTTGCTGTAAATCGCGAATTATGTCAATTGAAGTCCAAAATATTTCTAAGAATTACGGAGCGCAGAAAGCGTTGGATAGTATTTCATTTACAGTAAAAAAAGGTGAAATTGTTGGTTTTCTTGGGCCGAACGGTGCCGGAAAGTCGACTTTAATGAAGATCCTGACCACTTACATTAATGCAGATGAAGGCCAGGCAAGTGTAAACGGACACGATGTGAACAGTGCGCAAAAAGCAGTGCAGCAATCTGTTGGGTATTTGCCGGAGCACAATCCGTTGTACTTAGATTTGTATGTGAGGGAATATCTAGCCTTTAATGCTGACGTATATAAAGTAGCCAAATCGCGTATTGAAGAAGTGATTACCCTTACAGGCCTTACTCCGGAAAGTCATAAGAAAATAGGGCAATTATCAAAAGGATACCGTCAGCGTGTTGGGTTGGCTATTGCATTACTGCACAATCCGGATGTATTGATTCTGGATGAGCCGACCACTGGATTGGATCCGAACCAGTTAGTTGAGATCAGAGAGTTGATTAAGAATATTGGAGCAGACAAAACTGTCTTCCTTTCGACGCATATTATGCAGGAAGTGGAAGCAATTTGCGACAGAGTCATCATTATTAATCACGGAAAGATCGTTGCAGACAATACCATTGACACTTTGATGACCGAAGTGACAGTGCAGACTATAGAAGTGGAATTTGACAAAGCCGTTTCGGGAGAATTATTTGCTCAACTGCCACATATAAAAGATTTCACCAATACAGCCGGTACCGTTTGGGAGCTGACTTTTGCTACTGCGGATGACATGCGCCCTGCCGTCTTCGATTTTGCGTATGACAACGGATTGAAAGCACTGCAATTGAACTTAAAAAATAAAAACCTGGAAGCTATTTTCAGAGAGAAAACCAAATAATTACGGGAATGAAAGTTTAAAAGCCTTTGCTCCGAAGTGGAAAGCTTGAGCATCGGGTTTTGCTTTTTTAGCCCAGATTGCAACGAAATCCTTTTGCTTTTTTCCTTCAAAAAAGCAAAAGATTGGAGTGGAAAGCTGGATTAGCTCCTGAAGAAAAAAACATAGAACAGACTAGACACTCTTGCTTCTTTTTACTATATTCTATTTCCATACGATGTTTTAAAAAACCTCCTTAGCGATGGCCTTGATGTTTTCGGCTTTGCCCATGGAATAATAATGAAGTACCGGAATTCCGGCAGCCACCAACTCTTTACTTTGCTGCGTACACCATTCGATTCCGATTTGTTTTACGGCATCATTGTCTTTTGCTTTGACCACTTCCATGATTAAATCATCCGGTAATTCCAAGCTAAATCGGTGTGGAATTAAATTCAATTGTTTCTTGGTCGCAATCGGTTTTAACCCCGGAATAATAGGTACTGTGATTCCGGCAGCGCGGCATTTGGTCACAAAATCAAAGAATTTTTTATTATCAAAAAACATTTGGGTGATGATATAATCGGCGCCGTTTTTAATCTTTTGCTTCAGAAAATAAATGTCGCTGTCTAAACTTGGTGCTTCCATGTGTTTTTCAGGATAACCCGCTACACCGATGCAGAAATTGGTACAGGAAGAGTTTTGCAGATCTTCATCCAGATAAATCCCCTTGTTCAGGTTGTTTATTTGAGTCACCAACTCAGTGGCGTTTCGATTGCCTTCTTTTTCGGCTTTGAAGTACGTTTCGTTTTTGAGCGCATCACCGCGAAGTGCCACTACGTTATCGATATCCAGAAAATCAAGATCGATCAGGAGATTTTCGGTATCCTCTTTCGTAAATCCGCCACACAAAATATGAGGAATAGCATCCACTTGGTATTTATTTTGAATTCCGGCGCAAATACCTACCGTTCCAGGACGTTTCTTTACAATCTTTTTCTGCAACAATCCATTAGGCAATTCTTTAAATTCGTACTCTTCACGATGGTATGTTACGTCAATAAACGGTGGTTTGAATTCCATTAATGGTCCGATGCTGTCAAAAATAGACTGAATGTTCTGACCTTTAAGCGGAGGTAATATTTCGAAAGAAAAAAGTGATTTTCCTAGAGCATTTTCGATATGTTGCGTTACTTTCATTTTAATCTGCAATATTTGGGTTAAGCCATTTCATAGCTTTTTCTGTACTTATGTTTCTTCTTTTGGCGTAGTTAATCACCTGATCTTCTTTTATTTTTCCGAGGCCGAAATACTTGCTTTCCGGGTTTCCGAAATAATAACCGGAAACAGATGAAGCAGGCCACATCGCCATACTTTCGGTTAAGGACACGCCGATTTCCTGTTCGACATTCAGCAACTTCCAGATGGTGGGTTTTTCCAAATGATCGGGACATGCCGGATAACCGGGCGCCGGACGAATTCCTTTGTATTCTTCTTTGATTAAATCCTGATTGGTTAGGTTTTCATCTGAAGCATACCCCCAGATTTCCTTACGGATTTTCTCGTGCAGGTATTCTGCAAAAGCTTCTGCAAAACGGTCTCCCAACGCTTTAATTAAAATGGAATTATAGTCGTCTAACTGTTCTTCAAATTCTTTGGCTT
This sequence comes from Flavobacterium sp., assembly GCF_050696275.1. GTDB lineage: Bacteria > Bacteroidota > Bacteroidia > Flavobacteriales > Flavobacteriaceae > Flavobacterium. The sequence continues at coordinate 16,834 of NZ_JBOGUT010000035.1, forward strand.
TTTCATCGACACCAAAACCGGTTGTCACACAAAATGCGCCCATATAGTCTTGTTTCCCGGCATGCTGTGGGCAAATAAAATCGGCCAGAGCAATATTAGGTGCTCCTTTTGTTTTTTGTGATTGCTGGCGTAAGGTTAGAAACGTTTCCAATACATTTCCGTCATTTCCGTACAATTCAATATCATCATCATTGACCTGATTTGCTGGGAAAACTCCATAAATTCCTTTGGCCTGCAGCCATTTTTCAGACAATAATTCGCTTAACATTTTTTGAGCATCTGCAAACAAACTTGTTGCTTGTTCTCCCACGATATTATCCGTTAGTATGGCTGGGTATTTTCCGTACAGTTCCCAAGAACCAAAAAAGGGCGTCCAGTCGATATACGGAACCAGTTCTTCCAGTGCTACTTCAATTACTTTTGTGCCAATAAAATTAGGTTTCACGGCATTGAAATTCTCCCAATCCAGTTGTAATTTATTGACTCTAGCCTGTTCTATTGTTAAGAAATTCTTATCTCTGGAGCGGTTCAGAAACGTTTCCCGGAAAGCATCATATTCGGCTCTTATAGTGCTGGCGTATATTTTTTTGTCACTATTTAATAAGCTGCCGGCAACAGTTACGGCTCTTGATGCATCATTGACATGAATAACGGTTTCTCTGTACTGAGGCGCTATTTTTACAGCCGTGTGTGCTCGTGACGTTGTAGCTCCTCCAATCATGATAGGAATTTTAATGTTCTGCCTGTCCAGTTCTTTGGCCAGGTATACCATTTCGTCCAGAGACGGTGTAATCAATCCGCTTAACCCAATAATATCAACATCATGCTCGATAGCAGCTGCGATTATTTTTTCGGGAGCGACCATAACCCCTAAATCTACGATTTCGTAATTATTACAAGCTAAAACGACTGCCACGATATTTTTTCCGATATCATGCACATCTCCTTTTACCGTTGCCATTAAGATCTTGCCGGCTGAGCTGGATGTTCCGTCTTTTTCCTGTTCGATATAAGGGAGTAAGTAAGCCACCGCTTTTTTCATTACACGAGCCGACTTGACTACCTGAGGTAAAAACATTTTTCCGCTTCCGAATAAATCACCAACGACATTCATTCCGGTCATCAGATTGATTTCGATGACTTCGATAGGTTTTGTAGCAGCCAGACGGGCTTCTTCGATATCTTGTTCGATAAATTCATCGATTCCTTTAACCAGCGAATGTGTCAATCTTTCCTGTAAGGTTCCCGAACGCCATTCCTGAACTGCTTTTTCCGTATTTTTTACATCACCTTTTACATTTTCGGCAAAGTCTAATAGTCTTTCAGTTGCATCGTCTCTCCTATTAAGAATAACATCCTCAACATATTCCAATAAATCTTTAGGAATGTCATCATAGATCGATAACATTTCAGGATTTACGATACCCATTGTCATCCCGTTTTGGATGGCGTGGTATAAGAAAACAGAATGCATGGCCTCACGGACAGTATCATTGCCGCGGAAAGAAAAAGAAACATTACTTACACCACCACTGATATGGGCGTGTGGTAAATTGTCCCGAACCCATTTGGTTCCTCTGAAAAAGTCTAATGCATTTAAGCGATGCTCTTCCATTCCCGTTGCTACAGGAAATATATTAAGATCGAAAATAATATCCTGCGGAGGAAAGTTTACTTTGCTTACTAAAATATCATACGAGCGTTGGCAAATCTCGACACGGCGCTCATAATTATCAGCTTGTCCCACCTCATCAAAAGCCATTATGATAGCAGCAGCCCCGTAACGTTTAATTAATTTGGCATGATGAATAAAAGCCTCTTCCCCTTCTTTTAGAGAGATGGAGTTGACGACGCTTTTACCCTGCACTACTTTAAGACCCGCTTCGATGATTTCCCACTTGGAACTGTCAATCATAATAGGGACTCTGGAAATATCCGGTTCGGAAGCAATCAGATTTAGGAATTTAGTCATGGCCTGAACACCATCTAACATTCCTTCGTCCATATTAATATCAATAATCTGCGCCCCGCCTTCTACCTGCTGTCTGGCAATATCGAGCGCTTCATCGTATTTTTCTTCTTTGATTAAACGGAGGAATTTTCTGGAACCGGTAACATTGGTACGTTCACCAACATTTACAAAAACACTGTTGGGCGTAATGATTAAGGGTTCTAATCCTGATAACTCCAAATTTTTTCTTTCCTGATCCAATTTCATTAGGCAGTTATTTGTGCTTTTCTGGGTTTGTATTCTTTTGCTATTTCGGCAATTAACTTGATGTGTTCCGGCGTTGTCCCGCAACAGCCTCCAATAATATTGATAAGATTATCTTCGAGGTATTCTTTAATTAACGCTTGTGTCTGTTGCGGCGTTTCGTCATACTCTCCAAAAGCATTAGGCAGTCCTGCATTAGGATGTGCCGACACATTGAAAGACGTATTTTGCGATAAGGCTTTGAGGTACGGTTTAAGCAAATCAGCTCCTAAAGCACAATTGAAACCTACGCTCAATAAAGGAATATGCGACACAGAGATTAAAAAAGCCTCAACAGTTTGCCCGGATAGTGTTCTTCCCGAAGCATCGGTAATGGTTCCGGACACCATGATTGGAATGTCGAGCTGGCGTTCTTCCTTGACTTCTTCAATGGCGAATAAAGCTGCTTTGGCATTTAACGTATCGAAAATAGTTTCGACTAAAAGCAGATCACAGCCACCATCCAACAACGCTTCGACCTGCTGTTTGTAAGCGATGCGTAAATCATCGAAAGTGACAGCACGGAAACCCGGATCGTTGACATCAGGCGACATGGATGCCGTTCTGTTTGTTGGCCCGATGGAACCCGCTACAAAGCGAAGTCTGTCTGTAAACTCATCTGCTACTTCACGAGCGATTTTAGCCGATTCATAATTTAATTCATAAACAAAATCCTCCAAATAATAATCAGCCATACCGATAGTTGTGCCTGAGAAAGTATTGGTTTCGACAATATCGGCACCCGCCTGAAAATATTGACGGTGTACTTCTTTGACCGCTTCCGGTTGTGTTATGGATAATAAATCGTTGTTTCCTTTTAACGAATGGGGAAAATCTTTGAAACGCTCTCCTCGGAAATCTTCTTCCGAAAAATTATAGCGCTGCAGCATCGTTCCCATCGCTCCGTCGAGAACAAGGATTCTTTCTTTTATTGCTTCTTGAATTTTTGACATACTTTTTATTATTCTACTGAGGTTCACAAAGAAACCGAAGATTCACAGAGTTTAAAATTTAGCCCCGATTGAAGCGGTATCTTTTATACCGATCAGGTATAAAAATATAGCGAAAAGCGGGAAAATGGATTACAAAAAAACGCAAGCCATTCGCTTCAAAAAAATACATATGTTATCGTGAAAAGGGAGAAAATTCCTTTAGGTTATCTGTTCTCGTTCCAAAAAACGAGATAGAATGTAGCACCTTCTTCGTGGTAAAGGGTTGCTAAGCTTTCGTCGGGTCTATTCCCTCCAGCTTTCGTGATAACAATCAATACATTTATGAACGGTGCAAATGTACTAATAAAAATCAGATTTAGAAATATTTTCTACACAATGCCTTTTTTTAATCCCAAAACAGATTTATATTCTGTTATATTTTAATTTTATAAATTATTTTTCCGTTAAATTGTTTTTCTATTGATTAAAATTACTCCAGCGCCTGCTTTAAATCGTTTATGACATCAATTACCGTTTCCAATCCCACAGAAACACGCACTAATCCGTCAGTAATACTAACCGCCAAACGCTCCTCTTCCGTCAGCTTGCTGTGCGTTGTGGAAGCCGGATGTGTTACGATAGTTCTCGTGTCCCCAAGATTTGCTGACAAAGAGCACAATTGAATTTTGTCGATAAACTTCCTGCCTGCTTCGATGCCCCCTTTAATTTCGAAAGCCACTATATTTCCACCAAGACGCATTTGTTTTTTGGCAGTTTCGTATTGCGGATGTGATTTCAGAAACGGATATTTTACTCGATTTACGTTAGGATGATTCTCTAAAAACTCCGCTACTTTTAGTGCATTCTCGCAGTGTTTTTCCACGCGAACCGGCAGCGTTTCCAAGCTTTTTGACAATACCCAGGCATTAAATGGAGACAAAGCCGGGCCTGTATTTCTTGCAAAAAGATATATTTCCCGAATTAAATCTTCCCGGCCAACGGTTATTCCGCCTAGCACACGTCCCTGTCCGTCGATTAATTTGGTAGCCGAATGAATGACCAGATCCGCTCCGAACTGAATTGGGTTTTGAATATAAGGCGTGGCAAAACAGTTGTCGACAATTAAGATCAGATTGTGTTTTTTGGCAATCTGTCCCAACAGTTCTAAATCGATAATATCTACAGCGGGATTGGTTGGTGATTCGGCGAAAAGGATTTTAGTATTCGGCTGAATGAACTGTTCAATCGTTTCGGGCTGGTTGATATCAAAATAACTTGTAGTAATATTCCATTTAGGGAAATACTTGGTAAATAAAGTATGCGTTGAACCGAAAACACTTCCTACGGAAACAATATGATCTCCAGAATTCAGCAAAGCCGCAAACGTAGAATAGACTGCTGCCATTCCGGTTGCGAAAGCATAGCCGGCTTGAGCACCTTCCATTTGACAAATTTTCTCTACGAATTCGGATGTGTTAGGATTCGTGAACCGGCTGTAGATGTTTTTCTCCTTTTCTTCGGCGAAAGAAGCACGCATATCTTCCGCATCTTCAAAAATAAAGCTGGAGGTCAGGTATAATGGCACAGAGTGTTCTAAATATTGTGAACGTTCGGTTTGTGTACGGATGGCTTGAGTTTCGAACCCAAATTGTGAATTGCTCATTGTTATTTTTTGTTGACTTTTATTTGATAATCGATAGTTGCCGTTGGTTCAATTGTTTTGGATACGGAACAGTATTTTTCGAAAGAAAGCTGTGCTGCTTTTTGCGCTTTTTCTTCGTCAATAGTACCTTCAAGATAGATTGTAACTGTTATTGTTTTGAAAGGTTTCGCTTCTTCAATTTGAACTCTTTCTCCTTCCACCTCAGCATAATAGTCGGTAATATTTTGACGTTGTTTTTTTAGGATAGAAATAATATCGATGGCGCTGCAGCCGGCAACTCCCATAAGCAGGAATTCCATTGGACTTGGCGCTAGATCATTTCCTCCAAACTCGGCACGACTGTCTAAATAAACTTTATGTCCGCGTTCGTTTTGCAGTTCGAAATGGTAATTTTCGTTGACTCTTTTTAATGTAATTTTCATAGCTGTTATCCTTTATCTGCAATTCTTAAAATATCTCCAAAAACACCTCTGGCCGTTACTGATGCACCGGCACCGGCACCTTGAATAACGATTGGTCTTTCTCCATACGATTCTGTATAAATTTCGAAAAGGGAATCGGAACCTTTTAACTGCCCTAAAGCAGAGCTTTCCGGAATAGAAACCAGCTTAACTTCCAGCATTCCTTTGTCCTGTTGCAAATCACCGGAAAGTTCCCCAACATAGCGCAGTACATTTCCGCGGTTTTGGCTGAGTTTTAATTTGTTGTAATGATCGTCCAGTTCGTGAAGATTCGCAAGAAAATCAGATGTTGATAATTCCCCGAGTTCATTCGGAATAAGATTTTGGATTTTAATTTCGTTGAATTCATTTTGCAAATCGAGTTCCCTTGCCAGAATTAAAAGTTTTCTCGCAACATCATTTCCGCATAAATCTTCTCTTGGATCCGGTTCGGTATAGCCGTTGCTGATGGCTTCTTTCAGTACTTCACTGAATTTTTTATCCTCGTTTGAAAAATGATTAAAAAGGAAACTTAACGAACCTGAGAAAACGCCTTTTATCCTCGTAATATTTTCGCCGGAAAGGTGGAGTAATTTAATTGTATCGATTAAAGGCAAACCAGCTCCTACATTCGTTTCATACAAATAGGTTTTTTGATTTTTGGCCAATGTTTTTCTTAGCTTTTTATAAAAATCATAGTTTAATGTGTTTGCTATTTTATTAGAAGAAACCAAGTCAAAGCTGTTTTCAATCAATTCAAAATAATTCTCTGCAAAGTCTTTGCTCGCCGTATTGTCGATGGCGATTAGGTTTTCCAGATGGTTTTCTTTGGCAAAACTGACCACATCATTGATAGTATAGTCTATTCCTTTTTCAGCAATTTCCTGTTTCCAGTCTTCTGAATTGCCGTTTTTTCTCAGCAATAATTTTTTAGAATTAGCAATCGCAAAAAGATTGAGTCTGATTCCTTTTCTCTCTTCAATCTTTTGAGCAGAAGTGAGAATTTGATTGATTAATGTTCCACCAACGACTCCATGTCCGAAAACTGCAATATTGATTTTTTTAGTCACTCCGAAGATTTCCCCGTGAATTACATTCAACGCCCGATTCAGATCCGATTTCTTAATAACCAAACTGATATTCCTTCCCGTAGTTGTATTATTGAATAAAATAGGGACAATTTTATTTTTGATTAGTGCTGTGTACGGTTTGTGGAAAGTACTCAAATCCTGTCCAATAATAGAAATGACTGAAATATTATCATCTACCGTAATTCTGTTGACATCTCTGGTGTAAAAATCGGTTTCAAATTCTTTTTCAAGTCCGATTAATGCGTCTGAAGCCCTATCAGTGTTGACAACAATCCCAATTCCTCTTTCAGAAGACCCTTGAGAAATGATACTCACACTGATCGCATTATCAGCCATTACTTTAAAAATTCGGGCATCAACACCTGTTTTTCCAAGTAAACCTCTACCTTCGAGATTAAGTAAAGAAACGTTATTCAGGACTGAAAGCGATTTGATTCCTTCATCCGTTTGTTCAGAAGTAATTAATGTCCCTTCGCTATCTGGGTTAAAAGTATTTAAAATCCGAAGCGGAATGTTCTTTTCGACTAATGGAATTATCGTTTTGGCGTGAAGAATATTAGTACCAAAATTCGCCAGTTCATTTGCTTCGTTGAAGGACAGTTTTTCAATTTTTTTGGCATCAGAAACCAATTCAGGATTTGCTGTGTAAATACCGTCTACGTGAGTAAAATTCTGAAATTCTTCTGCATCCAGATAATTAGCCAGTAAAGAAGCCGTATAATTACTTCCGTTTCTGCCCAATGTCGTGGTTTCGCTATTTACCGTAGACGAGATAAACCCGGTTACGACATATATTTCCTCTTTGGAATTAAAAAATTTAAGTACATTCTTTTTAGAAACTGTTTCGATGGGTTGTGCATTTCCGAAATTTGCATCGGTTTTGATTAGCGCTCTGGCATCAACATAGGTAGCTTTGAGTCCTTTTTGGTTAAGGATTTCCGTTACATATTTTGCAGACAGGATTTCGCCATAAGCAATAACCTGATCCTTGATTTTTTCACTGTAATCTCCAAGAAGGTTTACTCCTTCGAATAATTTTGACAGCGTTGAAAACTCATTTTCAAAAAAAGAAAGTGCTAAATTTTCTCTTTGATATGCTGTAAATTCGTCAAATAGTTGTGTATATGGCTTTCCTGATTGAGCTAAATCCAGTATTGCAATAAGTTCGTCTGTTGCATTTCCGCGTGCTGAAACGACAACCGCAATAGCTTCTCCATCAAAAAAACGCTTGGCAATAATGCTTGCCACCTGGTCAATTCCTTTCCCGTTAGAAAGTGATTTCCCTCCAAATTTTAGTATTTTCATTGTTTCTTGTTTTTGTTTTTTATTTATTATAGTGTTTAGTAATTATTTGCTGAATATTGGTTTTAAAAAAACACCCAACTGTTCAAATTCAATCAGGAAGGCATCGTGCCCGTGAATTGAATCAATTTCATGATACCTGATTTTTAAATTCGTTTTTTTAAATTCGTCATAAGTATCTCTGTTTTCATCTGCTGTAAAAAAATAATCGCTGTTTACCGCTATCAGATGTATGCTTGATTCAGTCTGTTGGATAAATGATTCCCAGCTTTCCATGACAATTGTACTGCCTATCGTCTTCAACAAATGATTCATTAACTTGTAAGCCTGTAATCGGAACCTGTTTTGCAATTTGTTGCCATGATGCATCAGCCAGCTTTCAATTTGAAATACTTCCTGATTTTCCTCTTTTTGAATATTAAATTTCTCTTTTAACGATTGAGGTGTCCGATACAACAACATGGCATGCAATCGGGCATCGTGTATAGGATTTTTCGAATTATTCAAAATAGCATCCTGTACTAAAACATTGGCAATTAGCCAGTCTGTTGCTTTCCAGTTTGTCGCAATGGGAATACAGTGCTGAATATTTTTAGGTCTTAAAAAAGTCATTTCCCAAGCAATTCCACCTCCTAAACTTCCTCCGATTACCGAAAAAAGCGCTGTTACCTTTAAAAAATCCAAGCCTTGCCAAAAAATGGAAGCAATGTCTTTTGTTGTAAAATCCTTATAGTTTTTTATCAAATTTTCAGGATCTCCGTCAAATCCGTTACCTGGAATATTAAAAGCAATCACACAGTATTTTTCCGTATCGATTGTTTTTCCGCTTCCTATAAGTTCGTTCCACCATCCGTTTTCACCCATAACCTGCGAATTCCCGGTTAAGGCATGATTTACTAAAACCACAGGAGAGTCTTGGATGGACTGGCCGAAAGTTTGATAGAAAAGAGGAAGGTGTTTTATTTGTTTCCCAACCTCTAAATCAACATTAAAAAGATCTATTTTGTGCAAATTTTTCACTGTGTATTTTTTTAAAAGACTGCCTTCAACCTAAACTTTGAAGACAGTCTTAACAAACAAAAAACAAAAACTAAATTAGATTCTCTATTAAAGAAATCAATTGTATCTGTATCGCTTAAGCTGCTTTAAATTCTTTCAGCAAAGTCAGCTGAACCGGTGTTGAATTTATCAAGTTATCCCGAAGCGGGCATCTTTCCTTTACTTCATCAATCCATTGTTTCAGAAGTCCGAGTGGCGCATCGGATACGGGCTTCACCAGTACTTCAATTTTTCTGAAACCGGCTCTTGAACGTGTCCGTAAACCTTCCGCTTTCTTTGTTTCCAGTTCCCCTGAAATTTCAACCAATAATGATTCTAATTCGATTTCAAGTTCCTTTGCAACCAGTTTTCCAACAGCGTTTATACTGCCGGCAAACCCCGCCAGCAAAAATTCTGCAGGGCTCGGATCATTGTTGTCATCATTAGACACATTATTACTTATTCTCACATTAAACCCCTGAGATTTAACCACAAACTGATTATTACTCTCTGAAAAACCTGTTATATTTATTGATTTATTGCTCATATTTATCGTTTTATCCGATTAGATGAAAAGGATTTCATTTTCTCCAGAGTTAATTTGAAAAAGCAGCAGTTCTGAAATTTTTAGTGTTTTCTCACTTTCCGCTGTTAATTGTTTTTCTATAGATTTGAATTCAGGCGTTTCCTGCTTTGCAGAAGACTGGAATATTTTTAATTTTTTATTTAGTATTGACATGACTTAAATTTTTAATGAATTATTTTTTAATCGGACTGTGTCATTCCTGAATACATCCGGAATAAAAAAAACCCTTTTGGAAATGTTACCAAAAGGGCTTTACAGTTTTGAACTATAATTAGAGATTAACTCCTCCGTTTTTGGCAACAATAATGCGGGATGCGACACATATACATGCACATCATTCCGTTCATCATATTATTTTTTGCTGCTGTAGTTTTCATTTGTCCTAATTCGGTATTACTTAAGATTTGTTTTTAGTATTGTTGCATAAAAAAACCCCTGCGGTTGGCAGAGGTTTGATTGTATATTTTAAAAATTTAAAATTATGCAATAGTGTCCCCTGCAGAAATTTTCCACATCATATAACACATATTGCGCATTGTTAAATTCATTTTTACTTTACTTTTGATGGAGCAAACTTCTGAACTATTTTTGAATTAAAAAAATATAATTTTAAAATTTAACATTTGAAAGCCGGGTATATATATTTAAATACTACGTATTTAGTTTTTCCCAAAAGATTGATTTTCATAAAGATTTCAAAAAAAAGTGAAGATTAATTTGGAATTCAATTTCGTTTCATACCTTTGCAGTCGAAAATCGTGAGGAAAAATTTGTACTGATTGCAACCTCGTTAAAAAAATGCTAAAGCAGAAACACTTCTTTAGCCTTTCCCCTGCAATCTTATTTTTTTTCGTCACTAAAATTAATTTAAAAATAATTTTATTATGGCATATTTATTTACGTCAGAATCAGTAAGTGAAGGACATCCGGACAAAGTAGCTGATCAGATTTCAGATGCGTTAATCGATAATTTTTTAGCATTTGATGCTGAATCGAAAGTGGCTTGTGAAACTTTAGTAACTACAGGTCAGGTAATTCTTGCTGGTGAAGTAAAATCGAACACTTATCTTGATGTTCAGCAAATTGCAAGAGACGTAATCAAGAAAATCGGATATACAAAAAGCGAATACATGTTTGAAGCCAATTCTTGTGGTGTTCTTTCAGCTATTCACGAGCAGTCTTCAGATATTAACCAGGGTGTTGACAAAGCAAATAAGGAAGATCAAGGTGCAGGTGACCAAGGAATGATGTTTGGTTATGCAACTAACGAAACTGATGATTTAATGCCATTAGCTCTTGATTTATCTCATAAATTATTACAGGAGTTAGCGGAATTACGAAGAGAAAATACTGCTATCACTTACCTTCGTCCTGATGCAAAATCACAAGTAACATTAGAATACGACAATAACAACAAGCCAACAAGAATTGATGCTATTGTAATTTCTACTCAACATGATGATTTTGATGAAGAAACTACAATGTTGGCTAAAATCAAGAAGGACATTATTGATATCTTAATTCCTAGAATCATCTCAAAATACCCTCAATACGCGCATTTATTCAATAATAAAATCCAATACCATATCAATCCGACAGGAAAATTCGTAATTGGAGGACCACATGGTGATACAGGATTGACAGGAAGAAAAATCATCGTAGATACTTATGGCGGAAAAGGAGCTCACGGAGGTGGTGCTTTCTCTGGAAAAGATCCAAGTAAAGTAGACAGAAGTGCCGCTTATGCAACACGTCACATTGCAAAAAACCTTGTTGCTGCAGGAGTAGCTGACGAAATTTTAGTTCAGGTATCTTATGCAATTGGAGTGGCAAAACCAATGGGGATTTTTGTTGAAACATACGGAACTTCAAAAGTAGCTTTGACCAATGGTGAAATTGCTAAAAAAGTAGAAGAAATTTTTGACATGCGTCCTTATTTTATTGAGCAGCGTTTGAAATTAAGAAACCCGATTTACAGTGAAACTGCTGCTTACGGACACATGGGAAGAAAACCTGAAACCGTTACTAAAACTTTTAAAGCTCCGGGCGGAAAAGAAAAAACAATTACTGTTGAATTATTCACTTGGGAAAAATTAGATTTTGTAGATCAAGTAAAAGCAGCTTTTGGATTGTAATAGCTTATCAGAATAAAAAAAGCCTGACTATTAATTTAGCCAGGCTTTTTTGTTTTAGTACGTTCCGTTTTTCATTTTTACCAACGTTTCCTCGATGTCTTGCTTTGTTTCTTCATCAATATTATCGGCGTATTTCACAGCCAATTCCTGAGTTTTTATTGCTTTTTCTTTTTCTCCGTTTTTGTAATACAACTGTGCTAAAGTATCTAAATAATAAGCGTTATTTTTTGAAATAACAGCACTGGATTCAGACCATTTTATGGCTTTTTTGATGTGCTCCGGATTTTTGGATTTAGTCACTACAAACCAGGCGGCATCATTGGATAAATTAGAGAAGTAATTCTTGAAATCGGCCCAGTTTTCATAATTACGGCCATCCTTTTTGGTATACAATTCATCTATTTTTTCAATTATTCCGGTTTTACCATTGAATAATGTGTTAAAGAAAGCATCATATTCGGCAACATAAAAATCTCCCATGCCCAATTTTTCAACATTAGTGTTCAATAAACCGAAATAACTCCTGTTTAACTCAATATTTTCTTTATCCTTAATAACCAACTGCTTATACACCTCAATTGTTTTCTTTTGATTTTCTGCCGAAAACCCCTCAAGCGACAGTAAGGTGATATTTTTAAACAATGCATTGGAAATTGTATTGTTTATTTTTCCCGCTTCATCGTTCAATCCGTATTCATCGTTGTCGACTGGCTTATTCTGTTCTGCTATAATGGCATCGTAATGTTTCAACAAGTACTCGATTGCTTCAAAATCCGTGTTGTCCAATGCTTTTTCTTCACCGAAAAACTGTTTGTAAAATCCCTCACCGTTGATCTCTTTTGAAATTACAGCAACCAGATTCATGTCAGATTTTGTGTCTCTCTGATGAGTTTTAAGTAATCGTTCCCAAGAAGATTGTATTTGATTTTTATCCGATTTTATCCCCGTCAATTTATATTTAACTTCTTCATAATAAGCAGCAGCAGTATCTACTACAGCAGCTTCAATCGCAACTTCTTCAATCGAAATTGTTTTTGATTTGTCTGGAACAACATTAGCAGAAGGTTCTACCGCAGTTGCGTAATCTAAAGGATACTTTTCTAAAGCAGCTACTTCTGCAAAAGCCTTTAACAATTCGACATCTGATATTTTTTTTGACTTAATGGCAGTGTTCAAATTAGACAACGCATCAACTCTTTTCAATTTTGAATAAAAGGGATCATAATAATAAAAAGCACTTTTGTTTGCATCTGGGCTTCCTGCAAACTTAGCGAGAACAATACCGTCGGCATTAACAACAACTGTACACGGGACATCATTAATTTTACTGTTTTTTAACCACTTTTTATCTTTATCGGTTACCAAATAATAATTGTACAAATCGAATTTCGCATCATATCCGTCATATAAATTATAACTTATCTCAGTTGATTGGTTTTGAATAAATGCATCAAACTCTTTTTTGGCATTTTTACTCTTCGGATCGTAATAAAGAACCAGGTATTTGTTTACTGCCTTTTTAGTGGCTTTAAGAGCATCGGCTAAATTATTTTCTGCTTTCAGTTTGAAATTATAATTTGGCACAATGGCCGTAGTTGAATCTACAGCGACATATCCGTTTTCTGCATCTCCTTCATCTTTTCCTTCGTAAGTCCATTTAGAGAGATTTTTAACTTCATCAGGCAGGGCTTCGTTTTTGATTTCATTTACAATTTGATTCTCCGGTTTGAATGCCAATGGGTTTTTGCCCAGCAGATCCGCAATGATAAATGCATCACTTTCTTTGCTATAATATCCTTTCAGCTGAAGATCTGTGAAACCGTTCATTTCAAAATCGGCCTCAATCTCAGAAACCTTATTTGGAATTGTATATTTCGACAGCGATACTTTACCTTCATAATTTTCATGCGCCAGATAAAGGTATTGCGAACGGTTAATCGTAAAATTCAGTTCTTCAGCATCGTAATCAAGATTGTCCTTATTGACCAATTCTGACAGCCTTTTATATTGTATCGGCAAACTTCCGTCTTGCACACCAACATATATTTGGGCCATATAGGAAAAAATGTATTTGCTCTTTAATTTTATGGAAATGCTATTCGAAACAGCAGCATCAGAGCCAAATTTTATGGAAAAACAGGATTTTTTGCCTACTTGGTTTCCTAAATACAATGTGTCGCCTTTTTTCTCATAATTTCCATACAGAAAAACGAGTTCATATTTATTGCCGTCTAATAAGTTGAGTTTTAATTTCTCGGTCTGTTTCGTTGATATATAAGTTCCGTTTTTGATTCCTTTTTCCTGTGAATAGGAAAACAAAGCCGTCAAAGAAAACATAGCAATCAGTATTTTTTTCATTGTTGGGATATTTTAATCAAATGTAGGTGTTACTTTACAAAGCAGGAAGTATTTGTGTAAACATTTCAAGAAATTATCTGTAAAAAAGGCTGCTAAATAGCAGCCTTTTACATATTACAATGCGTATTTTAAACTCAGAATGACATATCTTGGCTGAACAATATAACTTGAAAAACTGCTCGAACCTCCTAATTGATTAAAACTACTGTCATTTAGTGACGTTGTATTTAACAGATTAGTTGCTGAAAGTTTCCATTCCCATTTACTGTTTTTCCTTTGATACATTAAATTTGCGGAAAGGAAGTCATATTCATTATTCACCGTTTCCGATTTATTTCTGTTGTGATAAAACGTATATTCTGATGTGAACGAAAAAGCATTCAGGAAGTAATAGTTTAATGTAACGGAAGGCGCATCGGTATAAAACGTATCGCTGAAATTATCATTCACAGAAAAATTATATGCCAATTCTATATTGGGAATCTCTTTATAATTCGTAGAAAAACTCACATTATACGATTGCGTAAATGACTTTGTAGTTTGAAAAAACTCTGTATTATCAGAATTTACACGAATATTATTGTACTTACTCCAATTGAGTCCCACGCGGGTGCTTGCTTTATAATACCTAAGAAATGAACGCCCGTAAGCACCATTACCCGAAAGCGTTTCATCAGCAAAATTCGAATTGATATTAACCGCAGATGAAACCTGATTTACACTGGTTAGCAAAGCTCTGTTTTTGATCGCATCAACTTGTTTTGTATAGGTAATATTGGCAAAAATATTTTCAAAATTGAACATATTGTATTTAAAATACCGCAAAGAGTGGACTTGAGAAAGCGAATTTTCCAATGTTCTGTTTCCACTGAATAAACTATTGTAGTTTGAAACCAGAAATCCCTGAGCCAATTTATTGATATCGGTAAAATTATTTGCCAATGAGAAATTATACGTTAGTGTTTCTGATTTTTTCAATTGCCATAAAGCGTAAACATCGGGTAAAAATCTGTAAAATGTCTTTTTGTATTCGCTCCCAAGCTGCTCATTATTCATAGAATAAGCATGTGCCGAAACACCCGGATTGAAAGTGAATTTCCCTTTAATAAACTTATAATGCAATCCTAAAAAGGCATCGTTGAAAGCATAACTTACATCATTATTATTTTTTGGGTCGTTTAGGAAATTCTGAGAATCATTGTTCATTACCTGAAAAATATGCGAGTCAAAATTTTGATATGAATTGGTATTCCCAAGCGTAATATTGATGTTGCTTTTTGGGGTAACCATATAATAATAATCTAATTTGGCATCGATCTTATTGGTTTTTACAAATCGATTTTGATTGATATCATTTCGATTTTGGGAATTATCATAACCGTCTAAAGAGGCAAATGGCGGTGGAATAATAAAAGCGTCTTTATATAAATTGGCGTTGTAAAAAGGGTTTTCATCCTGATATAAATGCTGCATCTCGAAAGCGAAAACATTTTTATCATCCATTGTATAATAATAATTCAGGTTCTGATTGAACGAAAATGGTTTCTGCTTTTTGTTCGTATATACATCTTTAAAAATGCTGGACAAAACACTCGAATCCTCATTTTGGTCTGATATTTTCAACAAGCCATCATAGTCAAAATGTACTTTTTCGGAAGGAACATAACTTGAGCTTAGTTTAAACAAACCTAAATTGTTTTTTTGGTTTGAAATATTCTGACTGTTTTCAGCAATTGTAACCGAAGTTCCATCAGGTAATTTATCAGTTCGTACTGTTTTCGAATTGGTTTCCAAATCTGTTTCATTAGCAGAAAAAATACCAAACCCACTGATTGTCCATGCTTTTGAAGGATTGTAACTGAAGTTTGCCGCACCAAATTTGGTATCTATTGCAGCCGCGCGATCATTTCGCATACCCATTATTCCCAAATCATTGGAAGAGACATTAAAATTGGTTCCTCCCTTTTTCATCATGTTTTTAAATCCTCCGGTAAATTTGAAATAATCCTGCATAGTCAGTGGTAATTCTCCAATATTATTGAAGTTTCCAATAACGTTTATACTGTATTTCGGACTGTAATAAAACAATTTCGGGTTCAGTATATGCCGGTCATTTTCATTCCCAACACCAATTCCCGCTGTCATGTCTCCAAACCAGAAATTCTTTTTGCCTTCTTTCAGTTTGATGTTAATCGCTACGCTTTCTTCGTTGTTCTCCAATCCTTTCAAATTAGTAACTTCATTATAATTTCGAAGTACCTGAATTTTATCTAAAGCATCTGCCGGGATATTTTTGGTTGCGATTTTAGTATCTCCGTCAAAGAAATCTTTGCCTTCTACCATCACTTTTTGGACTTTTTTGCCTTCGACTTCTATTTCTCCATCTTTGTTTACTTCAACCCCTGGTAATTTTTTCAGCACATCTTCCAGTTTCCGTTCTGTTCCGTCTTTAAAGGAATCTGCATTATAAATAATTGTATCCCCTTTTATGGAAACTGGCATTTCTCTAACAATTTCAACGGCAGCCAACTCATTTGCATCGGCACTTAAAACCACATTCTGAACAATATTTTCAGTTTTGGTTTCAATAGTAAGGTTTTTGGTTTTTAACCCTAAGAAAGTAATTCGGACATTATAGGTTGAATTGGAGTTAAGGTTTAACAGAAATCTCCCTTTGTCATTTGTAATAGAATAGGCATCAACCGCTTTTGTCACTTTGTTGACCGCCATGACATTTGCCATTTCAAGAGGCACGTTTGTGGTATCTTTTACAATTCCTTCGAATCGGATATTTTGTGAAAATGAGAATGATGAAATCAGAAATGTGAAAAGAAGAAAGATATATTTCATTATTTGGGTTGTCTTTTAATTTTGGTTTAGTCTTTTTTGGAAAATAGTCCGACTTACCTGTCAAGTTCCGATAGCAGGCAATAAACTAAAAAAGAACAATGCTAAAACAATATACTTCTGCATATTAATTCCCCATTCTTATTTGCATTCCTCCTCCGTTTCCGCCTCGGGTCTGATACATTTGCTGCATTTCTTCCATCTTTTTAGTAACGATTTCATCAAACTCTTTTTGAGTAACGACTTTCCCTTTGGTAGGTGCTTTTATTTCTTTTTTATCTTTCACATTCATAACCACTTTTGAACACAAAATAATAGTTTTACCTGCGCTTACTTCCAAAATTAATCCAGGCAAACCATAATAGCCTTCCGGGCCTTGACTTACAGGAATTTCAGGAGTGTACCAAGCTATTACCTCAACTTCTTTTGGCAATTCTCCTTCATTCATGAAGTTTGTTACTTTAGGTTTTTCTGTTGCGGCTTCTTTTTTATCTTTCTCCTCTTCCTTCTTTTTCATTCTGAAATTTCTGAAATCGGTTTTGCTGGCTTGTTGCATTGCTGTCGCTTTAAAGCACATATAACCGCCAATCTCTTTTGTTTCCTGGCCTAGTTTCCATTCTAATTTTGGCAATGAGTCTTGGATTAAAAATTCCTTACCCATCATTTCTTTATCAATTGCAAACGTTTTCTCTTTTATATTTTTATAATGAGTTCCGCCTCCGCCCATAAACGAACCCATCATTCTCATACCGCTATTTTGTGATCCTGGAGCATCCAATTTTTCCTCTTCTTTGTAAATAGACGCATTTTTATCAAAATTGAGGATGAATGTTTTCTCGAAAGCTTTTTTCATTCTTTCTTCAATTGTTTTTCTCATCTCCGGCGTAATATCTTTATTTTCAGACATTCTGGATTTAAAATCAGCAGTACTTGTTTTGGATTCATACACCGCCATTCCTTGAAAATCTTGTGCTTGAGAAAACGTACTGAATATAATTAGCGTTAAAGCTATAATTGTCTTTTTCATAAAACTTCTTTTTGTACAACAAATATGACGAATGAATTTGTCTTTTGTTACTAAAGGATTGTTAAATAAAATATTGGACTTTGATACAGGTAAATAGTTTAATTCTTACCTTAGCTTTTATGAAATTATTACCCTTTTTCGCTATTCTTTTTAGCTCATTTTTAGCACATTGCCAATACACTAATCCTGTGGCATCCCAAATGAGTTCACAATTTATTCAAGCTGACGTTTTTGTTGGGGAAGATTCTTACGGCTATCAGTATTTTATCCGAAATAATGTTTTTTTCAAGATCAAAAACAAGGAATTTGTACAATACAAAAACCTGTCATTAGGCAAGATTACAAGAGTAGATATTCAAAATCCATTGCGAATTGTTCTTTTTTATGAAAATTTCAATACCGTCATTGCATTGGACAATCAGTTAAGCGAAGTTCAAAAAATTAATTTCTCGGAAAAACAAGATGGAATCATTGCTACAGCTATTGGCATGTCTTCCCAAAACAATCTCTGGGTATTTAATAATTTAAACCAACAACTAGGTCTTTACAATGTTATCCAGAATTCTTATCAGACCATCGGCTTGCCTTTTGAACAAAACATACGGAACTATATTTCCGATTTTAACTATTTTTATTGGATTGATACAAAAAATCAGTTTTACAGCTGTGATATTTTTGGCAAAAAGAAATTATTAGGACAAATTCCGGAATATGATTTAGTTTCCATCTCTGATGAGAAGTTTATTTTGTTTCAAAAAGACAAAATTCTGTATTTATTTGACGTTGAGAAAAATAAAAAGACAGCCATCGAAAATATTGAAAAAAGCTACCTAAGTTTTCATTACAAAAACCAAAATTTAGCTATTTTTACAGCCGAAGGAATTACCAATTATAAAATCAATTTACCATAATGCATATAGCAGTAGCAGGGAACATAGGCGCAGGAAAAACAACGTTGACAAAGCTTTTAGCAAAACATTTTAAATGGGAACCGCATTTTGAAGATGTAGTTGATAATCCTTATCTGGATGATTTTTACCATCAGATGGAGCGCTGGAGTTTTAACTTGCAGATTTATTTCCTAAACAGCCGTTTCCGTCAGGTATTACAAATTCGTGAAAGCGGTAAAAAAATTATTCAGGACAGAACAATTTATGAAGATGCGCACATTTTTGCTCCCAATCTTCATGCTATGGGACTGATGACCAACCGTGATTTCCAAAATTACATTTCGCTGTTTGAATTGATGGAATCTTTGGTTAAAGCTCCGGATTTACTGATTTATTTGAGAAGTTCCATTCCCAATTTAGTAGGTCAGATCCACAAGCGGGGACGCGATTATGAAAATACGATTTCAATAGATTATTTAAGCCGATTGAATGAGCGATATGAAGCATGGATTCAAACGTATGATAAAGGCAAGCTATTGATTATTGATGTAGACAATATAAATTTCGTTGACAACCCGGAAGATTTAGGATTGATTTTCAATAGAATTGATGCCGAATTAAACGGATTATTTTAGACAAAAAACAAAACAAAAAGCCTTGAAAAAATTCAGGGCTTTTTTATTCCATATGTCCCGTCCTGAAATAAGTTGACATAAAATTGACTTATTATGAATAGATCAGAAAACAGCGCAGAAAAGCGTAGTCAACGCGATTATAATTTGGGCTTTAAATTAGCTGTTATTTCGCAAGTAG
>NZ_JBOGUT010000036.1:0-36051 GCF_050696275.1 Flavobacterium sp.
AACAAAATGTTGAACTTCTTTAGAGCCTTTATTAGACCACTATGTCTATCATTCTATTTGAAGCAATTCAACAGGGTTCAAAGGGCCGGCAGAGGACTAATGCGCGATATAAGTATTGAGCTTAGCGATTTATTAGTTCACCTCTGCTTTCCTTTGAATAAATTTAGTTTTTTATCAAATACAAAGTAAAGGCGGATTTGTAATCCGTGCCGACAATCATTGAAGGGCAAATCCAACAAAACAACCTCTTAATTATTGTTTTAACCCTTATCAATATGAAAATGAAGGTTTCTTAAAAAAATAAAACTACAACCTAAAAAGTTGTAGTTTGTTGGTTTTCTTTGTGGGCACGAGCAAGATGCTCCCGCCAGCTGGGGGATTGTCAAAAGATTATTGCTTTAAAAATTTTAAAACTGTGATCCCCTCACCTTGAAGCTCCAAAAAATAAAGCCCACAAGAAAGTGTGTTTACATCAATCCGATCCACGTAGCCAATACCTTCCTTCATGGCTCTGCCCATTTGGTCGTAAATACGAAAGCCTTTAATTTGTGATGATCGCAGGCTGTTTATTTCAATAATGTCTCTTGCTGGATTTGGGAAAACAGCAAATTCATCCTGCCCAAAAGATTCCATGTTTAGCAGTGTTGGACACGGCGATATTGACGGTGTGTTGCCGTTAGGGTAGATTACACCAAGTTGACCGTAAGTGTTCTCGCCCCAAGAATGTAGCGTACCGTTTGATTTGAGTGCCATATTATGTGCGCCATGACTCTTTACCATTATCCAGTCTGTAGCTGCGCCAACCATTTGCGGCGTATTGAAATCCTGTCCATTTCCCAAACCCAAAGCTCCATAAGCTCCATCGCCCCATGCCCACATAGAGCCATTATTTTTGAGTGCAACGCAATGATCCTGCCCTGCGGAAACAATGCTCCAGTCATTATCGGTGCCTACGCGGCGCATGAAGCTTCCGCTTGGATTGGGGTTCGGATTTCCAAGCTGTCCATAATTATTGTTGCCCCAAGTCCAGATGCTACCATCGGTCTTGAGGGCTATCACGTGCTCGTCGCCTCCTCTTGCCATTACCCAGTCCTGTGCGGTCCCAATCTGTAATGGCGTGGTTCCGCCGCCGCCAGGTGCATTGCCCCATTGCCAAAGTGTACCATTAGTTTTGATCCCGATTGTGAAATTTGGAGTTGGTGATATATCGAGCCAGTCTGTATCCACGCCCACTTGTTGCGGGGTCGATCCTGGATGCCCAAGTTGCCCATAATAATTAAGGCCCCAGCTCCATATAGTGCCGTCGTTTTTCTGAGCAAAACAATTAAAACTGCCCGCCCATATTTTTGTCCAGTTATTATCTGTTCCAACCTGTCTCGGGACATTTTGGTTTCCTGCAATCGCAAGCCCGAGTTCTCCTTGTACATTGCGCCCCCAAGTCCAGAGTGTTCCATCGTCACGAATCCCCATGGTGTGGTTACCTCCTCCGGAAACTGCAATATATTGTGAAGTGCCAGCAAGTGTAAAAACATGTCGTTCGTTGTTGGTTCCGTCACCGATCTGCCCATACACGTTGTAGCCAATTGTTCGAATACGTCCGTCGGTATTTAATACTGTCGAATGGTTAAAGCCCGGGGAAAAGGATTGCCAGCATTGTGCCTCAAGTTGCAATGCAAAAAGAGAACAGGCCAAAAGTATCTTTAATTTCATTTTTTTTTGAATTAAATTTCTGCTAACCCAGACTTTGAACTGCCAGGGATTTTTAGTTACTGATATTTACAAATATATCCAAAAGATTGAAATAAAAAGTTGAAAAATAGGAGAGAAGAGCAAACACTTACTCTTCAAGTCAAGATATTCTCCGTTAGGGCGAGTATTTTACTAGCGCGAGTACCCCCGATCGCGGATTTGTAATCCGTGCCCACAACCAAAATCTTCAAAAAATCTAACATGTTAATTTTTAAATAAATACAGAATTAACTATTTAGTAAAAACAGTTATCAAAAACGGAGCATTTAGGTTTAGCATAACCATGACCACCTTACTCATTGTATTTTTGGGTTATGGAATTGCATGAGATTTTAGGGCTAATTGTATCTGTGATCGTTAGGGTTTGGCTTAGAGGAAAGCTTGGTGAGTATAGAAAAGAATTATACTTCTAGGTATAATGGGAGTTGGAGATTGAAAAAAATAACTATGACTTTATTTCGGTTTTAATTGGTTAATTATCACTAAGAATCAATGCAATGCAATCCATTTTTTAAAAAGTTTTTCTTTCAAACTTTTCTATATATTTGTGATGGTCAGTTTAAGTGATATATATTTTACATATGTTCAAAAAGAGGAATTACTTTTTTTAAAATATATTTACACAAACATCTGATTTTAAACAAATTAACACATTGTGTTTATACCTAGAGATTGCGTATATACATGAGTTATAGGCAATTTTAAACAGGTCTTCATGAACATACTAGAATTAGATACAAAAGAAGAATTTGATGGAAATAAAAAAGAATTCTGGCTAAATCTTAAGATTGACGGCGAAGAATTTCTTAAAAGAATTGATAGTGATTTAAACGCAGCAATATTTGAAGAACTTGAAAATAGTCTTAATGGTGATAATGATTATTTAATTTTTACTTGTGCATGTGGGATAGCAGATTGCGGAGGTTGGAAAAAAACTCAAGTTAAATATGCAATGGGAAAAACTATTTGGACATTTGAATATAATGATAAAAAATATAATTTCGAATTTGACTCCCAATTTTACAAGGGTGAAATAGAAAGAATGAGATTCGAATTAAACAAAAGCAAACTGAAATTGAAACCTGATTTCATTATGGATCCAGAATAAACAAAAAAAGACATGGTATTTTTAAATATAGAAATTTTCGCATACCAAAAAACTCTTATAGTTGCTTTAATTGGTGCTATAATCGGTCAATCATTAATATTGATTATTAGTTGGGGAAAGCGTAAAATTGATTTGTGTAGAAAAAAACAAATGATAATTACCGATTTAAATAATCATGATAAAATATTAGATTCACTTAGTGAAAAGTATGCAGAGCTAAACAATTTGTTTGACAAAAAAGAAATTGATCAATTCACTACAAGTATTTTTCATAATTTACAATTAGATATTTATCAAAGTGTTCCTAAAAATGAACTGTATTCTATTTTTAAGAAAGATTTACATGTTTTAGTAGAAATCTATAAATCAATAGAATTTCTTAAAGAAAATGGTCCATACTGGATTTATAAAGATTATTTAGAAAAATCTGAACAGCATCTTCAAGAAAAAGAAAACGAACCTAACCATATTTTATTATGTAACACAGAGTTAGGATTTATTGATATTACCCAAAAGAACATCAATAATAATTTGAAAACAATAAAAGAAACTAAGACAAAAATCAATAAAATTCTCCGATAAAAAACTGCCTATAACAGCGGTTTAGTCTTAATATGCTTGTTAAGTATATATTTTATTGGCACTCACAAAAATAAAACTACTCTTAGTACAACATAAGTACAACAAATCAAAAGTTTTTTTTATTTGAAGGAATAATGAACTCTTTTTATTTTAAAATTCAGTTTTATTTCTTTCACAATACCAGCTAGGTTGACAATCTGAAACTACGCATCCGCCCGATTTATATTTTGATTTCTTTTCTTTTACTTCCGTCATAAGTCCATACACAATAGGAATGACTTTATCCTTTTTCTTGCAGATTGGACAAACGTTACTTTTACCATACGGACAAGTTGGAGAATAAGGAAGCTCCAATTTTTTAATCTCTCCCTCTTTTAAATAAAATTTATAAAATTTATTTACAGGATATGATTTAGGAGATATGAATATTCTTAACGTATCTGATTTTAAATTTTCAAATGTAAAACTCAAATTTTCATCAACTTTTACACTATCAATTTGGGTCTTAGATTTTAAAATTATATAAGTGTTTTTAACAACAGATTCCTTATTATCTAAATCTTTCAAAATAAGCTTCCCATTTATTTTTGCTTTATCTTGACCATAGAAAGAAAATAAATTAAGTAATAAAAAAGCAATTGTTATATATTTTTTTGAGTTCATAATTATGGTTTTTTATTTAATTCTCTACTCTCGTTAATTATCTTATTAGAGACCTGCGTTGGTACTGCTTCCGCTTGTTTTACCGTTGCTCCCTGTGTATTTTGAACAATAACATTTGATGGGGTTGTATGTTCTATTTCGTGACCTACAACTGCACCAACAATTTGGGTAAATGATAAACCTGTAACGGGAGTGCCATTAAGCTTACCAACAACAGCTCCAGTTTTATCAGCAGCTGCATCTGCCAAATCTCCAACTGTGCCCATATAAACGGTTATCGTTGATTTTCCGATTGATACTTCTTCAATTTTATTAGTTGCCATATCAACTCCAACTGCTACATCGCTATTCTTTGTTTTACCAGCGTCACCATCTGAACCTTTTCCATTGTCCAGTATAATTTCTGTTGGTTGTGCAGAATTTACAAGTTTATTAAATTGTTCTTTACCTGTTGTCGTTGCTTGTAAAGCATTACCAATGTTTCTGTCACTCTTTGTTGCGTATTGAGTATAATCTCCTTTACCACCATTAGCCTTAGGGTCATAAACTTGTTGACCTTTTGAATTTCTCCAATCATCCGCAGCTCTTCCATCAGGGTCAATATTAGAAATAGGATTGTCTTTACCATAATTATACGGAGACCAACTACGAAATTCTTCACTCAATGGATCCATTGACATCCAACGTCCAGCTGTATCACCTGTTGGTTGTGAATCAACATTTAATGTATCAACAAGAATTCTGCCAACAATTTCTTTTTTATCAACATGCCAACGCATTGTTCCAATAGTTACAATACTATCAAGGTCATGAACTTCTAAATATTTTCCTTTACTCAATGTTGCAACTGGTGCTTTACTGCCATATTTTATAAATGGGTTTCCTGCTTGAATATTTTTTTCTCTACGCGCTTTTTCTTCTTTAGAAAGCTTTTCATTTTTCTGTGCAGATACATTTCCAATAGCGAATAAAAGAATAATTAAAAAATAATGCTTCTTCATAAGAATTAATTTTTGTTAAAGGTATTTAATTTTTTGTTTTCAAATTTACTTCGCTCTTCTTTTAGAGAAACTAACCAATTGAGGTACATATCCTCAGGCATATTTCTATATCCGATTTGATGAATATGTGCATATTCTTTTTGCAAATCTTTAAAAAGCGAATCCTGATTAACTTTATCTTGTATTTTTTCGATTTGTTTATAATGTGTTTCGGCTCTTAAAATTAATGCCGTGGCAAAGTTTGGATATAATCTTATAGCATTCTCACAGCACTTTAAGATAAATGTCCCGTCATTATTCGGAACCTTTGCATTGTAATTATTAGCTAAATCAATAAGAACAAGTGCAATACTTTCTTTGTTATCTAATGCTTTCATATAAACACCGTTTGAAATAGCATCTATATGTACGAATCCAGACGCCATTATCCAGGCATCTATTGGAAAAATTCTACTAGTAAGTTCAGTGTTATACCAACCGTCTTTAATACTTCTATGCTTGATATAGACATGATTTGGTGCCAACGCTAAATTAGCATCAATTCCAATTTCTTCACATAATATTTTATATAAGTATGGCATTGAATGACAATTACCTTTGTGTGTGCTTAATAATTTTGAAACAAAAAGATTTTCAGGCATTTTATGTCCAAAAACATCATTAAAATCATATCCAAATGGCTCATATTTATACATTTTACCATTAACATCAACTGGTATTGTATCACATAAAATTGAAAATATTGAAGCACGCTTATTAACTATATCTTTATCTCTTTCAATATAATTAAGCGTTTTACTATTTATGATTGCGGTGCTTAATCCATGTAATAATTTAATTTGCTTATAAACGAAGGTGGTGTCTAAATTACCATCCAAATAAGCATTTTCGGCAGAGAAAACAGCTTTTTTGAAACTATAACTACTTTCATTGTCAATCATCCTATTTAGCAAAGTATAACTTTCTTCAAATAGCCTTTCCTTATTTTGAGCAATCGCGCAAAATTTTGAAAACAATAGTAAAAGAATTAAGAAAACATTTTTTGTCATTATGATTTATTTTGTTTGTTCATTTTATTTTTAGCTCCATTTAACGCCTTTGTTAAACGTTTTAATTGCTCTTTTTCCTTTTCATTATCTTGTTTATGTTTTTCATTTTTAAGTGAACCTAACCACTTTTCATAGGCATCTGCCGGCATTTGTTGAAAGCCTAAATCATCAATTACCTTGTATTGAATTTGCATTGCTTGTAATAGCTCTAATGCTTTTGGATAATACAATATTCTTTCTCTTCCCTCTTGGGTTTCAGTATCAATTTTTAATTTTTTGACAACATATTTTAAACGTTCAGTATCATAATTTGCTTTAATCATATTAGCATTTATACTGGTTGGATATAATTCGAGAGCCTTATTAGTTACTTGCTCTACAAATTCATCATAACCAAATTTATGCAAATACCCACTTGCTAAATCCGTATAAAATTGTGAAAGCAGTTGTTGTTTAGTTAAGTTCTGCATATAAATTTTATTCTGTATAGCTTCAGCAGTAATATATCCGTTGTTTAAAACAAAAGATGAAACGGTGAACATTGTGTTTGTCAGTTCCAAATTATACCATTTTTCTTTTTCATCTTGGAATTTGATATAAGAGTGATTTGGTGAAAGTGATAAATATGCTTCTGCATCAATTGCCTCTGCGAGTGTCAAATAAAGCAATGGCATTGAATGGCATTGTCCTGTTTTTGTTTTCAAAAGTTTAGTAACAAACATTTTCGACCAATTTTGTCTGCCCCAATAATCTTCAAAATCGTATTTAATTGGAAAATGCTTTTCTTTAAATCCTTTTACCTGCATAGGTTGAGAAAAGAACTCAAACAGCACAAAGTTTTTAGCTGTATTGCTATTAACATCAAAATTTTTCTCTCTCATTTTAGCTAAAATAAATTCAGCCGTTTGTTTTATGATTTTGTCAAACTCTGCTTTATCAAGCTTATTTTCAAAGTAGGCGTTCTCAATATCGAAATTCACATCTTTTACGGAATAATCTTCAATATTTAATAAGAGCATTTTATCGTAAACCTGTCTGTAATATTCTGTTCCTTTTACGTTTGTCAATGACGGAAGATTATAATAATTAGTACGATTGACCTCATTAATATCTGCATTAATCGACTTCCTTGTTTCTTCTTGCAATTTTTCGTTATGCTCAACCTCACTTATTAACTTCTCGTTTTGAGATTGCTGTCTCCGTTGGTCATCATTACTGATTAGAATTTCTGAAGAATTAGGCGCAATATATTTATTATTTGGATTTGAATAATTTTGATTGCTATAATTTTGAATTTGTGGAGTTTGTGGAACTGTCGGCAAGTTTACCTGTCCAAATACAATATTTGAGAGTATAAGTATGAAAAACAGTATATTCTTTCTTATTATCATTTAAAATTAGATGTAATGGCGTAAATTATAATTCTTTAACATAAACTTTCTATACGGGCGCGAACCTAACATTTTCAAGTATATTTTCGTTACGGTTTTTCCTTAATTATTGTTAATATTTTCTCACGAAAAAAATATTTGAGCAAATATAGATATTTTAATATATAGGAGTTATACTCCTATATTATATTTTTCAAATGCACTCAATTTTGTGTGTGCGAAAAAAAGTAGATAAAATATTCTTAATTGCCTTTGGCGAAAATCTCAAAAATTTTAGAGAGCAAAAAAATATTACCCAAGCTCAACTTGCAATAGACTGTGATTTTGATGTATCGGTTATCAGTAGAATTGAACGTGGTGTAGTAAACACTTCCTTATCAAACTTGAAATTAATATCGAAAGCTTTGGGTGTTGAAGTAAAAGAGTTGTTTGATTTTAAATATCTGGAGTAATTTTTTTATATAATTTATTAATTAAAGCAAACCAATCTTTAAAAGTCATATTAACATATCTGGCACGATAATGTTTAGCACAAATCTCAACAGCTTCAAGAACTCTATTTTTTTCTAATAATGGATTTATTAAATCTAACACTTGTTTATCTGTTATTTCATAAAGTTTATCAGGAAAATTGTCTTCGTCTGGTTTAGATACAATATCATCTTTGATTCCAATAACCAATTGATTATCATCAAATAAAACAGGTAAATTTTCAAAAAACAATTGTAAATTTTCTCGTCTAAAAAGAATTATTTTTTCTCCATTGGATAAGAAACCAGTTTTGAATTCATTCTTTTTAATATCTGATTGGAGAGAATTTCTTGAATAAAGAGAAACATTGCTCTTTGCATTTAATCTGTCTTTAACTTTTACTGGATTCCAGCAAGCTACTGTGTCATTGTCAATATCATAACCAAGTATTATAAATGGAATTTTTGCTTCAAATATTTTAGGGAAATGTTCGCTATACGGCAATTGAACCCTTGTTATATCAGAGTTTTTGAAGTAAGCAGGAGATAAATTTTTAAGAAAAATGAAAAACTCTTTACCTCCAATTTTTACTAAAAACGGATTACCATCTTCATAACTAAAGTTATCAAGACCACTTAGAGTTTCAACAAATTTTATTTTAAGTTCTTTTGCTAGTATTGTTCTCATAGTTTACTTACTATTCATCTATTTTATTAACGATTTATGCAAAGTAGAATTTGTTTTTATTTTAATTATTTGCTCAATATTTGACAAATCAACATCAAAATGAATATTTGAAATTTCTTGTTTAATATTTGAACTTTCAATCTTTGGAACTATCTCACTTTCAAAAAAAGCTAATGTGTCAATCGCAAGTTGATAGTCAAAGAATATCTCAAATGTTTTTTCAAAATCTTTTCCAAGCGTTTCAATCAACACTTCATTAATATGGGTAAGCAAATCTATACTCTTTACTTTTAAATCAATCGATTTCACTAAGTCAAAAATAGTTTTCCCAATGCCTGTTTCAACTGCAAAGACTGAGGCTATAATTAAATTAGAATTTTTGTTTGGGTTTAATTGTTCAAAAGAGAAACTGTGGACTCTTCTACTTTTTGCCGTGCTCTTGACTTCAATTTTATCTATCCCGTCGTTAAAATCAAATTTATCGTTTGGGGAACAATGCCAAGATTTAATTAAATACTCAGGGGTTTTAGATTGTTCAATTACTAAAAGTTCTGCCCATAGTCCTTGAATAGTTTTTGTTGGTGGTTGTGTAAACTTATTGAATAAGTTAATTAGTTTTTTAACTTCAAACTTTAGTTCTTTTAGTGTTGCAATTGGGGATAGTTTCTGAACTACTAAAAATACTATCTCTAAAAAATATTCTTGTAAATCAATTGATTCTGTTCTTAATGATATTACTGTATAGGAACCTTCAGCAATTATCTTATCTTCTGATAATAACCTACATTCACGATTAAATTGCACGGAAATAAATTCTAAATTATAATCCAATATTCTTTCTTTATCTCCGTCTTCACATTTGATAAAAAATACAGGCATCCCTTGTGATGACAAACCAATTTTATGGTTTTTTATTTTGGGTAAGGAAGCAATATTAAAACCATCACTATTACTAGAGATGAACTGGTTTAGATCCTGAAATATTTTTAAAATAGATTGCATATAATTATTTATTGATTCCGACAAATGAATGTGCGAAATCTTCGGGGTAATAGATACCAAAAGTGTACACTAATTTATTAGCCCACATCATTGAGGAGTGTTTTAATCTAATTCTATGAATTTGTATGCAAATAGAATCTTCAAATTTTATACCCTTATCCCCTGGATATTTATCCTTTCCATTTATAGACCGTCCTGAGAATATATTATTAATTTTCAATCTGCCATCATCTGTATCTAAACTCCTTTCTCGTCCTTTATCCACACCAAAAGCCATTTCAAAAATATAGATATACTTAACCTCATTTTTATCTGCCAAATATCTTAGATATTGAATTGTAGATGACTTACGAAGTGCATCGGGCATATTAGCAATTTTAAAATCCTTTAAAAACTCGATAGCTTTATCTATTTCAATTTTTATATATCTATGACGTCTATCAGGAGTCCCAAAATCTTCATAATTTATAAAAGTATTATTTGCAATAAAGTTTTCTATGAAAATAGTATTTTCATCAATATGTTGTAAAGCATTTAATTGTCTCCAACCACTAAGTTTATGTTTAATCAAATCAACTGATAAAATATTATTTCTTGTTGGATTTACATTACTACTTAGAATTAAAAGTTGCTCATATTCTTTTAAAGAATATTTTTTTAAATTGGTTCTAAAAATTTCCTCATGCTCTACATATTCTCTATATTCCAATATTGAATCATTTGGAAGGAATACTCTACAACTATCAAGAAAATTCTTTTTATAACCAAAAAAACGGCAACGCTGTTGAATAGTATCTGCATTTGACTTTCCTATACTATACCGTGGCATATAGGAAACCATTAAGCCTTCAACGGTATATCCACGATTAAGCATATCAGCACCAACTAAAATATGTGCAGTTGCATTACTCCAATCAATCTCTTTGGAACCAGCTATAACAAGTTCAATATTTGTGTCTAAGATGACTTGTAGAACTTCAACCATAACCTCGTCAAATAGAGGTGGGTTTTCAATTCTTCTTACTGCTTCAATATAATTTTCTTTAAACTCATTAATAAGTTCTGAT
This sequence comes from Flavobacterium sp., assembly GCF_050696275.1. Taxonomy (GTDB): domain Bacteria; phylum Bacteroidota; class Bacteroidia; order Flavobacteriales; family Flavobacteriaceae; genus Flavobacterium. Next base: position 10,771 of record NZ_JBOGUT010000036.1, read on the forward strand.
TTACTTGGGTCTCCATCAGGTAATTGTAAACGGTCTTCCCAACTATCTTTTAGTATTTTAACCCAATCGTAAAATTGGCGACTTACATCTTTTAAACTGTCAGCATGAATAAGCATTGATAAAAAATCTTCTTTCTCTTGAATGTTTACTGTAATTGCTACACCACAAATAAAAATCTGCAATGCGTTAATTAAACTCTGCGGACATTCCGAAAGTTGATTTTTTTTGTGATGATATACTTCTGTGTCAGGTATAGAAATTATCAAGTCGGGATTATCTTCAAAAAATGTTTTACCTCCAGTATATGATTTACCCGGAGTCAATACTTTATGAAATTTTGGAGATAACAAATCCATTATATTTATTAATAATGGTCCTTGAGGGGTAGCTGTATATTGAATGTAAGAATGATTTGAAAGTGCAGCTCTTAAATTCAAAATACTTGAATATGTAGAACTAAATTCATCTTCTTCCCAATCTTCTGATTTACTATTTTTTCTTGCGTAGGTATTTAAACTAGCTTGGTCAGCCTCATCATCAATTATTAATACTCCATTATTTCCTAAAGCTTCTCTAACTTCATAAGTTTCAAAAATTTTAGTTAACTCAGAAATATGTTTATAATGTTTTAAAACTGTTATAAGGATTGCTGGTTTATTGTTAAGTAATAAATTCCCTTTTATTTTTAAATGTACATTTTGAGCTATTGTAGGGCTTGGATATACTTTATAATGTCTGCTATTGGTAGAATCAGTGAGCAAATCTTTTTTTAAACGATTTGTCGTTTGTTCCAGAAGATTTATTTTTATTCCTGCAAAATAAATTATTATACGAAAACCGTTATCAATTGCTAATGCTGTTAATGTGGTAAAAGACATTGTTTTACCGCTCTGCACATAACCAATTGCAATTCCTGTAGTACTTCCAATAGTAGAAACAGGATTTATACAATTCTTTAAAATACTTTCTGATTCGTATAACAAAGTTTCTTTTTCTTCATCATCCAATTTCGTCAATCTACTAATTAAATCTAAGGTTCGCGAACCTTGAGTTATATTAAATCCAGAATCAACTTCGCTAATAATTTGAATAGTATCTGCCATAATTTATAGATTTCTTAGAAAATGATTAAAATTAAGTCTAACATTTCCAGCCCCCTTAGTTCCTTGAGACGGAGCAATAATCTCTGCTAGAACAAGTGAACGGATAATGAGCATAATTGGTTGATAATCTTCTTCCTTTTTCAATTTCTCAAATCGAGTAAAAAAAGGATGTGCCAAATTTATTTTGTAAACTATTTTTTTGGAAAAAAGTTCATCATCTAAAATTATAAGAGAGTATAAATCTGATACTGATTGTTCGGTTATCAGTTCAAGAATAAGTTTATATTTTTCTCCTTTAATCTCAATAATATCTTCGTGTGAATCTATTGTTTCTGCTTTTTTTGAAAATTCTTCATTATTAGCAGCCAAAGTTTTACTTTCAATTTCTTTTATCGAAGCATCTAATTTAGTTTTAAGAACCTCTTTATCTGATGTTTTCTTTAAGGTATTTACAATATTTTTTGCAACGGCTATATTACTTTCAAGAGTTTTGGGCTTAATATATTTCTCAGCCTGTGTATATAAGTCAAAATCTTTACTTGAAATCTCCGTTTGTAAAGCTTCCATCAATGCTTCTAAATCTTCTTGCTCTTGAAAACTCCCCTTATTAAAACTAACTGCAAATCCTTCCAATTCTAATTCGCCAAAAATTCTTTTATATCTTGGAGAACCTATTTGTCCACAGAGTGCTTTTGGTCTATACTTTTCATCATGACTACCCTCAATTACTCTGCCTCTTCTGAATAGCGAAAGTCCATTAACAGTACTTGTACTCATCGTACTAAGTATTGCAATAAAACCATTTACCTTATACTTACCTGTTGAAAAATTAATCTCTTTTTTCCATTCAATTGATTCACCCGAGAGATTATTATAAAATGGTGCAATTAAAATTTCAGGTTCTTCATATATCAATTCCTCATCATTTATAAAAAGTTTCATATCTCCTTTACGGATGAACTTTCTGTAAATACTTAATAAATGTCTTTTTATTTTATCTATTTGATAATTTGAAGGCGCATTTTTTGAAAGATTATGTAATGTTATTTCAGTAAAATGTATTGATGGGTTTTTATTTGTATTTACTACTTCTAATAATTCTCTCTCATCAGCTAAAACTTTTTTCAAATCAAATTCAACTAACCTTTCCTCATCTTCATTAAGAGCACCAGTTCTTACCGTCCATAAATCAGCTAACCATATAGACGCAGTTTTCATTCCCATACCGAATTCGTGAAGACCAGTATTGTCTATTGGTATATTTGCAGGCTCGAAAGCTCTATGAAAATTATCTAAACCTATACCAGCTGCATTGTCATATATTTTTATGAAATCATTTTCATTATCAATATTTATTCTCACTTCAAATTGATAACCGTTATTAGTCGCTTGTTGCAATCTTGATTTATTATTTTCAAAACTTTGAACAGCATTATCTACATACTCACCAAGTGCAAACCAAACTGTATTTTTTAAATTTCTGAATTGCCCGTAAACACCCGTCTGAATTTTTATAGAAACGTTTTCTATTTTACTCATAATCTTTTATTAGATTGATTGCTATTTTTTTCACGACACCAACATTTACAGCGTTTCCAAGTGCTCTAAAAGCTTTTGCAACTGTTGGAGGCAATTCTTTCAAATCTTCCATGCACTGCAATTTTGCAGCTTCTTTTCTTGTCATATATCTACCCAGCCACGGAAAAATTGGTATTTGTGTTGTCGTTAATACCAATGCAGGCGAGTATGTTGGTATTTTTACTCTAATTCCTGACGGTCTGAATTGCACTATCTTATCATTTATTGTCAATTCTCCCTTATCCCCACAATTCCATTCAAATTTTTGATGGCTATTTTCAAAATCCATAATTTTAACAATCCACTTATCAATCCATTCTTTATGCTTTTGATAAAATTCTCGATTGGCTTTTATGTAATATTTTTTCCAAACTGGAAATTCCGTTTGGTCTTTTTTTAATCCATCTTGAGCATAAGTAGGCAAACATTTAAGCATATCGTCAAATGAGTTTCCTTGTATTAAACTTCCGAATGCGCCTTTTCTATTTTTTAAATCTTTAGCTGACAATTTTATAGGGGCTTTGTTTTCGTAAGGATAATCCGCACCAAATTCCATTGCCCAAATTGGAAATCTTGGAACTTCTTCTGGTTTTAAATTATTTAAAAACTCTTGCCATATTACCAAATGATTTTTTGTATTTTCTCTCAAAGTCATAAAATCATCATCGTCAGGTATTATTATGTTGTGAATACTAATATCCTCTCTTTCTTCTTTCTCTGGAAATGTAAAATCGCGCAATCCGCCCTTTTCTTTTAATCTACCAACTATATAAAATCTTGACCGATGTTGAGGAATGCCAAAATGATGTGGAGATAGTATTTCTTCCTTGACTTCGTATAATTTTGATAATTCATCATTAATCACTTGCCAAGTATTTCCTTCATCATGCCCTTTTAAATTTGCAACATTTTCTAAAAAAATGAATTCAGGCTTATGACGATTCAATATTTCAACTATTTTATAAAATAAATTTCCATTTTTAGGGTCTTCTAATCCTAATTGCGCTCCTGCTTTAGAAAATGGCTGGCATGGAAATCCTGCGCATAATATGTCGTGACTTGGAATAAGATTTACATCAACTAAATTAATATCACCTTCAATTTCTGTATTATGGTTATTTTTGTATAATTCTCTAAGTTCACTATTTAATTCACTAGCAAATACACAGGAATGCCCTAAATCATGAAGTGCAAGATGAAATCCACCAAGACCCGCAAATAAATCTATAAATTTTAGTTTTTTCATTATTAAAGTAGTTACTCTTTATATTTTTTAGCTTGTAGATTTACCATCTTCAAAGTTATCCAACTCTTTATTTACCTCTTGAAGTAATTATTGCTCAACGGTATATAAAAATGATAATGATTTATTATATCCTTTTGCTACTTTTTGTAACGGTATAATTAACAAACATACAAAAAAGCGGCAAGAAGTAAAATGAAACATACAAAAAAGAAGGTTGTCGAAAATACAATTTTTCATACAACCTTCTCTCAATAATTAATCAAAAACTATTTCTTTGTTTTTGCCTTAACGATTCTCCCACCTTTGGCATATCGATACCCCTTTTTAAGTGTTCCGTCTTTTTTAACGCCCTCCCTTTGGATTATTCTACTGCACATTTTTTTAGCAGTAATACTTTTCTTTTTTTTCGTCTTTGTTTTCTTTGCTACCATGATTTCTGATTTTTAATTAATTTACTGTGAATGATAATTTGCTTTTATTCTTTTGCTTTTTCTGTTCGTTCACTACTTTTTTGTAATACATCGAGTATTTTAGAGTGAGGTCATTACCTCGGTTTTTCTCCAATGTTGCAAACCTTTCTTTGGGGTCAGGATGCGAGGAACAATGAATTACTGAAGTGGGATTGTGAGCCATTTTGTTACCGCCATACATCGCCCCGTTTTCTTTTACTTGAGAAATAAAACACCAAATAATTTTTGGGTAAGTCGTTCTCAAATAATTGAGTTGGTCGGCTGTGATTTTCAAATCCGTAACCGAATCCGCAATGATAACCTTGACCACCTTGCAGAATCCTTGTAATTCCTCAAATGGATTTTCCAAGTAACCTTTAATGGCAATGTATTTTCGTCCTTTCTCGGTAGTATTTCGGTTGATGCTATCTACTGTGTCCTTACTCTCAATTCCTCCTTGCTCATAATCGATATAGGCAACAGGTGTTTGCTGTTCTCCAAAAGCATTTGCTATTTGCATGGCCAGTTGTGACTTTGAACTGTGCTTGTTCCCTTTTATCAGGATAAGTGCCTTGTGAGGTTGTTGCTTTTGCAAAAACTTTCCAATCTCTCCACCCAAAACAAAAACATCTTTTGCCTCTTGTGGAGCAGAATCCGCAGAAATGAAACCTAATTTTTCCAGTTCGTTTAAACTTTTATTATGATCCAAACCAATAGGCTTTTTTGCAACAACCGGCACAACTCTTTTTTTCCTTGCTTGGGTATTTTTACTTACTTCAACTTTTATCCCTAACGATGCAGAAAGACCAAGTTTTTTGCTTGATTTCGCTTTACTTGTTACTCTTTTCTTTCCAGGCTTTTTAACTGCTACTTTCTTGACTGGTGTATTAGGTATTTCTACTGATTCCTTTTCTGTATTTCTACCTAAAATATGATTTACTGCCTTTTGGGATTGTGCTGAAGCTTTCAGGAAAAATCGATTGTCATTTTCCAATTCAGTAACTAAAACCTTATTCCAACTTTTCAGGTATTTTGCCGAATTGTCTTTGGTTTGAAATAGAATCCCTGCTTCGGAACACAAAAAAACCGCTCCGAGTTCCGCAATGAGTTCTTCATAAGCATAAGCCTTACTGCCGAACTTCCCCGAAAAATCCCTACCTAATCTTTTCTTTGCTCCTGTGCTGTGTGTTAGTTCGTGGAAATAAGTACAATAATATGAAGCCTCGTTTTTAAAAGCACTTATTTTTGGCATATTCAAAGAATCGTTTGCAGGCTGATAAAATGCCTTATCTCCAACAAAAGTGTAAGTAGGCGGGTTTTTATATCCGTCAATAAGGTTTTGTGCCTGCTCAATCGGATTGACATTTTTATTGCCTGTTGGTTCAGGGAATTTTAAGCCTGTACAATCGTCAGCCCTGAAAACATTGTAATATTTAATTACTGGAATCTTGGTAAGATGCTCTTTTAAATCTTCTTTGGTAAGCCCATGGGATTTTACAAACTCGTCAAATTTTGCCTTATCGGTAGTCTTGAATTTCAAAGTGCCATTATCGAAACTAAAAATCATTGTGTAATAAATCACACGTCTTGCCTTACTGTCTTTCTTTAAAGATGCTCCTGTTTCTTTAATCTGATTGAACGTAAGGTAATAAGGCTGTATAAACTTTATCGGCACTAAATAACCTTTGCCTTCCTTATCAAACTTTATATCAAAATTCAGTATGAAGTTTGCACCCGTGTATTCCTTTTTGCTCACATAGTTTTTGGCTGCGCCATCAGCTCCCGAACCGACCCAATCTTTTTGCCAAGGCAAATGCCCTACTTTCTCAATAGTATTGATAATCAAATCCGTGATGTAGCTGTAAATATCATCAGGAGAAACACCGTTTAAACCTCCTTCAGTATCTTCTTCAGAAATGTATTCCAAAGAGGGCAAAATGATTCGTTGCTCTGCACCAGTAAGTCCCATTGGCTCTACAAAATCCTTTATCTCAATAGTGAAAAGCCTATCATTGTTTTGCTCCAACACTTTGCCGATTCGCTTCACTATGACGGTATGTTTTTGCTTTTTAGCTTTTACCAAAAGACTTTTAAGAGCAGTTCGGCTTACGGTTGTACCGTTAAGACTGTTAAAGGCTGTTACTAAATCCATACTACTTGATTATTGAATATTCTTTACCCAACACACCCAAAATTGTTTCGGTTTGAATGTCTTTTACACTTGTTATCTGCGATAGGCTTTGCCAGTTAGAAAGGTTTTCCAGTATTGGAATTTCTACAATCAAATCCTTTAATACAAACTTGCCTTTGGCGGGGATGGAAATAAAGGTTTTATTGACCGTTATAGTGGCTATCCTTTTGGCTGTTTTGTCTTTCAGCACAATTCTTTTCACAACCGCAATAATTCCATCAGGGCTAAAATTGTCATTAGTGGGATTGTAAAGCGTGACATCTAAATTGAAGCGCATACGCTTAAAATTGATGTCGAAGTTTCTAATCCCAGTCGGCAACGCTTTTAGTTTTTTCATAGTTTCTTTCCACTTATTTAGCTTACCTCTGTACCACAATATGCCCGCTCCTAAGATTGCGCCTGTGATTACGATATGTTTTGCTTTTATGCCCATACGCTTGTTTTTTTCCTGATAAAGCCGACTATCTTAAACCCGATAAAGAGTATTGCCAAAATCCCAAATCCCATTAAAATTTTCTCCAATTTCGAGAGTGGTTTTTTCACCACAACAGGAATCTTTTTAACCTGGATAATTGTCTTTGCTTTTTCACTTTTGACATCCGTATTTTGATTTTGGGTTTGGGCTATTTTGGAATAAAATTCGAGTTGCTTTCTCAACTTATCATAAATCAGTTTATAGCTGTTATCTCCTGAATTCTTGGAAGTATTAAGCTTCAATAATATTTCATCTACTTTGGCATTTACCAAACTGTCAAAAACTGTGTTCCCTGTATTGCTCTGCGCAATCGGAGTAATGAGTTTATCATCGATTGCCTGATTAATGACCGTACTTTTGATACTGTCCCTTTTCTGAATCTCGCTTTTAAGTAGGGTGTTTTCTTCTTTGATTTTTTTAGCTGAAGAACAACCTGTAAACACCACAGAGCAAATGATAAACAGGATAAAATATTGGATTGACTTTCTCATAATTTTGATTTTTTAAAGTGAACTTTGATTGTAAAGAGTAGTAACTCCGAAGCCTCTATTACCTGAAACAAATCGATTCCGTAATACACGCTAACTGCTGTGATAATTTTGTTAAGGGCTTTTCTTTTCATTGTCCTTGTTATTCAAACAACCCGCACATCTTTGTTGATACTCTTGCAATTTCTCTTTGAGGTTTCGGATTTCGATAGTGTTTTCATCAATAATCCTTTGCATTTCCTCAAATTTCTTATCCGTTACAATTGACATTTTGGTATAAATGGAATCGATGGCTTCAAGTGCTGAAGCTTCTGTCTTTTTTAGTTCCGAGTTCCTTGATTTCCAAGCGATGTATATGGAAACCAAAGTAGTAGAACCTAAAAAATAGTTTAATAAGGTTTCTATTGGTAGCATATCTTTAGAGTTTATTTAGTTTTAAAACCAAAATCGAGCATCCGAGTAAAAGGGTTGTAGAAGCTATAATCAGCCTTTTTTTTAACTGGTCTCGGATTCGCTTTTTTTTTAATATCCCGAGAGTGTCAATGCTTGTGTAATAGTTAAGCTGTTTTACTCTTTCGGAAAAATTGGTAAGCGCTCCGTTGATTTTCTTGGTAATTGATGTAATGTTATTACTATCGGCAACGGGATTTAGATTGTACCTAACACTCCAAAACCAACCCGCAATATCAATGGCAACATCTGGGCGGGAAGCCAAATCAGGATTGGTAATCACATCAACTCCCGAATAATTCTTGTAAGCCTGATAATTTGCCCTGCCTGTTAATTGAATCAGTCCACGACCTCTGAAACGCCAACCGTCGCCCACTTGTGTATTGCCTAAATTGACCTTTCCCCACACTCCACCATAAACAATATTTGCGATAGCTTCCTGATTGGCTTTGTGTTTTGAGGTTCTGCCGTAAAGATTTGCCTGAGATTGGGAAATTTGATTTGTCCCAAAAGTTTCAATCAGTCCCGCAGGTGTGTAATTCAGGTTTTCTGAAAGTCTTATAAAGCCCCCTGTTTCCTCGTGAATCTGAGCCAAAAAATGCGCAATCCTTTTGGGTGTGTTGATGGCATACTTTTTAAAAACATTCAAAAAAGGGGTGCTATTTGATAATAAAAAATCCATTACAATTGTACTTTTTTAGGTTCAACATTCGGCTTATCTTCTTCTTTGGGGGGCGTTTTGGTACTTGCCCCGCTATCGAGTGAGGCAATAATGAGTACTCCCAATACTCCCAAACCAACCCATATCCCTGTATTTGCGTTCATTATTTCCAGTTGTTAAGTCTGATTTGTTTCACGCCTTTTTGGGTATAAAGGGCGTTCTCTGTATTTCTTCCAAAATCCCCGTCCACCTTGATTTTAAGTAGGGTCTGCAAGGTTCTTACTTCCATGCCTTTGCTTCCTTTTTGAAGCAGTTTGGTTTTATCAATTCCCGAAGCTTCGGCAGTTGCGGGAACCGTTGGTAGTATCTTACCGACTGGCTTTATTACGCTATGGTCGGGAATCCAGTAGATGTCATCCATAAAAGCCCCGTTTCTTTGGGCGACATAGCGATACGTTCCGTCAGGTCTTCTTCCTACCCAAATGATTGTACCTATTTTATCCCCTTTTTTAAAGGTGGCTTTTCTAATCCCCTCACTGGTATAATTCCCGTCAGCCATTTTTCGGGCATCATAGGTTTTTGTTCCGTTAAATCCCGAAGCCATTACCTGTTGACCTATGCTGTATCTGAATGTATCAGCACTTCTAACTGGCGGTTCGGCAACTGTTTTAACTGGGACAATCGGAGCGGTCGAAAGTGGTGGGGTTCTTATTGGTACAGGAGTGGTATTGGGAAGCGTTTCTTCGCTTAAATCGGCTTCGGGTTCTTGCAGGAGTTCTTTATCATTCTTGCTCTTTTGAACAAAATAATAGATACCACCACCCACGGCAAGGGCGATACCGCCACCAATCCATAATTTATCTTCTGTGGTCATCTTTATAAGTATTTTGGATAATTTGATTTTAATAATTGATAATCGCTATCACTGAGTTCTTCCTTTAACCAAACTTTAAGTGGATGCTTTACTGGAGTTTGCCATAAGGCGAAATACGTGTTGCCTGTCACGGTATTGTAATACCTGCTTCCAAAGGCTTTGACTACCCATGAAAATTGTGCTTGGCTTATCCCTGTGAGCGTGGTTAAAATGGTCTTGCGCTTTTCGGTATTAGTGAAATTGGCTTCTTTCATCGCATTGTAAAGCGTGGTTGCAATTTCCTTGGCATTAATACTTTCCTCCATAGAACCACCGTCCTGATACGCCGTTGCGTTTTTACTTTTCTTTGCCTGTGCAATGGCAAAAAACAGTATTCCCAATCCCGCCACGCCTACCGAAATAGGCAGTATTTTTGAACTGTCCATAATTAAAAAAAGTTGGGGATTAGAAAGCGTAATTCCATTAACTCGTTTTGGCTGAACTGGTCGGAAAACCACTCAATCAAGGTCATTTTCTTTGATAAGGGATTGATTCCTTTTCTCATTCCAAAAGCATTATGGATTCTCACAAATCCGTTAGGATTTACCCCCATAAGATTTTGCTTTACCGATTTAAAACCGTTTCCAACACCATACATCGCACTATAAATCGCTTCGGCTTTGTTCTTTGCCATTCCCGTTGAAATATTACTCGGCTTATCTCTTTTGTTCTCTTTGAGCGGAGAAAAACCGTTAAAAATCTTCCTGTAAGCAAAATATCCAATCCCTAAAAACAAACCTGTCTTCAAAACACCTTTCACTATCGAGGCTGTGGCATTTATTCCCGCATTGGCATTTTCAAGGGAGTTTGCGATTGCCTTTTGACCTTGTGGTGATGAGGCAACTGCTGTTAGAACTGCGGGATTATGTAAACCTTGCTTTTTCATTTTCATTTTTGGCTGTAAGTATTGCTCCCAATTTCATTTTTACTTTACGAATTTCATTTTTAGCATCTTAAAGGGTTGTCCCAGTAATTGGTTCATCTTACTTTAGTAATTTCATCTTTACTTTCTTCTCTTGGAGCAACGGCTTACAACTGTGCTTTTATCATTGTTTCACCCGCTTGTAAATGGAGCATACAAACGGGCTACTCCAACTACCTACATTATGAACTCTTTGATTGTTTGCCAACTCTGGGTATCGGTTACCATTGCAATTGCTTTTTTGGATTTCTTCAGCTCTACCAATTTTTCCAAAACCTCGTTGTCCAAATCCGCTAATTCCTGAACCAGTTTTGCCTTTTTCTGTAATTTAAAAGGGTTCGTTTCCTTTGTTTTTATACTAAATCCGCTCATTTTATACTAACATTTGATGTTTTTGTAATAGCCCGAATAACTCTTGTGAAAAGACGTTGTTTTCGCCCTTTTCATTTATTTTCTGATAGATAACCGACAGTAGCGTTATGGTATCATCGTCAAGGGTTTTGATAATATCCAAGAATGTTTTTTTGACATCTGAATAACTCTCGTCCTGTAAATCATCAGCGGAAGCCATCGCCAAACCGCCACTTTCAACAGGCACATTAAAACCCAATCCCTTTAAAATAAGTGGGGCTTGTTTAACCACACCCAAAAGCATATTGTTCAGACTGTCGTTGCTTTCCTTGGTGTATTTCTTCTGCAACTTTTCTTCGTTCAGCTCGTCGTTTTTGGCTCGAAGTTCTCTATTGAGTTTTTCGGATTCTTCCAACTTACGGGCAAGTTCCGAACGGTCGTGCGCCTGTAATTTCAAATCGAAAATCTCCGCTATTCCCAAGCCCATCAGCCCACCGCCTTTTTTCTTTTTCTTCTTTTTTTTGGTGGTCTGCTTTGGGGATTCTTCGCTCTCTCTTGACTTTGCCTGCCCGCTCTCTCCAAAAGTTACATCGAAAGGCTCTCCCTCAACTTTAAAGGCATTTACGCCATTTTTTCGCTTCTCTTGTATGGTTAGTTTTGTATAACCGTCGTTGTAAATCTTTTCAAAGAATTCTTCGCTTGTCCCAAACTCATTTTTAATTTGCTCTTGGGTCATATTGCGGTAAATCGGTTTTGAAGATTCCCTGTCGTAAACCGTGACAGCGCAAAACTTATCGCTTCCCAGTTTATCCATCAAATCATCTAATTGCTCCATTTTAAATTAGTTTTTTGTAGATAAGTAAAATCTTGTTTCGTTCTTTCGAGTAGGCAACCTTTCTCACAATGACAGGGGCAGAAGTCTTACTGTCCAAGTACTGAACTTCTAATTGTACCCTTGAAAAAGTACCATCAGGCACAATCAAAATCTGTTTTTGCGTGGGGTATATCGAAACTCCATTGATAACAGCCACAGTAGTACCCGTATTTACAACAGACAGGCAGGTAACCATTTCTAAAATGGGTATTTGCTCCTCTTTGAACTCCCTTGTTATAAAAGCAGATTCTACAAACATGACTATACTTTTTTGACGTTATTGTTATATAAAAACACGACGTGAAATTTTAAAGGCAAGACGCCTCCCAAAGGTTCTTCCAAAGCGAAAATGAGTGAGTAATCTTTATTGCCCGTATCGAAATTGAGCGGTTTGAAACTCTTTTCGTATTCGCCACCGTTTGACTGTCTCCAGTTGTCAATATGAACCATTGGAACAATTGCAATACTGTTATCGTCTTTCATTTCAATAGACGGCATTGCGTTTACGGATTTCTCGATTCCATTGGTGTACACCGCTACTCCCGTGGTAAATCCCATAGGCAGTTTGAAGTTTTCCGAAGTGTTACTTTCTCCAGGTTTGATTGTTGCTTTTACAACGTATTGAATTTGTCGCATAACTGTTTGATATTAAAAAAGCCGTAGCCCGCTAATGACTACGGCTTTTCATAGTTTACAAGAAAAAAATTGTTACTTTTTTGCTTCAGTTACCCTGAACTCTAATCGGAGAAACATTCCCCCTCCAATTTTAGCCGCAGGAACAGTAACACCTTTTGGAAATTCCAATTCCAATTTGAACTCCTCTTTAGCTCTTAAAAGCGGAGTGGTCGCAATGGGACGGTAATCCTCATTTTTAAAAGACTGGGTGTCCGTTAATGGCAAATCAATCAGCATATCGTTGGTTTGAATCAGTCTCAAATCAGCGTTTTGCAATTCTGCGGGAAGCGTGTCCCTGCTTTGCCAATTGGCACTTTCAAGTTTTTCACCCGTTGTGGTAAATTGCAAGCGAATTGCATCAATGACCACATCACGCCCCGAATTCAAAATGTTACCGTCAAAATTGGTAATACCCACTATTTTCTTGGTGTTAGCATCAACGAGTTGGTTAATCCCACTCATTCCGTCAACCCTTAAATTCAGGTAAAAAGTCTTATCGACTAATTTTGTCGGCTGTGGTCTGACAGCCTGTGTATGTTGGCGTTGTCTTGCCCCTAAAACTTTAATTGCTCTTTGCAATTGCGGATTTCTATTTTCCATCTTTCTTTATGAATTAAATTTTTACTTCTTATTTTGTATTACAGTATGTAATTTCCGTTTTCGTCGATGTAAGCCCCTAAACCGTCTTCATCATCGTAAGCACCCAAACCATCATCGTCATATCCGTTTAAGCCGTCTTCCACATAGTTGCCGTTGGCATCGATATAACCGCCCAAACCATCTTCGTAATAGTTGCCTGCCTCGTCATAATAGCCATTTAAACCGTCCTCGTCATAACCGTTTAAGCCATCTTCCACATAGTTGCCATTGGCATCAATGTAACCGCCCAAACCGTCTTCGTGATAGTTTCCGTAAGCATCGATGTAGCCGTTTAGACCGTTTACCGCTCCTGAAAGACCTGCTGCCTTTTGCATGAATCTTCCCATCGCTGTTTCAGGATTCAGTTTGGAGGCAATTTTTTCAGATGAAAAAACATTTTTAACCAATTCCAAACCGTGAGCAATGGAAACTCCAATTGCTGAACCTCTTAAAAGTGAACTCTTGGTATCACTTCCTTTTACCTTTACTGCCAAAAATCCAGCACCTACAGCAACCGCACCATTAACAACACCTTTTACCGTGTTGGAAGATGTTTCGGTCATAGTACCTGTAAGCCCTCGTGAGAGTGCGCCTACTACTACGGCAGAACTAATTGTTATTAACTCTTGTTTCATTTTTCTCTTTATTAATTACTTTTTGAACTTGTGGCTAAAAGGATTCCGCCAACTGCTACCGCACCAATGACAATTGGGATAGTATAATTTGGTTTATCCGTTGGAATTGTCCCACTCTCGATTTGGGCAGTTTCCCTTTGTGCTTTTACTTCTTCTTTCAAATTCTCCACGGGAATGTCTTTAATATTTGAAAGTGTTTCAATCTGCGCATCGTTTGGAACTGCCTCGCCAGTTGGTGTGCTCGTAGATAAGGATTCCGCCGAAACTCCTTTTACCTCTGCAATGGTCTCTAATTGCGCTGGTGTGGGAGTTGCATTTGGCATCACTTCAACTGGCTCGGAAGCTTCAATTTGTTGTGGTTCATTGTACGCAGGTTGTGGCTGATTGCCTGCAAAGGCATTTTTAATTGTTGGCTTCACAACATTGTTTATCGCAAATTTGCCGACTTTGCTCTTACCTAATTTTGTAGCAAATTTTATGGCTTTACTGCTTTTAACCTTGGTTAGTATTTTACCGACTTTGCTATCAAGCACTTTGCTTACTATACCACCTCCAGGAATAATGCTCATAGCCATAGAGGCAATCGGAACTATCTTTTTACCAACTTTAACAGCGTTCTTGATAGATACGTTTCTTAACCTCACGTTCTTTTTAAGCATTTTACCTATTTTAAGTCCTTTGTTCAAGCCTGCATTTAAGCCTGTGTGTTCTTCTAATATTAACATATACCTATCTTTTTAAAAGTGTGTGGGGTGCAAATACTCCTTTGATTAATCGATTTCTTTGATTCTTTTTAATCAAAGTGTGGGGTGCTAATGCTCCTTTGATAAGCATTCCTCTTTTGTTTTTTGGAATAAGCAGATGTGGTGCAAATGCCATTTTCGCAACGTTTTTGAAATTCAGTTTCTTAAAAAAACTTTTGTTCAATCCCGCATTCAAGCCTGTGTGTTCTTCTAATATTATCATACTTCTGTTTTTTTAAAATGGAAATCTGTTTCTACTGGCACTACTGCTTTTTTTGGTGGTGGTAGTTTTCTTCTTTGTTCTGCTCGATGTCCCTTTTAATCCCTTTCTCGGAGAGGGACAGTTAAGCCCTATATGTGGCAATTTCTGATTCATAAAAACATCTTTTTTATCTGTGTAATTCGGCTCTTTGTTACTGGCAATCGTCCCGTCAATGATGCAATGACCCCTATCTAATTTTCCGCTCTCTTGGTCTAATGGCACAACCACGTAAACATGGGTGTACTGTTTTGGATTAAAATTGGGCTGTTTGATTTGCCTGATGTAATGTTTAATCCCTAAATTCATTAAAACCGAACTGGCGAAAATCGAATAGCTTTTACAGTCAATCCCCTCTCTACGGTTAAACCAACTGTTTGCAGGGCTTCTTAAATTCTGTGTAACTCCATCAGCCTGATACTGGATGTCGTAGTACAAAAAGTAATGGATCTTGTCGCACGTCTCTTTTACGGTTTGACCTTTCAAAATCTGTGATAGTTTGGCAACCTGTTTGTAAAACTTCTCAACCCAAACTTTCATCATGGAAACCGAATAAAACGTATCGCCTTTCTCCAGTTTTACCTTTTGATTTTTTGGCTTCTCAATGAGATGGTTAAACTCGTCCCCGTTTTTTATCCTACGCTTTAGAATTAAGTTGATTTCATCCTTTGTCATTTTCAATTGCTCTAACTTTCTTTTACAAAGGTGTATAATCAAAAACCCCCGTCAGGGCGATTGACAGGGGTTTGCGGTGATTTCGATTGATTCGGTTTAATTGCAATTAATTATAAAGGCAATTGCAATTGTGTGGCAATGGAATTGCAATCAATCATCATCTAAATAATAGCCTACGGGTAAGCCATAAATAGCGATGAATTCCTCTAAAATATCAGGAGGCACGGTGTGCATCCCTATGGAGTATTCGCATTTCTTTTCCTCTTTTATTTTGGCTTCGATTATGGTGTTTACCCCTTTTTTGATAGTGGCTTCACTCATCTTGTTTTTTAAATACATACTGACCAATTCTGATTTAGTGACAGCACTGGGCATCGGTTTCTTTTCTCTCATTGTAGAACTGGCATAAAGAGGTTAAATATTCTTTCTCAAATCGTTAATACAGAATAGCGTTTTAAAAGCCCTGTCTTCCAAAGGTCTTACCAACTTGTTTTTATTACCCTTTACAAGAAATAAAACAAATTGCAATGGCAAGACAATAACAATTGCAATGCAGAGCAATACTACATAAGCATTGCAAAGCAGTATTTTAAAGCGGTTTTTGAGTTTCATTTGTGAAGTTTTTTTAAAGTTATTTTGAACAAAAATCAATTTTCAGGCGGTTTCTAATTAGAAAGGTGTATTTGTCGGCTTGACCGTTTAAAACCTTGTTAAACAGCTTCATTTTCAGTTGCTCGTCTCCGATAAGTTCCGAAATGGTATTTGCCGTTCGGAGTTTGGTATTTTTAACTGGACTGGTTTTCGGATTTTCAAGCACCCTGATAATGAAGTTTTTATTGATAACCGCATTGGTGGGATAAAGCGATTTCATCCCTGCTATAAGTCTTTTTCCCATAGCCTGCCTTTTAAATATTGACAAGCTTCTCGTGCAATACATCTGATACCATTTGCATTGCAATTCGCTGTACCTCGGTTCTTTCTTCTCTTTGCCATTGGCAACAAAAAAGAAGTATGACCGCCTGCGTGGGCGAAAGGGTAATGTTTGATACCTGCTTTTTACTTTCAATCTTTGTTCTGAAAATAAAGAACATATTCTGCAAGGTGTCAATGATGATAATATCATTGCAATACTTTTCATAATCCTTGCAATGGGCGATATTATCTACTTTGTTTCTAATGAATTTCAGCAGTTCCGATTGGATAATTTCAATGTCTGCAATCTTGATTTTCTTTAAGGCTATTTTCATATTAGTATTTGAATTGAGAGATTAATTGATTGTTTTCATAAAATTGTACTACGTTGGTAATGGCAATAAGCTTGCTCTTTTCAAATCGCTTGAGCATACTTCTAATTACCAGTTCGCTCTTGCGCTTGTTCTGATTAATGGGCGACCACCAAACCGTGTTTTGTCGTTTACTTTTGGTTAGTATGACCATTTTAATTTTCGATTTTTCTTTGTCAAAAACTGGCATATTTCTTTGGTTTTAAAATTCAAACAAACTATACTTTACTACTTCATTTTCGCCTATTGCAATGGTTTTCTGATTGTCTTGCAATGATTTTTTGAGTATCAAATCAGGCAGTTTTTCTATATACTCGCTCGGTAGATTATTCTGCACGTAATCATACAATTGCGTGTAGGTTACCTTATTTTTGAAAAAGCGGTTAAGTGCCGTTTCACACTTCTTGGCGTGGTTAATCGATTCCTTTCTTCTTACCGCATCGCAAGCCTGTTTCTTCTTCAAAGCATCGTATTTGGCAATGGATAAAAGATGTTCGTTCCATTTGCCTTTGGTGTACTCAAATCCGACTTCTTTTGACGTTTTACGGGTCATATCAAAATACTCGTATGGGAAGAGTGGCGGGAACTGGTTTTTAATGAACCATTTTCTTGCCCACTCGATGCGCCAACGCATTTGCTGTATTTCATCCACCAGTACGCTTTTATTGAAACTGTTGCCTGTAAAGGCTATCCATTTGTTTTGATAGTACAGGTTGATTGCCTTTTTCCAACTCCCTGCAAAGGGTGTCGATTGTCTGTAAATCTTGGATATGGATTTAAAGAAATCCTGCAAAGCCAGTTCTCGGAACTCATCATTGGTCAGTGTTCCCGAAAAAGCTTCTTTGAACAGATAGCGAATGTCTATCGGCTTGTAATTGTGATACTCCCCATTGGCAAGGTTTACCGCCAATTCCTGCGGGTGTAGAATCAGGTTTTGCAGTTTCTCGGATAAAGTATTCTCAACTTTAACAGTTTTCGCGCCCGCCCCTTGGTTTGAAATTCTTTCTTTGCTGGTATGTGTTCCTGTAAAAAACAAATGAGAAGGCGTGAGGGCTTCGCCCGAACTCCTTATATCTTGAGAAATGTTTTCAACATTCTCATTCTTTTGATATTCATTTAATATTGTTCTTGTACTTTCATTGTTATCAGGTAAAAGATTCCAAAAAACACATTTAAGTTGCTTGTTTTCAACGCTTTTCACTTTTGAGGTATAAATATCCAAAATCACCAAAATTTCAGGGTTGATATGCACTTCTACGGGTCTGTTTTGCCCAGAGAAATGATACTCGGTAAATACGCCCGCTTCCTCTAATCTTTGTCTGTGATTGCGTACTGTTTTAGTACAAATGGCAATACTTTGAATCTCTTTTCGCTTTAATTCGGTAACCAAAAAAGAGTTAATCTTAAATTCTTGTATAGGGCGTTTTGTGGTTAGTCCTGCCTTAATGAATTTCTCGTTACGTTTCATTAATTGCGAGTTATACAGGTGCAAGAGGTTTTGAAAAACAATCTCCGTAGCGTATTTAACGCTTTGAATTTTCTTTTTCTCTACAATCATGCCGTAACACTCACAGAACTCGGTTACAGCTTCATTGTATGCTCTTGGTTTGAGTGATTTATTTTTTAGCAGAAAGACATTTTTAAATCCTTTTTGAACTTCAGTTAAGATGTTTTCTTCGCAAAATTGCGCAACTGAAGTATTGTGCTTTTGGATAAGCTCGTTTTCTGCCTGTGTTTTAAAATTGTAGGAAGCAATATACTTGCGGTAATTGTCCATAGTGGTTGCAAAGGCTTCTTCGATGATAGCGGGATAAACCGCAATGATTCGGTTATCCAATTGCAATGGCATTGCAATGGTTTGTTCCATTTGTTTTTTAGCTTCTGTATTGCCAAAACCAAAGAGATTTGAGGCAAGGGAGAAAACTCTATCGTCTATTTTTTGTTGTGAACTGGCTCTCATAGTAGATATTTTAACCTTTCAGCAAGGCGCTATGATGCGCCTGTGCGTCAAGGGAATTCAGCAAATTGCTGTCTATGTATTGTTATTGGAGAATTGCAATGGCATTGCAATGGTTTATCTCTTGAAAGATTTTTTGTAGTGTTCTGCCAGTAGTTTATCAACGTCCGACATTTTGTAATAGATTTTGTTTCCTACTTGGCTAAATGAGATTATACCCTCGTCCCGCCAAGATTGAGCGGTACGCTTGGAAACACCCATAAGTTGTAAAAATTCCTCATTATCCATAAAGGATTTTTTAGAGCCTTTTGATTCCGTGGTATTGAGTAGGTTTTGCAATGTATCGAGCCTTGAAGTCAATTCGGCAAATTGCGCTTTGGACAAAATAAACACCTCCATATTTTTGCGTTTTAAAAATTCTAAAGCAAATGTGCGGTGTATGAAAAAGTCTTTTAGTCTTTTCTTGGTCTTTGAAGACCAAGTTTATTTTACGTACTTTGGGAAGTCTATATTTTAAAGGGGTTGGCGTATTTTCACTCTTTCAAAAACGGGGTGTCAAAGTCTGAAGTAAAAAGACCTTTTTGATTTGGTGCAGAATTGGGTAAAATCAACCCTAAAAATGGCAATTTCTTATCATTTTTAAGCTAAAAAAGGGACAATTTTAAAAAAGTCTTTTAAGGTCTTTTTGTTTTAAAAAGACCTTTTTCGTTTTTATAAATTCCTTATTTCACAAGCGTTTACAGAGGTTTTAAAGAAGCTAAAAGGAGAGGAAATAAAAAAGTCCACAGAGAATTTGTGGACTTTTTGTGTTTGGCTATAAAAGTTTGCTTATATCTATTCTTTTATTGGTGTTGGGGCGTTTGTCTTCCCTTGAGGGTTGTAGGATAGTTTTAACACTAAGCGGGCTTAATTCCTTACCCTCTTTATCTATAAATGTATTTACTATCATTTCCGCAATATCATTGATATTGCCCTCAACCATTGGCTTACCCTCAACCATTATCTCACGGGACATTTGATAGAATATATCCACAAATTGATTGACATTGCAATTGAATTGCAATTTTGTAGGTGGTGTAAAATTGCTTGCAGTTGTTGGTCTAAATTTCTCAATGCTACTTTTAATACTTTGTAGTTCGTAAATCTGTTTAATTTCTTTACTGCATTGCACATCAAACAAAGGTAATTTCTGATTGATAAATTCAATATTGGCTTGTCTGTACTCGTGCTTTTCTTTGGTTAATAGTAATATCTTTTCGTTATCATCATCGAGACTATCTATTTGCTTTTTGACTTCGCAAAATGAAAAATGCCTGTCCTCACTCTCCGCATTGATAAATCTTTTAGCAATGGTCTGCTTGTCATCTTTTACACTCGAAAATTGTACTTCTTTTCGTTTGGATTCTATCAAATTGAATAGTTTGTTATAACGACACAAGGCTCTTTTATTTGTAAATAAGTCTTCATTATTGGAAATCAATTCCTCAAACCTATTTAACCATACAATCGGTTCTTTAACCAAACTGGTTTGGTAATTTAGAAAAATGGGATAATCGGATTGATGTAGTTCAAAAACCTTATTAATGAGTGCGGTACAATAATCATGTACGGTAACTTTTTTATCGAGAATAATGTCAAAATCGTGATTGGAATTTTTTGCAGAATGCGTCACCACCATTTCGAGAAACGAGGCAGTTTGAAAATTTTGCTCCATAGAATTTTAATGCTACAATTTAGGTTATGATTTTGCATACTCTTTGAAATGGTAATTTTAAATCTATTCCGTACCTAATTGATTTTTAAAAAGCTATGTTAACAATTGTCAATACTGACTTTTCTTTGGAATAATATTTTAAAAGAACTTCTTTCTTGGGGCTAAAGTAGAGGAAAAAAAATCCTTTTTTTCAAAAGGATTTCATAATTTTTTATTAAAAAATTAGCACGATTTTAACTACTACTTTGCTTATTTTTTAATAACGTGATTTACAATATTTTAGTATTCTCATTTTTTTGTGATTTAATAAATAAAATCATCAACCGCCTTATCGAGTTCCTCTCCCAATATTTTAGCGTATATCTGTGTGGTTCTAATGTCTTGATGTCCCATAAGTTTGGAAACGTGTTCGATACGCATACCGTTGTTCAAGGCATTGGTGGCAAAAGTGTGACGGCTCAAATGGAAAGATAAACTAAAAGGTAAATCCAGTTTTTTACCAATATTATTTAACTGAAAGTTCATCGACCCTGTGGCATTCTCTTTTATCTTTTGGCGGTATTCTCTATCTTTCAAATATTGTTCTTTATGTTTGATAATCGGGAAAATGAAATCTGTTTCCTTGGCATTTTCCTTTCTGTATTTTTCTATAATATCCAAAGCTACTTTTCCTATTTTGAATTGATGCTCTGCTTTGGTTCTGCTGATGGTTTTATTTATTGTCTTTTTAATCTTGGAATCGGCTTGTAAAAAATGTTTAAACTGTAACTCCATAACATCGCCAAATCTGAGACCTCCTGCATAAATTGAAAAGATAAACATATCTTTTGCCAGTTCCATAAGAGAACCCTCCTTTACTGGAAAATCCACAAGAGCGGTAATTTGTTCTTTTTTTAGAAATGTTCGTGTGCCAGTATTCTTTTTTAAAGTAAGCTTACTAAAAGGGTACATATATTCGGGGATAATATCCTCTTTAATGGCTTCTTTGAACATAATGGCTAAAATCATTATCGAGTAACGCTGTGTTGTATTTCCATTTCCTAATTCATTACTCATATACGCCATATAATCTGTTAAAAGGGAAACGGTAATATCGTCAAAAAAGACATCTTTTGTCCCTACCCAGTTTTCAAACTTTTTAAGATAAAGAACATAGTTTTTATACGTCCCCACAGAAACACTTCCTTTGATTTTTTCGCAACGCTTATAAGCATAGTCAAAAAAGTTTGGGACTTCCTTTCCTTTAATGGCATCTTTGAGTTTTTTAACCGAAACAGTTTTTACCTTTCGTTCCAAATCGGCAACCTGCCCCTCGGCATCTGCAATCTTTTGAGCAATGGAAGCGTTCATTCTCGCGCTATTAGGATGATTCTTTTTTACACGCTGTTTGGCTTCGTCCCATTCGCTTTCTTTAAGTTTCACGCCAACCGAAATAAATTTGGCTTTTCTGTCTTTTATTACTCTTATATATAACGGGCAATGTCCTGTTTGGTCTTGCTGATGTGTTCTTAAAATTAGCTTAATGGAAGCCATAAATTGCGAAAATTAAAAAGTTTTACTATATTTACAAATGGGTGCAAAACAGTGAAAGCCTTTAAAATATAGCGTTTCATTTGAGTGCAACCTGAAACGAAAGTACAACATTTGGTACAACAAAACAAACATTTATTTGCTTTTTTTTGCGCTTGTTTGAACCGATTAAATTTAAAATACCAATAAACACAGTACTTTAAGCGCAAAGCGAAACATACAATATTATAATATGGCTAACAGCGGTTTGCAGAAATTGCGAGAAATCTGCAAAATTCACATCTTTCTTTCGCAAGAAATTTTATCTTAGTGGAAAATATAACTTCACGAAGCTCGCAACTTCTGCAAGCCCCGGGACGTTACCAGTTATATTTAAAAAACTAAACGCAGATGGAACCTTCAACAGTGGAATCTACAACAATTGATATCTTAAATCTAAGCTTAACTTTCGTAAACTTATGTGTTTTTATATACTTTACTAAACTTGTTTACGACTATAATAAATCAAAAGATAAAATCGATTTTTTACGCCAAGTTCCTTTAGTTTCAATAGAACAAAAAGATGATTGTAATTACTATATAAAAAATGTAGGAAGCGGTCCTGCAATTAATATTAGAATACTGAGCGAGCCAGATTTTGAAAATAGAACTTGGAATAAAAATGAAATTGGTTATAGTTTATTTGGAGATTCTACAGAAATCGAATTAAACCCTTTTGATAAATCTGCATACTTAATCTTATACAGTGACATCCACCAAAAAAATTATTTTTCATATATGAAGAACAATATTTTGAGTTTTGGAAGCTTGGAGGATTCTAAATCTAATGATAAGATTCATAAAATTCTGAAGTTTAAAAGACCCGCAGAAGAATTTAGAAGAAACCATATTCCTTCAGTCTAAAAAAAGAAATACAACTGCTAACAGCGGTTTTCTGCAATGGCGGGTTTGGGGATTTTTTGGAATGGTTAGTGTTTGCATTTCTTCTTTAAAAAGAAGTTTTTTCTTAAATACTTTTCGGTATATTTGTAAGCGTCAGTAATAAAAAACCGCCACTGACAGAAAGCCGGCGGGACGTTATGAGCTATTTTACCGGACGACGCAGAAAGTATGAAGAAAACAATTACACTATTATTTTTTGCAATATTTATTTTTAGTTGCAAAAATGAGGTTAAAGAAGAACAGAATTCACTGAAGGGAAAAATTTATACAGAAATTAATGAAATTCCCGAATTGAAAAATTTTGAGTTTCAAGCTGAATCTATGATTGATTACGAAGGGAAGAAATCCAATCAATATAAATTTGGAATATCTCAATTTTTCAAAAAAGGAAAATACGTTCTAATACTGGAAGAGAAAATACGCGGAAAAAGCAAAGATATATCAAACAAAATATTGGACACAATTATGATTAGCAATCTGAAAGAAGATGAAATTATTTCACTTTGTACTTGTCGAGTAAATGGTATAAATAATAGTGAAATTATTGCAGTTGTAAAAGACAAAAATAATGACGCAGAATACTTGAATAAAATTGTAAAGGCTTGGAAAGCAAATTCGAAAAACGGAAGAATAATTCCTATTGACAATCTAAATGGAATAGATTGCGTGAATGAAAGTTATGGATTATGAAGTAGAAAAAACAGCTCATAACAGCCGTTTCTCGCAATTGCGAATTTTGTTCAAAATTCACGTTTTTCTTTCGCAAGAAATATTATCTTAATGGAAAATATAGCGTTCCGAAGTTCGCCACTTCTTGTAGCCGCGAAACGTTAGGCAACATAACTTCAGAACATGAGCAAAGACACCAAAAATCACTTTATTTACAATAGGCATTTTCCTGATTCAAAATCAATTCTTCAAAGAAAAGGAAAAGGTGTAACGGATATTTTAAAAAATGCCATATTTGTATTGGACACAAATTCATTATTAATACCTTTCAATACGGGAAAAGAAAACATTGAAGAAATTGGAAAAATATATCAAAATCTTATATCTTCCAATAAGCTATATATCCCAGAACATTCATTAAAAGAATTTGCAAAAAACCGCTCTTTCCGAATTTCCGAACTCTTTTCCACCATAGATAATCAATTATCAACATTACCACCAATCAAATCATTTGACTATCCTATTTTGGAAGGGCTAGATGCCTATAAAAAACTAAAGAAAACTAAAGAGGAAGTTTTGAAACAAATAAAAGAATACAAAAAGGATCTAGAAGATTTAAAATCTGGCATAATCGACTGGAATTGGTCGGATCCAGTTACAACGATGTATCAAAACACTTTTACCGAAAAAATAATCATTTCACCTGCAGGTTCAGAAGAAGAGCTTATTAAAGAATATGAAAATCGTATAGAAGATGATATTCCTCCAGGGAATAAAGATAAATCTAAAGACAATAATGCAATCGGAGACTTTCTAATTTGGAAGAGTATTTTGGAACTTGGAAAGAAAAAGAAAAAGGACATTATTTTTGTATCTAATGATGAAAAAAATGACTGGTTACTAAAAGGAAATCAAAAATCAATTTCTACAAAATTTGAACTTGTGGATGAATATTACAGATTTACTGGAGGTTACGATTTTATGTCTATGAATTTTAAAACTTTTTTAGATTTCCAAGGTCTCGAGATAAATATATTTGAGGTATTTAAAGAGTTTGAGGATATATTTGAACTCCCTAATTCCCTGAAAAAACCAAGTGGGAATAATACTTTTAAAGCTTTAAAAGAAATTGATAAATATATAAACACTTACCTCATTGACATTGAAGATGAATATGATGACGTTTATATTGACCAAAACATCAATGAACAAATAGATATTTTTGACAAAAATTATCGTGTTGAATATTTTGGAACGGAAGATTGGAATATTTATTTTGATTATTTTTTCCTTTTTAGTAAGATGTTCGATCAGATGAAGTTTTTAAATAATGAAATTGTTTACCAAGCACATAGACAAAAGAGAAGTACATACGCTGAATCCATACAATTAACAGCTTTGTGTAAAGAATTCTCAAATAAATATGCCTCACTCGAATTGATGAGATAATAGTCCAAAAAGTTACGTTGCCTAACAAAGAACTGTGCTTAAAAACAAATAAAAAATGATGTTTTTTAAATAAATTTAGGCATTGCACTTCTGTATTCTACATTGGGGTAAAAACACAAAAAAGACACTTCAAACAAAACATAAAGTGTTATTTTAATAGTTCACCTCTGCTTTCCTTTGAATAAATTTAGTTTTTTATCAAATACAAAGGAAAATTTTAAAACACCATTTCATTTTTCAAATCAATCAGTTTATAAAACACAGGAATAGTTAAGTTATTTAATGCAAATCCGCCTTTACTTTGTATTTGATAAAAAACTAAATTTATTCAAAGGAAAGCAGAGGTGAACTAATAAATCCGCTAAGCTCAATACTTATATCGCGCATTAGTCCTCTGCCGGCCCTTTGAA
>NZ_JBOGUT010000037.1:0-30900 GCF_050696275.1 Flavobacterium sp.
GTTGAAATCCCGGCCATCACAACAAACCTCAATCTCCAATCAATTATTCCCATCCACCCCCAAGTGCGCGGTATAATTCAACATTCGATGACAATCTGTCTTTTTTTATGGAAGCCAATTCCAATTCAGCACTTAAAAGATTGCTTTGGGCAACGATGACTTCAAGATAAGTGGCCATGCCGTTCTTAAAAAGCATACTGGCATTTGCAATTGCTTTTTTAAGGGTTTCCACCCGTTGGTTTGCAATGGAATATTGAGTAGCCTGCTTGTCAATCTTCGCCAGTGCATCAGAGACTTCTCCTACAGCAACCAATACGGTTTGCCTGAATCCGATTGTAGCCTGTTCGCGTTGTACTTTTGCAATTTCATATTGCGTCCTGATCTTCTTTCCGTTCAGAAGAGGTGCTGTTAAACCACCGGCAACAGAGCCAAACAAAGAAGCTGGAATAGTAAACCAATTACTTGCCTCAAACGCATTTACACCCGCAGTTCCAGTAATAGTTAGTGAAGGATACAAACTGGCTTTTGTAATTCCGACTTTTGCATTAGCTGCTTTCAGAGCCAACTCAGCCGCTTTTACATCGGGTCTTCTGCTTACTAATTGCGCAGGTATTCCGGCCGAAAGATTGTCTTTTACAATAAGGGAATGCAGTTTACTGTTTCTTTCCTTTGCATCCGGAAATGTACCGGTCAGTACACTCAATCCATTTTCCTGAATCAGTATATTTTGTTCCAGCTGCGGAATCAGTTGAGCAGCAACCAATCGTTGGGCTTCTGTTTGCTGCTTCGCTAAAGAAGTGACCTGTCCCGCTTCAAACTGAAGATTTACAATAAAAAGGGTACTGTCATTGAGCATGAGTGTCTTTTTAGCGATTTCCAGTTGAGCATCAAGCATCAGCAAGTCATAAAACCCTTTTGACACATTGGCCACAATAGTAGTCTGTAACGCTTTTTTAGCTTCTGCCGTTTGCATATAAACAGCCAGAGCATTTTTTTTCTGGTTTCTGACTTTGCCCCAAATGCCTACTTCCCATGATAAATTGATTCCGGCAGTATAATCTTCAATATGGTTTTGACCTAAAGACTGATTGGCATTGATTCCGTTAAGGCTATTCTCTGACAATCTGGAAGAACTTGCAGTAGCAAAAGCATTAACTTGTGGTACATTACCCCATTTTGCCTGTTTGTATTGCAGGTTTGCAATATGAATATTCTTTTCCGCAATCTGGAGATCATTGTTTTTTACCAAGGCGACATTGATCAGTTGCACCAAATCTTTTTCATTAAAAAACTGCTCCCATTTTATGTCTGCAACGGTTGTCGTGTCTGTTACAGAAGTATTCCTGAAGCTTTCAGGCACGGCTTCTGTCAATGTTTTACTATCCTGCCCGAACGAACTGAATGTTGTCATCAGCAAAAGCAGTACAGTAAATTTTGTTCTATATTTTTTCATAATCGTAAATTTATAATGGCGTCTTCTTAATAGAAGGACTGAAATTAATGGCCTCCCTTTTTTTCATTGTTAATTACTGCTAACGGTTTTCCTGAAACTTTTTCCTGTAAGTATTGAAAAACAACAAATAATACAGGTATGATAAAAATTCCCAGTGCAACTCCCGACACCATTCCGCCGGCAGCACCAATACTGATAGAGTGATTACCTAAAGCCGATGGACCCGTGGCGCGCATCATTGGAACAAGTCCAACAACAAAAGCCAGTGATGTCATGATAATAGGACGAAGACGGAGCTTTGCAGCTTCCAGTGCAGATGCCAGCAAAGATTTACCTGCTTTTCTTCTCTGTACGGCATACTCAACAATCAGGATGGCATTTTTGGCCAGTAATCCGACTAACATGACGAGGGCGACCTGTACATAAATATTATTTTCAATACCGGCGAGGCCAATAGCAGCAAACACTCCGAATATTCCAGTTGGTATCGAAAGAATAACCGCAGCCGGCAGAATATAACTCTCGTATTGAGCTGCCAGTAAAAAGAATACAAACAGCAAGCTCAAGCCAAATATAATAGCCGATTGTCCTCCTGAAGAGATTTCTTCTTTTGTAAGACCTGAAAACTCAACACTATAACCCGCAGGCAAATGTTTTTCGGCAACGTCCTGAACTGCTTTGATAGCGGCGCCTGAGCTAACTCCCGATTTAGCAATAGCATTCACACTAATGGAGTTAAACAAATTATACCTTGAAGCGGTTTCTGAACCATAAATACGTTTTAATTTGACCAAAGTATTGATAGGAACCATTTCTCCCAACCTGTTTTTCACAAAGATGCCATTCATCGATTCCGGATTGGCTCTGGATTCGGCATCAGCCTGAACCATTACTCTGTAATATTTTCCAAATCGGTTAAAATCCGAAACTTGTGTGCTTCCGAAATACGTTTGCATTGTTTGCAGTATCTCTTTCACATTAACACTTAATTGTTCTGCTTTGACATCATCTACTTCCATTTCAAGCTGAGGATAATCGGCTTTAAAACTGGTAAAAGCCACTGCAATCTCCGGCTGTTTCATCAACTCGCCAACAAATGCATTACTGATACCACTGAATTTACTGATACTTCCGCCTGTTTTATCTTTCAATACAATATCCAGACCGTCTACATTATTAAACCCCGGAACCGTCGGAAAAGTAAACACAAAGAAGTTGGCGCCTTTTATACCGCTTAATTTCCCTCTTACTTCATTCATGATATCGTTAATATCTTTTACTTCTCCTCTTTCTTTGGAAGGCTTCAGCAATACAAATGCGACTCCTGCTGATGGACTGCTGGATTGCGTAAGCATATTGAAACCGGAAAGCTTCATTAAGGTCTTTTTGGATTCCATATTCCCCAAAACATCCTCTACTTCTGTCATTACTGTTTTTGTTCTGTCCAAAGAAGCTCCGGCTGGCATTGACAAGGAAATGGCAATAAAGCCCTGATCTTCGGAAGGAATAAATCCGGTTGGTGTTGTTTTTACCATATAAACCGTTGCCAAAATGACTACTGCTAATCCGCCAAGGCTGATCCATTTGAATTTTATTAAAAAACGAACACTGTTGACATATTTATTCGTCAGTTTTGTAAAGTTGCTATTGAATCCGATAAAGAATTTCTCTTTGAAATTTTTTGACTTTGCATCCGCTTCATCACCATGTTCTTCAGTAGGCATTTCTTTCAGGAATAAAGCTGCCAAAGCAGGGCTCAATGTCAAAGCATTTACCGCTGATATCACGATGGCAATAGCCAATGTAAAAGCAAACTGTCTGTAAAATACCCCTGTTGAACCTTCCATAAATCCGACGGGAAGGAATACAGCCGACATGACCAGTGTAATCGAGATAATGGCACCCGTAATTTCACTCATTGCCGATGTAGTAGCGCTTTTTGGCGAAAGTTTTTTGCTGTGCATTTTCTCATGCACTGCTTCCACGACGACTATGGCATCATCGACAACAATTCCAATGGCAAGTACCAAAGCGAAAAGTGTTAACAGGTTAATAGAAAACCCGAAAATATCCATAAAGAAAAATGTACCCAAAATGGAAACCGGAACCGCAATAGCTGGAATCAGTGTAGAACGAATGTCCTGAAGAAAAAGAAATACAACAATAAATACAAGGATAAATGCTTCAATTAAAGTAGATTTAACCTGTTGTATGGAAAGATCCAGTGAATCTTTGGTGTTGTATAAAATCAAATGTTTTACGTCTTTAGGAAAATCTTTTGACGCTTTTTCCATCATTTCTTTAACCGCAATCTGCACATCGCTCGAATTGGATCCCGGCAATTGATACACCGCTATATTTAGCCCTGACTTACCGTTTACCTGTGTTGTGCTACCGTAAGTATAGGAGCCGAATTCAATTCTTGCAATATCCTTCAGTCTTAAGACTGAGCCGTCACTATTCGAACGGATGATTATATTTTCATATTCGCCTGGCTTACTGAGCTTCCCTTTATATTTAATTACATATTCAAAGGCTTCTTTGCTGCTTTCACCAAATTTACCAGGTGCTGCTTCCAGGTTTTTATCCTGAATTGCCCCCATAACTTCTCTCGGAGTCAGATGGTAACTGGCCATTTTAGAAGGATTAAGCCATACTCGCATAGAATAATCTTTGCTGCTTCCGAAAATTAATGCCTGTCCGACCCCGGGAATCCTTTTAATATCCGGCACAAGGTTAATTTGTGCATAATTTGCCAAAAAGGTCTGGTCGTACTGTTTTTCATTTTCAGTATAAAGATCCACAACCATCAAAAGACTATTTTGTTGTTTCACCGTCGATATCCCTGCCTGGACCACTTCAGAAGGAAGCTGGCTCGTGGCTTGCGACACCCTGTTTTGGACATTTACCGCAGCCTGATCCGGATTTGTTCCTAACTTAAAATTAACGGTAATAACCAAAGAACCGTCATTACTGGCAGTAGAACTCATATAACTCATGTTTTCCACACCGTTGATGGCCTCTTCAAGAGAAGGAGCTACTGAGCGTAAAACGGTTTCTGCATTAGCACCTGGATAAAAGGCAGTCACTTGTACTGCTGGCGGCGCAATATCAGGAAATTGCTGCAAGGGAAGAGTTGTGAGCCCTATAACTCCCAGGATAACAATTATTATAGCGATAACTGTTGACAGTACGGGCCTGTCAATAAATTTTTGTAACATAATTTCTGTTTGTGATTAATTTAATTAGATTTTGGCCACTGCTTTTTTCTCTTTTTCAGGAATAATTACGGCGCCATCTGCAAGGCTTTCAAATCCTTTGGTTACAATTCTGTCCCCGGTTTTAATACCTTCAGTAATCAGGTAATCTGTTCCGCTTTTCCCGCCTACTGAAACAGGCTGTTTGGTTACGGTATTTTTTTTATCTACCAGAAATACAAATATTTTATCTTGAATTTCCATAGTAGCTTCCTGCGGTACAAGCAAACTGTTTTTGTGTTGCATACTAAGTTTGATTTTCCCTGTGTTTCCAGATCTTAACAACCCTTTAGAATTAGGAAAAGTAGCTCTCAAAGTAATCGCTCCCGTTGTTTTATCAAACTGGCCGTCGACCATATCAACCCTTCCGCGTTCTGCATAAACCGAATTATCAGACAATACCAAAGAAACAGGCGGCAGCTTTTTAAGCTTATCATGGATGGTGTTGCCTTCATATTGCGACTTGAAATGAATAAAATCATTTTCGCCCAAAGAGAAGTAAGCATATATTTCCTTGATATCCGAAAGCTGGGTAAGTGCTTCAGGATCTGCCGGGCTTAATTGGCTGCCCTGTTTTTTTGGTAATCTTCCTATATAACCGCTTACCGGCGCTTTGATTAAGGTATAACTAAGACTGATTTGAGCAGCACCAACCAAAGCTTTTGATTGTGCGACATTGGCTTTAGCAATATTTAAGCTTGCTTTTGCTGTTTTCAGCTGGTAATCCGATACGACTTTATTTTGTACCAAAGGAGCTAATTTCTCC
Source organism: Flavobacterium sp. (assembly GCF_050696275.1). GTDB lineage: Bacteria > Bacteroidota > Bacteroidia > Flavobacteriales > Flavobacteriaceae > Flavobacterium. The sequence continues at coordinate 5,477 of NZ_JBOGUT010000037.1, forward strand.
ACCTCAAGATGTGCATTTACAGCGGCTGCTTCTGCTGCATTCAGACTTGCCAAAGCATTGTTCAGCTGTTCGCGGTAAGAGCGGTCATTGATTTTAAATAAAGGTTGTCCTTGAGATACATACGCTCCTTCATCCACAAATATTTTGTCTAAAGTACCGCTTACCTGCGGTCTGATTTCCACATCAACTGTTCCTTCAATGGCAGCCGGGAATTCAGACTCTGTAGTTGCTGTTGATGAATTAATACTCAACACCGGAAGTGTTACGGCAGACGGCGCCTGAGCAGCTTCGTTATTGTTGCCACATCCAGTTAATAATAACGTGATAAGACTTAAAATGATACTAATTTTCATGATGTTTGATTTGTTGTTACTAATTATTGATTCTTGTTCTAATTGAATTGTTGCTGTTTTTTCCATGATGTTTGTTGGTTTTTTTGAAATGAACGTTTCAGAATTTAAGCTGATTTTGAATTAATAATGCCCGAAACTTAGGATGTGATAAATGTGTTGTCTTTTTCAATTGGTTTTCTTTTTTGAAACGTTCATTTCAGAATTTACGCTGATTTACAAACGATTACTGATAAAATAAATTATTATTTTGAAATGTTTATTCCAGAATTATGTAAAAAAAATATTACTTACGCGTAATATTCTTAATCAGGTATTCTGACATTTTTTTAATTTTAATAGGATCCTGATGCAGGATGTATGCCTGTTTCCAACCTGTAAATGTTGTTAAAATGTATTCTGCCATTAAGGAAGCATCTTCATCAGTATCCAGCTCTCCATCATCGATGGCTTTTTGAATTATTCCTGACATAAGTTCCAGGTATATTTCATTATTTCTGCTCAGGACCTTTCTCACTTCAACATCTTCCGGGGCAATTTCGAATATCGTTTTAACACCCAGACAGCCTTTTTCGCAATCAACTACCCAGGCAGCTTTATCTCTGATAATATTGACCAGCGCCTGCAATGCTGATTTTTCCTTGGCTACTTTTTCCTTGGTTTCACGCAGTCCGGCTTCAGCATAAGTGGTTACACATTTTATAAAAAGACAGTGTTTGTCTCCTATAGTATTATATAAACTGCTTCTGTTGATCTGCATCGCATCGACTAAATCCTGCATTGAGGTTGCATGATAGCCTTTTTCCCAAAAGACATTCATCGCTTTCTCAATAATCTCACATTCATTAAATTCTACATTCCGTCCCATGCTATGGATATTTCTGGGACAAAGATATAATTATTTTTGAAACAATCGTTTCAGAAAGATCTTTTTTCTATATATTTGCATACTATTTTTTTAAATCTCCCTAAAATCAAGAGATTCCAATTAAATTATTTTTCCCGGTTCTTCTGTTTTTTTTGTAAACACATTAGTAATTCAAAAAAATACTCACAATTTTTTGTTTACAGTCATCGGAATAAAATGTCAAAACAGTATCTTTAATTCGATATAATGTGCTTAGGAAAAACAGTTAACGCTAAACTTTTCTCTTTTAAAACTATGAAAATATTGCTTCGTTACCTCAAACAATACCAATCCACTGTCATACTGACTTTGGTTTTAGCTGCTGTTAATCAGGTTTTTTCTTTACTGGATCCTTTCATATTTCGTAAAATCATCGATGATGTTGCTACTGTATACAGAGCAGAAAATCATACGGCAGAACAGTTTTTCCATGCTATCTTACCGCTTTCCGCTGCTTCTGTAGGGGTTGCATTTGTCAGCCGAATTGCAAAAAATTTCCAGGATTATTACATCAATACAATAACCCAACGTGTGGGTGCCCAGATATATGCTGACGGCATCAGTCATTCTTTGGAATTACCTTACGAATCCTTTGAAGACCAGCGCTCAGGCGAAACGCTCGGAATACTTCAAAAAGTAAGAACCGATGTAGAAAAACTAATCGGTGTCGGAATTAATATCCTTTTTCAATCTATAATCGCTTTGATTTTCATTTCGATTTATGCCTACTCTGTGCATTGGTCCATATTGCCTTTGTTTTTAGCTACAGGTCCGCTAATTGCCTGGATCAGTTCGGTGTTGAGCAGAAAAATCAAAACAATTCAGATTCAGATTGTCAAAGAATCGACAAGTCTTGCCGGTACAACCACGGAATCCTTACGCAATATAGAACTGGTAAAATCTTTAGGGCTGGCAAAACAGGAAATTGCCCAATTGAATGCCACAACCCAAAAAATTCTCAAACTGGAACTTAAGAAAGTCAAATACATCCGGTCCATGTCATTTGTTCAGGGAACTTGCGTTAACCTGCTTCGTACGCTGATGGTTTTAGTATTGATTTATCTTATTTACCAGGGTAAAATCACTTTAGGGGAATTCTATTCACTAAACATTTACTCCTTCTTTTTATTTGGTCCATTACAGGAAATTGGAAATGTTGTCAATACGTATCGTGAGGCCGAAGTGTCTCTCCAGAATTTCGAAAATATCTTCAAAATACCAGTCGAAGTAAAGCCTACAAATCCGTATCCGATAATCAATATTGACACTCTTGAATTTCAGGAAGTTAAATTCAAACACCAATCGGCTACCAAAGATGCCTTACGCAATATCTCTTTCAAAGCAAAACGTGGAGAAACCATTGCTTTTGTAGGACCTTCAGGTTCAGGAAAATCAACTTTGGTAAAATTACTGGTCGGATTATACAAACCCAAAGAAGGAAAAATTCTTTATAATGCCCATAATTTTGATGAGATTGATTTCGATCAGTTTCGTAAACGCCTCGGTTTCGTGACCCAGGACACTCAATTGTTTTCAGGTTCTATTCGGGAAAACCTGTTATTTGTTAATCCGAATGCTACTGACGAGCAGTGTCTTGATGTTTTGAGAAAAGCGGCTTGTCATACTCTTTTGGACAGAGCCGACAAAGGCTTAGACACGCTCATTGGTGAAGGCGGAGTCAAAGTTTCCGGAGGTGAAAAGCAACGTCTAAGCATTGCCAGAGCCTTACTCCGCAGTCCGAACCTTCTGGTTTTTGACGAAGCAACATCTTCGCTTGATTCGCTGACAGAAGAAGAAATTTCAGAAACCATTCGTGAAGTATCTGTAGATAAGACCCATCTTACCATTGTCATTGCGCACCGTCTGAGCACTATCATGCATGCTACCAATATCTTTGTTTTGGAAAAAGGACAAATAGTAGAAAGTGGTTCTCACGAAAAACTTTTAAAACTACGCGGACTGTATTATGCTATGTGGAGACAGCAAATCGGTGAAAAAGATCTGGAGGAAATAGCAGAATAATAACAGGAGAAGGCAAAACCCTACTCCTTACTTGCAATAAAAAAACCAGTTTTTCAGGCTGGTTTTTTTTTACATCTCTGTATTTCCTAATAATTCAGGTTCACCCCAAACCCAAACCCCATATCGCTGTCATAATGGGTTGTGATACCTACGTTTCTTTTAAGAATATAACGCAAACCGGCCATGTACTCTTTGTCCGTATTCCACATGATATCCATTCGCAGGCGTTTTGAAAGCGGTATGTCCATCCGTTCCAATTGCAGCCTGAAATTACCGTCGGTAAACACTTCAGCCTGAGCCTTGATCAGCATAGGCATGGTGTATTCAATACCTGCGCTAAATACCGCCCGATTGTCTTTCGTATTGGATTGATTAAAAAGGTTCTTCTCCATTTCTCCTTCTTCCATTTCCCTATAGCGCCAATCAAATCCGACAAAAGGCATGATCCACTGCATTTTACCCAAATACCTTCCTATGTGCGTTTCCGTTTCATACCCATGCATTTTGCTATAACCCAAACGCCATTCTGTGCCAATATTCCAACGTGTGTTACCCAGCATGGCTTCTCCGTCGTTCCCGTTTGTAGCAAAATCATTTTCTGTCATAAAATGGAATTTCCTGTCATCCGCAAATAATTTTCGTTGTGCTAATTTCGGATTTGGAATTAATGGATTAGGTGCTTGGTTTTCGTAAGTAAAAATTCTTCCCATTCCTGCCATCATGTGATACAGGATATGACAATGAAAAAACCAATCGCCTTCTGCATTGGCGTTAAACTCAATGGTATCGGTTTCCATCGGCATAATATCAATGATATTCTTCAATGGTGCATAATCCCCTTGCCCGTTAATCACCCTAAAATCATGACCGTGCAAATGCATCGGATGCCGCATCATCGAACCGTTGTAGAGTACGATTCTAACATTCTCCCCTTTTTTAATCAGAATTTTATCGGTTTCAGAAACCACTTTATTATCCAAACTCCACACATAACGGTTCATATTTCCCGAGAGTTCAAAACGCAGTTCTTTCACTGGAGCGCTTTGAGGAAGATTGGTTTTCGAGGTCGCTTTGAGCATCGCATAATTTAGGGTAACAATATCCGAAAGGTCATTGCTGTCGTAGGAAGCCGCTCCCATTTTCATGGTATCCGCATTGTGGTTCGCTTTTGCTTTTGCTTCTCCTGTAATTTCGGGATACATCACCACATTCATATCCATTTGATTGAGCGACATTTGCATTCCCATATCGTCTAAATCTCCGTTCATTTTCATCATATCGTTCATCATCTTCATTCCTTCAAAATATTTCAATTTTGGAAGCGGTGATGTCAGTTGCCTGATACCGCCCCCTAAATACAATGATGCTGATTGGGTTCTGTCTTCGGCTGTAGCCAAAAATTCATACGCCGTTTTATCCGCCGGAATAGTAACAATTACATCATACGTTTCGGAAACAGCAATAATCAATCTGTCAACACTAACCGGTTCAACATCGTTACCATCATTAGCTACTACTGTCATTTTTCCGCCAGCGTAGGTTAACCAGAAGTACGTTGATGCTCCGCCATTTGAAATCCGCAATCGGACTTTATCTCCTCCTTTAAATTGGGATAGCTGGCTTTCTTTTTTCCCGTTAATCAAGAACTTTTCGTAATAGACATCGCTCACATCCATAGCATTCATGCGTTTCCATTCATTGGTCAATTTGGTTTTAAAATGACCTTGCCTGACCGCTTCCGCATAACTCTGTGTGGTCCCTTTTTTTATGGCAAACCAATCAGAAGCATTGTGCAGCATCCGATGTACATTTTCAGGGTTGCTATCCGTCCATTCACTCAAAACAATGGGAATTGCAGGTACATCATCTATTCCTTTCCTAAATGATGGATCGCCTTCTCTTTTATTCATTACAAAAGAACCGTACATTCCTATTTGTTCCTGTAATCCCGAATGGCTGTGATACCAATGTGTACCATGCTGAGTTATCGGAAAAGTATACGTATGTGTCGTGTGTGGCTTAATTGGCATTTGTGTCAGATTGGGCACACCGTCTTCTTTATTGGGCAAAAACAGTCCATGCCAATGCATCGCCGTTTCTTCGTCTAATTCATTATGTACCTTAATCTCTGCTATATCTCCTTCGGTAAAAGTAAGTGTTGGCATGGGAATTTGCCCGTTTACCGCAATGGCTCTTTTTTCTTTTCCTGAAAAATTGACAAGAGTATCTTTTACATATAAATCGTACCGCACTATTTTTTGGCCCTGCATCTGCTGCAAGGCAAAAAGGAAGGACAGTAGTAAAACCATCCTTCTTATGTATTTATTCTTTCTGCTGTTCATTTTAGATTTGTGTTAAGAGCATTATGCCGCTCATGGCAATCATCAGTGCATCTTCGATAATAGTAACAGTGCTCATGGGCAAATTGAAGACAGCTCCCAAACAGGCACACTGAATTTTCTTTTTATTCAATACCGACTGCAATACCCCAATACTGCTAATTGACATCACAACAAACGTAACGCTGTTGGTAACTATGGAATTAAAATTAATCAGATTGGCAACACCAAGACCTAATTCGACAAAAGCGTAGGCATACGCCCATACCGGAAGTTTTTTTGCCAGCACATCATACATGACATAACTTTCCGCAAAACCTTTTAAGTTCAAAAGTTTGAAAAAAGAAAACACTAAAAAGAACCCGGCCATAAAATGGCGCATCCATTCCATACCGTCAAAATGCTCATTCTTCAACTGGATCAAAACCGTTACCAGACTGATATAAAAGAATATCAGCAAAATAGGTCTATAGGTTTCCAGCCACGATTTTGCCTGTTCGGCTGTTTCATTATGATGCGTTGCCGAAATCTGGTATTTGCTGTCAAGCGCTTGTTGAAAAACGGGTAAGGCAATGTGTTTGTCCATAGTAATTACAGCCGAATTACTTTCTTTAGAAACTTCCGCATTTGTTACATGTTCTACCATCAGTAAAGCTGTTTTCACTTTTGCCTCGCAACTGCTGCATGTCATTCCTGTTATTTGATATCGGTGTGTCATTGTTTTATCTTTAGTAATTATACAATGCAAATTTCCGAAGTATTCCCTTTTTCATGTTATACAATTTTGGGAATGATTTACAAGATTTACAAGCTCTCAATCTGCTGGCGCTTTTTATCTTTCAGTTGCTTAAAATAGGTGGGCGTAAATCCTGTTACTTTTTTAAATTGACTACTCAAATGAGCTACATTACTATAATGCAATAAATAAGCAATCTCGCTCAGCGTCATTTCATTATAAATAATCAGTTCTTTTACCTTTTCTATTTTCTGCTGTATAAAGTACTTTTCGATGGTCGTATTTTCTACTTCCGAAAAAAGGCTGCTTAATGAATTATAATCCTGAGACAGATTTTCAGACAAATAATCGGACAGATTGGTTTTCAGCTCATTGTTTTTATGGTGGACCAAATCAATAATTACTGTTTTAATTTTATCTATCGTTTTACTTTTCTTATCATCAATCAGATCAAAACCCAGCAAACGAAGGCGCTGAAGCAGTGTCTCTTTTTGGCTTTCTGTTATCTCTTTTTCTAATTCGACTTCGCCTAATTCAACCAAAAGTGGAGGAAGCCCAAGTTGTTCAAACTCGGACTTCACTACCATTTTACAGCGGCCGCATACCATATTTTTGATATAAAGCTTCATCTTATTGAATCGTTTCAACTGTTTTTCCGCAAGTCAGCATTTGCGAACCATAATACGGGTTTTTGATGGCATTTTCCTTACTTAGCCAATTAGCCCCTTTCCCGTCATTGGCCATAGGGCAAAACTGATAATAAACGGGAGTTGTCGTTTTTGAAACTTTAATCAGAGCATACATATTTTTTGAAAGGCTCATGAAATGATCTCGTTGGTGCTTGCTGTCTTTGGTTCCGGCAATATGTTCCGAATCTTCTTTTAAATCTTCCAGCACTTTCATCCAGACCAAATGAACATCCGTACCCAGTTTGTTCATTTTTACTGCCTGAATTGCCTTTGCCAGTTCTTTTGCCTTTTCAGATGCAACGTTACCATCTGTTTTAACCAAAGCATCTTTAAGGGCAAAATAATAATCGAATACAGGCTGGAGCTGGTTGGTCTCCTGATTTTCCTCTTTTGCCGTTTTTGAATGATCCGCATGGTTTTCCATGTTGTCCATTTGTGCCTTATTGTTTGATCCCTCAACAACTTCCGCTTTTAAGGCTGATTTAGCCTCTCTTTTATATTGACAGCATTCAGGAAGTTTTGAATACACATTGTCCGGAGCAAGAAATTTATCGCTGTCATACCCAGCCAGAGCGATGCGTTTCAAAATTTCATCCTGATTTGTTTGTTTTGCATCGTAAGTAATTGCAGCTATTTTGGTATCCGTATTCCAATCGACTTTGGCTAATTTTCGGACATTTCCTGCCTTCTCAATTGTTTCTTTACACATATCACAGTTCCCGTAAATTTTTACTGTCTCTGTTTTTGCTTCTTTAATTTGTGACTCACATGCCGTGAATGATAGCAACGCTATAGCTGCTACCAGTATTTTTGATATTGATTTTTTCATTTTTTGTTTTTTGAATGGAACTCGTATAGTCCGTTTCTTTCGAAATTTTATTTGAACAACACATCGGAAAACATTCTTTTGCTTCCGTTACAACAGTCCTATGGCTGTCAAAGAATAAAATTAAACTATTTTTGGCGGTAACCAAACAGAATAGAAACCGGAAGAGATGCTGGTTTCATTATGATAAAATTTTTGTTTTTCTGATCGAAAATCAAAAGAATTGCTTTTGAATTCTATTTCATTCCAAACAGGCAGACTTAATTGAACCGTAGAAGTTGTACAATTCAAATGTCCGCATTTTCCTTCGCAATCTTTTTGTGCTTCTTTTGGATCTTTACTTTTTTCACAGCAATCCTTTTTAGCCTTCTTGGCAGTCATTTCCTTTTTACAACAGGATTTTTCTGCTTTTATTTCACACGCATAACTCACACTCGGCATCAAAAAAAAGCCAAGTACCATACATAAAAATAAAAGGTGAAATTTTTTCATTGAATCAAAATAGCGAAACAAAATTAGATAAATAATACCAGCTCGTTATTAAAAAAGCGTTAAAAAAACGATTAATAAAGCCTAATTCTCTTAAAGCACAAGAATAAATCCACCCAGCATCCTTCCTCTATGTAAGGCAATTACATTGGCTGCAAACCGCCTCATTAAAAAAGTAAATCATCAAACAAATTGACATTTCTTTAAAATAACATTAACGTTTTGTTTAATACTATTGTTTTTTTTCAATTATTCTTATCTTTGGCTGAAATATCCCACACCCCAAAATCATGTCCAAAAACAAATGCAAACTCAGGTTTTTAACTCTTGTTGCCCTACTGTTTCTGCAAAACTATGCCATAGCGCAGGGAGATTCACAAGCAACATGCGATGCTTTAATTGAAAAAGGGAAAGCAGCGCTCAACAAGCATCAGAATTCCAATTCTCTGCAATTGCTGACCGGCGCGCTTACTTTGGCCAAAAAGAATAATTGGAGCAGGCAGCAATTTTTGGCATTAAATAATATTGGCGCCAATTATTATATGCTTCTGGAGTATGGCGAAGCACTCAATTATTATTTGGAAGCTTACACCCTTGCTATTAAACGGCTGGGAACAAAAGAAGAAATGACTGTGCTGAATAATATCGCTATCCTTTATTTTGAAGAAGAAGATTACTCCAAAGCCAACGATTATTTTAAAAGGGCTTACATAATTGCAAAAGAAAGGAAAGACACGGTAAAAATTGGAATGTATGCCGTAAATCTTGGAAATTCGGCCAATGGAACAGGCGACTATAATTTAGGACGGGCTTATTTTAATGAAGCGCTGCCTCTTTTAGCACACAAGGAAGAGTTTCTGGTGCTGGCAAAAATCGGGATTTGTGTCTGCGATCTGAATGAAGGGAAATCAGAAACGGCAAAAAAAACAGCAGAACAATTGCTGAAAACAACAAAAAACCTGGACAGTAACGAAATCGAAATATTATTGTATTCTGTCATTGCAAGAGCATACCTCGATGAAAATAAATTCGACAATGCCAAGCTGTATGTAGATAAAATTCTAGCCAAAGACCCAAATCCTAAAATGAAAATCGACTCTTATGGTTTGATGTCTCTGATCCATTTCGGCAAAAAGAATTATGAAGCTGCCTTTCAGTACAAAGACTCCATCATCAAAACCAATCAGAATCTGAATAAGGACAAAGACAATAAACTCTACGAAAACAGCAAAGTAAAACTGGGTATTGTAAATTACAAGAACCAATTAACAGCCAACGAAGCCAAACGAATCGATGAAAGGAAAATATTCTATTCTATTATTGCCGGTATCCTGATCATTGTAATTTCTGTCATTTGGGTTTTGCGGAGTTTATCCATAAAACACAAACAAAAAAAGGCTATTGCAGAGCGGGACAGGCAAATTCTCGAATTGGAATTGATCAAAAAGAACAATGAATCATTGCAGTTTGAAAAAGAATGCAGCGAAAACAAAACGATCTTACTCTCCGAACAGGAACGTCTAAAAAAGGAAATAGAATTAAAGAACAGAAAATTATCTGTAAAAGCATTGTATTTATCCGGGCGAAATCATATGATTGAGAATATTTTATCCGAACTCTCCAGACTGGCACAGGTTTCTAAAAACAATGTGCTGATCACTCAGATGGAATCTTTAAAAAGTCATCTGGACCTGAATAACGACTGGAATGATTTCGTAACGCATTTTGAAGAAGTCAATCAGGGATTCCTAAATGCTCTAAAAGCAAAACACACGAATCTTTCGGTAAACGATATACGGTATATTTCCTACATCTATATGAATCTAAACAATAAAGAAATCGCTTCAATGCTCAATATTTCGCAAGATTCTTCCCGAAAAAGAAAAGAAAGGATAACATCAAAAATGGAATTGCCGGATAGCGTAAACCTTTATGATTACTTGGCTTCACTAGATTAGTCACAATTTATCCCGACTTATGTCACAAATTATACTGTTTTAAATTTCGGTTGTTTGTTTGCTTATTTCAATATTTGGCAAAACTATAACTAACCGACAACCTATGAAGAAAATTACTTTACTATTTACCTTCCTGCTGGCTTTTGCCTTTCAGGGTTATTCACAATTCAGCGACAGTTTCGAAGCTGGAATCCTTCCGACATGGACTGTCGTCAACGGCGGCGACACCAACCAATGGGAAGCCTGGGAAGACGACTCTTTACCCATAGACGCCCACACCGGAAGCCATGTAGTCAGAATAAGCTACTCTTCAGATGCTCATGATGATTATCTGATAACACCACAATTTACGGTCACAGCAGGTATCTCAAATCAATTGTCTCTTTGGGCCAACAATGCTTCAGCGGCTTATCCTGAATCTTTTGACATCCTGATTTCAACAACAGGGACCAATCCGGCTAATTTCGCAGCAGCTCTTACCGGAGCGCCCGTAACACCCCCGGAACAAACCTGGCAAAAATACACCTACAACTTAAACGCGTATGTAGGCCAGACGGTATACATTGCTTTTCGTTCTGCTACAACAAATATGAATGAACTTTACCTTGATGATATCATGGTCAATGCAATTCCTTTAACTCCTCCTGTCTGTATTACAAATCCAGTTTCAACCATAAATCCTACTTGTGGAAATTTTGCCTCCTCTATTACCTGGGATATGACAACCGATGCAGATGGGTATTATCTGACTATTGGCACCACTCCCGGAGGGACGGATATTGTAAACAGTCAGGATATGGGGTTAAACAACAACTATATTTTAAACAGTCCGACGGCGAACACAACCTACTACTGGAAAGCCGTTCCTTACAATATTATCGGTTCCTCCGTAGGTTGTTTGGTCAATAGCTTCACAACAGCTGCTGCTCCATGCTTCTGTGCTCCAAACCCAAGTTCTGTAGATGGATCCGGTATAACCAATGTTACTATAGGGACCATAAACAATACAACAGGGACAGAAACTAACAATTACGGAGACTTCAGTGCTATGGTAACTAACGTATACCAAGGATTGAACACCCCTATTTCGATTACTTACCAAACCGGATACACGTATGAAACAAAAGTTTGGATCGATTGGAATAATGATTATGATTTTGAAGATGTAGGGGAAGAAATTTTCTCAGGCACTTCTACTGCAGACAACCCAACTACACTTACCATTCCGTACAGCATCCCTGTAACAGCTCCTTTAGGCAATCACAGAATGCGTATCGGCGGAGTAGACAGCGGCCCAATTACTCCTTGCTATGAGTACAGTTATGGTTCATTTGAAGATTATACGATCAATGTCGCTGTGGCTACCTGTACACCGGCTGCGGCAACAAAAGTGATTTCTTTCGATTGTCCGAACAACCGGTTTTTTGCTCAGGTGAATGTCACAGCTTTAGGAAGTGGCACTCCTTCTATCACGGATGGTACAACAACTTGGCCGGTAACAGCTACCGGAGTCGTGCAAGTGGGCCCTTTCCCTTTTGGAACTCCTGTAACATTAACATTACAACACGGAAGCAATCCTATTTGCGATATCGCATTAGGGACAAGCAATTATGCAGCATGCCCTCCAACAAATGACGAATGTACAAGTGCCATTCCATTGACTCTTGGCGGAAGCTATTCAGCGAATATTGCAAATGGTTCTAATTCACAAGCAACAGCTTCTCCGGAAGCGGCGACAACCTGTTTTGGTTTTTTTGGCGGAGATGTCTGGTATAGCGTTATTGTTCCGCCAAGCGGCAATATTACTATCGAAACCGGGGATACTTCTGCAGGAAATGCTCCGGCATTTGACTCTGTGATTTCAATATACTCCGGGGTTTGTGGTTCGTTAACACACATTGATTGTGACGATGACGGTGCAGCTACGGGTGGCTATTCATTAAAAGCAATTACGGGACAAACTCCTGGAACTACCTTATATGTACGTGTATTCGAGTATTTCAATGATAGTGTGGCCGATTTCGGAATTGCCGCTTACGATACTTCTTTAAGTACTCCTTCATTTGGTAATGCTGACGGTTTATCTGTCTTCCCAAATCCGGCAACAGACGTATTGAACATAGCGTATACTTCCGTTATTTCCAAAATAGCCATCTATAATTTGCTGGGTCAGGAAGTACTGAACAGAAGCATTAACGCTACGCAATCACAAGTGGATATCTCCAGCCTGACCAACGGCACTTATTTAGTTAAAGTGGAAGTGGACGGATTGATAAAAACACTGAAGATTGTAAAATCAAATTAATTCATTTATTTTTTTAGTTGCTAAAATGACGAGGCATTGATCACAATTTTAATTTTTTTTGATGCTTCTCATTTTAGAATATAATTACCAGTCCTATATCGTTGTTTTTGAAAATATATAGGATGCAACCCAATTCGCATACGATGGAAATAAACAAAAACTTATTAGTAGTAATGGATGATCACATTTTTGGATTGGCATTACAGGATTACCTTTTAGCAAGAGGATTTGAAGTTACTTTAACCAAAAATGGAATGGAAGGCTTCGAAATGTTTAAGAAAAACAAGTACAACCTATGCATTATCGACATGATGATGCCTTATAAAGACGGATATACATTAGCCAGGGAAATCCACACGAAAAACAAAGAAATCCCAATCATTTACCTATTGGGAAAATCAGTGCAGGAAGATGTTCTGAAAGGCTATAAGGCAGATGCGGATGATTACATGAACAAACCAATAGATTCTGATGCTTTAGTAACAAAAATCAGAACCATCATCCAATACAAGCTTTTGGAAGCAAGGAGAAACATCAATAATGTTGAGTTTAAGATTGGTGAATTTGTTTTAAATACAAGTCAGCGCCTCTTACATTTCTCAGGTAAAGAGCCAGTAAAATTGTCACCAAAAGAAAATGAACTGCTTAAAATGCTGGCACTTCACGAAAACAGCCTGATGATAAGAGAATTAGCATTGATTAAAATCTGGAGAGACAACAATTATTTTACTTCAAGATCAATGGATGTGTATATTGCCAAATTACGCAAGCATCTTAAAGCAGATCAAAACGTAGAGATTATCAATGTTCACGGAGAAGGATTCTGCCTCGCAACAGAAAATGTCTTGGTATAAAGACACTACTGTCAACTCTCTTTTAAAAATTTCTCAGAACACCGGGTAGAAAAAAATAGGTGTTTTTTTGACAGAAAGCAAGGTCACTCATGGGGGTGATCTTGCTTCTCTTATTTTAAGCCAGTTTTTACCCTCCTCCTGCCTCTTTTACCTTTTAGCTACTCCATCGTAAAGCCATGGTAAAGTCATAGATATAGCATGGTATCCTTTATTCTAATTTACCAATAAGTACATCCAAAGTCCGGCAAGCATGCCATACTTATAGCATCAGCATTGGATCAAATCCAAATATGTTCTTAAATTATCCTTTAGCGATTGTTAATTATCAGCGGACTAAGTATCTTTGTCAAAACAACAACACAATGAATTATTTCTCTTCCGATTTCAAATTAGGTATACTCGGCGGCGGACAGTTAGGCAAGATGCTCCTCAGCGAAACCCAGAAACTGGACATACAGACTCTAGTTCTCGACCCCAGTGATGAAGCTCCTTCCCGATTCAGCTGTAGCGCTTTTTACAAAGGCAGTTTAATGGATTTCGATACCGTGTACGATTTCGGCAAGAAAGTCAGCTTACTTACTATCGAAATAGAAAATGTAAATCTTGACGCTCTTGACAAGCTGGAAGCCGAAGGATTGCAGATTTTCCCATCGCCAAAAACATTACGCCTCATACAAAACAAAGGCACACAGAAAGATTTCTACGTTACAAATAACATTCCCACCTCACCACACCAACGCTTTGACAGCCTGACTGATTTAAAAAAATCAGTTACAGATGCGGCATTGGCATTCCCTTTTGTATGGAAATGCGCCCGGTTCGGTTATGATGGCAATGGCGTAAAGATTGTACGTTCCGCATCAGATTTAACTGATCTTCCTGAAGTAGAATGCATAGCAGAGCAGATGGTTCCTTTCAAAAACGAACTTGCTGTTATTGTTGTCCGTAATGTTTCAGGTGAAATAAAAACGTATCCTGTAGTCGAAATGGAATTTCATCCCGAAGCCAATCAGGTGGAATACGTAATCTGTCCTGCCAGGGTCAGTTATGCTGTTACTGCGAAAGCCCAGGAAATAGCTTTGCAGACCGCAGAAGCCATCCAGCATGTCGGACTGCTTGCCGTAGAAATGTTCCAGACCGAAGACGACAGCATCTTAGTCAATGAAGTCGCTCCCAGACCGCACAATTCAGGACATTACAGCATTGAAGCCAGCTATACTTCGCAATTCGAAAACCATTTGCGTTCCATTCTTAACCTTCCGTTAGGCAATACCGATAGTAAAGTAGCCGGAATTATGGTAAATTTAGTGGGTGCCGAAGGGTTTTCCGGTCAGGTTATCTATGAGAATATTGAAAAAATAATGGCTATTGACGGTGTAACACCGCATATTTACGGCAAGCGGGAAACACGTCCCTTCCGAAAAATGGGGCATGTAACCATTGTCAATAAAGACATTCATGAAGCAAGACAGATTGCCGAAAAAGTAAAGAACACCATCAGAGTCATTTCTTAAAAACTATTAATAAATTATAGATTTTAAATTTTAAATGAGAGTCCAATCTGACTTTCATTCAAAATTTAAAATTCAAAATTCAAAATAAACAAATGAAAGTAGCCATAATAATGGGCAGTATTTCCGATATGCCGGTCATGCAGGAAGCCATCGATATACTAAAGAATTTTAACATCGAAACAGAAGTTGATATCGTTTCAGCACACAGAACTCCTGAAAAACTATTTGATTTCAGTAGAAACGCCCACACCAGAGGTATCTCGGTAATTATTGCCGGTGCCGGCGGTGCTGCACATCTTCCAGGAATGGTTGCTTCAATGTCACCACTCCCAGTCATAGGGGTTCCTGTAAAATCAAGTAATTCTATTGACGGCTGGGACAGTGTCCTGTCTATTCTTCAAATGCCTGGAGGTGTTCCTGTAGCAACAGTAGCACTAAACGGGGCAAAAAATGCCGGTATCCTGGCCGCACAAATTATCGGCAGTCATGACAAATCGGTTTTAGATAGAATTATCAGCTATAAAGAGGAATTAAAACAGGCAGTACTTACGGCTTCATCCCACCTTAAACAATAAAAAAAGCTCCTAAAGTGGTATTTGGAGCTTTTTAGGAAACACAAACTAAATATCGATGGGTTAAATCGGTATCTACTCGTCTTATTAAATTCTTTTAAAATCGTATGTCGTTAAAAATTAACCCATTGGGTTTCTTTCTCAAATATAAAATTACTTTCGATATGCAACAAATAAAATCGATGAAATACCTAAAATCATGAATATTCTTACCAAATTCTTTACAACCAAGCATAATACGGCTCCTTTCTCAGAGATTAAAACAACTGATTTCGCACCTGCCATTACAGAAGCCATCCAACTGACCCGTAACGATATCGATGCTGTAGTCACCAACCCGGAAGCGCCTACTTTTGAGAACACTATAGAGGCTTTAGAATTCTCCGGACAGACACTGGATCGTATCACAAGTATTTTTTTCAACCTGAATTCAGCAGAAACCAGTGACGAAATGCAGAAGATAGCACAGGACATCTCTCCTATGCTAACGGAATTAAGCAATGACATCACTTTAAATGTGGCTTTATTCGAAAGGATAAAATCAGTTTACGAGCAAAAAGACAGCCTGAATCTTTCTACTGAACAGGCCATGCTTTTAGATAAAAGCTACAAAGGTTTCTCCAGAAACGGAGCGCTTTTGGCAGAAGATAAAAAGTCTCGTTTACGTGAAATCGATACAGAATTGGCCAAACTAATGCTGACTTACGGTGAAAATGTTTTGGCCGAAACCAACAATTACCAGCTTCATATCACTAAAGAAACCGATTTAGCAGGTTTACCTGAAGGTGCAATCGAAGCCGCTCGCTCTTTGGCTAAAAGCCACGAAAAAGAGGGCTGGATCTTCACTCTGGATCATCCAAGCTACCTGCCTTTTGTAACCTATACTGACAATCGCGAATTAAGAAAGGAAATTTCAATTGCTTTTGGTAAAAAAGCATTTCAAAATAACGAATACGACAATCAGAATAATGTTTTAAAAATTGCTAATCTCCGTTACGAACGTGCGGTTTTACTTGGCTATAAAACACACGCTCACTTTGTCCTGGAAGAAAGAATGGCTCAGAATCCGGAGAAAGTTACCTCTTTTCTGAATGATTTATTAACCAAAGCCAAACCTGCTTCCGAAAGAGAATTTTCACAATTAACAGGTTTTGCAGGGAAACTGGACAACATAGAACAGCTTCAGAAATGGGATGGCGCATATTACTCTGAAAAGCTCAAGCAGGAACTATTCAATTTGGATGACGAGAAACTGAAGCCTTATTTCCAATTGGAAAATGTTCAAAACGGAGCATTCACAGTGGCAGACAAACTCTTCGGACTTCGTTTTATAGAAGTGTTTGATATTGACAAATACCACGAAGACGTTCACACCTTCGAAGTAACAGATACTCAGGGAGATTTGGTAGCAGTCTTTTATTCTGATTTCTTTCCAAGAAAAGGAAAACGAAACGGAGCCTGGATGACTTCCTTCAAGCCACAATATGTAAAAGGCGGTGTTAATGAAAGACCGCATGTTTCTATCGTTTGCAATTTCACCAAACCAACAGAAACCAAACCTTCTTTATTGACATTTAACGAAGTAACCACTTTATTCCATGAATTTGGACACGCACTTCACGGCATGCTGGCCAATACAACGTACCCGAGTTTATCAGGAACATCTGTGTATTGGGACTTTGTTGAGTTACCAAGCCAGGTAATGGAAAACTGGTGTTATGAGCCGGAAGCATTAGCGCTATTTGCCAAACATTACGAAACAGGTGAAATCATTCCGCAGGAATACGTCGAAAAAATCAAGGAAAGCGCCAGTTTTCTGGAAGGAATGGCAACATTACGCCAAATAAGCTTCGGGCTCCTTGACATGGCATTCCACGGTAATAATCCAAGCGATATAACCAATGTCAAAGCATTTGAAAAAGCCGCTATGGATAATACCTCATTGTATCCCGACGTTCCTGAGAACTGTATGAGCGTTTCCTTCTCACATATTTTCCAAGGTGGGTATTCTTCCGGATATTACAGTTACAAATGGGCAGAAGTTCTTGATGCTGATGCCTTTGCTTATTTCCAGGAGAAAGGCATTTTCAATAAAGAAGTTGCTGATAAATTCAAAGACAATGTCCTTTCACAAGGCGGCACTGACCATCCGATGACGTTGTACAAACGCTTTAGAGGTCAGGAACCAAAACCGGAAGCCTTATTAAAACGTGCCGGATTGATCTAATCCTTTCTCCTTATAATTCTAAAAAACCGAAGCAGTAGTGTTTCGGTTTTCTTTTTGAAATAAACTTTCATTTTTTTTTGAAAGTTTAAAAACTTTAATGTATCTTTGAACTATGGAATTCAACGAAGCAAAAAATAAGTTTGTACAAACATGGGGCGCATTAGGTTCACAATGGGGAATCAATAAAACTATGGCGCAGATACATGCTTTTCTTATGATTTCCAACGGACCGGTCTCTATGGAAGATATTATGGAAGAATTACAGATTTCCAGAGGGAATGCCAGCATGAATATCAGAGCACTGATGGATTGGGGAATTGTTTACAAAGAATTCAAAGCCGGTGAGCGACGAGAGTTTTTTACAGCTGAAAAAGACTTAGACGAATTGGCTGTAAAGATTTCAAGAGAACGAAGCAAAAGAGAACTCAAACCCGCTTTAAAAGTCCTTAAAGAAGTTTCATCCATTGCTGCAAATAACACCGCAGAAGAAAAGCACTTTGTCGAGCAAACAACCAAGCTATACGATTTCGTTTTAAGAGCTGACAACGTTTTGGATAAAATCACAGAATACAAAGACAATTGGTTAACCAAGCTGGTTATCAAGATTATGAAATAAAATTAAAAAAATTTAAACATAACTTTCATTTTTTTCTGAAAGTTTAAAATAATCAATAAACTAAATACCATGACATTCTTAACTGCACAATGGAAAAATCTGATTATGGCGAATTACATTGTTAATCCGAATCATTTAGAAAAATATGTCCCTAAAGGAACAGAATTGGACTACTGGAAAGGCAACTGCTATGTAAGCCTGGTTGGGTTCCTGTTTAAAGACACTAAGATTCTTGGTTTTAAAATTCCTAAGCATACGGATTTTGAAGAAGTAAACCTTCGATTCTATGTTAAACGTCTTGAGAATGGAACTTGGAAGCGAGGTGTTGTTTTCATCAAAGAAATTGTTCCAAAAGCGGCAATAACTTTTGTCGCTAACACGATTTACAAAGAAAATTACGAAACGTTGGCCATGTACCATAAAAACGAATTGAAATCAGAGATCCGAACTGTTTCTTATCATTGGAAAAACCAAAGAAAAACGCATTCTATTGAAGTGAATGCTTATGATTTTTCTACTCCAATTGAAGCTGATTCTGAGGAAGAATTCATCACAGAGCATTACTTTGGTTATACCAAATACAACAAAAACACAACCTATGAATACGAAGTAAAACATCCGAAGTGGAATCAATACGCCATTAAAGATCACAAAATCGACATTGATTTTAAAGAAACATACGGAACGGGTTTTAGTTTTTTAGGCAATCTTGTTCCAGCTTCTGTTTTTCTTACCGATGGCTCAGAAATCCAAGTCGAAAACAAACGAAAAATAACGTTATGAAAACACTTGAAAACCAAACCCTGCTATATGATGAAGATTGTCCTCTTTGTCAGGCATATACCACCGGATTCATCAAAATTGGAATGTTGGATCAAAATGGTAAAAAACCTTTCACTGACATCAGTCAAAATGAGCTCGATTTCATAGACATCAAAAGAGCTGCAAATGAAATTGCGCTAATTGACACCAAAAACAAAACTGCTATTTACGGAATTGAAAGTTTATTAAAAGTAATTGGCAATTCGTTTCCGCTACTGGAAACTATTGGAAAAATAAACCCCATCAATTTTATTTTAAGAAAACTATATTCTTTTATTTCATACAACAGAAAGGTTATAATTCCGAGCCAATATACCCCGAATTCTAAATTGAACTGCGAGCCGACCTTTAGCTTCAAATACAGAATACTTTATCTTCTTTTTGCAATTACTATTACAATCCTTGCGTTATATCATTGTTCGAAAATGATTCCAATGTTACCAAAAAGCAGCTATTTAAGAGAATGTATTTTGGCCACAGGGCAACTTATTTTTCAAAGTATTTTTCTTCTGAAAAAAGACAAAAAAACAATCCTAATCTATTTGGGCAACGTAATGACCGTATCTCTTTTAGGATCATTACTATTATTGCCTGTTATCCTATTGAATAAAATAATCTTGGTTAATAAATATATCGTTTTAGTTTGGTTTGGATTAACAGTTCTTCTGATGCTAAAAGAACATTACAGAAGAGTAAACCTTCTTAATCTTCCAAAATATCTTTCATTAACTTGGGTTTTATACCGCATAATTGCTTTATTTATTATCTTAAATTTATAACGATGAACAAACTAATCATAGCCGCCGGAACAGGTTTCTTAGGGCAAATTCTAATCAATCATTTCGAAGGCATTTTTGAAGAAATTACAGTACTTACAAGAGGAAAATCAAAAACATCCAAAACTATAAAATATGTAAATTGGGATGCCAAAACAATGACCGGATGGGAAACAGAATTAGAAAATGCTGATGTTTTAATCAATCTTGCAGGAAAATCTGTGGATTGCAGGTATGATGAAAAAAACAAATCAGAAATCCTGTCTTCACGAATTGAAAGTACTTCTGCTTTAAATTTAGCTGTTTTACAATGCAAAAATCCACCTAAACATTGGTTAAATTCATCTACTTCAACTATATACAGGCATTCTGAAGACAAGCAAATGGATGAATTCACCGGTGAAATTGGCGATGATTTTTCTATGAATATTGCCAAAGCATGGGAAAAATCTTTCTTTGACACCGAAACAAAAAACACAAGAAAAACCGCTTTGCGAACCTCTATTGTTTTAGGAAAAAACGGCGGTGCTTTTCTGCCGATAAAAAACCTGACAAAAATTGGATTCGGCGGAAAACAAGGAACAGGAAATCAATTTATCAGTTGGATTCACGAAGAAGATTTTGCAAGAGCAATTCATTTTATTATTGAAAAAGAAATTACAGGAGTTATAAACATTGTTTCACCTCAACCAATTCAAAATAAAGAGTTTATGAAAATCTTGAGAAAAGAAATGAAAATGCCTTTTGGAACAGCAATAAGCAAACAAATGCTGGAATTCGGAGCAAAAATTATTGGAACCGAAACCGAATTGGTTTTGAAAAGCAGAAATGTGATTCCGAAACGCCTAGAGGAAAACGGATTTGAATTTAAATTTTCAGGCATTCACAAAACATTTCAAAATCTATTAAATAATGACTAGAATTCAACTTGTTACTATCATAAAAACGCCTAAACAAATCATTTTCGATGCATCACGAAACATTGATATTCATCAACAGTCCGCAGGAAAATCGAATGAAAAAGCAATTGCAGGTGTAACTTCCGGATTAATCAATCTTAATGAAACGGTAACTTGGAGAGGAAAACATTTTGGTATTTACCTTACTCATAAGAGCAGAATGACTTCAATGGATTTCTATGATTATTTTGTAGACGAAATGGAAGAAGGGAAGTTTCGGTATTTTAAACACGAACATTTTTTTTCAGAAGAAAAAGGAATTACGCTAATGACCGATCAATTAGAATATGAAACTCCATTTGGAATTATCGGAAGAATATTTGATTTCTTATTTTTGAAAGCACACCTGCAAAACTTTATTATTGAGAGAAATAAAGTTTTAAAGGATGTATCCGAAAAGCAATTCCAAAATTAAAAGAAAAACTGCTTTGTTGTTTTACAAATCCAAAGCAGTTTTTAAATTTTACGCTCTTACAGCCCCGGAGCCAATAACGTTTTATATTTGTCTTTGTTCAGTAAGCGAAGGTAAAAATAACCTGTTCCAGCAATACCCACCATTAGTCCCGGTGTGTATTGATTGGTATTTAGACCCGTAGGCCAGGAAATATCATTTTTTTGGTATTTAGCAATACCGGCTACACCAACGGTTTCAGCTAGTTTTTGATATTCAGTTCCTCCGCAATCAAGCAAAACTTCTGAATTTCCGGCAATACCGTGGCATAAGGAATAATTCGTATTATTCAGGTTGTCCATTACTATATGATAGATATTTTTAGCAGTAGTTGTTAATGCGGTATTCATTTCCTGAACAAAACGATCATCTGCTTTTATCTGATTGGCTTTTAATCTTGAAATCGTAATTCCAGGCGCTCCATGACACCATGCCAATCCGCAAACATTTGCCGAGGGCTGACTGACACCATCCCTAAAATCGGGCCAATTTTGCTGTGTTGTGTCGAAAGATTGTCTTTCGTAATTAAACCCACCATTTGCTCCTTCCAGGTAATTTTTATTTCCTGTTACATTATACAATTGAAGTAACGCCAAAGCCATTCCTGAAGACCCATGTGAAAATCCCGTCAGGTTTTTTTGAGAAGGAACAGTAGCCCATGACCACACTTCATTATTTTTGACAGCCGCATCACATAATAAATCACCCAACACAATGGCTTTGTCCAAAAACTCTTGCTTATTAAATTCGTTGTAAGCATCAACAAGTACCGGGATTGTTCCCGCGACACCGCTTACTACATCTATTTCGTGTGATTTAATCGCAGAAGCAGAAATACTGTCTAGCAAGTTGATTCCTTCAGAAATCCAATTTTTCCTGTCCAATTTCTTTCCAACATTAATTAACGCTGCAGCGATACCTGGCTTCCCTGAGTAGAATCCATGATCCGGTACACTATGCATTGTCGCTTTTATTTGCTGTACACTTCCTTCTATGGTCTTGAGTAAAACCGGATCTTTATTTTCAGAATATAAAGCAGCCAGAAAAAGAGCAATTCCTGAAGTGCCAGAATACACATCAGGCCCAAAGGTTCTTATAACAGGCTGGAATTTTCCATCCAGCGGTTCGATTGAATAGCCTTGCCAGTTACAGGATTCTCCATGCCAGATACTGGATTTCATTAATTGACATCCGATATTCCAGGCAGCATCAAAAAAACTATTTTTATTTATTTGGTCCATAATTGTTTGTTTTAGTTGAATAAGATTCGGGATCCTTTATTTAAAAAAGGAGTTGAAGGGTTTATTCCCTTTTTGAGAAAAGCAGTTTCAATTTGTTTTATAATATTCTCTGAAGGTTCTTTTAACTGCATTGAATTAATCAGAGCTCCTGCCACAATTCCCACCCTATTCATACCAAAGCTTTCTTGAGTATTCGGGCTTTCGGCAATACCAACCCCTTTATTGTAGCGGTACGTAAAAAGAGGCACGTCATCATCAAGGTATTCTTCCATTAATTCGCAAATTTCAGGCAGCAATGATTTAACAATACGCATCATTCCGTCTTCAACGTACAATACAGCTGCATCACGGCGAAAATAAAAATCCGGATGGTTAAGGCATTTGAAAAGAAAAGGGATGTTATAGTAATTTAATTTTTTAGTAATATTATCAATTAATAAAGCCGCTCCGTTACTATTGATATTCCAATAAATACGTGTCATTTTCTTAGAAAAGTCAAAAGAGCAATTACTAAACACATAATAAAAAGAAGGTTGTCTTTCCTTGTCTTCCTTTGAAAAATACACTGTCACTGTTTGACCAATAGCAGGAACAAATCCGTTGGGTAAATCCTTCAGTTCGGAGTAACGTACGGCTTTGGTTTTTCCTTCTTTGATTACCTCGACATAGCCATTCGAATAATTGCTTTTAATTTGCCAGCCCTGTTCCTCCCTATCTTTGCTGTGATTGTTTGCAGAAAGCTGGTTAATAAATTCATTGGAAACCTCAACAATTCCGTTTTCTCTTTTAGCCAGCCCTTTTTGATGCGTTTCTTTCAAAGCATAACATTCGGAATATAATATATTGACCAATCCTTCTGTCGCATTTTCAGGCGTGACAGCATATTGCTTTCCTCTAAAAGTAATATGAAAATCCGATAGCTCTAACTGTTCAATAAGACTGGTAAGTTCCTCAAGTGTGGTTTTATCCTGAAACATAACGTTATAGTTTAATATTAAATAATTCATGTAATGTCGCCAAAGGATCTTTCAAAATATTAAAAGCAAGTTGAATGCAACGCATATTATTGGCTTCAATTTTAGTATTAAAAGTAATTCCTTCCACACTTGTTTGGATAATGCGTGCCGCTGTAAACTGCATTACTTTAGTCAGAAAAACAGCTTGATCCAATTTTTCATACTGCTGTAATTCCATATACTCGTACAAAAAAGCTTGAGCAGAAGGCTGCATATTTTTAATATCATAAGGTTGCATATATTCCGGCAATGTCTGACTGTATGGGTTATTATTATCAAACCCTAAAAGCCATGTAGTAACATACGATTGTATCAGTCCTGCTACATCCCAAATAGGATCGCCTATATCAGCCAATTCCCAATCGATTAATTTTTGCGAAAAACCACCTTCTTTTTCAACTGCTAAAAAGTTAATCCATTTAATATCTCCATGTATCAAATGCGTGAACTGCCATGATTTAGCCAGATTAATCAACTCGTTTTGCAGTACCTGATTTTGTTTTATCAGATTGATAATTTCCGAACTGGACTCATTGCCTACAAAAAACTCATGTGCTTTGTGTTTATCCAATTGAAGCACCCATGGCAATAGCTTAGGAAACATGGATGTATTGGTTTTTTTATCGGGAATTATGTGGTACGCCGATAATATAGAGGCTTGCTCTTTGGCAAGGTTTAAGTCGAAATTTTTAGTGAGCATATAGTGCTCGTATAAATTTTTTGCATTGTGTAATAATTCGGTGACCATTATATTATGTTCGTCGTCATAATCTAAAAGTGGTGGAACAATTGCTGCTATTGAAGAAAACTCATTATTATTTTTAAATAAATAATGAACGTTTACTTCTCTTTGGAACAAATTACCGGAAACTAAATCGGTTCCCATCTGTTTTACAAAAAGAGAGTTATGAGGCTGAATCAATATCTTCATGATATTGTTTCTGGTTTTTACAGGATGAACCATAAAGTTTCCATTGACAACTGCTTCTTCGTCTATAAGCTGTCTTTTCTGTAAATATTGATATACGGTATCGGGTGCTAGTTGCATAACTATAGATTTTGAAAATTTTAAAGATAAATCGCAGGATTTTCAGGCCCTGCGATCTATTAAATAGTCCTAATACAATTTATCTTAACAGATAAAAGGAATTCCTGTACAACTAACTGTAGGAATACAAGATAATGTAGGAACACATTGCACTGTTGGCACACATTGGTTAACTGGCAATGTTGGCACTGCTGCTACATTACCGCCTCCATGTTGAGCAGCACAAATTGACGTTGGAAAACACTGTCCTGTAGGAAAACAACGACTTATAGGCACTGTCGGAATTATAGCCGCATTAGCATCACCACCCTGTTGCGCCAAACAGATTGGAGAAATTCCTGTCACACACGATGTAACCGTTGGAATACACTGCACTGTTGGGATTGGCAAACATCTTGTGATTGGAATGGTTGGGAAAGCTGCTGCATTCGCATCACCACCACCTTGTTGCGCCAAACAGATTGGAGAAATTCCTGTTACACATGAAGTAACTGTTGGAATACACTGCACTGTTGGGATTGGCAAACATCTTGTGATTGGAATGGTTGGGAAAGCTGCTGCATTCGCATCACCACCACCTTGTTGCGCCAAACAGATTGGAGAAATTCCTGTCACACACGATGTAACCGTTGGAATACACTGCACTGTTGGGATTGGCAAACATCTTGTGATTGGAATGGTTGGGAAAGCTGCTGCATTCGCATCAC
>NZ_JBOGUT010000038.1:0-29673 GCF_050696275.1 Flavobacterium sp.
ATACATTAAGTATTATAATGATGAAAGAATCAAATCAAATTTAAACAAAATGAGCCCGATAAAATATCGAGCTCACTATTATCAAAATTAATTATAAATTTGTCTAACTTTTTGGGTTCAGTCTAAACAGTAAGGGTTTTTGTTTTTTTGTAACCTAGCTTTCAAATAAGTTGTAATGGCAAGGCATCCGTAAAAACACCTATTCGTTTGCATTCCTGTCATTGTTTCGTGGTTTCTGTCTGCCCTCCCTTTTTTCAATATCAGTTGGATTGTCAAAATAGGATTTCATTGGCTGAGAAGAAAGAAATTGCAGCATCCTTTTTTTTAAGGCAATACGTTTGTCATTATTTTCCGAATCCTGAGTACTCATGAGTTGAAATGCTTTTTCAACATCAGCATTTGTCGGGTTTCGTTTTAATTTATTGCTATTTGGCATGGTCCCGATTACCTGCTTCAGAAATTTACTGGAGTTCGGGTATATGACATATATATATTCGTTGTTGTCAGTCATTACTTTAAGCTTTTTACAAGTTGCCACACTTGATTCTCCGGGTTGATTATGTGGTCCGCGGTCAAATACGACACCCAAAACGGTATCAACTACTTTTCCTTCAGAATCTATTTTAATTGTTATGCTAATATCTCCCACTTCAACACCAACTCTTTTAAAGCCATCATAATGATTTTGCCCATTTTTGCTTCCAGGCAATACGGTTCCATACAATTTGTGAGGATTAAATACACAACGGTACTTACTTTCAAAACTGTTAGAGTCTTGTGTTGTGCCTTCCGGGTTTGCTCCGGACCAATCATCATCCATATCGCAATCGGCTCTGTATCCAATCAGGTTCGTGTCGCCATATATACTTAAGTTATAACCTTTACTATAATACCCATGCGAGGTTTTCCCGTCTCTTTCATTTACTCTGTATTTGATAGGCGCGGTAGATATAACAGTCGGGATGGCATCATTGTTTTCACTGTTTTGCCCAAAAGAAAGAATACTG
Source organism: Flavobacterium sp. (assembly GCF_050696275.1). Classification (GTDB taxonomy): domain Bacteria; phylum Bacteroidota; class Bacteroidia; order Flavobacteriales; family Flavobacteriaceae; genus Flavobacterium. The sequence goes on from NZ_JBOGUT010000038.1 coordinate 1,008, forward strand.
TCCATACAAAAAAGCAATACTAAGAGAAAAGTAATCGGGGTTTGTTTTTTCTGTGTTTTCATAAATTTATGTATTATGTTACTATTTTTTCTGTTGTGTTAGGTTGTATTTTTCAAATAGATAATTAGTTGTAAATAAAGGCATTGTCTAGTGAAGGTAATCACAATAAACTACTACAGTATCCGTATAAATACCTGTTTTTATAAACGAATAACTAAATAAAAAAAGGTGTCCAGTTTTGCAGACACCAGACACCTTTTTATAAAGAAAAAACAACTTAAAAATGAAACTTTACCTTATGATTGCTTCGGGGAGTTTTGGATAGCATGCACAAAATAAATTCCATTATTATCGGTAATAATACACGCATTGCCATTAAGGACGTTGGTGCCAAAAGACGTCATTGTCCCTAGCCTCAATGCTGAACAGGCAAAAATGTATACATCGGAGGATATGATATGTTCTTTGATTTCTTGCGTTTTCATTTGTTTTTCAGGCATTTTTCCTTGTTACAGGTGGTATTTATGCCTTTAAGTTATAACAAGCGAATTTAAGCAATAAGAAGTTCTTGGTTATACGTATAAATACCTGTTTTTCAGATAGGTTATAAATCGAAATTACAAAATGTTTGTATTCTTACATAAACGAAAAAATCAAAGTTGTCTTTTAATAAAGTAAGTTTTATAAACTACTGTTGCTAACGATGCCATTTTTTAATCTGTTTCGATTAATTTCAATTTGTTTTTCAACATTTCTATTCCTTTTTTTTCTGGTTTTCCGAACGAAGATTTAATCAGAAAATAGCGAATGGTGAAGATGTATAAATTATAGAATATGATTTGCAGTAATTTGGAAGTCAACGCTCCTGAAGGGATTAAAATAGGAATGTACAAAGTCAGATAACCGAGTATAAACAGCCATTTGAATGTCGGATGGAATTTTCTGTTCAATGTGATTTCTGTGAAACCGGTGTCATTTACCTGACCTTCAAAAACACAAAACATAGCTGTTTTTGGTTCCGATAAAATAATTCTAAATCGTCTTTCTTCTACAGTACCAATAAAGGCTTTATCTGTGTTATAGGCTGTACTGCTAAGACTTCCCGAGTAATGATTTTCTTTTAAGATTTGGTATATTTCATCAGGCTTTAATTCGGATTTGAAACAGGAAGTTTCATTGGGAAAAATGTTGAATGGTATTTCTATAAGGTTCTATTGGTAATTAAGGTCATGTCGATATAAGGTTTTCGGGATCTTAATAAATAACAAATTGTCACTTTATTTATATTTATTTACAACTCTAATGATTTCGTTTTTCTTTTCTGAAAATATAATTCCATTGCGACTTGTGTATTTATAAAGCATTACATTTTCATTTTCTAATAATGTTCGATTTTTTTCCAGCAAAGAGAAGCGAGATGTAATATAAGTAGAGTTTCCTTTAATTTTTGCCTTATGCTTCTTTATTTGTTCAATGTTTTCGGATAAGTAGACAAATGAATCATTGGTTTCAAAAACACATACTCCATAATCTAGTAGCACTAAATACAGTAAATCTTTTATTTCATAAGTGATTTTACCGGTTGTAAAACGATAGTTGCCATTTTGATAATAACCATCTATACCATCCAAATTAAAAAAGGAAACTTTCTCATTCAGCACATCATTTATTATTGGTGAATCATTAGAATTTAAAGCCTTATTTATTAGTTCATCCGGCATTCCTAAATAAGTAATGTCGACCATTTCTTTTGTTTCGAAATATAGTGATGACTTGCAATGCAGATTAATTGTGTTATTTTCAAATCTATTTAAAATACAGTATTCTATCAGCTTTATTATTTTTTTAATAGCAATTTCAGCATCTATTATACGAATACAAACAGCTGTTTTTCCCTTGATTTCAGAATGACTCTTTTTTTGCTCAGACTCAATATCTTCAACACCATAACCAATTAGAAAATTAGAAGCTGAATTTCCGTTTTCAACCATAATCATTTTATCATAAAAACTGGTGTAATCGTGGCAAAATTCGATTACGATAGTGTCTTTGTAAGATAATTTTAAACAGAGTTTTTGAGCAAGAAGCCCTGTAATTTTAACCTTCTCCGTTAAACCATAACCATAGAAACCGGTCTTTGTGAGTGTTTTTACGTTTCCAAATGTAGCAGCAATAAACTTGTCCTTATGTGCCGAATAAGAAGAGAGTGTAAATAGAACAAATAATAACTGAATTGCCGTTTTTTTCATAATTGTTATTGGCGTCCTGACCATTTTGAGCAGTGCTTTCTTATCAAACGAGTATATAAATTAAAACAAAATCCCACTATTTTTCAATAGCATTAAAATCAGTTACACATTCAAAACCAAGTTGACCTTTTATTGTGCATAATTCTATTTTACCGCCTTCCCTCGATTTATCGTATAGTGATTCATCAATCGAGAAGCGCTCTTCATTGTTGTTTTGAAGAAGTAAGAAAATAAAATGTTCTTTTGATCGGCTTCCGCTAATTCCTTTTCGCAATAGGGTATATGAAGCACAGTTTTCATTTTCGTCTGCAAAGAAATGATTTATAAAACTTCCACCCGCAGCCGACAGAAGGAATAAACCAACAAACAGCCCAAAATGAACGGTATATCTTCTTCTGCTTTCGTCATAAACAGAAGGATTTGTTCGTTTTAAAAGCACCGTCAAAAGCACTGCCAAACCTATTCCAACAAGACCTGATGTCCAAAAAAGACTAGTTCCGTTAATTGTATTGTCTATCTTTCTAACCTCAAAAAGCAGCGCGATTAAGCCAGTTCCGAATAAGCCGGAAGCAAAACGATACATAAATCGGTCAAATGGCTTTGAGGTTTTTTCATAGGCGACTTTTGGAGGAAAAAAAGCATCAACAATAAACTGAGAAGATTGGGTCAAAATAAGTAATTGATACATTCCAATCAGAAAAAAAGGCAAAGGAACTAGCCGGAATGTGCCTTTTTCCGAAGCAAATAGATAAATTGGAACTGCACAAAGCGCAATGTACAGCAGTCTTTTATAGAAATTTTTTTTTGTTTCGGAAGATTCGTTTTTCGGAGTGGTATTTTTATACTTCTTTTTTTGAGTCATTAAGCTTTGTTTTCTTTCGAGCGAATATATAAAATAAAATGATAGTTCCGCTAAGGAATTATTCTTTGTAATTAATCTAGTTCAAGTCCAACCTGAGGGAATACTTCAGCTTTTATGTATTCCATTATTGAATTTTCTGCTTTCTTAATTTTTTCTTTTCTTTTATATAATTGTGGTCTGACGAAATCCGCAATTTCTTTCCTTTGTTTATTTTCGGCATCTGAATAGTCATCATAGTTGTCATCTGCGAATGTATTGTCATAAAGCAAAATACAAACAGCTTCAATTAAAATATCAATTTTTGCTTTTAAATAACTCGCATCATCAATTTTTTCGAGAATCATATCCAGATAATCAATTTCAGCCAAAAACAATTCTTCGTCTTGTTCCATTAGAAACAAATTAGAATCATAGCCCCAAATGTTTAAGATTTCTTCATCCAATTTTGGATGAGCATGTATAAGTGAGTTACATTTTTCGGAATGGCATTTCGAACATAATGACTTCCAAATTTCATTTGTGTCGTAAAGCTCAAAAGCGGCTTCGATTTTTGTTAAAAATATAAAGTCAACATGGCCACAATCTGCACATTTTCGTTTTAATTTATATTCCATTTAAAGGGTTTTTAAGGAGTAGCTGACGTTTTACGTCTTCATAAGGTTAAGATAAAGGAGTTAAGGATGATCGAATTATGTTGCAGCTTCTAAAGGAAGAAGTATCGTAAAAATAGCATTTCTAACACTAAAAGAAGGCTTTTTTCAATTGAAATTAATCTCTTTTTTGTTCGAAGTAAAAATCCCTTCAATAAAATTCCTGTCTTTGGCTACTGTGCTGAATTCTTCGGGTGACAATTGGTCCTCGAAGTGCGTTTTAATCAAATGTAAGGTGATTTCAAATTCAAATTTGTCCTTCTCATCCAGATAATATTCCAAATCATCCTGAAGGAAATAACGTTCTTTGTTCCAGCTGGTCACTATCGTAAACGATTTGATCTCCTTTGGCAGCATTGTAATTTTCGATTGCAATAAACGGTTGTTTTTCAGAATCCACATTTTATCGTCTGATGTGCCGCCGCTTTTCTGGTAATCGTCAATAATTTTTTTCACCTGCACTTCCTGTTCCGCTATTATTTTTTTGAGCAATGCTTTCGCTTCCGCAGAAGTCTTATCGGGCATTTCAAGATATACATTCCACTCAGCATTGCTTTCACGTTCGTAGAAAGGTCCGTCCAGTGGGGTAAAATGGTTGTTTTGGTAAATTTTATAAATGGGATATAAAGTCAACGAGCTGGCTGCATTGGCAATCAAAGTATTTGGCCGAAGGAAAAAAGAAATTCCAGTTTCAGTCTTGTTTTCAATATGGTACTGAATACGGTAAACGCGCTTTTTTGGATTGGAATTGTCCGAAGTGATGGTATCAATCTTTACATCCAAAGGCTTAGTTTGTGCCAAAAGGGATACAGAGAAAAGCAGGACTATAATAATCTTCATATTAAAATAAACAGTGTGGTTAAAGAACCATTAAATTGCACCCGCGAATATCGGAGTTGTCAAAACGGCCCAGTATTTCAAAGGCATTGTTGCCTGTAATCTTGCCCAAATCTTGTGTGGCAATGAACGAACAGGAGTTGATGTTGGCCAAATCAATGATGTTGATACCGCCGGTTTTTCCAGCAGTTACATACGTTAAAGCATCTTCGGTATCCCGAACCAGGATTTGCATCCAATTAGGGCATTCAAACACACCTTCTCCTAACGAATAAGCTTGCGACAGTAATTCGGTCATTCCGTATTCCGAATGGATGGAAGGCACACCAAAACCGTCACACAATTGTTGGTGCAATTCCTCACGGATCATTTCTTTTCGTTGGCCTTTCATTCCGCCGGTTTCCATAATAATGGTATTCTTTAGATTGAATTTTTGCTTTTCAACTAAGTCAAGCAAAGCATACGTAACGCCTATCAATAGTACATTTTGCCCTTCATTGTCCAAACGGATCAGTTTTTCAATCAATGCATCGTAATTGCGAAGGTAGAATCCGCTTTCGGGATTGTTGGTAAGTTTAATTAAATCGTCTGCCATATGAATCAGTGACGAGCCTTCACGTTCCAAGTAGGAGGGAAGCAGTGCCAAAACCACATAGTCTTCGATGTTTCCGTAAAATTGTGAAAAGGCATTGCGGTAGCTTTCTTCGTAAATACTTACATCGGTGACCAAATGCCTGCTGGTAATCGCACCAGTGGTTCCACTGCTGGTAAATGTCACCTGAATGGGTTCCTGCGAACTGACAACGTCATGGCTTTTGAAAAATTGTATGGGTAAAAAAGGAATCTGATGTATTGCTTTTACATTTCCTTTCTCGATATTCAAATGATGGCAGAATTCCTGATAGACTAAATTGTTTTCATACTGATGACGGAAAACTTTGAGTGCGGTTTTTGCAAACTCTTTTTTGGAGGCGATGTGAAATATATCAGAAGTGCTAAACATGTTCCAAAATTAAGTAAAATAAAAAGGCCCAGCAAAATGCCGGGCCTTAAGTTTTGTATGCTGGGATTATTTCACCTCAAAATTTTTGATTTCTGTTTTATTTCCTTCCGTGATTTTTACTTTGTACATTCCTTTTTCCATTTTAGAAAGGTAAATTGGTGAGCCTACTGTCGAAACAGAATAGACTCTTTCTCCTGTCGCATTATAAAAATGGACTTTTTTTCGCACATACAGATCGGATATTACGTAAATGTGTTTGCCACTTTTCTGGGAATCACACGTTACAATTTTTAATCCTGCGATGCTGTTGCTTTTTGATTTTTTGATAGCCGGTGCTGCAATAGGATCTTCCGTGTTTACAGCTGCATTTATGCTTTGAGGAGTTCCCTTTACAGAATCCGTTGGAATATTAGCTAAGGCACTTAGGTTTACTAACAAGAACAAATAAATTATTTTCATATACACTGATTATTAACTGATTAAATCTGGGGCGAAAGTAATACGAGAGAATGGAACAAAATAATTTAATCGATAACGAAAGGATTTTTCCGATAAAATACATAACTAATTAAAAACAAGCATTTTACAGTTATATTTTCCCTCACCTTTTTTAGTGATGCCCTGTCATTAGTTTCCGTTACAGACGGGACTAACCGGTTTTTATTGCTAAAAAATGTCGCCGTTTGAGGCAATAAAAAAAGCACCAACGCGAATTGGTGCTTTTTCTTATTAGTGGGAAATCAATTATTCAATAACTAATTTTCTTGTAGCTGTTTTGCCTTCTTCAGTAACTTTTATCATATAAACACCCGTTGTAAGTGCTGATACGTTTACCGGAGCATTGGTAACTTTTGTTAAAAGAACGATTTTGCCCAACACATTGTAAATCTCCACTTGTTTCGTTTCAAAGCTGTTTGATGTTACAAATAAGTTTGTTTTTACAGGGTTCGGGTAAATCTTAAGACCATCTATTTCGTTTCTTTTTACTACGCTAAGAGGAATAAGGTTTCCTGTTAATTTAATATCGTCTACTCTGAATCCGATATTTGAAACCGGGTTCTCAAATTTTATTCTCAGGTTAGCTGTTGTAGGAATCGTTCCTGTTGGAGTAATCAAAATCCAAACAGATGTTCCTCCGCCTGTTGCTCTTGTATATGTTAATGGTGTCCAATTGGTGCCGTCAGCGCTTACCTGAACAGTTAATTCATTATTTGCAGCATTGGTTCCTTTTTGCTGCCCGAAAGACAAAATCAAATCAGTATAATTCAGCGTGTTGATTCCTTCAATGATTAGGTTTTTTGCAGGGTCTGTTCCTCCAAAGAAGATACATCCGCTTCCTGAAGCTCCTGTATAAGTATTTAATGGTGTGCCTGAAGGCAGAGAGTTTCTAATATCTGCTGTTCCTGAAAAAACGATTGGACTTCCATTTTGGAAAGTATTGGCGCTAATTGCGATTGTCGAAGCAGGTGTCCCGACATTTTCAGAGAAGATAGTAGTTTGTGCATAACCGGCTGTTAAAACCAGTGTCAATACAGAAAAGTAAATTTTTTTCATTCGTGTTAAATTATTTAAGGGGCGCGAAACTACAAAAAAAAAGAGCACCAATTTGCGTTGGTGCTCTTTTTTATTAGTGAGAAGTTAATTATTCAATAACTAATTTTCTTGTAGCTGTTTTACCTTCTTCCGTTACTTTTACCATATAAACACCAGTTGTAAGTGCTGATACGTTAACCGGAGCGTTTGTTACAGTTGCAGAAAGTACTGATTTACCTAACACATTGTAGATTTCTACTTTTTTAGCTTCAAAGTTATCTGAAGTTACAAATAAGTTTGTTTTAGCGGGGTTAGGGTATACTTTCAAACCTGAGATGTTGTTTTCGGCAACACCAAGAGTAACACTAGTTACATCTGACCAAGTTGTAGCGAATCTAAATTCATCTAATTCAATATTAGGTGTGTCCGTTGCACTACCTTGTCTTACCAAAAATCTTGCAGCTGATGTTAAATCTGTTCCTCCAGCATTAGTTGCAGTTGCTAATGCAGTTGGTTCAGCTCCTCCTAAAACAGGATTAACCCAAAGGTTAACAACATCGTCTGCAGCACTTCCATTAAAAGTATAGCTTGCAACTATTAAATACGTTTGGTTAATGTTATAAGCACTAGGTGAATATACAGAATTTGCAGCAGTTGTTCTTGTATTGATTCCAATGTTAAATGTATTTGCATCAATTTTTTTCAACCATAAAGTAGCTCCAAAACTGCTTGATGTCCCTTGTACCAAACCAGCACAATATCCTCCTGTTACACTTGTTGTAGCTGTTAAGTCAGTTACATTCAATAATAAAGAATAATACACAGTCCCGGTAGTTTGAGAAGTAAAATCTTTTCCTGCGTCTATACCTGCGCCTCCAAAAGCAATCTTATTACCTGCTGAAGCTGGCATCCCTGGATAGCTTAGATTTCCAGCAGTAATTGCTAAATCATCTCCAGTGTTTAAAACAGTCCATCCGGTTTGAGTTTGCAATGCCTGGCCAACAGTATAGTTCAAAGCATCATGATGTGGCAACGCAACTTGCCCAAATGATAAAGAGCTAATAAGTAAAGCGCTTAAAAAGTAAATTTTTTTCATTTTTTTTTAATTTTAATAAAGTGGACGACAAAGATAACAAGTAATTTCTTTACTGTAAAAGAAACATTGTAAATAAAACATTAAATAAACACAATTTTGATTTGTATTAATTATCTGATAATCAGTTTTCTTGTAGCACGAAGCTCACCTTCTTTGATCTTGATAATATAAACGCCTGGTAAAAGGGAAGAAACATTCAGCTCTTTTGTTGCAATTGTTGTTTGCATAATCCGTTTACCCAACACATCAAAAATCTCAATATCTTTAGGGGCTGTACTTTTGGAAGTAATATAAACATGATCGCTACTGGTAGGGTTAGGATATATGTTTAGGTTTTCAAAAGGCTGTTCTTGGTTTTTTGAATTCAATGCGACATCTTTACCTTCCTGAGCAGAAGCGCTTAAGGAAAATAAAAACAGAAATAAAGTAATATAAAAGTAGTTTTTCTTCATTGATTCAAATAATAACGTAAAGATATAAATTTTTTTAAATACTATGTAAAAAAAATGCTCAAAAAATTAATTTTGAGCATTTTAAGGATTTTATAAGGGTTTGCTTATTGAATTAAGTTTGATCCGCCTACTGTAGACCAGTTTCCTGTTGTTAATGAAGCTCCTGTTGCAGCTGCATTTGTAGAGTATTGACCAGCAGGGAAGTTAACAGTAATACTGCCTGTAGCACCAGCTATATCATGAGTTGTGCTAGTAATCTTAACGTTTGTTAATTTGATTTTTGACCCATTTACCTGATTTGTATTCGTAGTTGCGTCTTGGATTTTTACTGCAACACCTTCGTAAGTTGTAGCACCTTCCGTATAATTTCCGTAACCAGAGATTACTACATTACTGAAATCTCCATTTCCTTCTTTTTTGAATTGGAATGCATCCATTTCGATTGCACCAGCTACCTCAGGAGTACAACCTGCCGCTCTTTTTAAAGTAACATTTGTTACTTTAGGAAAGAAAGTATTGTTGTTGTTTGAACATTCGATTTCCATTCCGAAGTTACCTTTAGTCACTTGGTATCCGTACCAGTTTGAGTTGTTTTGACCTTGCCATCCGTCTTGCCAGTCAAAAGCATCATCATAATTTCCATAAGAAATTGCATTAGTCATACTTACAGTACCTCCAAAAAATTCATATCCGTCATCAGCACCTTTGTAAGCTACTAAGTGATCAAGAGTTGTACCTGAACCAACAGAGTAAAAAGTGAAGGCGTTATTTTCTTTTGTTCCGTCAGCTAATTTTGCTCCGGCATATTCTACTCTAACATAGTTTAATGAACCTCCGTTATGAGTTGGGTTTGAACCTCCGTAAGATAATGCATTTCCGTCTTCTGATGTTGAAGTCGTTACTCCGCCGATAGCTTTGATTGGAGCATCTCCATACATAATGATTCCTCCCCATGAACCTGGGATCATCGATTTTTCTGTGAAAACTACTGGTTGTGCAGCTGTTCCGTTAATGATTAATTTTCCACCATTTTTAACAACTAAAGCGTTATCACCTGTTGTTTTGTCACAAGTAATTGTTGAACCTGCATCAAATGTAACAGTTACACCTGACTCGATTTTTACAATTCCTTTTAATGTATAAGTCCCTAAAGGATACGTTTTATTAGCAGTGATTGGGCCAGTTATTTCTCCCGTTACTGTTTCTGCTGTGGTTTCGTCATCACTGCTTGTGCAACTTGTAAAGATTGAAGCTAAAATTGCCAATCCAAAAACGATTTTTTTCATAAGTTTTGTTGTTAATTTTTGTACTACAAATGTATATTTGCTTGTCTTTATGATAGTTATCTAAATATTATAAAAGTGTTATTTTAAGTAGAAGGGAAAGTAAATTTATCGTTAAGAAGTTAACTTTGTCTTTTAACGATCAAAGCTGCCAATTGGCAGCTTTGATCGTTTGAATATATAAAGTATTATTAAAAAGTATACCCTAAGTTTAATGAAAACCCAATTCCTTTTTTATAATTGTTAACCGTATTGGATGGCTCGTTAATTGGAGCATTTCCTTCTTTTCCTAATTCTAAATTTCTTGTTGGGTTAAGTAAATTATCTGCTGAGAATTTTAAATCAAAATGATCTGAAAGTTTACTGCTCCATACAAAATCCAATTGTTGGAATGGCAATTCATTAATATGATCCAGACCTCCCGTTCCTACTGCATAAATTCTTTTTCCAAATACTGAGTAAACCAATGTTACCGTATTGCTCCAGTTTTTGTTTAAATTAAACTGATATTTCAAATCGGAATTGATTAGCCATTTTGATGCTCCTTGTAAATCTCTTGAACGGTGGGTTTCTACCGAAAATACTTCAGTACCGTCAGGTTTGGTCATTCTTTCAGGAACTTCTACTTTAGTCTGCATAAGTGATGTGTTGAAACCTAGTGAGAAATCAGCTAAACTTTTATTCAGCCTTGCGAAATCAAAAATAAATTCTAATTCTGCACCGTAAAGAGTAGCGTTGTCTGAATTTAGATAAGTAATAATTGTACTCGTTGTTGCATTGGATTCAAAAGTTCTTTCAATTGGATTTTTGATTTTTTTGCCAAAAACACCAACTGCAAGCATTTCTTTGTTTGTTGGAAATAATTCGTATTTTAAATCCACATTATAATTATCACTGTTTACTACAAAAGGATTTCCTTTTATAGACGATCCGTCAGCATTGATGTATTCAATAGGATAGGCTTCCATGATAACCGGTTTTGTATAGGTCTGGCTCGCAGCAAAACGAATGTTGGAATTTTCATTTAATCCATATTTTACATTTAATGAAGGTAAAATATATAATTTCTCTTTGTTGATGACTTTAAATTTCTGATCAAATGATCCCTGTTCTCTGTATTTTGTTTCACGTTGCGTATTTTCTGCTCTAAGACCTCCGCTAACTTCCCATTTGTCAGCAAATTTGAACAAGACATTTGCATAACCTGCATTTGTCAGTTCTTTCAATTTAGCTTTGTAAGTAGCATTTGAACTCTCTCTGAAGCTGAAGGCATTTTGGCTTAAATAATCATTTAACTGAGCATCTAAACTGTTTATTGGAACCGTAAAATTATTTGGAGCGAAATTATTAATCGGAGAGATGAAACGGTAAGAAGACTGCATTAATGAAGCACTTCCGTTGTAGCCGATATTTAAGGTGTTTTGTTTTTCTTCCCCACCAAATTTCAAACTATATTCTGCCATTCCTGATAAATAAATGTCACTATTAATATCAAGATACTGCTTGATAAAATTATTTCCGGCTATTGAAGTAATGATGTTTTCTCCATCTTTTGTTCCTGAAAAGAATTTTCTGTCAGGTTGTTGGTAAGATGTTTTTGCATAAGAGCCACCGGCCTTAATAGTTTGGTTTTTATCTGAAGTCAGACTGTATTCGCCAAGCAATTGTGAATTGAAATAATCCGATTGATCCAATTGGTTTGTTCTGATGATAGACTTATTGTTGTTAGCAGATAAATCCGCATAACCATACTGGTCTTTGATAGAACTTTCAGTTGTTCTCAGGTAAAAGTTATTCCAGCTAAGATTCAGTCTTTTTAATGAATAATTCAAACCAAGAAGTGATGATAAAGATGTTTTGTATTTGTATTCTGTATTTATAAAGTCGTTTTTATAAACATATCCCGAAGGGTTATTGCTGAAAGTACGCTCAACACCTTTTTTGATGGAATAGTTATTATCGAAATTTAACGAAAGCAAGTAGGAAAATTTGTTGTCATTTTTCAATTGGAATTTCTCAACATGTAATAATGCAATACTTGTGTTCAAAGGGCTTTTTGTTTCTGTAACGTCAAATCCGCTTTTGAAAGATTCCAATGATTGTTCCGGAGTCAAAGTATAACTGGATGGTTTTCCGCCTAATAATCCCGGTAACGCTCTGTCTTTCCCTGTTAAACCGAAAAAGCCTTTAGTGTTGCTTGCGTCTTCGGAAATCTTAAAATCAACTAAATTATTGTCTGTAGTATAACCCACTCCGACATTCAGTTTCGTAATGCTTTTTGAGCCTTTTGATGTCGAAATGTTGAATGTTCCACCGGCAAAATCACCGTAAATATTTGGGTTGAATGTTTTGTAAACTTCAATAACACTTACGATATCGGTTGGAAACAAATCTAACGGAATGATTTTTTTGAATGGGTTGTTCGAAGGAACGGCTAAGCCATTTACCAATAAGTTATTGTATCGGTCTTCCAGTCCTCTAACAAATAATCCTCTAGAGCCTACTTTAGAAATACCGGTTATTTTTGTCAAACCTTCTTCCACGTCGCTTACTCCTTTTCTGGACATTTCCTGCGCACCTATACTTTGTTTGATTTCAACAGCTTTTTTCTGTTCCATCAATAAGGCGGTTTCTTTTTCACGGCTTACGGTTGCTTTAACCACGACATCTTCCATGGTAACACTTCCTGAACCGATAGTTTCATTTATAGTTTTTTTCTCATTAGCCTTTATTGAAAACGGAACCGATTTCGATTCATATCCAAGAAAACTGAAAACGAGTATGTAATTTCCTTCAGGAACATCAATGGCATATTTACCATTTATATCTGAAGTAGCACCAAAAGACGTACCTTTGATGGTAACATTTGCAAAAGGAAGGGGTTCTCCTTTTAAATCTTTATCAGAAACAACACCTGAAACAGTTCCGTTTTGCGAAAATGATAGTAATGTGGTGATTAAGAATAAAAATGTTAATTTAAATTTCATTGTTGTTGTGTTTTAATTTGGTGCAAAGAAAATTCTACAATGTAAAGTTGGTGTTACTCATAAGTTATGATTTGGTTTTCATTATGTTATCTTAATGTTACCAGATTAAATTTTTGTAACTACAATATTTTCTTTCAAAATATGACTACTTTTACGACACAAAAAACAGATATTACCTTATATGAAAAAGAAAGAGATTAAGATCTTATTAGTGGATGACGAAGCCGATATTTTGGAAATTGTCGGATATAATTTGACTCAGGAAGGATATCAGGTATTTACTGCCGAAAACGGAAAAGAAGCAGTACAAAAAGCCAAAAAACACATTCCTAATCTTATTATAATGGATGTAATGATGCCTGAAATGGATGGGATGGAAGCATGTGAAATTATTAGAAAAACTCCTGAATTGAGTAATACCATTATCACTTTTTTAACTGCCAGAAGTGAAGATTATTCTTTGGTTGCCGGTTTTGATGCCGGAGCCGATGATTATATTACAAAACCAATCAAGCCAAAAGTGTTGGTGAGTAAGGTAAAAGCGCTGCTCCGAAGATTAAAAGAAGATGAAGCTGTGACTGAAAATCTTAATGTTGGAGATATTGTCATTAATAGAGAAGAATACAAGATTGTCAAAGATGGTGTCGAGATTATCTTACCAAGAAAAGAATTCGAACTATTTTATTTATTAGCTTCAAAACCTGGAAAAGTATTCAAAAGGGAAGAAATTCTAGACAAAGTTTGGGGTAATGAAGTAGTTGTAGGAGGTAGAACTATTGATGTTCATATTAGAAAATTAAGAGAAAAAATTGGGGAAGACTTGTTCAAAACCATCAAAGGAGTAGGTTATAAATTTGAATTGTAAATGAGCATTAATTTTAGAAAAACATATAAGTTTGCTGTTAAATCCTCATTATACATCACCCTTTTTGCGACCGGATTTGTATCCATACTGACTTATTTTTTCTTTTATTTCTCGTGGTTGTTTTCTTTGGTTTTTGCAGTTTCCATCCTTGTTTTTTCCTTTTTCATGCTGCAATACAGAGTCGAAAGATTTATTTACCGCAGAGTAAAAAAAATCTACGATGATATTTCTTTTTTAGATTCTACAACCTTTAGAAATCAAGCCATCACTACTGATATGGCAACGCTGACCAAACAGGTTAAAAAATTCGCCACCGACAAAAAACTCGAAATAGAAATGCTGAAAGACCGCGAAGAATACAGACGTGAGTTTTTGGGTAATGTTTCACATGAACTTAAAACACCATTGTTTACTGTTCAGGGATATATTTCAACTTTGTTGGAAGGAGGTGCGATGAAAGATAAAAACCTGCGGAAAAAATACCTCGAACGTGCCGAAAAAGGGGTAGAACGTTTAGTCTATATCGTAGAAGATCTGGACATGATTGCCAAACTCGAAATGGGTGACGAAAGTATGGAAATGGTCGAATTCGACATTATTGAATTGACCCAAAACGTAATGGATTTGCTTGAAATGCAAGCGAACAGAAAAGATATTACACTTAATTTTGATTCCAAATATTACAGACCAATAATGGTTTTCGGAGATTATGAAAAAATACAGCAGGTGGTAATGAACCTAGTTGTGAATTCTATCAAATATGGAAAACACGGAGGATCTACAGAAATTGGGATTGAAGACTTAACGAATAATAAAGTTATCATCCGAGTTACAGATAATGGTGAAGGTATTGAGAAGCAGAATATTCCGCGTCTTTTTGAACGTTTTTACCGTGTCGATAAAAGCGGTGCCCGAACCGAAGGAGGTTCAGGTCTTGGTCTTTCCATTGTAAAACACATTATTGAGGCACATGATGAGAAAATATACGTAGAAAGTACTTTTGGTACTGGTTCGGAGTTTTCTTTTACTTTAGAAAAAGTTGAAACAATTCCTTCCAGGTAACCGTTGTTTTCAGATCTTTTAATCCTTTGTATAAATCTACTTCCAGTAATTTGTCAGATTTGAATTTCTCTTGTTTGCAATAAGGTACTAAACCTTCTTTCTTTAGTTTTTTAGCTAAATATTCTTGCTCGTACTGTCCCGGAGTAGGAATGAAAAACGCTTTTTTTCCCAATTGAGCTAAATCCATTATGGTAGTATAACCTGAACGGCATAATACGATTTCACTTTCGTTAAAAGCAGTTTCAAGTTCCTGTGAATTCATGTAATTATAAAAAACAATGTGATTTTGGTCAGTAACTTTTTGTTCTGCTTCGATTTTTCCTTTTACAAAAACGATTTGACCTTCGTAGTTTTGCAATTCAACAGTCAGTTTCTCTTCCAGCATGGTGCGTTGAGGTTCAGGGCCTGAAAGGATTACCATTAAATCGTATTTTTTTTTCAGCACTTTTTTATGCAGGCGACTCAATGGGCCAATGTATTTTATGTTGTCATGCGGCTTTTCCAAATGCCCCAGATCTCCGGTAAGATTTGGCACCGTATCAACATCAGGTACCCAACATTCGTTAAATTTATTGATGATGTATTGATGCATTTTACTGGTTAGCCAAGTAGTATTTCCAGTCATTACATTCAATTGGTGTGTAATAAAAACGGATGGAATTTTTTTATTCCGTACACCCAAACGGTTATCTGAAATGATACCGTCGATTTGATACTCCTGAATGATTTTTTTAACCAATCTCTTCTCACTGAGGATAGCATCAACCATTTTTGGGCTGTTTGCCAAAATTTTCATCTTAAAGAACATGCCGTTTTTAGGATATTCGATATTATAAGAAGGCAATTCGATCGATTGCAAATGCGGAAATTCTTTTCGTAACAAATCAAGAGCGATACCATCTGAAGCAATGATAGGTGTAAAATTATGAAATTCCAGTGCTTTAATAATGGGAATGCAGCGTGTGGCGTGACCTAAACCCCAATTTAATGGAGCAATTAGTATGTTTTTGTTTTTGTTTTCCAAAGGGAGTAAATAAATTAAACTAAATGTAAAGATAAATCTATTTTGGGTGTGGTATATTTCCTTAATTTTACCAAAATTTTAAGTTTAGTTGTGGGAAGTAAAAATAAATTAAAGAG
Source organism: Flavobacterium sp. (assembly GCF_050696275.1). Taxonomy (GTDB): domain Bacteria; phylum Bacteroidota; class Bacteroidia; order Flavobacteriales; family Flavobacteriaceae; genus Flavobacterium. The sequence continues at coordinate 17,027 of NZ_JBOGUT010000038.1, forward strand.
GTTTAAAGAAAACGAAACATTTGGTAACGTTTTTCAACCAACACGAGAGGAAGTGGTTTCAGAATCATTTGCCTTAAAAGGAAAATGGAATCAGGATTTTTTCAAAAACAGCAATCCGATTGTTTTAGAACTGGGTTGCGGGAAAGGCGAATATTCCGTTGGCTTGGCCGAACGTTATCCGGATAAGAACTTTGTAGGGATTGATATCAAAGGTGCCCGTTTTTGGCGTGGTGCAAAATCTGCTACAGAAGAAGGGATGCATAATGTGGCTTTTGTCCGTACACAAATAGAATTAATCAATCATATTTTTGGTGAAAACGAAGTGGATGAAATCTGGATTACATTTCCGGATCCGCAAATCAAATACAAAAGGACAAAACACAGAATGACCAATTCGGAATTTTTGCAATTGTATAAAAAGATTTTAAAACCGGACGGCGTGATGAATCTGAAAACCGATTCTGAATTCATGCACGGCTATACACTTGGTTTGTTGCACGGTGAAGGACATGAAGTGCTGTACGCAAATCATAATGTTTACAAGAATGAAGGTGCTCCGCAAGAAGTGACTGAAATTCAGACGTTTTATGAAAAACAATATTTGGAAATTAACAAAGCAATTACGTATATTCGATTTAAAATAAAATAAACCATTCATGGGCTTCATTTTGCCGCTTTTTTTAGGTTTTATCACAGCAGCCATTGGAATTTCTCCGCCTGGCTTAATTAATATGACCGCGGCTAAAATCAGTGTACAGGATGGTAAAATCAGAGCGATGCTCTTTGCGGCGGGCGCACTAATTATTATTTTTTTTCAAACGTTGCTGGCGCTGATATTTGCGCGATATATTGATTCGCATCAGGAAGTTGTAATTTTATTGCGGGAAATTGGCTTTGGGATTTTTTCAGTTTTAACACTGTATTTTCTTTTTTTAGCCAAAGGTCCTAAAAAATCGGTCAAGGATACTCTGAAAATAAAAAGCAAGAAAAGTCGGTTTTTCCTAGGAATGCTAATTTCAGCTATTAATTTCTTTCCTATTCCGTATTACGTTTTTGTGAGTGTGAGTTTGGCTTCGTTTGGTTATTTCTCCTTTCAGATCAGTTCCATTTACACCTTTGTTATCGGAGTTGTTTTTGGCTCGTTTGCTGTTTTTTATGCGTATATCGCTTTCTTTAAAAAGATTGAATCCAAAACGGATTTTCTAATCCAAAACATGAATGCCATTATTGGTTCTGTTACAGGATTGGTTTCCATATTCAGTTTGTATAATATTGTCAGGTACTATTTCAAATTATAACAATGGACAAGTCTAACGATAATTTTTTTGAAAGAGTTTATGAAATTACCCGTCAAATCCCGGAAGGCAAAGTCACTTCTTATGGTGCTATTGCTAAAGCATTAGGAACGGCCCGCTCTGCAAGAATGGTTGGCTGGGCATTGAATGCTTCTCACTTAAAAGAAGATATTCCGGCACACAGAGTCGTAAACAGAAAAGGTCTTCTTAGCGGTAAACACCATTTTGAAGGAACAAACCTGATGCAGCAGTTATTGGAAAACGAAGGTATTGAGGTCAAGAACAACCAGATTGTCAATTTTGAAAAATATTTCTGGCAGCCTGCCATCCAGTAAAAAAACTTGAATTTTTGTTAGCAGTATTACTGTAAAAAAGAGCTGTTGATAAAACCAACAGCTCTTTTTAATTTTTGTTCAAATAAGATTAATCATCTGGTGCTATGTTACAGCCGCCTTCAATATCACCATGAGCCAAATGAGCTGGCAAAGCGTTAATGCTAATTTCAATATCATGGGCATTTCCTGGGTTTCCAGGTGGAATATGACAAACAATGACTTTTTGACCCGCCTGATTGTTTTTTCTAGTAGTGCTAACAATTGTGAATGCAATTAGCACTACTCCGAGCAATAATAAGTATTTTTTCATAAGTGTAAAATATTGATTATTAATAGATTACAAAATTAACATATACTATTTAAATGGTTTAAAAATTAATGATATACTTGTTTAAATAATAGAATTTACCGTTGAAATGCATAAAAAAATCAATTTATCTTTTTTAGAAGCCAGAATCACTAGTTGTGCTTGGTATTCTTTTCCAAACTATCAAAAAAGAGGGTATTTTCTAATCATAATTTTTATTTATTCCACTATATAACTTTGCTTCTAAGTTGCCTTGTCACTTTACAACTTCTTCACTATCTTTGCAATCTAAAATCAGTTTAAATAAAGATAACTGAAAATAGAATCCAAATATGAAATTAGATAGAAAAGAAATCCTTAAAGCTTTAGAAACCATTTCAATAGCTGGTGAAGGAAAAAATATGGTTGAAAGTGGTGCCGTAACTAACGTAATTACTTTTGGTGATGAAGTGGTCGTTGATTTAGTGTTACACACACCGGCTATGCACATTAAGAAACGAGCAGAAGACGATATTAAAAAATTAATCCATGAAACTTTTTCGGCTGAAGCCAAAGTAAAAGTAAATATCAAAGTCGAAGCACCCGAGAAAAACGAAATCAAAGGAAAAGAAATTCCGGGAATCAAAAATATTATTGCCGTAGCTTCTGGGAAAGGAGGCGTTGGAAAATCAACTGTAACAGCAAACTTAGCAGTAACATTAGCAAGAATGGGCTTCAAAGTCGGAGTTTTGGATGCTGATATTTATGGGCCAAGTATGCCAATTATGTTTGATGTGGAAAATGAAAAACCTATTTCAATCGAAGTTGATGGCAAATCGAAAATGAAACCTATCGAAAGTTTTGAAGTTAAAATTTTATCCATAGGATTTTTCACCGCACCAAGTCAGGCTGTTATTTGGCGTGGACCAATGGCTTCAAAAGCGTTAAACCAAATGATTTTTGATGCCGCTTGGGGCGAATTGGATTTTATGCTAATTGATTTACCACCGGGAACAGGAGACATTCACTTGTCTATCATGCAATCATTGCCTATAACCGGAGCAGTTGTAGTAAGTACTCCTCAGGCTGTGGCTTTGGCCGATGCTAAAAAAGGAGTGTCCATGTTTTTGTCAGACAGTATCAATGTGCCAGTTTTAGGGATTATCGAAAATATGGCCTATTTCACACCGGAAGAATTGCCGGAGAACAAATACTATATTTTCGGAAACGGAGGGGCAAAAAACCTGGCGGAAGATTTGCAGGTACCATTTTTGGGAGAAGTGCCAATCGTACAAAGTATCCGCGAAGCAGGAGATTACGGGCGTCCGGCAGCATTACAAACCGCTTCTGTGGTTGAAACTGTTTTCGAAGAAATAACCAGAAATGTAGTGCAGGAAGTAGTTAACAGAAATGAAAATTTACCTGCTACTGAGGCCATAAAAATCACAACAATGGCAGGATGCTCTGCTGTAAAAGGGAAATAAAATGACACAAGAAGAATTAAGATTGAATATTGAAAAAGCACTGGAAGAAATCAGACCTTTTTTGAATTCTGACGGAGGCGATATTACTTTGGTTTCCATCGATGACGAAAAACACGTTAAAGTACGTCTCGAAGGAGCTTGTAATTCCTGCAGTGTGAGCGGAATGACCATGCGTGCCGGAGTAGAAACTACCATTAAAAAATACGCGCCACAAATAGAAACAGTGGTCAATGTAATGTAAATTAACGATGGCGTGACCCAGAAAAAAACTGGGTCGGGCTTTCGGCTATATCTTTTTTTCGTTCCTCAAAAAAGGATGTCGCCTTAATCCCTCACGCGAAAACTCAGTTACCCAAACTAATGATTGAAACAGATATACTTATAATTGGAGCTGGTCCTACTGGGCTTTTTACTGTATTTGAAGCAGGGCTTTTAAAACTGAAATGCCACATTATCGACGGTCTTCCGCAACCGGGAGGACAATTAACAGAATTATATCCTAAAAAACCTATTTTCGATATACCGGGTTATCCTTCCGTTTTGGCAGGAGATCTGGTAGACAATCTGATGGAGCAAATCAAACAGTTTCAGCCTGGATTTACGTTAAATGAAGTAGCGGAGACCATTCAGAAATTAGAAGATGGGACTTTTATCGTTACCACAAACAAAGGAACGGAACATCATACTAAAGCTGTTGCAATTGCAGGAGGTTTGGGTAGTTTCGAACCTAGAAAACCGATTATAGAAGATATCGAATTCTACGAAGATAAAGGAGTAGAATATTTTGTAAAAGATCCGGAATTGTTCCGTGATAAGAAAATAGTAATTGCCGGCGGAGGTGATTCCGCTTTAGATTGGAGTGTATTTTTAGCGGATGTTGCTTCAGAAGTAACCTTGATTCACCGCAGAAATGAATTCCGTGGGGCTTTGGATTCTGTAGAAAAAGTACAGGAATTAAAACATGCAGAAAAAATACATTTGATTACACCTGCAGAAGTGGTTGGGCTTAACGGGGCTGAGCATTTAGAATCGATTGATATTGATGAAAACGGTGCACACCGAAACATCAAGACAGATTATTTTATTCCGCTTTTCGGTCTGACGCCAAAATTAGGTCCTATTGCGCATTGGGGTCTGGAAATCGAAAAAAATGCGATTAAAGTTAACAATGCTTTAGATTATCAGACAAATATTGAAGGGGTTTATGCTATTGGTGATGTGAATACCTATCCTGGAAAACTAAAATTGATACTTTGCGGTTTTCATGAAGCAACTTTAATGTGTCAAAGTGTGTACAACAAACTTAATCCAGGTAAAAAATACGTATTAAAATATACTACTGTTTCAGGAATTGACGGTTTCGACGGAACCAGAAAAGAAGCCGAAAAGCAAGTGGTCAAAGCGATTGAGTAACTCTTGCTCAATGTTATTTTTAATGGCAGATTCTCAAGTTATAGTTTTATAATTTGAGAATCTGCTTTTTTGTTTTCGGTTTTATTGCAATATTCGTTTTGACCTATGTATGAATTATCTGAGTTATATGAATAAAAATTAGTAGCTTGCAGCCCTTTGGAAGCCAATAGAGCTTTCCAGTAATTTAAAAATAGACAGCTTATGAAAAAACAATTACTTTTGCTAATTACACTTTTATTGTCCGTTGGTTCTTTTGCCCAATGTAATTATAGTTTTCTACTGAAGGATTCCTTTGGTGATGGCTGGAATGGTGCTCGTATGACTGTAAAACAAAACGGAGTTACCGTGGCGACACTTGGGGCTACTTTTACAAATGGTACTCAAATTACTGTTCAGGTTCCCTTGCAGAACAATGTTCCTTTTGAGCTGTTTTGGGAGATAGGCGGTACTTTTCAAGGTGAAGTAGGAGTTTCTGTAATAAATCCTTTTAATCAAACTCTTTATACAAAACCTTCGGGTACAGGATTGCCAAATGCAAATATTGCACTGTTTTCTGCTATGGCTAATTGTGACCAGCCTGCTTGCATGCCTCCTACTACACTTGGAGTAAATAATATCGATTTAACATCTGCTGATATAACTTGGGCAAACCCTTCAGGGGGATCCCAATGGGAAGTAATGCTATTGCCTTTAGGTTCTCCTGCACCTCTTCCGGCTCAAGCTGGGAATTTTGCTTCGACAAATTCATTCACAGCTACAGGTTTAACCTGTTCGACTGTTTATAGTGCTTATGTGAGATCCGTTTGTCCAGGGTCAAATCTTAGTGATTGGGTTGGACCTGTTACATTTCAGACATTAAGTTGTAATCCACAACCAGGTTCTGTGTGTAATTATAGTTTCCTAATGAAAGATTCTGCTGGTGATGGATGGAATGGTAATACGATGAGTATAAAACAAAATGGAATTATAGTTGCAACAATTGGCTCTGCTTTTACATCAGGAACTGAGGCTACCGTTCAGGTTCCTTTACAAAACAATGTGGCTTTTCAGTTATTTTGGAATTTAGGAGGCTCTTCTCCAAATCAAGTGGGAGTTAGTGTAATAAATCCTTTTAATCAAACTCTCTATACAAAAGCTTTTGGTTCAGGAACTCCAAATGCAAATACGGCATTGTTTTCTGGGATGACTAATTGCTTGTTTCCTGCTTGCCAGGTGCCAACTACACTTGGAGTAAGTTCTGTTGCGGGGACGTCTGCTAATATAACTTGGGCGAATCCTTCAGGAGGAGCATCACAATTCGAAGTATTAGTGTTGCCTGCTACTGCTCCAGCGCCTGTTTCGACTCAGGCAGGATTTATCACTACAACAAATTCATTTACAGCTACAGGTTTAATCTGTGCGACTGCTTATAATGTTTTTGTAAAATCAGTTTGTCAGGAGTCAAATTCCAGTAATTGGGTTGGTCCGTTTGCATTTCAAACATTAAATTGTACTCCACAGTCCTCTTCTTTGTGCTTAAGTGCCACTTCTTTATGTAGTGCTCTTAATGGTGTATTTGTAAATACAGTTGGTTCGCCTAATCAAGGGACCATGGGATGTTTGACTACAACACCGAATGCTACTTGGTTCAGTTTTTCAACTGCTACTACAGGTACTGTTAGTTTACAAATTACTGAAAACACAAATTTTGATCTAAATTCAAATCCAATTGGAACAGGACTAGATGCAGACTTTATTCTTTACGGACCTTACGCTTCTCCAATAACATCATGTAGCGCAGAACTGATACCAAGCAAAATTTTAGCCTGCAGTTATTCGATTTCTGCTGTTGAAAACGCTTCTTTTACGGTTACTCAGGCGGGAGCGTATTATTATTTAATGGTAACTAACTTTAGCAATATTTCTGGGTTTATTAAAATTAGCCAGACAGCTGGAACGGCATCATTAGATTGTCAAGGTTTCCGATTGAATGCTTTTCTGGATGTTAATGCCAATGGAGTAAATGACTTAGGAGACGTTGCTTTTCCGCATGGACAATTTGTTTATGAGAAAAACAATGATGGAATTGTTCATAATGTAGTTTCTACTAATGGTTCTTTTAATATATTTGATAGCAATCCGGCAAGTACGTATGATTTCGGGTATCAGATACATTCGGATTACAGCCCTTACTTTACGCTTGCTACCAGTTCTTTCAATGATGTTTCAATGACAGTACCTGGAATGACAAATAGTATTAATTTCCCTATTGCAGTTTCAACGGTTTACAATGATGTTGCTGTAAATGTTGTTTCAATGGGATCACCTCGTCCGGGATTCTCCTATAAAAATAAAATTCTTTACACGAACAAAGGGAATCAGGCAATTGCTAACGGATCTTTATTATTTACAAAGGATTCAGCAGTAACGATTGCAACTATTTCACAATCAGGAACTGTGGCGACGCCAACAGGATTCAGTTATACGTTTACTGATTTACAGCCTTTTGAAACCAGAACTATTGAGGTTACCATGATGGTTCCGACTATTCCAACGGTTCAATTGGGGAATCTTTTGACGAATTCGGCATCTGTTGCTATTTCTGCTACTGATGAAATGCCTGCAAACAACAATGCAGCATTAACACAAGTAATTATCGGTTCTTATGACCCTAATGACATAAACGAATCGCATGGGGAAGAAATTCTGCATTCGAGTTTTACTTCAGACGATTACTTATACTATACCATACGATTTGAAAATACAGGGTCAGCTTCTGCAATGAATGTTAAAGTAAATAATATTTTGAACGCTAAGCTTGACGAAAATTCTATTAAGGTAGTTGGTTCTAGTGCTAATTTAATTATGGATCGTGTAGGAAACATTGTCAATTGGGATTTTAAAAATATCATGTTAGTATCTGCTGCTAAAGGATATGTCGTATATAAAATCAAACCAAAACCAGGATATGCTGTTGGGGATATTATTCCGAATAATGCGTCTATTTATTTTGATTTTAACCCGGCAATTGTAACCAATACATTCAATACTGAGTTTGTAGCACAGCTTGGTGTCGAAGAATTTGAAAACGCTTCATTCTCTTTTTATCCGAATCCGACAAAAGATATCGTAACTGTTTCGCTGAAAAACGAACAGGATGTTATTTCTAATATAGCGGTGTATAATCTTCTTGGAAAGATTGTTTTTGATAAGAAGTTTTCCGGAACCACTTTAGAAACCATAAATCTATCCAATTTTTCTAAAGGACTCTATCTGATTGAAGTGACAACTCAATCGAATTTAAAAGTGATTAAAAAGTTAATCGTAGAATAAGAATAATAAAAAAAGCTCCATTGATTTGGAGCTTTTTTTTATAAAATAATGTAGGAAGTCATTGCTTATACTATGCTGAAGGTTGTGAGGATGCAAGTTTATTTTTTACTTGCCATATAAACTCCAATCAAAATAATAAAGGCACCTAAAAATTGCAGTGGATTTAGCATTTCTCCATCAAGCAATCCCCAACTCATCGCAACAATAGGAATGAAATACGTTACCGAAGAAGCGAATAGCGGAGAAGTAATCTGAATCAGTTTGTAATAAATAAGGTTGGCAACACCAGTCCCAATTACGCCCAGAACTACAATAAAGAAAGTGGCGTGAATTACTTCCGGTTTGGTAGCAATATCAGCATAACCACAGCAAAATAAAATCACAAGAGCTGGGACAAGTAAGATCACAAAATTGGCTGTAATGATGGCCAGTGGCGTCACATCTGAAAGGTATTTCTTGATCAGATTCACATTTGTTGCATAACAGATCGTGCCAATAACCACTAAAAGGGCGTAAAAATAGTTGGTCTCCCCATGTGAAGAATTTCCATAGAAAACCAATAAGAAACACCCGCTTAAACCTAGAATCACTCCAATAATCTGGTTTCTTTTAAATGTTAATCCAAAGGCTAAAACACCTAAAAGCAAAGTGTATAGCGGAGTTAATGAGTTTAAAATCCCACTGACCGAACTGCTGATTCCCGTTTGGGCATACGCAAATAAATAAACAGGGAGGAAAATGCCAAAAAGTGCTGTTAAAGTAATGTAACGCCATTTTTGAATTGGAATTTTTGCCAGACTTTTAAACCCGATAAGAAGTAAAAAAATAGTTGCAAAAACAATTCGCAGTGAGCCTAACTGATAAGGATTTAACGCAACCAGTCCTCTTTTCATAAGAATGAAAGAACTCCCCCAAATTAAGGACAGCATTATAAATAGAAACCATTTGTTGTTTTTGGATAGCATGATTCGTTTTTTTGATTTCCCAAAATTCTGTTATTTTTATGAATATCAAGTTCTTTTTTATATATTTTTGTTTCTATTAATTTTACACTAAATCAATTATATATGAAAAGTATTAAACTAACTTTAGCGCTTTTAATTACAGCAGGTACATTATTTGTAAGTTGTAAAAAAGAAACTGAAAACGGGAAAACAGAAATTACTGCTTCAACCAAAGAAGTTGCAAATGCAGAGACAACAAGTTTTACAATAGAAGGGATGACTTGTGCAGTAGGCTGTGCCAAAACAATTGAAACTAAATTAGCCGGGCTTGACGGTGTGCAGAAAGCAACGGTAGATTTTGATAAAAAGACAGCAACAATTCAATACGATGCGGCGGTACAAACTCCTGAGAAATTGGTTGAAACAGTAGAAGCTGTGGCTGACGGAAAAACATACAAAGTGTCTAATGTGAAATCATCAGGAGACAAAGCAATGTTTTATCAGGAGAAACCTAAAAAGAAAGCTAAAAAAGAAGATAAATCAGCTGTAGAAGCATCAACAACAGCAACTCCGGCTGCTGCAAGTTGTACGCCAAAAGCAGGAGAGAAAAAAGCAGGATGTTGTGCAGGGAAAAAAGCCTGTGCTTCAGAAAAGAAAGAAGCGGGAGTGTTGTAATTCCTGACTTTACATAAAAAAGGCCTGCATTTGCAGGCCTTTTTTATATAGTTTTATTTCCATTTTAGTGATTCCATCAAGACACGTAAATCATTCTTGACATATTCAGCTGCAGGTAAAACAGAATCGAAGTTAGGTTTGGCATAAAAATAAACCGAACCGACCAGAAAGTGCTTCGTGCTGTCTGTTAAGTAAAACTGTGATTGTGAAGCCGCGTTTCCGCCTACTTCATAAAACATTCCATAAGAATTTTTAAACTTATTTACATAAGGCTGCTCGGAAATCCCATCGGCTTTGATTACATGCTCATATGTCAGCTTTTGCGCATCACGAAGCAATAAATCGATGTTGTTTTTTACAGGTTTGTAATTCAGATAAACGGTCGCTTTCAGTTTCGGATATTCAATCTTGAAATTGCAATCGCCTTCTGTAATTACATTTCCGATAGTATTGTAGTTAAAACTGTAACCGCAGTTTGCGTCAAATTGCGCATAGCTTGGCTCAGGATAATTCAGGCTCAAATAGCTTTTAGGTTTCGGAAGAACATCATCTTTACAGCTGACGATACAAACTGAAATAGCAATAAATATGAATGGGATATAATATTTTTTTGACATTATAAAGAATTAAAAAGGCAAATCATTTTCGATTTCGTTGTCAAAATTAGTGTTTTTTGGTGCTTCAGGTTGCGATTTTAAGTTTTCAGAATCTTTTTTAGTATTCAGAAAAGTAAATTCTGTGGCTTGTATTTCGGTTGTATATTTTGTGGTGCCATCTTCGGCTTGCCATTGGCGTGATTTTATTCTTCCTTCCACATATATTTTGTCGCCTTTGGATAAATATTTTTCGCAAATCTCAGCAGCTTTATTTCGTACCACAACATTATGCCATTCGGTAGAAGTGATTTTTTCGTTAGTCGATTTATTAATATACACTTCATTTGTAGCCAAAGGAAATCGTCCTATGCAATTTCCGCCTTCAAAATAATGCATTTTAATATCTTCACCCAGATGGCCTATAAGTATGACTTTATTTAACGTTCCGTTCATTGTGGTTTTATTTGTGAATATCAAAGATAAGGCATTTTCTTTAAAACTTATTATTCGCTATAAAATTGTGCAGGACAATGGGAAAAGGGAGTTTGTTCAGTGCTTCATAATTGAGTCCGTTCGCAAAAACCGTATCCTGGCTCATTCTCCAAAAAGTAATGTGCAGGTGTTGGTGTGATAATTTATGGATGACAGTTTCGGATTCTAACAAAACAATTTGGGAAATACCGTCAATTTCATTTCGGATTAATTCCAAAACTACATCGTCTGATGCCGGATTTTCGGTTTCTACCAATGGGAATTCATATAAATTATGCCAAATCCCTTTCGACGTACGTTGGTTGACTGTTGTTTTGTTTTCATTGTCCAAAATAAATAAGTAGTTCAAAAACCGGTTTTTAATTTTCAGTTTTTTCAGTTTAACGGGCAATTCGTTTACTTTTTTCAGCGATAAGGCCATGCAGCTCTGATTTAATGGGCAAACAGAGCAATCCGGATTTTTAGGAACACATTGCAAAGCGCCGAATTCCATGATAGACTGGTTGAATAAAGCGGGATTTTCTTTGTCGATGACTTCCTGGGCTAAAAGAGTAAATTCAGATTTGGCTTTCGCCGAAGCAATATCGGTTGTTATATTAAAGTAGCGCGAAAGCACCCGATATACATTTCCATCCACTACCGGAACAACTTCATTATAGGAAAAAGAAGCAATAGCAGCGGCGGTGTATTCTCCTACACCTTTCAGTTTTAACAAATTTTTATAATCGGGTGGAAAAACCCCTTTCAGATCATTTGCAATATATTTTGCAGTTGCGTGCAAATTTCGGGCACGGGAGTAATATCCTAAGCCTTGCCATAATTTAAGAACTTGTTCTTCATTGGCTTTGGCCAAATCAAAAACAGTCGGGAATGCCTTGGTAAATGCTAAAAAATAGGGTAATCCCTGTGCTACCCGCGTTTGTTGCAGCATGATTTCTGACAGCCAAATGGGGTAGGGATCAGTCGTTTTTCGCCACGGTAAATCACGTTTATTTCTTAAATACCACGTTGTTAATATTTTACTAAAAGTCATTGTTGAGAATTGGTCAGCAAAAATAAATGTTTATGTGATTAAATTTTAATCGATTATGCTTGAATTTTTGTTTATTTAATTTATATATTTGCAAACTCAAAAAATTACTTAAACTTAATTACGAATAAAAATGACAAAAGCAGATATCGTAGCTAAAATCGCAGAAAAATTAGGACTTGAAAAAGGAGATGTACAGGCTACAGTGGAGTCTTTTATGGACGAAGTGAAGAACTCATTAGAAACGGGTGATAATGTTTACTTAAGAGGTTTTGGAAGTTTCATCATTAAAACCAGAGCTGAGAAAACAGGAAGAAATATTTCTAAGAATACGACAATCAAAATTCCTGCTCATAATATTCCTGCATTTAAACCTGCTAAGATATTCGTAGAAGGAGTTAAAACGAATAATGACGCAAAATAATTTATTAATAATCAATAAAACTACAAATTATGCCAAGTGGTAAAAAAAGAAAAAGACATAAGGTAGCTACTCACAAACGTAAAAAGAGAGCGAGAGCTAACCGTCACAAAAAGAAAAAGTAGTTTAAAACTACTTTTTTCTTTTTAAACGTTCATTGAAATTGAAACTTTCGGACTAGAATACTAAGAATATCGATTTAAGATTTAAGAAATTTCTGCCATCTGCGCTATCTGATTTCTGAAATATCCAAAAATCTGTCTGTTTCACCGGGTACAAATACCTGTAAAATGTTTAATCCATCTGTACAATTCGGTCTTGGGTTCCGGTTTTGAGTTTTTTTGCTTGCAACCTTTACCTATGG
>NZ_JBOGUT010000039.1:0-26681 GCF_050696275.1 Flavobacterium sp.
TACATTAAGTATTATAATGATGAAAGAATCAAATCAAATTTAAACAAAATGAGCCCGATAAAATATCGAGCTCACTATTATCAAAATTAATTATAAATTTGTCTAACTTTTTGGGTTCAGTCTAATTAGCGGGGTTTTTTATTCTCTTTATGTGTTTTTCTTCAAGAATTTTTTATAACCAAACCAAGCCAGAAATCCTATCAGAAGTAATCCCCAAAGCTGTACTACAAAAGCAATAATGGCTTCAAGCATAAACCATCCGGTTTTTAAACTATCAATAATCTGTAAGCCAATATTGGGGCGATACGCATTGATGCTTTTCTCATTGGCAACCATTTCCTGTTTAATTCCTTCACGCTGATACAATTGCAATGTCAGTGTACTAAAATTTACCTGATCTTGCAACGACATATTTTCCAGTTTACTGGCATCGCGTTGCTCCTTTTTGGCATCCAAATTGTTTTCAGCGTCTACAATGGAATTCAACTTTTTCCCTTTTGTATCAATTGCATTTTCGAGGCGTTTTTCCGAATGGTCACTACGATTTTGCGCCATTTGGTTGGCCAGCATCTGCAAGGAAACATCATCAGCCTTAATCACTCGGTAATCTAAGAAATCTATTTGTTTTGCAATTGTTTTTATTACTGTATCCAGTTTGGTATTAGGTACTCGAATCGTAATATTATTTTCAACAGTATATCGTGTAGTTTCGAGTGTACTGTCCTGACTTACTTTGGTCTCCTCTTTCTCGGAAATAGTACTTTGCAAATTGGTATAAGTAACAAATCCACCAAATTTAGTTGTAGTATTTTCAATTGCATACGTAGATTCCGGCACATCATCAACTCTGAATTTAATGTCGGCAGTCCGGACAAATTTCCTGTTGGAATTTTTAGGTTCGACAGCAGCAGATGAAGAAATAATCTTAGCATTTGCTCCTGATTTTGATTCTACAGCTTCTTCCATTGCGGGACTGCTTTCATCGGAAGCTGATTCTTCAGTTTTTGCCTGCTCTTTGCAGGAAACAGCTGCACCTACAAGTAATAAGGCCAAGCCGACTTTTGGGATAGTTTTCATAAAAAATTACAATTTTTAATTATTAATAGGGGTTGATATTACAATTTTAGAATAGTGTGGGCCAAGTAGTTTTTTAATCAATAATTAAGAAGATTTTTTATGTTAAAGAGTACTTTTTATCTATACTAAAAACTGTGCCAAAAATTATAGCTCGAAGGAATAATATTATTGTAATTTTGTTTTTTATCTAAAATCCGCTTTGAGAACATCAATTTTTAAACATATAACCGATCCGATTCGATTTAAAAATCAGCTTTTAGCTTGGTCACAACCGTTTCGCGAAATCGTTTTTTTAGACAGTAATCAATATCCGCAACACTATGGAAGCTATGATGCCGTATTGGCTGTTGATGCTCTTACCTCAATAAAGACGGACTATCAAAACGCTTTTGAAGATCTAAAACAATACCAGTCACAATCCAGAGATTGGCTTTTTGGTTATTTATCTTATGATTTAAAAAATGATACTGAAGATTTAAAATCTGAGAATTCAGATGGATTGCATTTTCCTGATTTATTTTTCTTCCAGCCGAAAAAATTATTTCTGCTGAAAGGAAACCAATTGGAAATTTGCTATTTGAATATGTGTGATGATGAACTGGAAGACGATTTTACAGCCATAATACAAAGTGATCCAGGCAGTTATCAGAAGAACAAAGAAAAAAATGAAGTACCCATAAGCATTCAACAGCGTATTTCAAAAGAAAAATACCTTAAAAAAGTAACCGAAATGCTTGCTCACATCCATCGTGGTGATATCTATGAGGCTAATTTCTGTATGGAGTTTTTTGCTGAAAATGCTGAAATCAATGCCTTGGATATTTACCAGAAACTCAATGCAATTTCTGAAACCCCATTTGCCGTTTATTTAAAAAACAACACAAATTACCTGCTTTCCGCATCGCCGGAACGGTATTTACGCAAAGAAGGAACAAAGATAATCACTCAGCCAATTAAAGGAACAGCCAAGCGGTTTTCAGACAATCATTTGGATGAAAAGGCAAAAGAAGCACTTTTGGAAAACCCTAAAGAACGTTCGGAAAATATCATGATTGTCGATTTGGTTCGCAATGATTTATCACATACCGCCGAAAAAGGGTCTGTTCAGGTAGAAGAATTGTGCAGCATTTATACTTTCAAACAAGTGCATCAGATGGTTTCTACTGTAATTTCCGAAGTTTCGCATACTATTTCACCCATAGAAATCATCCAAACCACTTTCCCAATGGGAAGCATGACGGGAGCACCTAAAATTTCAGCAATGAAAATCATTGAGGAATTAGAAGAAACCAAACGAGGTTTATACAGTGGTGCGGTGGGTTACTTCACTCCTGCCGGCGATTTTGATTTTAATGTGGTTATCCGAAGTATTTTATACAATTCAGAAGAAGAGTATTTATCATTTTCCGTGGGAAGTGCCATTACATCCGGATCTATTCCCGAAAATGAATACGAAGAATGCCTATTGAAAGCCAAAGCAATGCGAGAAGTCCTGAGCTGCAAGAAATAATCCTTTTCCTTCAAGATAAAAAGCCTGGATAATGCCATGATTGGCGTTTCCTACTCCATTGACCACGTTATAGGACGTGGTATTTGACATTCCAGACGTGGTTGACCACGTTATGGGACGTGGTATTTGACGTTCCAGACGTGGTTGACCATGTTATAGGACGTGGTATTTGACGTTCCAGACGTGGTTGACCACGTTATAGGACGTGGTATTTGATGTTCCAGACGTGGTTGACCACGCTATAGGACGTGGTATTTGACGTTCCAGACGTGGTTGACCACGTTATAGGACGTGGTATTTGATGTTCCAGACGTGGTTGACCACGTTATAGGATTTGACTATTGCTTTATAGATGGAAAAGAAAGGGGTTTTATTTGTATGAATAGAAAAAACTGTAAATTCGTTGCTGATTATATATTTCGATACTCTTTTTGAATCATGTTACAAAAACTGCAAAATCATCTCAATGCAACATTTCCTTTTTTAAACGGAAAAAAACTCCTTTTGGCTACAAGCGGAGGTGTTGACAGTATGGTGATGGCAGATTTATTTCAAAAATTGAAGTATCAGATTGCATTGGCCCATTGCAATTTCCAGCTTCGCGGACTGGAGAGTTTCGGGGACCAGAAATTTGTTCAGGACTATGCAGACACCCATACAATCCCGGTATTTACTACCTTGTTTGATACCAAAGGTTTTGCAGAAGATTATAAATTATCAACACAGGTTGCTGCCAGGGAATTGCGTTACAACTGGTTTTATGAGCTTTTGGAAAATGAAAAATTCGATTATCTCCTGACGGCACATCACGCGGACGATAATATAGAAACTTTTCTAATCAACCTGATTCGGGGAACAGGAATGGATGGATTGACAGGTATTCCGGAACAAAATAGGCAGGTTATACGCCCGTTATTAATTTTTTCAAGGACTGAAATTGAAGCGTACGCGGAGGAAAATAACATTACATGGTGTGAGGACTCAAGCAATGCTTCGGATAAATACCTTCGGAATAAAATCCGTCATGATATTGTTCCTGTATTGAAAGAGTTAAATCCTAATTTTCCTGCTTCTTTTCAAAAGACACTGAACTACTTGCAAGAGGCTCAGGTCATGGTTGAAGATGCTGCGATCATGGTTTACCAGCAGGTAGCCAAAGAAAGTGATGATGTTATTAATTTTGATTTAAAAAAGCTAAAACAGCTTCCTAATTACCATTCTTATTTGTACCAATGGCTGAAAGAATATGGTTTTTCTGCCTGGGAAGATATTTATGAATTGACAGATGCTCAATCCGGGAAGCAAATATTTTCCAAAAATTACCGCTTGCTGAAAGACCGAAATTTTTTAATTCTTGAAGAAATAAAAGAAGTTGCAACGCCTGTTTATTTTATAAATTCTATAGAAAGTGACGTTAAAATTCCCTTAAATCTTATAATTTGTAAAGCAGATGACATTTCTACTTCTAAAAATACAATTATATTTGTTGACGAAGATGCAATACAATTTCCTTTAGTCATCAGAAAATGGCAGGAAGGCGATTATTTTTATCCTTCGGGAATGAACGGAAAAAAGAAACTGAGCAAGTATTTTAAAGACGAAAAAATGTCGTTAATTGATAAAGAAAATACATGGCTTTTGTGTTCAGACGACCAGATTGTCTGGGTTATCGGGAAACGTTCGGACCAACGATTTATAGCAACAAAAACAACAACCAATATTATACAACTAGAACTACAGTAATGAAAAAAATTAATGCCCTAATCCTACTCTTTTTCACTTTTATAAGTGCTCAATCTCAAATTTTAGATCCTGTAAAATGGAAAACATCCGTTGAAAAGAAATCAGACACCGAAGTAGTTTTGATTTTTGACGCCGTGATTGAACCTGAATGGCATATGTTTTCGCAATTTACACCGGATGGAGGATCTTTACCTTTGGTTTTCAAATTTAAAAACGCCAAAGGCAACTTCGAATTGGCAGGCAAAACCACTGAGAGTCCGTACAAGAAAGTATACAGCGATGTTTTTGAAGTAGACGAATACCTGTTTGAGAACAAAGCACAGTTTCGTCAGGTTATTAAAGTGACAAATCCTAATGCAAAATCAGCACAAGTTTATATAGAATATCAGGTTTGTAAACAATCTTGTATTCAGCAAGACAAAACATTTAATATCCCGTTGCCGGTAATGACTGTAAAAGCAACTGATGCCGCAAGCACTGTCGTAAAAACAGATACTGCCGCTACTGAAGTTACAGCTGTAGATACTACATCATCAGTAAAAGAAATCCAAAGCCCTGTTTCAGAATCTGGTAAACCGATTGAGAAAAAAGAAGAGAAAAAAGGATTACTGACTATCTTTATTTTGGCTTTTTTCTCAGGATTTGCAGCCCTACTTACTCCATGTGTTTTTCCTATGGTTCCAATGACTGTTAGTTTTTTTACCAAACAAAGTAAGACTAAGTCGCAAGGAATTAAAAACGCTGTATTTTATGGGATTTCAATTATTCTGATTTATGTTTTATTAGGATCGCTGGTAACTGCCTTATTTGGAGCCGATGCATTGAATGCACTTTCGACCAATGTTTGGTTTAATATTATCTTTTTTATATTACTAGTTGTTTTTGCTTCCTCGTTTTTGGGAGCTTTCGAAATTATGCTTCCGAATTCCTGGGCGAATAAAGTAGATCGACAGGCTGACAGAGGTGGAATTATCGGAATTTTATTTATGGCTTTAGCTTTGGCAATAGTTTCATTTTCATGTACAGGGCCAATTGTAGGAACGTTACTGGTAGAAGCTGCATCAAAAGGAGGAATAGCACCAATTATCGGAATGTTAGGTTTTTCTTTGGCTTTAGCCTTACCATTTATGTTATTTGCCATGTTTCCAGGTTGGTTGAACTCATTACCAAAATCAGGAGGATGGCTTAATACAGTGAAAGTCGTTTTAGGTTTTCTCGAATTAGCTTTAGCTTTTAAATTTTTATCCAATGCTGATTTGGTATTACAATTGCATTTATTGGAAAGAGAAGTGTTTTTAGCTATTTGGATAGCTGTATTTGGAGCGCTGGCCTTTTACTTATTTGGAAAAATCAGCTTACCTCACGATAGTCCTTTATCGCACATTTCTGTTGGAAGACTTTCATTAGGATTATTGGTATTATCATTCACAATATATATGATTCCGGGGCTTTGGGGAGCACCTTTAAAATTAATTTCAGGTTTTCCGCCGCCAATGACCTATAGCGAAAGCCATTATGGACTTGGAAATTCGGGCGGAGGCAATGCTGCAGCACAAGTTTTACCGGATGGGGCGCATTTAGGTGCTCACGACATCATTGCTTTTGAAGATTATCAAAAAGGCTTGGCTTATGCCAAATCGGTAAATAAACCTATTCTTTTGGATTTTACTGGGTTTGCTTGTGTGAACTGCCGTAAAATGGAAGATTATGTTTGGTCAAAACCAGAAAATCTTTCTATTTTAAAAAATGATTTGGTTTTAATTTCATTGTATGTTGATGACAAAAGAGAATTGCCTGCGAATGAACAATACGTTTCCAAAGAAACTGGAAAAGAAATCAGAACTATCGGAAATAAATGGAGTGATTTTCAAATTACACATTATAAAGCCAATGCTCAGCCTTATTACATTATTTTAGACAATAAAGAAAATCGATTGAACGAACCAATTGGCTACACTCCTGATGCAGACGAGTACAAAACTTGGTTAAAAAGCGGAGTTTCGAAATTCAAAAAATAAAACTACAGCATAAAGCATAAAGGAGCGAGTTTATTATCAAGACAGATAGTAAACTCGCTTCCTTCATTTAGGACAGAACCTACTTTGATCTTTGATAAGGGTTTTACATAAATAAAACAATAGGATAGACAAATTCTTGCATCCTTTGCTACAGCTGAAAAAATTACACTTTTAGCTTTAATCAGAATATTTTTTTTTGAAAAAAGGTTAATATTTATTGTTTATCAACAAATATTTAATATGTTTGTACTGTCAATTTAAAAAAACTAAACACTATGGAAATCAAAATCAGTTCTACCAGAATTCTTAAAATATTACATGTTCTTTCATGGATACTGTTTCTCGGTGTATGCGTTGAGGCCGGTGGCATTATATTCAATACGCTTTTTACACTATTCATTAATCCGATTAGCGCTCACAATTTTTGGGAAGGAGCCGATTTATCAAGCCTTTACAAATACGACCGTGGATATTTTACCGTATTTACATTCCTAATGAGCATAGCCGCGGTAATGAAAGCCATTATATTTTACTTAATCGTAAAAATTTTATACGATAAAAAACTAGATATGTCCCAGCCTTTTAGCAAAGAAGTTGGCAAGCTCATTTTTAACATATGCTATTTGACTTTTGGTATTGGTCTATTCTCTGCTTGGGGAGTCAAACATGTCAAATGGTTTGTAAAACAAGGAGTGATAATGCCTGATATCCAAGATTTACATATTGGAGGAGCAGATGTATGGATATTCATGAGCATCACACTTTTTGTAATTGCTCATATTTTTAGAAAAGGGATCGAAATTCAGCAAGAAAACGAATTAACAGTATAACTATGGCAATTATTGTAAATCTTGATGTGATGATGGCCAAACGGAAAATGTCATTAAACGAACTTTCAGAAAAAGTCGACTTAACATTATCCAACCTCTCCATACTAAAAACAGGTAAAGCAAAAGCCATTCGCTTTAGTACATTAAATTCAATTTGTAAAGTCTTGGATTGCCAGCCAGGTGACATTTTGGAATATACCAACGACGATAAATAATTGCAACCTGCAAAGACTAAAGAAGAATATATTTTTTACTTCTAAACTAAACCTGTAATATAAATTACAGGTTTTTTGTTTTACATAAGTGTAGTTTTTTAATCGAAATCAATTGAAAATGTAACAAATTCGTTTTTTAAACACTTATTAACCAATCAATCAAATCAATCAAATCAATCAAATCAATCAAAATCATCATGAATCCATCAATCAAAAAAATCCTTTATTTTCCTATTACAAAAATCCTGATAGGGATAGGTCTTTGTTTTTCGCTATTTGTAGCTATTCAAAATTTTGTATCAAAACCCTTTTTTTACTATCTGTTTCCAGATAAAAGTATTGCCGACCCAATGATTCATTGCGTTTCTGTTTTAGTTTTATTGTTTGGGTATTACTATTTATTTCGTTTTTATGATAAAAGAAAAATAACCGAACTATCCTTAAAATACTTGCATAATGAAATGTTTGGAGGCTTTATTCTAGGCTTTTTAGCTATCACATTCACTATTTTCCTTTTATATATTTTAGGATATTATGAGGTTCTTGATATAACAACCGAACACTATTCGTTACGATTATTTTGTCTTTTAATAGTTGCCGCACTAATTGAAGATTTGTTTACAAGAGGGCTAATAATAAGGGTTTGTGAAAATTGGTTAGGAACAAACCTGGCAATTGTCGTTGGAATGCTACTCGAAACCTGGCATATGTTTAATCCCAATGCAAATCTATTTAGCTTGTTTACAGATTTAGTCTGGGGTTTCACAATGGCGATGTTATTTATTTATACGAAAAGAATATGGCTGCCTTTTTTCTTTCATTTGGGATGGAATTTTGCCCAGCCTTTTTATGGTTCAAATCTTACTGGTTTAAGTGATATGGGAAGTATTATTCAATCGAAATTTAGTGGCCCGCAATTATTTACCGGCGGTCTTGTTGGGGTTGAAAACTCGATTTTCACAGTAATTACTTTGTTGTCTATTGGAATTATTCTCTATTATCTTTCCAAAAAAGAAGGAAAAATAGTCAAAGGAAGTATTTGGAATAAAAACCTGAAAGAAAACTTTATCGAAGACGAAAATTAAGAGGCATCCTGTTTTTACCTATAAATCAAACCTGTAATTTTATTATTGCAGTTTTTTTTGTTTTGCGTAAGTAAAATCCTATTTTTGATTAAAATTTATACGCCATGTTAGTTAAAGTATTTGGAAGCGCCGTTTTTGGCGTGGACGCCACAACCATTACCGTCGAGGTAAATATTGATAAGGGAATAGGCTACCATCTGGTAGGATTACCCGATAATGCCATCAAAGAAAGCAGCTATCGGATTGCTGCCGCCTTAAAAAACAACGGTTATCAACTCCCCGGGAAAAAGATAACCATCAATATGGCTCCTGCCGATTTGAGAAAAGAAGGTTCCGCCTATGACCTGACCATTGCTATAGGAATTCTCGCAGCAACAGGACAAATAAAATCTGAAGAAATTGGAAAATACATTATTATGGGAGAGCTTTCGCTGGACGGCGGACTGCATCCTATAAAAGGCGCATTGCCTATTGCCATAAAAGCCAAGGAAGAAGGTTATACAGGTTTTTTTCTTCCGAAAGGAAATGTAAAAGAAGCTGCCATAGTTGCCGGATTAGATGTTTATGGTGTGGAAAATGTACTCGAAGTCATTCGTTTTTTTGAAGGAAATGGAACGCTGGAACCTACTCTAATCAATACCCGGGATGAATTTTACAAAACCCTTGATTACCCTGAATTTGATTTTGCAGAAGTCCGCGGACAAGAATCCATAAAACGCTGTATGGAAATTGCTGCAGCCGGCGGGCATAATGTAATTCTGATTGGTCCGCCCGGTTCGGGAAAAACAATGCTGGCCAAACGATTGCCAAGTATATTACCGCCAATGACTCTAAAAGAGGCATTAGAAACTACAAAAATCCACAGTGTGGCTGGAAAAGTAAAAGACGTCGGATTAATGAACCAGCGGCCCTTCCGTAGCCCGCACCATAATGCTTCATCAGCAGCATTAGTAGGCGGCGGAAGTTATCCTCAGCCCGGAGAAATTTCTTTAGCACACAATGGTGTTTTATTTTTGGATGAATTGCCGGAATTTAAAAGAGAAGTCTTAGAAGTAATGCGTCAGCCATTAGAAGACAGAGAAGTTACGATCTCAAGAGCGAAATTTACAATTACCTATCCCTCTTCTTTTATGCTCGTTGCAAGCATGAACCCAAGCCCAGGTGGTTATTTTAACGATCCTGACGCTCCTGTGAGTTCCTCTCCAGCGGAAATGCAGCGTTATCTAAGTAAGATTTCAGGACCTTTATTGGACAGAATTGATATTCACATTGAAGTCACTCCGGTTCCTTTTGAGAAATTAGCCGATACGCGAAACGGGGAAAGCAGTATTGAAATCAGAAAGCGGGTAACTCAAGCCCGAGAGTTACAATCACAGCGGTTTGAAAGTTTTGAAAACATACATTATAATGCCCAAATGAGCACCAAACAAATTCGGGAGTATTGTGCCTTGGATGAGTATTCGCTTCAATTGTTAAAGACTGCCATGGAACGATTGAACCTCTCTGCCAGAGCATACGATAGGATTTTGAGAGTTTCAAGAACTATAGCGGATTTGGAAGGTGCCGAAAAAGTGAATTCCAATCATATTTCAGAAGCTATTCAATATAGAAGTCTGGATAGAGAGGGCTGGCTGGGATAAAATAAAGTGATGTATTGCAGGGATTTAGCCCCGATAGAAGCGAAAAGCAAAACCTGATAAAAATTTGAAGCATTTTATACTAAAAAAAGAGCGCCCGAATGGAAGCTCCTTTTTTAGTATAAAATGCAATTTTTATCAGGTTTTCTTGAAGCGGATAGCGGGATTGGCTCTTAATTATCCAATGCTGCAAAAGTGTCACCCTGACGGATATCACCGGTTTTATAGCCTTTCATGAACCAATGTTTACGCTGTTCCGAAGTTCCGTGGGTAAAGGTTTCAGGAGAAACGTGCCCTTGCATTTTACTCTGAATCGCATCATCACCAACGGCCTGAGCAGCACTTAAAGCTTCGTCAATATCACCATCATCCAGAACATCTTTGTTGTGATTCGCCCAGACACCGGCATAAAAATCAGCCTGAAGCTCTAAGGCAACCGACAATTTATTCCCTTCTGTCTCGCTCATTTTTTGTTGCAGCTGACGTACTTTGCCGGAAGTTCCCAACACGGTTTGCAAATGGTGGCCAAACTCATGTGCCATTACGTAAGCAATGGCAAAATCGCCTCCCTGAGCGCCAAAACGGGTACGAAGTTCTTCGAAAAATGCCATATCCATGTATACTTTTTCGTCACCAGGGCAATAAAACGGTCCTGAGGCAGCTGTTGCACTTCCGCACGAAGTCTCTACTGCATCTGTGAACAATACTATTTTTGGCTGACGATACTCCATATTATTTTCTTCAAAAATGTTGGACCATGTATCTTCCATAAGGGCAAAATTTTGTCTGACAAATTTACCAATCAGGGCTTCTTCTTCTGAAAGTTCTCTTTGCTCTGTTTGCTGAGTAGACTGCTGCTGATTCATCTGCTCCAGAACAGGAGTCAGCATTTGCGCGTTTTCGCCTCCAAAAAGATTCAATATCAGGATAATAATTCCCAATACACCTCCACCGGCTACTACTTTGCCTCCGGCAGACATTCCTCTTCTGTCTTCTACGTTATCGCTTTCTCGTTTTCCATCCAATCTCATAATTTTAATTATTTAGCTGTTATACAAATATAATTTTTAGTTTTTATTGCAACCATTTTAATAGCACGTTCTCAAACAGGTCTTTTATAATAGGTTTAGAAATATAATCATTCATTCCTGATTCGATACATTTTTCCCTTTCTCCTTTTATAGTTCCTGCAGTTAAAGCAATTATTGGGATAGTAGGATTAAACTTCCTGATTTCCTGTGCCGTTTCATAGCCATTAAGAATAGGCATTTGAATATCCAGCAGAATAATATCCGGGTTGGTCATTTTGCATTGCTCTACTCCTACTTTTCCGTCTTTTGCTTCGTAAACAACGGCGTTTGGAAGTATTTTTTTGATTAGCGTTTTGGCCAGTAACATATTGATTTTGTTATCTTCAATCACTAATATCTTTTTAGCCTTAAGAAGCAATTCATTCTCTTTGCAATACAGACTCAAATCTACAAAATCAACATCAATCTGATTAACATCTACGGCTGAAAGAACTTCATCAACTTTAAAATAAACCAGATCCAGAGTAAAATAAAAAGTACTTCCTTTTCTAATATCACTATTCAACTCCAGCCTGCTCTTCATAAGCTTCAGAATATTGCTCGAGATGGCAAGACCTAATCCTGTTCCTCCGTATTTTCTGGTGGTAGAGTTGTCTTCTTGCGAGAAAGGCTCGAATATCTTCTTTTGATTCTCTTTTTTAATTCCAATTCCGGTATCGATAACAGCAATTTTGAGTTTTGCTCGGGTATTGGTTTGGGATTCCAGTTCGATATGCAATTCTACTTTTCCTTTATTGGTGAATTTTACGGCATTCGATAATAAATTCAGTAAAATCTGTTTGATTCTTAAAGCGTCAATTGAAACATACTTCGGTACATTTTCATCAATAAAAAGATTTAATGAAAGATGTCTCTGTTCTGAATCAAAGCGGATGATATCTACTACCTGATTGGCTAATTCGTATAGATTTGTTTTTTGATAATCCAGATCGAATTTTCCTGTTTCAATTTTTGAGAAATCTAAAATATCGTTAACAACTTCAAGTAAGATACTCGCAGATTGATTGACTGTAGAGATGTATTCTGCCTGATTTTCTTCTAATTTTGTTTCTTTCAGCAGGTTTGAAAATCCGATAATGGCGTTCAAAGGAGTTCGGATTTCATGACTCATATTGGCTAAAAATTCTGATTTAGCTTTACTGGATGCCTCCGCTAATTCACGCGCTTTAATTTCTGAGTCAATTGCTTTCTTCTGCGTAATATCGACTAAAATACCCTCGATATAAGCCACTTTTCCTTCTTTTATGATGGCGTCACCAAACTCTTCCACCCAAATGTATACGTCATCTTTTCTCAGCAACCTGTAAACGACGTGATACGCCTCCTTTTTATTGATAGCCGCATTCGTATAATTGATTAAATTATCCTTGTCTAATGGATGTACTAAGTCTATCAGAGAAACTTTTTTATCTAAAAACTCGCTTTTCTTGTATCCTGTTAATTTTTCTATCTCATCATTCAGGTATACTTTTGTCCATTTATCATCATATTCCGAAAGGAAAACAGTTCCCGGAATATTATTTGCCAGTAATTTAAATCGTTGCTCACTTTCCTGAAGCAGGGTTTCGTTCTCAAGTCTTTCTATGGCTGATGCAATGTTGTTTGCTAAAATCTTCAATACACCAACTTCGTCTTCCGTCCAATTTCTTCCTTCGGTACAATCATCAAAACCTATAGAACCGTAAAATTGATTTTTGACAAATATGGGGAAAATAAGAATTGACAGGATATCCTGATCAACCCATCTCTTTTTGATTATCGGATTCTTGATATCATCTATCTGTGCTTTAAAAAACTTATTTTCCAATAATTGTTCCAAGAAAACATCACAAGCTTCATATGTCATGTTTTGAAGTTCCTGATTGTCTATTTGTGGTGTTATATGATCATTTACCCATTCGTTTTTCTGGCTCAGTGTTTTGGTAACAGGATTATTCTCAAAATAATAGATCCTGTCAATTTTTGTCGCTTTCCCGATAATAGAGAATACGTCCGAAAATAATTCCTGTATGTTATTACTCTTCAGCAATTTTTTTGTTGATGTTGCAATTGCTGATAAAATTTCAGTTTTGAAAGCCAAATGCCTTTCCGTTTCCAATCGTTTTTGTGATTCGATTGTTAAAGAAATTACATCTGAAACAGAGCGGGCAAAATTAATATCATCATTATCCCAGTTTTTCACGTTCCTGATGGTTTCAAAACACAAAATAGAGACCATTTCACCATTAACAATAATGGGCACGTCAAGCATTGATTTTATATCGTTTTTCGGGAAATAATCGCTGGTAAATTCCTGAGTGTAATAATTCTCATACACATTGGAAGCAATGATTATCCTGTCATTTTCCAATCCTTCAAAGTAAATAGGCCTTTCCGATTTATATATGGTAATATTGTTTGTAAATTCCCCATCATCAAGCTTATACATACTTACACAATGAATTTTATCTTCTGAATAATTCCAGAAACTGATCCGGTTTATATTAGAGCCTTCCGCTGCTGATTTCAGAATCTGGTTTACAATTTTATCGAAAGAATCAGCATGTGTATACCGCTTTGTAACCAACTGATTAATGGTTTTATTGTAGGCTTCGTTTTTTGCCTGACGCAGATTATGTTCGATTTCGATGTTTTTAAGAATTGTTATATCCCTTGCAATTGCTGCATATCCAATGACTTTTCCATCTGTATTTCTGGAGAGCGTCACTTTTTGAGAAACCCATAATTCCTGTCCGTCTTTTTTACTAATCGGAAATTCTATATAAGGAATGTCTTCCGCATCTAATGGCACATTTCGGTAAAAATCGATGACTTCATCAATGTACTCCTTTTTAATATAGGCCGTAAAATGCTTGCCGATGGTTTCTGCTTTTGAATAACCCAGTAACTTAACCGTAAAGTTGTTTATGTAAGTAAATTTCCCTTTCAAATCAGCTTCATAGATCATATCAGAGGCCGATTCTATCAATTTTTTATATTGATTCTGAACTTCAATCTGTTCGGTTACATCCTGGCCAATCCCTACAAATAAATCATCCGAATACCTTGAATCTTTCCATTGAATGAATTTAAAACTTCCGTTTTTGCATTTTAATTTTCGGATGTAGAGACCTTGGTTAATATCATATTTTTTAGGGCTGAATTCAGAATCTTCGGTTAAATTCCAATAATTGTAGCCTTTAACTTCTTCTTGTGTATAGCCTAAAATCTGATCAATGGTTTCGCTGCAATAAATAATTTCTCCTTTCTTATTCACAGCTAACACCAGAGAAGTGCCTTTGTTTATGATATTGTCAGCGAAAAGGAATTTGTCCGTTGCATTTAAATTTACAATGTATCGGATGTGATTTAGTATGGCAATTATAAAAATACAATACAAATATGCCACCATAATTTCCCTCGAAATCCCATTGGTTGTGTAAAGTATTATAACCAACCCAAAAGTCATAAATACAAAGAACCAATACGCTCTTATCGATTTGAAAATACTGTACGCAAGGAAAAAAATAATTAAGAAATCGAAATATGAAGCGATACTTTCCTGATAGGAAACCATTTTTCTTACGGTCTCAATGGTATAAACAAAGAGGAAGAGAGAAAAAAAGAATTTCAAGTTATTATTTACGAATTTATATTTCTTACTTAACAAATAAACCAAAATCAACACTAATCCGGTAATGAGGTTAAATTTTAAAGTATCTGTCTCCCTCACATTGGTTATCTCAATAATAAAATCGATAAGCGGAATCGTAATACCCAGGAATAAAAAATACAATCCGAATTGCTCGTTAGTAGATTCATTTTCAGAATAATTCTTAACAAAGTCTTTATTGTACTTCGAAATTTTATTAAAAATGATAGTTAGAATAGTGGCAATTATCCCAAGAGCAGTCAGGATAAACCACCAATAGAGGTAAAACGGTTTTTCAATGCTGAACGAATATTCTGCTTCATTACTTATCGGAATACCCAGATTGTTTACTACTCGAACCTTGAAGGTATATTTTCCGAAACTCAGATTTGAATAATTAATTTCTCTTTGAGCGGTTGGTCTGGACCAAGTTGCATTTTCGATACCTTCTAATTTATACGAATACAAAGCATTCTTGGTAATTTTATTATTGATAGTCAAATAATTGAATACCAGGTGATTTTCGTTATTTTTAAAGACATAGTTTTCCGGAGGTAGGTTAATCCAGTGGTTGGAGCCTTCTTTATTCCAAGAATTCGATTCATTAAATAAATTGATGCTGATGATTTGAATTTTAGGCACTACTTTCTCTTCAATCCTATAATGTGGTATCGATTGGTAGATTCCTTTTATTGTCGCAAAATAGATATTGCCTTCATCATCTTTAAACTGGGCTCTCATATTGGTTTCCAAACCACTAAAACCATTTTTTGAATTATAATTGATGATATTCAGTATTTTTCCTTCGGCAGTTACTTTTGCCTTAGCCACACCTAAATTTGACCCAATGAGCAAGTCTCCTTCTTCATTAGCAATAAGAGTGTAAAAAAGAGTCGACAAAAGTCCTGATTTTTCAGTATAATTCCTTCTGGTCTTATGATTTACAATTACATTCAGCCTTCTGTCACCAGCAAACCAATAATTCCCGAAGCTGTCCTGTGTGCCTAATTCAATATTGGTACCAATGATTTTTTTAGATAAAAAGAATTTATTTTTCTCTTCTTTCAACAGGAACAAACCCATATTGGTTCCCAAATACCATTTATTAGGTGCAATGGGAAGAATAACTGAAATATAATTGCTAAAGAAAGGCAGGTCATCTTTATTAAACCCTTGAATGAATTTGAAATTCTTATCTACAATGAACAGCCCATTTCCAAAAGTTCCAATAAAATATCTTCCCTGCGAATCCTGATATAAACTTTTGATATTAAATTCCCTATTGCTTATCAAAGCCTGCAGGTTTATATTGGTCAAGGAATTTCCATTAATAACCGTCAATCCTTTATCAGAACCAAAAACCACTTTTCCGTCCTTGTTTACAATGCTTGCAGCAGCCCTCTTTATCGGAAATTTTTGAATAAGCCGAATAGGATTCTCATGATCAAAAGACAATTGGACAACTTCTTTCTGCCTGGAAGACACATAGATATTGTTTTTGTGCATCAGAACCGAAAAAATATCCGACCTGTTCAGGTATTCTACATTCGAATAAGCGATAAACTGCTGTGCTCCAGATTTAAATAAGCCAGTGCCATCAGTAGTGACATATAAATTCCTGTTGCTATCCTGGTAAAAACCATTTACGTTTTCTCCAGCAAAACCATTGCTTTTGTCAAAATACGAAAAATACGATCTGGCGTTCATGCATATCCCTTGGTCATCATAACTGCTGAACCAGATATTGCCACTTCTGCCCAAAAAAATATTCTTAATAGCATACGGTTTTCCCAAGCGGCTTACAATAAAGCTTGGCCCTGACAATTTGTTCTCTTCAAGAGTAAACATCTGCCCCTTGTCAGTACCTATATATATCTTGTTCTCATGATCTTTACAAACCGTTGTCTTACCCGAAATCTTATCGGCATAAAAAGAAGATAATTTAGATTGGTCAATCAGCAAAAGTCCATTGGATGTGCCTAAAAGATATTTCTTAGGCCCTAATTCAATGATTGAATTTACAGGATCCTGGTTTTCCCCAAAACGGACTATAATAGTGCTTTGGTATTTCGAATCTATCTTGATGACCTCATTTTTAGCCACTACGACGATCCCTTCATCTGTTTTCAATACCTTATAGACTAAATCGTCTGTTAGTGCTTTGGTATTCCGACTGAATCTTCTACTGAAAAATTGGCCGTCATAAACATGAATACCGCCATAACGGGTACCTATTATAATGTTTGTGTTCGCATCTTCGGTGATATCTGTAATAAACTCGCCTGATAATCCCTTATTCCTGTCGAATACTTCATAGTCGATTCCGTCATATTTAACTAGTCCGCCGCCTTCTGTTCCAATCCAAAGATAATTACGGCTATCCTGAAAAACAGCATTGATACTTGATGATGGCAGACCATCATCTTGATTTATACACTGAAAATCATATACCTGTGCTGATACTTGGAAACTAACCGCGGTTAATAGTAGAAAAAAGTATTTTTTAAACATCAATAAATTTATTAAGAAACCTTTTTCGCTGCGTTATTACGAGTTGCTAATAAAATTAGCAAAATTTCTGTTATAAAAATGTCATTACTCTATTTTTTTGGAAAAAATCACATCATTTATTCTTTTCTTCAATCCATCTTGACATGTATTTTGTACTCAAAACAGAGTGATGCCATAGCAAGGTTCCTATAAAATTTTGTTTTCTGTGTGCTTCAAGATCTGATAAAACAAAGGATATTTTATAATTCAGCACATCTGAAAATAAATGGGCGTCAAATCGATTTTTAAGTGTAGTGAAGCCTTTTTTTCTGGATTGATTCCAAAGTATCTCATCTTGGTACAACAAAACAGATTTCATCGCAAATTCTTCAAAATCGTCTGTTACAAAGCCATTCCAGTCTGCTGCCTCTCTGATTCCTTCCGAACCAATCGTAGTAGTAACACTTGGTGTACCAAATTGCATAGCTTCTAATAATTTGCCTTTTAAACCAGCTCCAAACCGCAGCGGTGCGAGTAAAACTTTGGCGTTCCGAATGACTTCTTCTGACTTTTGAGCTCTTCCATGAACCAGAAATTTTTCTTTGAGACTATGCTGTTCCAACGCTTTTTGGGGAGGATATGCTCCATAAATATGCATGGAAGCTTCCGGAAGGTATTTCTTTATTATAGGCCAGATTTTTGTTTTCAATTGCTTTACGGCATCCCAATTAGGCTCATGGAGAAAGTTACCAATAAAAACAAAGCCTTCTCTTTCTTCAAATCCAGGAAGTTCATTTTCTTCTATGCGATCATAAAACAAGGGTAAATAATGTAATAAACTGGCTTCTATTTTAAAAATGGCAGTTAAAACGGTTATTTCAAATTCTGAAATAATCAAAGACAGATCACAGCGTAAAATACTCGCTATTTCTCTTTTGGCAGTGGGCTCCAAAAGCAAATCTGAAAGCTGAAAATCAATATTTCCCTTCACGGCATTCTGTCTTGCCAATCGCAAACAGTGCAAATCTTCGGTGTCTAAAATTCGTAAGGAATTAGGGCAATTTTCATAAACTCTCCAGCCAAATTGCTCTTCTGTAATGTATCGGTCAAACAATACAATTTCCGGATTTAATTCTTTTACAACCAAATCAAAGCTTCCTGAATTCAATTCGATTCTCTGACAAGTAACTCCTAACTGTTCCAAATCGGAAGAAAAATCGCTTTCCTGTGCTGCTGAAGCAAAAACGATATAATAACCCTGTTTTTGGAATAATTCAATCAATTGCAGCATTCTAGCTCCTGCCGCCGAAGATTCCGGTTCCGGCCAAACCAATCCGATAATTAAAAGCGTATTTTTTTTCAAGCCATTTATTTTTCTGCAAAATACAATTATTAATTATTTTATGAAAAGCTAAAATCAAACTAAAAAATGTAATTTTGCATACTTATTTTTTTTAAAATGTTAGGATTAAAACTGAAAACCGATCCAAAATGGGTCAATATCGTTGAGACAAACATCGAAGAGATTTTGACAGATCATCTTTGGTGTGAGCAAAAAGCGGCTACAAATGCTATAACAATGGTTACGCACAATTCTGAAATGGAAGAATTGGTAACTGAATTGCTAATCATTGCCCGGGAAGAACTGGAGCATTTACAGATGGTTCATGATTTAATTAAACGAAAGGGATATCAGTTGGGCCGTGAACGTAAGGATAATTATGTGAACGAATTATTCAAATTTTTGAAAAAAGACGGAAGCCGATTACAAGCTTTGGTAGACAGATTATTATTTTCTGCCATGATTGAAGCCAGAAGCTGTGAACGTTTTAAAGTGCTTTCAGAAAACATCAAGGACGAAGAATTAGCAACATTTTACAGAGACCTTATGATTAGTGAAGCAGGACATTACACTACTTTTTTAGGACTGGCCAGAAAGCACGGCAACGAAACCGAAGTTAATAAGCGCTGGAAAGAGTGGATTGAATATGAAAATTCAATTATCACTAAATACGGAACCCAAGAAACCATCCACGGTTAACGTAAAATTGCTGTTTTAAGAATATTCAGAAATAAAAATCTGACTTTTAAAAAGAAAAACGATTAAATATAGCGCCAAAAGTTTATTTTTATTTTTTAAATAGATTTTTGAGAGCAAAACTACTATATATCCTATTTTTTCTGGCTGCAAATTTAGCATTTGCTCAGCAGCCAGTTACCATTCAACTAACGGAAAAAGACGGACTTCCCGATATTGAGTTTTACGATTTACTGGAAGACAATAACGGTTTTATATGGCTTGCTGCAGATAAAGGTTTGTATCGTTACGATGGAAAGTTTTTTGTCAATTATACCCATCCTGAAAAAAGAGGCTTGTCTGTATTTGGGTTATTTGAAGATGAAAAAGGCAGAATTTGGTGTAATACTATTTCAGGGCAGTTTTTTTATGCTGAAAAAGGTAAATTAACTCTTTTTACAGATTTAAAAGAGGAGTTAAAAGGACAACTTCCGGAATTTATCGTTCAAAGACAACACCTTATTGCTTTCTCTGAAAAAGGAATCTTTAAGATTGACATTGACACTAAAAAGCAAATTATAATAAAGGATCAAACTTCGAAATCTCCTTATTACGGAAGTCCATTTCAGTATAATAACCATTTATATTTTACACTTACAAATCAGATTAAAACTTTCGAAAGAAATAAAATTGGTGTCGTTTTTACTTTTAACAAAGGTGAAATTGAACCAAAGAACAATGCTTTTTGCAATTTAGGATCTACCTTTTTCTTTTCTTCATTATTTGACAATCAGCAGCATTTTTTTCTGAAATCAACTAATTCAAACGCTTTTAAAACTATAAAAGTACCAACTCAATTACTAGATAAAACGATAGTAAGAGTTGAAGAAAAAGATGGTTTAATGTGGTTTTGCACCAATCAAGGTATTATCGTCTGTTCTTGGAATGACACGGAAATCGAATATAAAAATACGTATTTGCCCAACGAATACATTACAAAGATCATAAAGGATAAAAACGATAATTTTTGGTTTAGTACACTACGAAACGGCGTTTTTGTAATGCCAAATATTTACATTAAAAAGCTGCAATTACCTGGAAATATCAGCCATGTAACGACCATGGCGACTGTAGATCAAAGCCGTCTTGTCTTTGGAACACCAAACGGCAAAATAGGTTTGTTTGATTCCAATACTTTTCAAACGACACTTTTTTCACTTCTCTCTGACACAAAAGTTTCACAAATTATTTATAACCACCCTTTCAAAACTCTTTTCATAAGTCAGGAATCCCAATCTTACTTATGGAATTTAAAAAATAATACGATCCGTAAAAACCCTTATTTTACTGCTTCCAAAAAAATGGCGATAACCCAAAATAATTCGTTACTAAATGCTTGTTATGACAGGGTAAGTATTATGCAGAATCCTTTTGGAAAAGCTAGTGTGTCATCTGATAAAATTCAATTCGGAAAGCCTGTTTTTTCTACTAAAGAAATTCTTTTTCCTGTACATGATATTCGGATGAAAAGGGCCTACACCTGCTTTTACAACGCAGAAAGTAATACAAATTATGTTGGTTTTGTTGATGATTTAATTGCATTCGACAGTAAAAACAAACCGACAGTCATTCGTTATAAAAACCAGCCTGTTTTTGCTATTGATATAGAAGAAACAAATGATGGGACTCTTTGGATTTCTACTTTTAAAGATGGAATTTTAGGCATCCGAAATAAAAAAGTAGCCTTTAGTTTTACAACTGCAAACGGACTGCTTTCCAATCAGACGGGAAAACTAAAAAGCGATAAGAATCAGCTTTGGATAACTACTGAACAAGGCATTCAGGTATTGAATACCAAAACAGGTGCTTTCAAAAATATTACCAAAAACGATGGTTTGGAAAGTTATTCTATTTCCGATATTGAAATACTTGGAAACCATGTTTATTTATCATCCAATAAAGGGATTTTTATCATTGAAAAAGTAAAGAGTTTCAAGTCACCCCTTACTCCAAAAATTTATTTCACAGGTGTTCAAATACAGGAAAAAGATACTTTATTACAATCGGGTTATCAATTGACTTTCGATAAAAATGCCATCAAAATCAGTTTCAACAGCAATGGGTTTCAAACCTCAGAAAGTATTCGATACCAATACCGTCTTATCGGATTAAATAATAAATGGCTGCCATTGGAAAAAGGCACTGATTTTGTACTTTATTCAAGCTTGCCTCCAGGGAATTTTATTTTTCAGGTGGAAGCAATCAATCAAAGCGGAATAACTTCTGCTCCAATTTCAATGAATATCGTTGTAGGAACTCCTTTCTGGCAGAAATGGTGGTTCTATGTTGCTCTCTCTCTTAGCTTGGTTTTACTGGTATGGCTTTATTTTAAATCCCGTCTCCGCCGATTTGAAAAAGAAAAGCGAATCGAGCTCGAAAAAGCAGAAACGGATAAAGAGTTATTATTCTCCCAACTGGAAAATCTTCGCTCTCAAATGAATCCTCATTTTATTTTTAATGCTTTAAATTCTATTCAGGAGTATATCGTAACAAACGAAAAAGAAACTGCCAGTGCTTTTCTGGTTAAATTTTCCAGATTGATCAGAATATATCTTGAACACAGTCGTGAAAGTGAAGTACAATTGGAAGAAGAATTGAAAGCCTTACGTTTATATCTCGAATTGGAAAAGGATCGTTTTGAAGATGCCTTGGAATATTCGATTGTTGTTGATAAACAGATAGATTTTTTTACCACGAAGATTCCTTCCTTATTCATTCAGCCTTATATTGAAAACGCTTTAAAACACGGGCTTCTCCATAAAAAAAACAACAGAAAACTAGACGTTTCATTTCTATTGAATGAGAATAAAGATAGTATAACCTGCATTATTACCGATAACGGCATCGGACGAAAAGCAGCGGAAGCATTAAATAATAAAAGAGCGCATCTTCACAAATCCTTTGCAACCAACGCTAATCAGAAAAGGGTCGAATTAATTAATAAAACACGTCCCAAAAAGACGAGTGTAGAGGTGGAAGATTTATATGATGATGACAATCCAATCGGTACACGAGTGAGCATTGTAATCCCTCTTTAATTTATCTTTTAGAAAGAAAAAAGTCGGTTTCAGAAAGAAAATCACTGTCCTAAAATTTTAAACTGGATTTTTGTAATAAATAGAACGCAATGAAAGCAATTATTATTGACGATGAGAATAAAGCCCGAAAGCTAATCAGTACATTAATTACTGAACAATGTACTGAAATTACATCGCATTTCGAAGCTCCTGATTTAGAGTCCGGAGTTGCATTAATCAAAGAACACAAACCGGATATTGTTTTTCTGGACATTGAAATGCCTAATCATTCCGGATTACAGATTACAGAATTTTTTGAACCGCATGAAATTAATTTCCAGATTATTTTCATCACGGCTTACAACGAATATGCCATTCAGGCTTTTAAACTTTCAGCTGTTGATTATCTCTTGAAACCTATTGACACTTCCGAGTTGAAAAGTGCTGTCAGCAAAGCCAAAAAAGTGATTGAGAAGAACAGCATAACCAATAAATTGGATGATTTAAAAAAGGTTTTCCAACAGTTATCTCTCAACAAAATGGTTTTAGAAGTACCGAAAGGAATCCTTTTTGTTTCTCATGATGATATTCTTTTGTTTGAAGCCGATGGAATGTATACCAAAGTGTACATGAAAAATAACGACTCTCAATTAATCTGCAAACCTTTGAAACATTTTGTTGAACAGCTTGATGATAAACCAATATTTTATAAACCGCACCGCTCCTATCTTGTTAATTTAAAATATATAAAAGAACTTTCAAAAAAGGATGGTTTTCATCTTATCATGGAAAACAATAAAACGATTCCTATTGCAAAAGAAAAAAAGGACGAATTTATGCAACTGGTTCAGGAATTATTTTAAACTAAAATGGTCCGTTTAGAAAAAAAAAGAACCTTTTCGGAAAGAAACATAAAATAAACCCTGATGTTCGATTGAAATTTGGTGTAAATATTAAATCGAACACTATGAAACTACAATTACTATTCCTGACAACATTCCTGTCTTTTTTAAGTACAAGTGCCCAGATTCCAACGAATTACCTCACCAAGGATTATAAATTTACAAATGGTTCTTTAACTAGTGATATTGCTTCAACTTTGCAGTCAGGTTCCGTAAATCTGACTCAAACCGGTACTGCTTCATCAACAATAACTGACAGACTTGGTGGAACTAATAATGCGCTTTCGCTAAATGGTGATTTTCTATCTTCAGGTGGTACTGTGGGCATGGCTCCAAATGCTATTGCAATAAGTTTCTGGATTAAAACCGAGACTAACGACAGTTCCAGCCGCTGTATTTTAGACCAGTATAAATCAACAGTAGAACCTGTGGGCTGGGATGTATACCTAAAGGATGGAAAAATTTTATTTCATGGTCAATACGAACATCAATCAGGTGGTTATTCTATAAGCAGCGCTTATCAGGAAATTACTTCACCAACCATTGTTTCGGATGGAAATTGGCATCATATCGTTTGTCAGGTAAATTATACTTCAAATATTACTTCTTCATCCGTCACAGCAGTTACCTATGAATTGGTTTACAATTACCAGCTATTCATAGATACTATTTTGT
Organism: Flavobacterium sp.; assembly: GCF_050696275.1. Lineage (GTDB taxonomy): Bacteria > Bacteroidota > Bacteroidia > Flavobacteriales > Flavobacteriaceae > Flavobacterium. The sequence continues at coordinate 23,999 of NZ_JBOGUT010000039.1, forward strand.
CAGGGTCAACTTCAACCACTGTAAACCGAACAGTATCTGTAAATGCCGGATTAATAAGAAAAACAATCAATCCGACACAACCTTTTTTAATTAGTAAAAGTAGTAATCCTGCTATGTCTCAATACAATGACGGAATAGATCAGGTCAGAGTATATGAGCGTTCATTGAATGCTGCCGAGATAAATGCATTGTATGCTGAAGGTTTATGGAATGCCAATCTAATTTTTGTGAACAAAAATGCAACTGGATTAAATAACGGAACTTCATGGACCGATGCGTATACTGATTTACAGACTGCCTTAACAAATTTTACTCCCAGTAAATCGATTTGGGTGGCTTCAGGGGTTTATACTCCAGGTAGTTTCAGGGCATCAACATTTACTATTCCTCAGGATGCACAGTTGTTTGGCGGTTTCACAGGAAATGAAATGCTGCTGTCTGAAAGAAATCCAAAAAATAACATTACAGTTTTGAGTGGAGACATGCTTAATAATGATACCTCTGTTATTCAGACAAATGAAGCTACAAGGCAGGATAATCATTATCACGTAGTGACTTTAAAAGGGAGTGTTACAGGCATAACTATTGATGGTTTTACAATTTCCGGCGGAAACGCTAATGGCGCAACTCAGACTGGGGGACCGGCTGCTTCTCAATACTACCACACAAGAGGTGGCGCAGTTTATGCAAATACTTATGCGGTGGGTCATATTTTATCCGGAAGTTTTAAAAATTGTATTTTCGAAAAAAATACAGGAACTGACGTAGCTGTTTTTTCTCCCTATTTTGCAGGTGGCATAAACAATCAGGGTGTTACGGTTAATTTTGACAACTGTATTGTCAGAAATAATTACTCAAACGGAAATGCGCAAATGCTGTATGGCGGTGCATCGGGGTATAGTCTGTATGCCAACGGGTTACTAAACAATTGCTTATTTTATGGCAATACTTCCGTTTCAGGGGCTTCCTGTTTAAATTTGAGCGCCAGCAATGCTTCCGGAGGAACAGCAGCCGGAATTGATGTTGCAGTCATTAATTCCACATTTTCAAACAATACAGGTAATGCAGGCAATGTGATTTCCATGACCAATGCTTCCAACACAAAAATTAGAAATTCGGTTATTTATGGTAATGGATCAGGAGCAGCATTTGCCATCACAACAACAGGTTCTGTGATTAACAATACTATTGTAACCGGAGGAATGCAAGGAGGCATAAACTCTAATCCGCTTTTAAATCCTGATTATACCTTACAAACAGGTTCTCCAGCCATCAATTCGGGAAATAACACCTACATTCCTTCTGGAATAACGTTGGATCTGAACGGCAATAACAGAATTGTAAATACAACGGTTGACATGGGTGCATTTGAATACGATGCTGCTTTGGAAACACCTGACTTCAGCACTTTGGAAGAATTTACTGCCTATCCAAACCCTACAAATGGAATAGTGAACATTCAGGCTGGCAGCCAAGTTGAAAAAACAACTATCTATTCTTTGATAGGAACTATGGTAAAATCTTCAATGCAATCACAAATTGATTTATCGGAATTACCTTCCGGTGTTTATTTATTGACCGTACAAACTGTTGATGGCTTAAGAGGAACATCAAAAATTATTAAAAAATAGTTGCTTTTGGTTATTATTTTAGAGAATGCTTTTCAAAATTGGAAAGCATTTTTTTTATTCCATGCTGTAACATTGCATTTCGTTTTGTGTCTAATTCTCGTAAATCAAAAAACAATAAATCATGCAAGCACACGAAATCGATTACCATGTTTATGGAGAAGAAATGCAATATGTCGAAATAGAATTAGATCCACAGGAAGTTGTTGTTGCCGAAGCTGGTAGCTTTATGATGATGGAAAACGGAATCCAAATGGAAACTATTTTTGGAGATGGTTCTAATCAGCAAACCAGCGTTTTCGGAAAAATACTTAGTGCCGGAAAAAGAATTTTAACCGGTGAGAGCCTATTTATGACGGCCTACATGAATCAGGACAATAGCAAACGTAAAGTTTCTTTCGCTGCTCCTTACCCAGGAAAAATCGTTACGATAGATTTAACTCAATACCAAGGAAAATTCATTTGTCAAAAAGATTCTTTCTTATGCGCAGCTAAAGGTGTTTCTGTTGGAATTGAATTTTCTAAAAAATTAGGTCGCGGACTATTTGGCGGTGAAGGTTTTATCATGCAAAAAATAGAAGGAGACGGAATGGCTTTTGTACATTCTGGAGGAACTTTGGCACGTAAGGAATTACAGGCAGGAGAAGTTTTGAAAGTAGATACCGGCTGTATTGTTGGTTTTACCAAAGATGTCGATTATGATATTGAATTTATAGGCGGGATTAAAAACTCTGTATTCGGCGGTGAAGGCTTATTTTATGCCACACTTCGAGGACCCGGTATTGTTTATATTCAATCATTGCCATTCAACAGGTTAGCAGACAGGATTATCGCTTCAGCTCCAAAAGCCGGAGGTAGTGGCCGTGAAGAAGGAAGTTTACTGGGCGGATTAGGGAATTTACTCGATGGAGATAATAGATTTTAACAAAAAAAGCCAAATCAAATGATTTGGCTTTTTTATTGGGAATGTCCCGTCCTGAAATAAGTTGACATGAAATCGACTTATTATGAATAGATCAGAAAACAGCGCAGAAAAGCGTAGTCAACGCGATTAT
>NZ_JBOGUT010000040.1:0-24043 GCF_050696275.1 Flavobacterium sp.
GGTTTTTGTTTTACAGAAAGTAAGGCTCAAAAACACCAGAAACCGGCTTATTTAGGGTTTTTGGAGCTTGTTTTGTGCTGAAAAGGGGAACAAAAACCTCTAAATGAAAGCAAAATGAGCTTTTTAAAAGAAGAATCGCGTGAGGGATGGCAGTGAAAACCCTTTTTGTGAGCCTGCGAAACTAAAAGGTTGAAGCGAACAGCCCGACCCTTGGGGCACGCAAATAAAACTAGGAAAGAGAAGGGTTAATAATGCGAAATATTTTGATTTAAAAGATAGAAATAGGAAAATTACCCCTATAGAAAGGGTTTTTCTCCTTGATGAATACTCTGCCAAAGGACAGAAATTTGTTTTGATTGTTTTGCTAGCCTAAATGAATAGTGCTGGCTTTAAAAATGAAGTAAAACTAAATTTAAAAATGTCATGAGAATATGTAGAGAAATTAGTCGCTGGATAACAGAAAACGTTCAACAACCAGTAGAAAATTGGGTAAACAGAGAGGAAAGAAGATGCAGAGAGGAACCTTGTAATTGGTGGTGCTTGTGTTGTAATAAATGGTTCTGTTGGATTGTTGTAGTTGCGGTATTAGTAGTAACATGGATTATAGTAACTATCACAAAACTTATCACGGAAGTCGTGTGTACCATAGTGGGACTCGTTCTTGATCTTGTTGGTTTTGTCATTAATTTAATTTTGAGTATTCCAATAATAGGTGGAATTTTACGAACCATTATTAATTGGATAACTGAAATAGTTTGGAGAATTATTGGGTTGCCTGATTTTATAGCCTCCCTTGCGGGTATACGTCCTTTGAAAAAAATGTATGTCAAGTTAATTATTTTGAATAGAGATGGAAGGCCTCATACGAATGAAGCTACAGCAATTAGAGGAATCAGAACAGCCCAAAATATTTTTAGAACACAATGCAATGTTAATTTGATTTATACTGGTGTTTGTATCCCAAAATTGAACACTCCTGATGACGCTAATAATGTTGATTGTGGTGCTGGTGGATTCTTCTCTGATTGGTGGATTGCGGGTTCTTATTATGAATTGGTTTCTGCAGATTGCGCCTTTGAGGATGGCTTAAAAAGAGTACTTGGTTATGGCTCTGAACTGATTGTTTTCGTGGTTGAAAATATTAATCCGGCAGCTACTGTTGGTTGTAGTTTTGCTGCAACTCACAACTATGTTGTTGTAGAGCCAAATTTAACAGGAATTCAATCTATTGCTCACGAAATTGGACATTCCTGTCTAATGCCTCACATTGATGACGATCGAAATAATTTGATGTTTCCAACTATTAATGTTGATGGTACAACTGGTGAATTAGTGAATTTTGCCATGTCAAATCTTCAAATTGCTACTTTACGCGGTTCCAGACATTGTGTTTACATTTAATTTCGAATAGCTATGAGTAGTGAAACTGATCTTTATGTTATCCGATGTTCCGATGATTTGCTGTATCTGAAATCAGTTAAGTCAATATTTTATAGATTTAATGCGGTGAAATTTGATATGCGGAATTTAGATTCAAAAATAGCTTCAGAGTGGGAACAAAAAATAAACCAACAGTATAAAGCCTGTGGCTGTGGTGAAGGAAATTTTTTTGTTTTTATTTTCTTTTTAATTGCACTAGGATGGAAATATGCTCACAATCAGCTTTTTTTAAACTGGTCTACGTCATGTTTTGTTTTTCTAATGTGTCTTTTAGGGGCTTTTTTAGGGAAAGCTTTCGGGCAGTATTTGGCTTTCAGAAAATTAAAAAGGATTATCAATAAATTGGAAAGTTCAGATTGGAATTTTTATTGTTGAATTATTTATTAGAGAGGAGTTGATTAACTTCAGAAGTAACCAAAGCTATGTTTATCCACTGTGATTTATTTAGCTTTGGTTATTATAATAATAACAAATTAGACTTATGGGACATTCTCCGCATTTTGGATTGGTTGGCCGACAGGTTTCTCTTCCCAGAAAAGAGATGGCCATACCGATTTCTCCCCATATATCCTTTTGAAGGCTTTGCATTAGTTGTTTTTCGACTTTATTACCGTCTTTTACTTCATTAATTATTCCAATCCTTGGAGCTACCCTAATTACGTGAAGATCTGCTATAATTCCTTCTGCTGGTGAACCGGCTTCTCTCATGATTACGTTTGCAGATTTTCTTCCAATGCCTTTCAATGCAGTTAATTCTTCCATTGTGGTTGGAATATTGCTGTCTTTTTTGAGTGTTTTCGCAATTTCAATAAGCCATGCCGCTTTGGTTCCGAAGTTTCTGACTTTGCTGATGTGCGATGACAAAGCTTCAATATTTGATACTGAAAGGCTTTCCAAGGTGGGGTATACGTTGAATAAGGAAGGTGCTATTTTGTTAATATTGGCATCAGAATCTTGAGCGGATAAAATGACCATTACCATTAATTGGTACAAATTCTGATATTCTAGCGGATGCTTTCTTCCTTTGTATTTTAATAGTAAAGGCTTAAGATCTTCGCTCCAGTTATTTATTGGTATCATACGCTTGCTTTTTATAAAGTTATAAAAAAATGCAATAAAAAATCCAGCAATTAGCTGGATTTCAAATTTAAATAATATCTAAAGTTCTTTCTAATGCCATCCCCCGTGAACCTTTTATCAAAATGGTTTTATTTTGAGGTTTTAAGGTTTTGATGGTTTCTGCAAAATCTTCAAAGGTTTTATAGAAATGAATATGATTGTTCTCAATTTTATTTGCGTAAAAGTCTTTGCCTACAAAAATAGTTGTTATACCGGTTTCGTTGCGTAGTAGCTCAACGACTTTTTGATGCTCCGGAAGGCTTTCTGTTCCGAGTTCAAACATATCGCCCAAAATGGCAATTTTATCTTTCCCATCGATTTGCATGAAGTTGGTGATCGCTGCTGTCATGCTGCTTGGATTTGCATTATAAGCATCCAAAATAATGTTATTGGAGTCTTTCTTTAATAATTGCGAACGGTTATTTGATGGAATATAATTTTCGATTGCACTTTTTATTTCATCATCGCTAACGTTAAAATAGCATCCAATGGTGATAGCAGCATTAATGTTATTAGCATTGTATATTCCTATCAGGTGTGATTCAATAGTTTGGTTATTGAATCCGATTTTGACCATTGGATTGGCTGTAACAGAATCAAAATATACATTGCTTTTCATATTCATTGAAAAGGAATAATTTGTAATACCTTTACTTTTTTCTACTTGAATTGGATCGTCAAGGTTTATAAAAACGGTTTTCTGATTTTCCTGCAAATAGGTGTAAAGTTCACTTTTGCCTTTTATGACACCTTCAATTCCGCCAAAGCCTTCTAAGTGTGCTTTTCCAAAATTAGTTATATAACCGAAATCAGGTTCGGCGATAGAACACAGAAAAGCTATTTCTTTTTGATGATTGGCTCCCATTTCAACAATACCTATATCCGTATCTTCATTGAATGAAAGAAGAGTCAGAGGAACTCCAATATGGTTGTTTAAGTTTCCTAATGTCGCTTTTGTGGTGTATTTTTTGGAAAGAACAGTATTGATAAGTTCTTTTGTTGTTGTTTTTCCGTTGCTGCCGGTAAGAGCAATAATAGGTAAACCTAATTGCTGCCTGTGGTATTTAGCCAGTTCCTGTAATGCAGTTAAGCTGTCTGTAACCAATAACATTTTGTCTTCATCTGTATAGTATTGCTTGTTGTCAATAATTACAAATGAAGCGCCTTTGTTTAGGGCTTCCTGGGCAAATGTATTCGCGTCGAAATTATCGCCTTTAAGAGCTACAAAAAGGGAATTTGGATCAATCTTACGAGTGTCTGTTGATACAGAATCGCATTGTAAAAAACATTGGTATATCTCTTCGATTTTCATAATACGAAAGTAGTAAAAAAATAAAAGCCCTAAAAATAGGGCTTTTATATATTTTTTAAAAAAGAATTAGTTTCTTGCTTTTTTCTTAAAGTCAGCTTTTGGACCAACTCTTGACATTGCACATCTGAATCCAATGTAGTCAGTTGCGATGTCTTGTTGGCAGAATCTTCTTTGTGCCGGATCTAACCAATAAGCTCTGTCTCTCCAAGAACCACCTTTGTAAACTCTAACATCGTCACCGATAAGTGTTGTTCTTTTTGCAGATTTATCAAATTTTCTGTCTAAAGATCCAAGTGTGTCTTTTGATACTTTGTGAATAGGAGAATCGTACATTCTTTTCTTATCACTTAATTTTGCTTCACTTTCTTCAGAACCTCCGAAATCATAGAAACGAGTAGATTGTTTTTCACCATCTCTGTAGTTGATTTCATTACTCTTATCAAAGTTTTGTCTTAAGTAAGTTTCGTTTTGGTCAACAGGTACCTGAGCGATTTGTCCAGGAACATCTCTAGCGATGATTTTACCGTTACTTAAAGTGTCATACTTAATGTTTTCAGAAGTTACGAATTCGATTTTACCTTCTTTGTCAATTTTATTTTTTGTATAAACGTTACCACGGAAGTAGTTGAAATCATTTGCTTCATCATCAACTATAGGTCTGTATACGTCTTGAACCCATTCTGCAACGTTACCAGCCATGTCATACAATCCAAAGTCATTTGGTTGGTAAGATTTTACAGCTGCAGTAATATCTGCGTTATCATCAGACCATCCTGCAATTCCGCCGTAATCACCTTTACCTTGTTTGAAGTTAGCCAATTGATCACCTCTTGAAGTTCTTTTTCCAGAACGAGTGTAAGGACCTTTCCAAGGATATTTCTTCTGACCTCTGTAGATGTTATACTCTCTGTTTCCTACGTCAGCAGCAGATGCATATTCCCATTCAGCTTCTGTTGGAAGTCTGTATTCAGGAAGAAGTATTCCAGATGTTTTTTGTGCGTATACGTTTTTAGGTCCGTCAGTTCCTGCATCAGCAGTAGCTGCATCAGCGCTTGCGTCAGTATCAGCCTTTTTAGCTTTTTTAGCTTTACCTTTAGAACGACCTGATTTTTGTAAAACAATTTCTTCGTTTCCACTGAATGAAGTAGATGGGGATGCTAAATATGCTTCAGTATCAAAAGTATTTTGTGAATCAACGTCAACAACTTTTGCGCCTTTTTTCATGTATCCTTCTCTTTCAAGAATAGACTCATTTACACGGTTTGTTCTCCATTTTGCGAATTCAGTAGCTTGAATCCAGTTTACGCCTACTACAGGGTATTGTGAGTAAGCAGGGTGTCTCAAATAGTTATTAGTCATAGTTTCATTATAACCTAATCTATTTCTCCAAACTAATGTGTCAGGAAGAGCACCTTCATATATATGTTTGTAGTTTTCATCTGAAGGAGGGAAAACTCTTTTTAACCAATCTAAGTACTCCATGTACATGATGTTAGTTACTTCCGTTTCATCCATGTAAAAAGATTGAACGTGTTGTTGTGATGGAGTGTTGTTCCAATCATGCATTGGGTCATCTTGTACTTTACCCATTGTAAACGTTCCACCTTCAACTAATACTAAACCAGGAGCAGTTTCTTGTTTTGTAAAATTTGAGTTGTACTGGAAACCTCCATTAGGGTCGTTAATCTTCCATCCAGTAGCAGATGAAGTGTTTCTTGAACTTGACTTTTTACTACAACTAGTAAATCCGAATAGCACTATTAATGAAAAAAGCACTCTCACAGTCATAATTTTGTTTACTTTCATACTTTCAGTAGGTAATTATTTTGTGGCGCAATATAATAATTAACCATTAAACTGCAACACCTTTTTTATAAATATTTAAAAAAATCTTAAAATTTAGTTTTTTGTTGATATTACTTAACGTATTATGCCTTTTTATATTGTATAAAATATTTATTTTTACGAGCTAAAATAAAACAATGCCTTAAAGCGTTATCTTCTGATATGAGAAAAACTATCATAATACTATTGTTATTCATCTTACAAATTTCTTTAGCTCAGGAAAATAATCAAGTGGTTATTGATTGGTCTGATGACGGATACAATATCACTGAGAACAGTAAAATTAATATCCCGTATTTCAAATCTGACACCTATATATATAATGAAGAAAGAAAAACGGTTCTTTTCGCTAAAAAAATAAAAGTCAATTCGTTTGTCGATAGTGAAAGTCTTATAATTTCAAATGTAATATTTGAAACTATCGGAAGAGAGAAATTAGGAAACTTAGAAGTTGCCCAGATTCCGACAACCATAAAAGCGACTTTGCAAAATTCGCAGGCAAGGGATGTCAATTATGGAGTGCTGTCTTTTTCTCCTATTATTAAGGACGGCGGTTTTTTTAAAAGAGTTAAGTCTTTGAATTATTCATTTACTTTGAGTAGTGTAAATAAGGATAACAACACAGTACATAATGTGAATTCGATTGAGAATTCAGTTTTAAAAAGCGGTAATTGGCGTAGGTTTTATGTTGAAAAATCAGGAGTTTATAAAATTTCAAAATCATTCCTTTCAGAAATAGGCATCGATGTAAATGCAGATCCAAGAACAATAAAAATTTATGGGAATGGCGGAAGAATGATTCCGCTTGCGAACTCGGTTCCGTATCCAAATGATTTGGCTGAAAACGCTGTTTATTTCAATGGAGAGCAAGATGGTGTTTTTAATGATGCGGATTATATTCTGTTTTATGCCGAAGGAGTTGATAATTGGAATAATGACAGTCAGACACATTTAAATTTGTACGCTGACAGATCGTACTATTATGTTACAACTTCAGGAACTACCGGAAAAAGAATAACACCAATTATTGAATCTGCACAAGCTCCGGATGTTGTATTTACTGATTTCGATGATTATCAGTTTCATGAAGTTGATAAAGTTAATATTGTACGATTAGGAAGAAAATGGTTTGGAGAACAGTTTAATTTTGAAAATAATCAGAGTTTTTCGTTCACATTCCCTAATATGGATGTTTCGAAGCCAGTTACTGTAAAGGTTCAGGCTGCTGCTGCTGCTGTTGTTGCAACTTCATTTAATGTAAAAGTCAATGTACAAAATTTAGGAGACCTAAACTTTCCGGCTGTAAGTGGTGATGGTCCTGTTTTTGCCTTTGAAAACAGTCTTGTAGCTCCGGTTACATCTGCGAGTACTACTATCCCGGTTTTGTTGAGTTATAATGATAACGGTGTTCCGAGTGCCAATGGTTATTTGGATTATATCAGTTTGAAGGCCAAAAGCTTTTTGAAAGGATATGGGAAACAGTTTAGATTTGCTGTTGATAATGTAGCTGCCTCAATTGGAACCTGTGAATATAGATTTGAAAACGCCACAGCAATTAGCCAGGTTTGGGATATTACAGATATTTATAATGTAACTGGGAAAGTTAACAGTGGTCAAACACAGTTTTCATTCAAAGTGCTTATGGGGGAAGCGCGAAAATATATCGCTATTGATAATTCGGATATTTATTCACCTCAAAAAGATTCTAATGCTTTCGTTAGTAATCAGGATTTGAAAGGAACTATTTTTATGAATAATCAAGGAGCGTTTCAAGACGTAGATTATGTAATTGTAACCCCTGAAGTATTAAAATCACAAGCAACAAGACTGGCTGATTTTCATAGAACTTATTCGGGATTAAATGTAAAAGTAATTACTCTTGAAAGTTTGTATGTTGAATTTTCTTCCGGAAAACAAGATATTGGAGCTATCAGGAATTTTGTGAAATATATTTATGAAAACGGATCGTCTCCAAGCGGAAGAATTAAATATTTATGCCTTTTTGGTGATGCTTCTTATGATTTTAAAGATAGAATTCAAGACAACACAAACATAGTGCCTATTTTTCAATCACTTTACAGTTTTTCAATAGGTTCGTCTTTTATTTCGGATGATTATTTTGGTCTTATGGATGCTAATGAGGGAGATATGCTCAATTATCAGGGGCTTGATGTGGCAGTAGGAAGAATACTTGCTTCCAGTTTGGCGCAGGCTGAGCAAATGGTTACAAAGGTTATCGATTACCATAGTGATAAATCGTTCGGAAGATGGAGAAATAACTTAGTAATGATTTCTGATGATGTAGATAAGGTCAGTGATGCTTCACTTCAAAAAGATTTAGATATTATCTCTAATACAATTACAGCTCAAAAGCCGTTTTTGAATGTAAAGAAAATATATGCCGATGCTTATGTACAGGAAACAACTTCAGGTGGACAAAAATATCCAAAAGTAAAAGAAGAATTTGTCAATTCATTTGGTCAGGGTGCTTTGGTATTCGATTATTTCGGGCATGGAGGAGAAGATGGATTGTCAGCCGAAAGAATTTTTGAAAAGGGAGATGCAATCAATTTGAGTAATAAATATAAGTATCCGTTATTTGTGACTGTAACTTGTGAATTTACCCGTTTTGATAACCCTTTTAGACCAACTGCTGGAGAGTATGTATATTGGAATCCTTCAGGTGGCGCTGTTTCAATGGTAACTACAACAAGACAGATAGGACAGTCTACGGGTTCAATTTTTAATTCAAACTTGGCGTCGAACCTGTTTTCTTATGGGTCAAATAATTATGTTACTATTTCGGAAGCTGTCAGATTAACTAAGGTAGCTTCGGCAAGTACCGGTAATAATGTTGTATTTTATATTGGGGATCCGGCTTTAAAATTAGCTATTCCGAAACCGAAAATTATTTTAACCAAAATTAATGACGTACCGATTTCGCAACCGGTTGACGCATTAGAAGCACTTAGTTTCGTAAAGCTTTCGGGTGAAGTGGTTGATGAGTTTAATAATCCGTTGCCAAATTACAACGGAGAATTGGCGATTAATGTTTATGATAAAGAAATCAACAGAACTACTCTGGGTAATGATGGAATTATTATTGGAGGTGTTGTCGATAAAATGAATTTTACAACGATGGGAGAAACTATTTTCAGAGGAAATGCTTCGGTAACAAACGGGCAATTTGAATTTGGATTTGTGGTTCCTCGTGATATTAAAATTCCTCTTGGGAATGGAAAAGTAAGTTTTTATGCAAAAAACAATCTTATTCTTCAAGATCAGACTGGTTATGACGTCTCTATAAAAGTAGGAGGCTTAAATGAAAATGCTGTAGCAGATAACATTGGGCCGAGAGTAAGAATTTATATGAATGATGAGTCGTTTGTTTCAGGTGGAATTACAAATGAATCACCTTTATTTTTAGCTTTTCTGGAAGATGAAAACGGAATTAATACTGCAAGCGGAATTGGTCATGATATTATTGCTTATTTAGATGGTGATGAAACAAAGCCTTATGTTCTAAATGATTTTTATGAAACGGAATTAAACAATTACACTAAAGGAAAATTGAAATTTCCATTCCGAAATTTAGCATTGGGATTGCATACATTGACTTTCAAGGCATGGGATGTTTATAATAATATCGTAACTGCCGAACTGCAATTTATAGTTGTTGGGGATGATACCCTGACGTTGACAAACGTATTGAATTATCCTAATCCTTTCGTGAATCATACGGAATTTTGGTTTACACACAACAAACCTTTTGAGCCATTGGAGGTTCAGGTACAAGTGTTGACTGTTACAGGAAAAGTAGTATGGACAAAGAATCAGCTAGTAACTTCGGATGGTTCTCTGTCAAGAGATATTACTTGGGATGGTCGTGATGACTTTGGTGATAAAATAGGGAAGGGCGTTTATGTTTATAAATTAACCGTTCGGTCAACTCTCTCAAATAAAAAGACTGAAAAATTTGAGAAATTAGTGATACTTTAATAAAAGGATATATATTTGTTGAATACTTTATAAAATTATATGAAAAAAATAGCTTTTATACTTGCCGGATTTTTATTTGTTCTTAATGTTTCTGCTCAAAATGAAAGGCCCATTACAACAGGGGTTCCTTTTTTACTAATTACTGCCGATGCTCGTGCAGCGGGTATGGGAGATAATGGAGTTGCTACTTCAGCTGATGCTTTTTCACAGCAGTTTAACCCTGCTAAATATGCTTTTGCAATTAAAAAACAAGGGTTTACTGTGAGTTATACACCTTATTTAACGGATCTTGTTAATGATATTTCATTAGGTCAGGTTACTTATTATAATAGAATAAGTGAGCGTGCTGCATTTGCAACAAGTTTACGGTATTTTAGTTTAGGAGAAATTCAATTAACAGATGCTGGCGGAACGGATCAAGGTGTTGTAAAGCCAAATGAATTAGCACTTGATTTATCGTATTCGTTACATTTAAGTGATAAATTTGCGATGGCTGTAGCAGGTAGGTACATACGTTCAAACCTGAAAATTGCTTCGGCAAATAATGATGCTTCCGCTGCAAATAGTTTTGCTGTTGATGTAGCTGGATTCTATCAATCGGAAGAAATGGCTTTTACGGATTTTAACGGACGTTTCAGAGCAGGTTTCAATTTTCAGAATTTAGGCCCGAAAATATCCTATGATGCTGATGTGGAAAGAAGTTCTAATTTTCTTCCTTCAAACTTAAAGCTAGGTGGTGGTTTTGATTTTATTTTTGATGATTATAATAAAATTGGATTGAATTTAGAATTTAATAAATTATTGGTTCCAACTCCTAAAAAAGTAATCGATACTAATGGTAACGGTTTTATTGATGGTAATGAATCACAAGCTGCTGCCGATGAGTATAACAGCATTGGATGGGCTTCAGGGATTTTTAAATCATTCGGTGACGCTCCCGACGGTTTTGGAGAAGAGCTAAAAGAATTTACGTATGGAATTGGTGCTGAATATTGGTATCAGGATTCATTCGCGTTAAGAACGGGTTATTTTAATGAAAACAAAGACAAAGGAGCGAGAAAATTTGCTACACTTGGCGCCGGATTCAAATACACGACTATAACTTTAGATGTTTCTTATCTGTTTTCGATATCAAAAGTTAAAAACCCACTGGAAAACACCTTGCGTTTTTCTTTAACGTTTAACTTTGGTGACGACTACGATCAATATTAATAATCAATAAATATTCAATATATAATCCAAATTTCAATTTAAGAAATTTGGATTTTTTTTCCCTTATAAAGCATGAAAGAAGTAAATATTAATACACAACTGTTCGTTTTTGAATCCCTTGATGCGCTTTCTTCTGATGTTCAAAGTCTAATGCTGAAAGCAATCGAAATAAGAAAAAAAGCCTATGCTCCTTATTCTAAATTCCGTGTTGGTGCGGCTTTGCTTTTAGATAATGGTGAAATAGTTTTGGGTTCTAACCAAGAGAATGCTGCGTATCCGTCAGGGCTTTGCGCCGAAAGAGTTGCTATATTTTACGCTGGAGCTAATTTTCCGGATGCAAAAATTATTAAAATTGCGATTTCAGCAACATCCGATTTAAATCCGAATACAACTCCAATTCCTCCTTGTGGAGCATGCCGTCAGTCAATAGCAGAATACGAATTCAAACAAGAAAAGCCTATTGAAATGTTTTTCATGGGAGAATCAGGAATGATTTACAAATCAGCATCACTTAAAAATTTACTGCCTTTTACTTTTGATAAGAACTTCTTATAAAATTCTTAAAAAGTACGTTTTAAATTTTACTTCTAAGTTTGAAAGTCTTATTTTTGCTTTCGCAAATTTGTGTGAAGTCAATATTTAGCTTTGGGCTCAATTATTACAAGCACAAAACTTTAAGAAAAGAGAATTGTGTGAAATACACCTTAATATATTCTTGCAAAAGGGTGTTTTAAAGTATTCCATGCGATCCAAGAAATAAAACAAAATTAACTCATGAAAGAAGTTACAAAAGAAGTTTACTTAAAGTGGTATGAAGACATGCTGCTTTGGAGAAAGTTTGAAGACAAACTAGCGGCACTTTATATCCAACAAAAAGTAAGGGGATTTCTTCACTTATATAACGGACAGGAAGCCGTTTTGGCTGGAGCACTCCATGCTATGGATTTAACCAAAGACAAAATGATTACTGCTTATCGTAATCACGTACAGCCAATTGGAATGGGTGTTGATCCAAAAGCGGTTATGGCTGAACTTTTAGGTAAAGTGACCGGAACTTCAAAAGGTATGGGTGGTTCAATGCATATTTTTTCAAAAGAAAAAGGGTTTTATGGTGGTCATGGAATCGTAGGAGCTCAGATTCCTGTTGGAGCTGGTATTGCTTTTGCAGATAAATATTTCAATACTGGCGGAGTGACATTAACCTATTTTGGTGATGGTGCTGCTCGTCAGGGTTCGCTTCATGAAGCTTTTAACATGGCGATGTTGTGGAAATTACCTGTTGTTTTCATTGTTGAAAATAATGGTTATGCAATGGGGACTTCTGTTGAAAGAACAGCAAACCACACAGATATCTGGAAATTAGGTTTAGGGTATGAAATGCCTTGTGGGCCGGTTGACGGAATGAATCCTATCAAAGTAGCTGAGGCGATGGCTGAAGCAATTGACAGAGCACGTCGCGGTGATGGGCCAACTTTCCTTGAAATGAAAACATACCGTTACAGAGGACATTCTATGTCTGATGCACAATTATACAGATCAAAAGAAGAGGTCGAAGAATATAAAAAAATTGACCCAATCACTCAGGTTCTTGATGTGATTAAAGAGAAAAAATATGCTACAGATGAAGAAATTGAAGCTATCGATGAAAGGGTAAAAGATTTAGTAGAAGAATGCGCAACATTTGCTGAAGAATCTCCTTTCCCGGAAGTACAACAATTATATGATGTAGTGTACGAACAAGAAAATTATCCATTCATTCCTCATAAACTATAATCAATATGGCAACAGTAATTACAATGCCTCGTTTGAGCGATACTATGACGGAAGGAACAGTAGCGACTTGGCTTAAAAAAGTTGGAGATAAGATTCAGGAAGGTGATATTCTTGCTGAAATTGAAACGGATAAAGCAACAATGGAATTCGAATCTTTTAATTCCGGAACGCTTTTACACATCGGAATCCAAGAAGGTGAATCTGCACCGGTTGATTCACTTCTTGCTATTATCGGAAAAGAAGGGGAAGATATTTCCGCATTGTTGAGTGGCGGCGCTTCTGTTTCAAAAACGGAGGAGGCTCCTGTAGCTTCGGCTGAAGAAACAAAAAAAGAAGTAAAAGCGGTCAGCGAACTTCCTGCAGGTGTTAAAATTGTGACCATGCCTCGTTTGAGTGATACAATGACGGACGGTACTGTAGCAACCTGGTTGAAGAAAGTGGGTGATGTTGTGAAAGAAGGTGATATTCTTGCTGAAATTGAAACAGACAAAGCTACAATGGAGTTTGAGTCATTTAATGCAGGAACTCTTTTATATATTGGAATTAATGAAGGTGAATCAGCACCTGTAGATAGTATTTTAGCGATTATAGGGCCAGCAGGAACGGATGTTTCTGATCTTGCAGCTAATTTTAAATCAGGAGGTTCAGCAGTTACTGCTCCAACAACTGAAAAAACAGTTGAAGCAGCTGCCCCTGTAACAAATAATACCCAGGAAACTACAAATACTACGAGTAGAATTTTTGCTTCGCCTTTGGCTAAAAAAATAGCTGAGGATAAAGGAATCAATTTGTCACAAGTAAAAGGTTCCGGTGAAAATGGTAGAATCGTTAAAAGTGATGTTGAAGGATTTACGCCTCAGGCAGCAGTTCAGCAAACAGTTGCTCCTGTAGCGACTGCTTCTGCACCAGCGGCAGTAAAACCATTTGTTCCTGCAGGTGAAAAATTCTCAGAAGAAATCAAAAACTCGCAAATGCGTAAAACCATTGCGAAACGTTTGTCAGAATCTATATTTACTGCACCTCATTTCTATCTGACTATAGAAATTGCGATGGACGAAGCAATGAAATCAAGAGCAACTATCAATACTATCCCAGATACGAAAGTGTCATTCAATGATATGGTAGTTAAAGCTTGCGCTATGGCTTTGAAAAAACATCCGCAGGTTAATTCTCAATGGAGAGAAGATGCAATGATTATTAACCATCACGTAAATATTGGTGTAGCTGTAGCTGTTGAAGACGGTTTGGTTGTTCCGGTATTAAATTTTGCTGACCAAATGAGTTTAACTCAAATTGGAGCAAGTGTTAAAGATTTGGCTGGAAAAGCAAAAAACAAAAAACTGACTCCTGCTGAAATGGAAGGAAGTACTTTTACAGTTTCTAATCTTGGAATGTTTGGTATTACCGAGTTTACATCAATTATCAATCAGCCAAACTCCGCTATTTTATCTGTGGGCGCCATTGTTGAAAAACCAGTGGTAAGAAACGGTCAGATTGTAGTTGGAAATACTATGAAAGTGACTTTGGCTTGTGATCATAGAACTGTAGATGGAGCAACAGGAGCTCAATTTCTGCAAACATTAAAACAATTTATTGAAAATCCCGTAACTATGTTGGCTTAACCGCTAACAGGGTTTAAATTATAGAATCTCATCTTGAATCCTTCTTGATGAGATTTTTTTTATTTTAGCTAAAATTCATTAGAATGAAAAATATCATTATTACAGGAACTTCAAGGGGAATAGGTTATGAGTTGGCGTTACAATTTGCAAATGCCGGACATAATGTTTTGGCTATTTCCAGAAAAACACCTCAAACATTAATCGAGAATCCTAATATAACTTGCCTTTCAGTTGATCTATCGAATGAAAAAGATTTGGAGAAGGTAGCGGGTTTTCTTTCTCAGACATGGAAAAAAGCAGACGTTATTATACATAATGCAGGTTCTTTATTGCTGAAACCTTTCGGTGAAATCTCTGCTGTCGAATTTGAAAATGTATATAAAGTGAATGTGTTTGGGGTGGCAAATCTAACCCGAATCTGTATTCCGTTTTTGCGGAAAGGAAGCCATGTTGTTACAATCAGCTCAATGGGAGGTATTCAGGGGAGCATGAAATTTGCCGGACTTTCTGCTTATAGTTCCAGTAAAGGTGCGGTGATTACATTGTCAGAATTATTGGCGGAAGAATATAAAGAAAAAGGAATTTCATTCAATGTTTTAGCACTTGGAGCTGTTCAGACCGAAATGTTACATGAAGCTTTTCCGGGGTATGAAGCTCCGATTTCTGCAAAGGAAATGGCTGATTATGTTTTCAACTTTGCCTTAACGGGCAATAAATATTACAACGGGAAAGTACTGCAGGTTTCATCAACGACACCTTAATTCAATTTTTTGTAAATCGAGAAGCAGTAATGATTGCTGTTTTTAGTTGTTGAAACTTCAATAGTCTCGCCTTTATAGTTTCGGATAAAATGGAGCTCAGATTCATTCACCTTTTCGGTGCTTAACAGATGGCAACTGATAAAATTTTCTTCGAATGTAAAAGAGAATTTTATAGGGAATGAAAAGGTGTTTTTAATTCTTAAATCCTTGTATCCATATACTACAGTAGCATCTGCGCCCAAAGGTGTAAAACGATCTTCCTCTTTATAAATGTCTAAAGAATGATTGTATCGCTCGGTAATTTGAAGATCTGTTTTTAAAGCAGTGAAATAAATGATGCTGGAAAGCTGGCATAATCCGCCCCCAATTTCCTCTGAAACAATCCCGTTTACAATATTTCGGCCTTTTTTGAAATTATTTCTCTCATTAGGTTCTCCTATAATTTTCCAAAATGAAAAAAATTGATTCGGCATAACTACAATCGTTTCAATTTTGCAGGAAGCAACGGTAAGATTGTGCAGCTTATTTTCAAAAAACAAACCGTTTTTAATTTCCTGCTGCGTCGAAATGGCGTTTTTAAATTCAATTTCTATAGGCTGTTTTCCCGCAAATGCTGTTTTTCTGTCCAAAAGGAATCGCCTGAAAAGCTGGGCCTTTAGTTTTACTTTTTTCGGGATTAATGATTTTAGCTTCATTTTTTTTCTAATTCAATAATGACATAGGAAGCGTATTCTTTTAGGAACGACCTGCAAAGGAAATTGTCAATTTTAATAAAAAAACTTCTGATGGACGATGGTAAACGATGAATCGGAATAAAAAGAATTCCGTGGTATTTTTTTAAAATCCAATTGGTTTTTGTCATTTGCAGTATTTCTTCAATGGAAAACTGATTTGCCGCGTGCCAATTCCCGGCATTATATTGTGTAGTGCGTCTTCTTTTTTTGGAAGGAAAATCAAAAATTAATGTACCGTTAGCATTCAGTTTTTTATGAGATTCCTCAAGAAATGCTTCGGTGATTTCTTTGTTTAAATGCATAATGACATGCAGGGAGAAAATGGCGTCAAAAAAATAATCCTGAAAAGGAATTGCCGAAACAGAGCCTTCTTTTATCTCTTTTTCCGGGAATTTGCTTTTGGCTATTTCAATCATATTGGGGCTAATATCAACTCCGAAATTCGCGAAATCTAAAAATCTGCCGGTCCCACAACCCAGATCGAGAATTTTTCCTGCAGTGATTTTAGATAAGAAGTCCTTTAAAAATACACGCTCCTGATTGTCTATGTACTTTCCATAAGAATTCTCAAACCGATTAGAATCGTAGGAGGAAGCTAAATCATTATAGTATTGTTTTATTTCTTCATTCATCAGATAAATATATAGCATTTCTGCTAAAAATAAATAAATTTGTAAAAATGACTGAAGTACTGGCAAAATATCTTCCTGAACATTCTGTTGCGCTTTGTTTTGAATTAATCAAAGCGCATCATGTGCATCTTAAAATTGTAAATGAGCGTATTACACGTCATGGAGATTATCGCAAAGATGCGAGAGGATTTCACCTGATTACTGTTAATGCCAGCTTAAACAAGTATCGTTTTCTGATGACTTTAATTCATGAAATTGCACATTTGGTTGCTTTTGAAAAATACGGAAGAAACATTAAACCACACGGAGACGAATGGAAATTAACCTTTCAGCGGTTGATGGCGCCCTTTATAAGACCGGAAGTTTTTCCAAATCAGTTGCTGCCGTTGTTAGCCAGACATTTCAGAAATCCGAAAGCAAGCAGCGACACTGATGCAACGTTGTCATTGGCATTAAAACAATTTGACCCTTTAAACGATAAAAATTATATCTTTGAAATTCCTTACGGAAGTGTTTTTAGAATTCACAACGGCAAGATTTTTAAAAAAGTGGCTTTACGTTTAAAAAGATATGAATGTCTGGAAGTTAGCTCAGGGCGAGTTTATTTGTTCAATCCAAATGCAGAAGTTGAATTATTGCCTAATTGATTTTAAAGTGAAGATTTAAAGTTATGATTTTAGATTTTTTGAAAAAGAAACCGTACCTGTTTTTGCTTTTTTCATCAGCAGTCTTCTTTTTTAAGTTTTTTTTAATTGATACCAATAATGCTGCATTAAATGTAAATGTACAGGACACGTATTGTGTTATTGAGCATAAATTTGTCGATAAAGTGGTAGCAATTATCTTCTTTTTGTTTTTTAGTTTATACTGGATTAGTGATAAGATGAGTTTAGTGACATACAAAATTGTAAATAGTATTCACATTTATTGTTCTATCGTTTGTTTAATTGGAATTACACATACAAGTATTTTTATCTTTCCTTTATTTACCGACCAACACAATAGTTTGGTTGATGTAATAATAATGGTTTTGGCCATATTGTTTATAGGGGTACAGGTCTTATTTGTAATAAATATATTAGCTGGATTGTTTAAGAAAATTAAATATCTGGCTACTTAGCAACTCAAAAAAATGAATAAAAATTATTACGCAATATTAATGGCTGGCGGAGTTGGTTCTCGATTTTGGCCGGTAAGTACAGCCGATTTTCCTAAGCAGTTTCATGATATGCTGGGAACAGGAGAAACTTTGATTCAAAAGACTTTTAGCCGTTTGTCTCAACTCATTCCAAAAGAGAATATTCTGATTCTTACTAATGAGAGTTATAATGATATAATTTTAGAACAATTACCGCAGGTAAAACAAGATCAGATTATTCTGGAACCTGCCATGCGGAATACGGCTCCATGTATATTATATGCATCTTTAAAAATTAAAAAACTGAATCCTGACGCCGTTATGGTGGTTGCTCCGAGTGATCACTGGATTGAAGATGAAATGCAGTTTGTTTCGAATTTACAGAATGCCTTCAACTTTTGCGAAATGCAGGATACTTTAATGACTTTGGGTATTTTGCCAACATTTCCTAATACCGGTTATGGTTATATTGAATTTGATAAATTAGACTCCAGACCGATAAAAAAAGTGGTGCAGTTCCGTGAAAAACCGGATTATGCTACAGCACGGAAATTTGTACAAAGCAGAAATTACCTTTGGAATGCAGGGATTTTTATCTGGAGCGTACAATCGGTATTGAAAGCATTTGAAAAATACCAGCCGGAGATGTTTTCTCAATTTATGGATGGTTATGAAGCTTATAATACACCATCGGAAAAAGAATATATTAAAGAAAATTACCCTAAAGCAGAAAATATTTCGATTGACTATGCTGTAATGGAAAAAGCACAGAATGTGTTTGTACAGCCGGCAACCTTCGATTGGAACGATTTGGGAACCTGGGGTTCACTTTACGACAAATTACCAAAAGACGAACAGGAAAACGCCGTGGTTAATGCCTCTGTTTTTCTGGAAAATGCTTCCAATAATATCATCAGAACCGAAGGTAAAAAATTGGTAGTTATTGATGGATTAAAAGACTTTATCGTAGTAGATAAAAACGATGTACTGCTTATTTATCCAAAAAGCAAAGAGCAGGATATTAAAGCGGTTGTCGCAAAATTAAAGAAGGATTAATTTCCTTCTTTTAAAACTGCTTCTCTTACTTTTTTAAATAACTCAGAAGAATAAACAAAATCGGTAACGGCTTCGTTATCGGTTTTGAAAATCTGTGTTTTATCACCTTCCCATTCTTTCAATCCGTTTTTCAGGAATACAATTTTATCGCCAATCTCCATTACAGAGTTCATATCGTGAGTATTTATTACAGTTGTAATGTTGTATTCGGCAGTGATTTCCTGAATCAGATTGTCAATAACGATGGCTGTTTTCGGATCTAATCCTGAATTGGGCTCATCGCAGAACAAATACTTCGGATTGTTTACAATGGCACGTGCAATGGCAACCCTTTTTTGCATTCCACCGGATATTTCAGAAGGTTTCTTTTTATGGGCATCAATAAGTTTAACCCTATCAATAACAAAATCAACTCTTTCTTTAATTTGTTTTGGGGTTTTGGAAGTAAACATTTTTAAAGGGAAACCAATATTCTCTTCAACGGTCATCGAGTCAAACAAAGCACTTCCCTGAAAAACCATGCCTATTTCAGTACGCAATTCGCGTTTTTCATCGGCATTCAAATCGGAATAAACACGGCCATCAAACGAAATAGTCCCGCTATCAGGTGTGTGAATACCCAGCAGTGATTTAAGGAAAACAGTTTTTCCAGAACCACTCTGCCCGATAATCAGATTTGTTTTTCCAGTGTCAAGTACAGTAGAAACTCCTTTTAGAACCATTTGGTCACCAAATGATTTTTTGATATTTTTTACTTCAATCATGAGCTAGTTCGTTAAAAGAAGTTGTGTTAATATATAATTCACCAAGATAATAACCACAGAAGTCCAAACGAAGGCAACTGTACTGGCTTTACCCACTTCGAGCGCTCCTCCTTTCATATAATAGCCATGAAAAGAAGGAATCGTTGCTAAAATTAAAGCAAAAACAAATGTTTTAATAAAAGCATAGGCAATATGAAAAGGAATAAATTCAACCTGTAATCCATTGACAAATTCGTCAGCTGAAGCAAAACCGCCGTATACAGCAGCCATCCATCCGCCAAGGATTCCTAAAAACATACTAATTCCTATTACAAAAGGATATAGCAGTAAAGCAATCAATTTTGGAAAAACCAAATAGTTTAAAGAATTGACACCCATAACTTCAAGCGCGTCAATTTGTTCTGTAACACGCATGGTTCCTATACTGGAAGTGATAAATGAACCCATTTTTCCTGCCATAATGATGGAAATAAAAGTAGGGGCAAACTCCAGAATCACTGATTGTCTGGTAGCAAAACCAATAAGGTATTTCGGGATTAAAGGATTGGTCAGATTTAAAGCTGTCTGGATGGAAACAACCCCGCCAACAAAAAAGGAGATGAAAGCGACAATTCCCAATGAATCTATAATCAGGTCATCAATTTCCTTAAAAATTAAACTTCGCATCACAGACCATTTCGTAGGTTTCTTGAATATCTCCTTCAGCATTAAAAAATACCTTCCTATCTGCGATAAATATCGGACTAACATCATTGGCTTAAAAATATTAGCGAAAATACGAAAATAGTTGCGAGTTATGGTTTATGGAATATGAGTTTTTTATTTCTTAATTTATTTTAATCACATTAACTGATGGTGGTTTGTTTTAGTATGTATATTTGTACAAAAATATTTTATATGAAGAACTTCTACTTACTCATTGCTTTTTTTGTGTTTTCTATTAGTTATGCGCAGAATCCAACGGATATTGAACATAATTTCAGTGTTTCAGGATTACCTTCAAATTATTATTATTATAAAAATGATATTAAAAACAACAGTAAATCAAAGACGGTAATCCAACCAGATGGTAAGATAATTATCAATAGCGGTAATGGATTAGAAAGAATTGATGACAATGTTAAAGATTTGAGTTTTAATACCGGAACTGGATTTGAGACTCTTCCATACCAATCTTGGAATAATCCATGTGCCATAAATGGTATTGCTGTCCAGCCAGATGGCAAGATACTAGTGGGAGGAACAAATTTTACGCATTATAATGGTACAGCTGTTAAGAAATTAATACGGCTCAATAGTAATGGCAGCTTGGACATTTCCCTCAATGTGGATTACTTTAATCAAATGGTTGTCCAGCCCGATGGGAAAATCATAGTTTGTGGGAGTTCAGGCCTTACAACTTCAGCATTGTTCAGGTTAAACAGTAATGGGGATTTAGATACTACCTTTAATCTTGATTTCTCAAGCTACATGAACCAGATGGTTTTACAGCCGGATGGTAAGCTATTGGTTGCAGCCTATTTTCCAGACGGTCAAAGGTTTAGAAGATTTAATGCTGACGGAAGCCTCGATTCGAGTTTAAATTTTACACTTGGAATGAATGACTATATCGTGTCAATTGCAACACAAATGGATGGGAAGATATTGCTGGCAGGAAGTTTTTCAACATATAATACCGTAGCTGTAGGGAATTTAATAAGATTAAATGTTGACGGGAGTCTTGATTCTTCTTTTTCTACAACTGGAATGGGTCTTTTGGAATTAAAAGATATAATTGTTGATCCGAATGGCAAAATACTTGTAGCATCAGATTATGGCAATAATGGGGTCTATCCATCAGCTTTAGGAAGTGTTTTAAGATTAAATCCCAATGGAAGCATTGATGGGAGCTTTATCCTGTCTACTTCTGGTACAGCCTATTGTTACCCACATCCTATTTTAAATGGGATTACTCTTCAAAATGACGGTAAAATCATTATTGAAAGGAATGAGAATTGTGCGGCCTCTGATTTTAAATTTGATGGAGTAGGAAGACTTAATAGTGATGGAAGTATTGATTATACCTTTAATATGGGTTCAGGATTTGATGAAAAAGTCAAAGCCATTGCGGTACAAGCTGACGGTAAAATATTAGTAGGGGGAGCATTTTCAAGTTTTAACGGAACTCCGGCAAGGTTTATCGCCAGATTTAATGCTGATTATACAAGAGATTTAACCTTTGATGTTGGACTGGGTTTTAATAATGCTGTTAATGCCATTGTGATACAGCCCGACGGGAAAATCTTGGTGGGTGGAGATTTTTACCAATATAACGGCGTGTATGCCAAAGGTTTGGTGAGATTAAATAATGATGGGAGTATAGATAATTCTCTGCCTGTGTCCTCTTCTGTTGGTTTTGATGGAAGAGTTAGTACAATCCTGTTACAGACAGATGGGAAAATGCTTGTAGGTGGCGCTTTTACAGATTATTGGGATTCTTTTGGAGGAAGATCTTATTGTGATGGAATTGTCAGATTGTATAACAGCAATGGTAAGGTTGATACTAGTTTTTATACCAGTGTTTATGGTTTTGAAGGAGCTGTAAATGTTATTAAGACTACGCCTGACGGTAAGATCCTTGTAGGAGGAAGTTTTTCAAGATACAAACAGGTTTATTCTCCTTATTATATTGTTTTAAATGCTGCAGGTTCTATTCTTTATTCAAATGCTTCAACAAGTACTACCGCTCTTACGTATGCTTATAGCGATGTGAATGATATTTTTGTAGAGGGAAATGGCCTGTTTTATCTGTTGGGAACTAAAGGAGGTTTGATAAAATTGGGAGGAACACCTTTCCCCTATACATGCAATATCAACGGATCTGTAAATACTATATGTGTACAGCCTGACGGAAAATTTCTAATTGGAGGGAATTTCACTAAAGTTAACGACCAGATTTTGAACAATAGAATTGTCAGATTAAGCCCAACCGGGATTTTAGATATGGATTTTGATTCTAATAATGCTTTTAATGGCAGCGTTCATGCCATAAAACTGCAATCGGATGGTAGGATTTTAGCTGGAGGAGGGTTCACAACATACAAAGGAATAGATGCTAAAAAAATAATATCTTTAAGAGGGGATAATTTTTACACTGTTTCAGGAAGTAATAAGTTTGATTTAAACAATAACGGGTGTGATGTTAACGATCCGAAGTTTCCCTTTTTAAAATTTCAAATTTCGAACGCTCAAACGCAAATTCCTAATTCCTCAGGAAGTTATTCCTATTTTTTAGAAGCAGGAAATTATACAATAACGCCTGTTTTCGAGAACCCAACTTATTTTAATGCATCTCCATCAAGTGTAACAGTTAATTTCCCTTCTCAAGGAAACGCTGTCCAAAATTTCTGCATTACGCCAAACGGCGTACATTCTGATTTGGAAGTAATAGTATTGCCAATAAATCCTGCAAGACCTGGATTTAATGCCAAGTATAAACTGGTGTATAAAAACAAAGGAAACCAAATTCAATCAGGCACTGTCAGTCTTAATTTCAGTGATGCGGTTTTAGACTTTGTTTCTGCCACTCCGGCTGTGGCAAGCCAGGGGACTGATTTATTGTCTTGGAATTTTACAAATCTTAAGCCGTTTGAATCGAAAGAAATAGAGGTTACATTCAATCTAAATTCACCTCTAGAAACACCACCGCTTACCGGAGGGATTGTTCTAAAATATACTACTAATATTACATCGGCTCAAACAGATGAAACGCCTAATGATAATGCTTTTGTTTTGAACCAAACGGTTGTGAATTCATTTGATCCAAATGACAAAACCTGTCTGGAAGGGATAACAGTTGGTACCGATAAAGTTGGCGATTATGTACATTATGTAATCCGTTTTGAAAATACAGGAACTTATAGGGCCGAAAATGTTGTTGTTAAGGATTTGATTGATACAAATAAATTCGATGTTAATTCCCTGATTCCTTTGAGCGGAAGCCATTTGTTTACCACAAAAATTTCTGAAGGGAACAAAGTCGAGTTTAAATTCGAAAACATCAATCTTCCTTTTGCGGCCGGAACGAATACAGGTTATGTTGTATTCAAGATCAAGACCAAATCAATTTTAGCTGCAGGTGATACTTTTGGAGGAAACGCTGCTATTTATTTTGATTATAATTCTGCAATCACTACTAATACGTACACGACCACAATTCAGGCATTGAGCGTTCGTGATTTTAGTTTTGGGAATTATTTCAGTCTGTATCCTAATCCTGTCAGTGATGTGCTCAATATAAATAAGAAACAGGATGTTGAAATTACATCCATCCATATTTATAATACATTGGGACAATTGGTGATTGTAATCCCAAATGCAAAAGATGTTGCAGCGATTGATGTTTCCAATTTGTCTTCCGGAAATTATTTTGTCAAGATAAACTCCGATAAAGGAACTTCAAATACGAAATTCATTAAACAATAAATAAAGAAAAAGCCTCGCAAATTGTGAGGCTTTTTTATTTTAAATAATGTCCCGTCCTGAAATAAGTTGACATAAAATTGACTTATTATGAATAGATCAGAAAACAGCGCAGAAAAGCGTAGTCAACGCGATTATAATTTGGGCTTTAAATTAGCTGTTATTTCGCAAGTAG
>NZ_JBOGUT010000041.1:0-23869 GCF_050696275.1 Flavobacterium sp.
TCTCGAACAGAGAAGTTAAGCCCGCCTGCGCAGATGGTACTGCAATCCTGTGGGAGAGTATGTCGCCGCCTTTCTTTAGAGAGTCCCTCACGTTAGTGAGGGACTTTTTTGTTATCACAAACCCTATTCCTTATCGGATGGGGTTTTTGTTTTACAGAAAGTAAGGCTCAAAAACACCAGAAACCGGCTTATTTAGGGTTTTTGGAGCTTGTTTTGTGCTGAAAAGGGGAACAAAAAACCTCTAAATGAAAGCAAAATGAGCTTTTTAAAAGAAGAATTGTGGGAGGGTGACAGCGGAATCTTTAAAAAGAATAGTAAATTTTTATATTTTTGATGTCTAACACTTATAAAAAACATTATGCCGTGGACTATTCTTGAAAAATTATGGAAGCATACATCGGATTCAAATCAGGATGGGGGCTCTAACGACTCAATCTGGGATAAAGAAATTGAAATGTTGTACAGATTAGGAATTAGTATGGAAGAAACACTTCAGTATCTTTATTTTCAGAAACCCAGTTTAGAGGCATTTAAAAACTGGGTGGAAAGTTATCAAAATGATACTATAGCAGAAAAAAAACTTCTTACAGACAGTGTTTTGACAAAAGAGGATATTGAATTTTGGAATGAGAATGGTTATGTAATAGTGAAGAATGCGATTGAAAAATCAGATTGCTCAGCAACGGTACAGGCAATTTGGGATTTTATGGGAATGCAATCAGAAAAAAGAGAAACTTGGTATAAGAGGCATGAAAAGCTAAGAGGGTTGATGCTTAATTTTTCAAATCATGAAACATTAAATAAAAACAGAGCTTCTTTACGGATTCAAAAAGCCTACGAAGAGCTTTACGGGACTGAAAAAATCTATAAAACAATCGATAAAGTGAGTTTTAATCCACCGGAAACTGCAAATTTTAAATTTTTAGGAAGTTCCCTACATTGGGATGTAAGTCTTAAATTACCAATTCCTTTTCGCTTACAAGGGTTGCTTTATCTTACGGATTGTGAGGCTCATGATGGAGCTTTTCATTGTGTTCCGGGATTTCATCATCAAATTGAAGGGTGGATAAATGGTTTGCTTCCAGAAGAAAACCCAAGGGAAAAGGCCTTGCAAAACTTAAAACCTGTTCCTGTTGTTGGAAATGCGGGTGATTTTATTATTTGGCATCAAGCATTACCACATTGTGCTTCTCCGAATCACGGTAATTCTCCCAGAATGGTCCAATATCTTACGTATGTGCCTGAAAATTACGTTGCATCTTCAGAATGGATATAATGTTTTTTTGAAAACGAGTAAAATTACTTTTGTTCTGGGAAATATTGTTTACTCATGATTGTTTTAAAATAAAAAAGTCCAACTGTTAAGCTGGACTTTTTTATTTATTTGATTTCGGGTTTATTTAACCAAACCTCTTGAAATTACAATACGCTGAATTTCAGAAGTTCCTTCGTAAATCTGAGTGATTTTTGCATCACGCATCATACGTTCTACATGGTATTCACTTACATATCCATTTCCACCGTGAATTTGAACTGCTTCAATTGTAGTATTCATAGCGGTTTCGGAAGCAAATAATTTAGCCATAGCTCCAGAATGTGAAATATCCTGACCTGCATCTTTTTCAGAAGCTGCTTTAAAGCATAACATTCTTGCTGCTGTAATTTGAGTTGCCATATCGGCTAATTTGAATGCAATTGCCTGGTGTTGGATGATTGGCTTTTTGAAAGCAACTCTTTCCTGAGCATATTTCAAAGCTAATTCATAAGCGCCCTGAGCAATTCCTAACGCTTGAGAAGCAATTCCGATACGACCTCCGTTTAGGACAGCCATAGCGAAGTTAAATCCGAATCCGTCAGCACCGATTCTATTTTCTTTAGGAACTTTAACGTCTGAAAACATTAATGAATGTGTGTCAGATCCACGAATTCCCATTTTCTTTTCTTTTGGACCGATAGAAAAACCTTCCCATCCTTTTTCAACGATGAAAGCATTGATTCCTTTGTGACCTTTTTCTACGTCAGTCTGTGCGATTACAATATATGTTGAGGCAGTTCCACCATTTGTAATCCAGTTTTTTGTACCATTAAGCAAATAGTGATCACCTTTGTCAATAGCAGTTGTTTTTTGTGAAGTAGCGTCAGAACCCGCTTCAGGCTCCGATAAACAGAAAGCACCAATTACATCTCCTTTTGCTAATGGCATCAGGTATTTCATTTTTTGTTCTTCGTTGCAATATTTTTCTAATCCAGCACAAACCAGAGAATTATTTACAGACATAACCACAGCAGCTGATGCATCAATTTTTGCAATTTCTTCCATCGCTATCACATAAGAAATGCTGTCTAATCCTGATCCGCCGTATTTTGGATCCACCATCATTCCTAAGAAACCAAGTTCAGCCATTTTCGTAACTTGTTCTGTTGGAAATTTCGAGTGCTCATCACGTTCTATAACGCCTGGCAATAATTCAGCTTGAGCAAAATCTCTTGCTGCTTGTTGAATCATTAACTGTTCTTCGGTTAAATTAAAATTCATTTTATTTTTTGTGTTTTGTTTGTAAGTCACTTAAAAAAGTTCCCAAATATAGTTCATAAATATCAAATTCTCAAAAGGATTAGCTAATTTTAGCCCATGCAAAACAGAACCTACAATGTTATTGGTGTCATGTCGGGAACTTCGTTGGATGGGGTCGATTTGGCACATATTCATTTCACTATCAAAAATGGAAAATGGAGTTTTCAAATACTGGAAAACACTACTGTTGCCTATACTGAAGATTGGATAAACAGGTTAAAGAAAGCTGTAAGTTTTTCGGATGCTGAATTAGAACTGTTAAATGAAGAATATACAGAATTATTAGCTGGAATTATAACAAATTTTATTCAGAAGAATACGATTGAAGATATGGATGCTGTTTGTTCGCATGGGCATACGATTTTGCATCAGCCACAAAACGGATTTACATTACAAATTGGGAATTTACCCAAAATTGCAAAATTAATTAATCAGAAAGTAGTTTGTGATTTCCGTGTTCAGGATGTGAAATTAGGAGGACAGGGAGCTCCTTTGGTACCTATAGGTGACCGGATTTTATTTTCAGAGTACGATTATTGCCTGAATTTGGGCGGGTTTTCGAATGTTTCTTTTGAAGATGGAGAGGACAGAATAGCTTTTGATATTTCACCTGTGAATACTGTTTTGAATTTCTATGCCGATAAGCGCGGTCTGAAATATGATGATAAGGGAAATATTGCCCGAAGCGGAAATGTTTCAGAAGTATTATTACTGGAATTAAATGGCTTGGATTTCTACCGAAAAAGCTACCCAAAATCGCTTGGGTTTGAATTTGTAAAGGAAAAAATATTTCCCATATTGGAAAAATATCCGATTTCGGATGAAGATAAACTTCGGACATTTACCGAGCATATTGCTTTTCAGATTGCTTTGGCACTGTCCAAAAAAACAGCGACTCTTTTTGTTACCGGCGGAGGTGCTTATAATGATTTTTTAATGGAACGCCTGCAGTTTCACCTGCCAAGCATGAAAATAGAAATTCCTGATAGCAAAACCATTGAGTTTAAAGAAGCTTTAATTTTTGCTCTTTTGGGCGTTTTGAAACTTAGAAATGAGATAAATGTTTTATCAAGTGTTACCGGGGCAGAAAAAAATCACAGTTCAGGGGTTATTTGTGAAAAATAAAAATGTTTTTAGTGCGTTATAGTTTTTTCACATAGTATAAAAAGACTAATTTTGCCGAAAATTTAAAACCCCATTTTAATCATGAAAAAAAGTATATTATTTTTATTCTTAATCCTTTTATCTTTTTCATCCTCAGTTGTTACTGCTCAATCTGAGTTTAACGTTGACGGTGTTATTGTTCCTAGAAAAATTGAATTTAAAGGGAATAATTTGCAGCTTAACGGCTTTGGTACCCGATCTAAAATGTTTATGGAAGTATACGTGCAGGCTTTGTATTTAACCATAGTTTCTCAAGATCCTGCAGATATTATAGAAAGTAACACTGATATGGCTATCAGAATCCAGGTTACTTCTTCCATGGTTTCTTCTGGAAAACTGACAAAAAATTTACACAATGGATTTGAAAAATCATCAGGGGATGCTATTGATGCCTTACGTCCAAGAATCGAACAGTTTAAAGCAATGTTAAGCGATAAAATTGTAGAGAAAGATGTTTTTAATCTGATATATAACCACCTTGATGCTTCTGTTTGGGTATATAAAAATGACGTGCTAAAAGGAATAGTTCCAGGATTTGATTTTAAGAAGGCATTGTTTGGAATCTGGCTTTCTAACAAACCAGTAGATGATGATCTTAAAAATGAGTTGTTAGGTAAAACAGAATAAATCTGATTTTATTTAAATAATTTCAGCATTAATCGTTTATTGCCAAAGCAATTTCAAAAAGCAGTCAGTATTGACAGCAAAATGTAAGATGAACTGAAATTCAAAAGTTAGAGGAAATATTTTAAAATGAAAAACAAAAGATTTAGGTATTTTGTTGTCGTTTTACTATTAATAATAGTTGGGATATTATCACGGAAGACAAAGTACATTCCGTTGTTTTTTGGTGATTTATTATATGCGGTTATGATTTATTTTGCTCTTAGGATATTTCTCTTAAGACTTTCTAATTTGAAAATCGCATTTATTTCTTTATCACTGTGTTATTTAATAGAACTCTCGCAACTTTATCAGGACATCTGGATTAATAAAATCAGAAATTCCTTCTTAGGGCATTATGTTCTTGGGGAAGGGTTTTTATGGAGTGATTTAATTGCCTACACTTTTGGGGTTTTATTTGCCTTTTGGATCGATAAAAAGAAGGAAATATAATTTAGATTTGGATAAATATTTTCCGTTTATAAAATCTCAAATCTTTTTTAAGTTTATATTTGCGCTACTAAAACATACAATACAATAAAAAAACAGTAATGAAAGATTTATTAAAAAAATTCGAGAATAAAGAACCGGAAGTAGTGTTTCATTGGAAAGATGCCGAAACTGAGGCTGAAGGATGGACAGTAATTAATTCGTTACGTGGCGGAGCTGCAGGCGGCGGAACACGTATGCGTAAAGGTTTGGATATGAACGAAGTTCTTTCATTAGCAAAAACGATGGAAGTTAAGTTTTCAGTTTCGGGACCTGCTATTGGAGGTGCCAAATCGGGAATTAACTTTGATCCGAACGATCCAAGAAAAAAAGGCGTTTTACAACGTTGGTATAAAGCTGTTTCTCCTTTGTTAAAAAGCTATTACGGAACCGGAGGGGATTTGAATGTTGATGAAATCCATGAAGTAATTCCAATGACAGAAGAATGTGGTGTTTGGCATCCACAAGAAGGGGTTTTTAACGGACATTTTAAGCCTACTGAAGCGGATAAAATCAACCGTATCGGACAATTGCGTCAAGGTGTGGTAAAAGTAATCGAAAACACTACGTTTTCACCTGATGTAAACAGAAAGTATACTGTTGCCGATATGATTACCGGTTATGGTGTGGCACAGGCAGTACGTCATTATTATGATATTTATGGTGGAAATGTCGCCGGTAAAAGAGCTATTGTTCAAGGTTTCGGGAATGTAGGTTCTGCAGCTGCTTTTTACCTGGCTGAAATGGGAGCTAAAGTGGTTGGAATCATTGATAGAGATGGTGGTTTAATCAATGAAAACGGATTTACATTCGAAGAGATTACAACATTATTCTTAAACAAAGACGGAAACAAACTGGTTGCTGATAACATGATCCCTTTTGATGAAATCAATGCTAAAATATGGTCTGTTGGGGCTGAGATTTTTACGCCTTGTGCAGCTTCAAGATTGGTAACTAAAAGCCAGGTTGACAGCATGATTGCTTCTGGATTGGAAGTGATTTCATGTGGTGCCAATGTTCCTTTTGCAGACAAAGAAATTTTCTTTGGGCCAATTATGGAAGAAGTGGACAGCAAAGTGAGTTTAATTCCGGATTTTATTTCTAACTGCGGGATGGCACGTGTTTTTGCTTATTTCATGGAGAAGAAAGTGCAGATGACGGATGAAGCGATCTTTAACGATACATCCGAAATTATAAAGAAAGCTATCGAAAAAGCACATTCGTTAAATTCTGATAAGAAAAATATCAGTGCAACAGCTTTTGAAATTGCTTTGAAACAATTGGTATAATTTTTGTTATTCATTTTCTGAATACATAACAAATTTATACTATTTTCGTTATAATTGTTATAAGTACATTAATTATGGAAGTAGTAATATCAGCAGCGGACAAGAGAAAATCATTTCTAATTACAGTAGTGGTTTTTGCCTTGTTGCTGCTGATATTGTTTTTTATACGATTTTGGCCACCATCCAATGCAACTGAAATGCTTTTGGCCGGAGGCGGTGGTGGAGGCGGTGTTACCGTAAATTTTGGCGATAGCGATGTTGGTTCCGGTGCCGATTATAAGAGCGAGGTTTTGAATGTGAAAAATCAAACGAAACAGGTAACAGCAGCGGTTAGCGAACCGGACGACCAAATCATCGCACAGGAAAATTCTACAGAAGAAAGTGTGGCTGTCGACAAGCATGAAAAAGTAAAAAAACCTCAGGTTACCATTAAAAAAGAAATCAAACCGGTGGTTGAAAAACCCAAAGTGACTAAAAATACTAATGATGCTTTATCAAGTATTTTGAATGGAAGTAACAAAGGTGGTGATGGTGGCGACAAACAAGGAGGAAATAAAGGTAAAGCTAACGGAAGCTTAAATTCCAGTGATTATTACGGAAATGGAGGTTCTGGAGGTGGAACAGGTGGCGGTAATGGTACAGGCAATGGCACGAGAACTGGTCCTGGTTCGGGATCCGGATCGGGTGGTGGTTCTGGCAGTGGAAGCGGAGGTGGCACTGGTTATTCACTCGGAAATAGAAAAGCATTGTCTAAGCCAGCACCGAAATATACTTGTAATGAATCTGGAAAAGTGGTGGTTGAAGTATCTGTGGACAGAAATGGAAATACAATAAGTGTCGTTCCAGGAGTAAAAGGAACGACCAATACTGCAAAATGTTTATTGGATCAAGCCAGAATTGCTGCTATGAACACAAAATGGCAAGCAAGTGAAGATGCTCCTGAAAGACAAGTAGGAAAAATTATCTATAGTTTCAGTCTGAATTAAGCAATTATTACATTGGTAAGTCAAAATCATAGCCCTGGTTGCAGCGGCATCCTTTTATAAAAAAATCCCCATTATTTTGAACTGCCCCCAAAAAAGTTAGACACTATTTGGGGGTATTTTTATAAAAGATAGAGCGGAAGACAGGATTGGCTCCTGATAAAAATTAATTATTTTGCACTCGTGGCAATCACAAATTTTAAGTTGTTTTTTACACCAATTTGCAATACATCAACCAAATCCTGAACCTGCATATTGTAAGGAATACGTACAATTACGGCCTGATCTTTGGTTCCGCCAAGCTTAGACAATAAAGTAGCTTCAAGTTCGTCAAAATTGACTTCCTGTTTGTCTAAGTAGAATTTCTTTTCTTCAGTAACAGAAAGTGTAATGTGCTGTTTGTTTGTTTTCTCATTATTTTTAGCTTGTGGTAACGTCATTTTGATCACGTTTGGATTAGCTAGTGTTGAAATAATAAGGAAAAATAAAAGCAAAAAGAACATGATGTCACTTAGTGATGAAGTGGCTATTTCAGCATGAAATCGTTTGTTTCTTTTAATTTGAGGCATTTGGTCTTTGTATGATGTTAACGAATTCTAACACGTGACGTTGTATGTTTAACGAAAAACTATCAATTACACCATTGAATAAATGGTAAGCCGAATAAGCGATGATACCTACTAACAAACCGGCACCACTACTAATCATTTTTTCGTATAATCCACCGGAAATGTTTCCAATACTGATGTTCTCGGTAATCGAAATACTGTAGAAGATTTTGATTACACCACCAATAGTTCCAATAAAGCCTAATGTTGGAGCAATACCAGCGATAAGTCCCAGATGCCCCAGACGTCTTTCCATTTGGCCAATCTCGATGTTGGCTACTTTTTCCATATTTGATTCGATCTCGGCAATTGGTCTTCCAATGGTGTGCACTCCTTCCTTAATAACATTTCCGGAAGCAGTAGTGTCTTTTTCGGCTGTCGCGATAGCCAAAGCAATATTCCCTGAATTCAGATGAATCCTAAGGTCTTTCATTAAATGGGTATCGTATTTAGTGTGTTTTTTCAAATAAATGTATCGTTCAACAATAACATATATTGTGTAAAACAGCAATAGAGAAATTGGAATCAGGAAAATTCCACCTTTGGTAATGAACTCTAAAACAGAAATTTCTTTGTTAGTTGCGATGTTTTGAACTACAGCACCTGTTGCTTGTGTGATAGTATCGTTTTGGGCTTGTAAAAAAAATCCAATCATATATTTTAAGTACTTTATTTATATTAAAAAAAATTATCTCAATTTTGCACTAAAGATAAATTTCTATACTATAATAAACTAAAAAATCACTAAATTATTTTGTCTGCAGTATAATTTTACGGTTTTAACAAAATGCTATGAATTACCAGGAAACTTTAGATTGGATGTTTACCCAGTTGCCTATGTATCAGCAACAGGGAGCTTCGGCATATAAAAAAGATTTGACGAATACTGTTTTGTTAGTCAATCATCTGGGTAACCCAGAAAAAAGCATTAAAACCATTCACGTTGCGGGAACAAACGGAAAAGGATCTACATCATCAATGATAGCATCGGTTTTGCAGGAAGCGGGTTATAAAGTAGGTTTGTATACATCGCCGCATTTAAGGGATTTTAGGGAACGTATTAAGATTAATAATGTAAAAATTACAGAAGATTTTGTAATTGATTTTATTGCAGATAATAAATCATTTTTTGAAGAAAATCAATTGAGTTTTTTCGAAATGACAGTAGGTTTGGCTTTCGATTATTTTGCAAAAGAAAATGTGGATGTAGCAGTAATTGAAGTAGGAATGGGAGGAAGGCTTGATTCTACCAATGTGATTACGCCTTTAATTTCGGTAATTACAAATATCGGATTTGATCATATGCAGTTTTTGGGTGATACGATGGAATCTATTGCTTTTGAAAAGGCTGGAATTATCAAACTGAATGTTCCGGTAATCATTGGTGAATATACGAATGAAACAAGATCAGTTTTTTTGGCTAAAGCCAATGAATGTCAATCGGATATTTATTTTGCTTCCGATTTGATTACGGAAGATTATCCAAGTGCCTTGTCAGGAGATTATCAGATTCATAATAAAAAAACAGTAGTGCAGTCGATAAATGTTTTGAGAGCTCATTTTACTGTTTCTGAAGAACATTTAAAGAACGGTTTACAGAATGTGGTTAAGAATACAGGTCTATTGGGACGCTGGCAGCAGATTCACTTTAATCCGAAAGTAATTTGCGATACGGCACATAATAGTCATGGGCTGAAAATTGTGCTGAATCAGATTCAAAAGGAAAAATTTGAGAGGCTGTATTTTGTTTTAGGCGTCGTAAATGACAAAGATCTGGATGATATTTTGCCTTTGTTTCCTAAAAATGCCAATTATTTTTTCTGTCGTCCAAATGTTCCCCGTGGTCTTGATGCTAATTTTTTGCTGCAAGAAGCAACGGAATTTGGTTTGATTGGGAAAGTATGTAATTCTGTTTCAGAAGCTTATCAGGAAGCGTTAGAAACAGCAGGAGAAAATGACTTTATCTATATCGGAGGAAGTACGTTCGTTGTAGCAGAAATTGTGTAAATAATTTTGCAGAAGTGAAAAATACCTTTATATTTGCACCCTGATTAATGGAAACATTAATTGATAAAAGGGCGATTAGCTCAGCTGGTTCAGAGCACCTCGTTTACACCGAGGGGGTCGGGGGTTCGAACCCCTCATCGCCCACCACTTTTATCAAAATTTACTGGTAATACAAAGAATTATCGGGCGATTAGCTCAGCTGGTTCAGAGCACCTCGTTTACACCGAGGGGGTCGGGGGTTCGAACCCCTCATCGCCCACAGAAACTCTCAAGGAAACTTGGGAGTTTTTTTATTTTATAATCACAGCAAATACGGATGTCCCATTTTATATAAAATTTTAGGTTTGTAGTCCTGATGTAGTAAGTTGGGGATTCAGATTTGTTTTTTTGCTACGATCTTAATATAGAATTCAATATAGTCTGATCAGCTAAAAGATCATAGAATTTTCCAGATTTATAACGGACATCCCATTTTGTTCGATCAATGACCAGTCTGCCGTTCACCTTGACAATTCCGTCCTTAACTTCCATTTTGGCTGGAAAAGTAACTGGTTGTGTTATACCTTTAATGGTCAGGTTGCCTGTAACTTTCTTATTCTCACTATTTATAGATACAGCTTTGGTAAGTACAATTGCAGAAAAAGGAAATTTTTTAACCTCAAAAAAATCAGGATTTTTCAAGTGATTAATTAGTCCGTTATCTCTCCCATGATTTTCATCTTCAATTGTATTCATGTCGACTTCAGCTGTGCCACCTATCAGTTGATCGTTTTCAATTATCAGTTCTCCTTTTGATATATAGACATAGCCTATGTGACTGTTTGAACCAATGAGATTAGAACCTGTCCATTTTACAACACTTTCCTTAGTATCTACAACATATTTTTCATTTCCAGCATGTAAGGACAAGGAGCTTGTCACTGCATTGTTTTTATTTTCTTCTTTTATAGGTCCACGGCAACCGAAGACGAAAGGAACAATACTTAAAATTAAGTAAGTGATTGATTGATATCTTGTTGTTCATACTACAGAAATTATATTGATTAATAATTGACAAATGACTTTAAGATCATTGGTTTATCTGCTATTGTGGTTACTATTGTAGGAGCTGACTGAGCTCTCCTGATCCTCAACAACCCTTATTTTTACTAAAGTCACGTTTAAAAAGGACCTTGTTATTTCTCGCAATATAGTCGCCAGATATAATCAAATATGGATGATTAGGCGAATAACCTGCGCTGCGGCTTCTTACAATTATTATGTCGTTAACTTTCAGGTTATTTAACTGCTGAAATTCCTTAGGAATAAATTGCATCATATATTCTTCGCCATTAATCCTGACTATAAGCCATTTTGGTCCTGATGATTTCCCATTTGCGCGTTGAAAAGTAACAGAGGTTACCACAGCCTCCATATAGGCAAAAGCCTTTATGTACTTCTTTATTTTATCATGACTGGCATGCACTTTTTTACCTTCAGGAGAAACCTCCCATTCTTTGTACTTTATGCCGTCAGGAGAAGCCTCCCATTTTTTCCTTTCATCCAGTCGGGCTTTTCTGTCAGCAATGGACAACGGCTTTGGGGATCGCTCAGTTTTATTTTTAATTTCACGATTAGCACCCGAGCCGTAGGCGAACGGAGCGAAGCTAAATACTAGTCCGCTCACCACAACCAGCAGTAAGATCAAGACAGAGATGGTTTTTTTTATATGTTTCATATTCCTTTTAAATTGATTCTACGAATTTACTTTGATATTTTTCGGCTTTAGAGATTTAGATTGTAAATAAAAATGTAAACTTTGTAAATAAAAACTTGACACTATGTATCTTAGTCGAAATCTCTTCTCAGGGAAACGTAAATACCTGTTTGGTTTGATATTCCTCTCGTTTATCTCTGTAATCTGTGTGGCTTTCAATATGACTGATAGTGATGACTTTGTTTTCGCAAGAAGGGAAGTTTTGCTCCGCAGGATTGGACATGAACTACTTTTACAGTCGGGCGACAGTACCTCACGAGTACTTCCGATAAAAAAAATTGGTGAAAATGAATACCAAATCAAGTTTGAGAATGACATTAGTTTTCAACCGGCCTCGTTAGTGAATATAACTCGGCGTTTGTTGGCTAAAGACCCGCTATCAGGTGATTATATTGTTAACGTTCTGAACTGTGATAACTCAAGTGTAGCGTATGGATACGCTATATCTAAAAATAAAAAAGATGACATTGTAGCCTGTATAGGAAGGAAACAACCCAGGGCATGTTACATGGTCAACATTAAATTCAATTCAGCGGGTATAAATAGTGCTAAGAATAAATATTTTTTGGGTAGTCTGTCATTTTTAGCGTTTGTTGGATTTGTTTTTTTGAGATCTGTTAAGCCTCGAAAAACTTTGTCTGACGGTCAAAAAACTAATATGTACACTTTGGGATCGGCGTTGTTCGATGCACAGCATAGGAAGCTCATCATTAATGGAAAGACAATAGCTCTGACCGGAACAGAAACCCGTGTATTACTCATTTTTGCATTGTCTCCTAACGAGACCATAGAGAGAAACCGACTGCAAAAAGAGATATGGGAAGATGAAGGTGTTATTGTAGGCCGTAGTTTAGATATGTTTATATCAAAGCTTAGAAAGAAACTGGAATCGGATCCAAATATCAATATTGTTGTTATACGAAGTAAAGGATATAAGCTTGAAATCAGTCATCAGTAAAGTACCCCATAAAAGACTCTTTCAGAGATTTTTACACAAATTATGAAAAGTTTCTAAATTTGAATGTTTTTAAAGCCCTTTACATAGGGTTAAAATAAGCACTAGGTGTTCGACTGTGATCCCTGACACTCCATAAAAACTCTCAAAGAAACTTGGGAGTTTTTTTATATTATAAATCTTCGTAGCATTGATTTTTTCTTTTAAACATTTAGATATATTTGTTGCATCAGTAATAAATCAATAAGAATTATTTAAAATCACGGGTTTATAGGGAACTATACATCAAATCTTTGAAACATATAAAAATTAAAATATAAAATTATGGGAATTTTTTCTGCACTATTAGGAAATGCCGGAGCAGTGACGCTTGAGGAATTAAATAAAAAATATGGTCAGCTTTTAACAGAAGATGAAAACATTGAACTTGGGTTTAAGCTCATCAGAGATACTTTTATTTTTACAAATAAGCGTTTGATATTTGTAAATGTACAAGGTCTGACAGGGAGCAAAACGGAATATAAATCAATTTCATACAAAAGTATTTCAAGGTTTAGTATCGAAACTGCAGGTTCATTCGATTTGGATGCAGAGCTTAAAATTTGGGTTTCAAGTGAAATGCATCCGAGTATTAAGACACAGTTCAATAAATCCGTAAATGTGTATGATGTTCAAAAAGTTTTAGCACATCATGTTCTAAAATAAAATAATGCCTTACATCCGTTCGCTGCATTAGGCTTAAATACTCACAAAACTCTTTGAGAAATCAAGGAGTTTTTATTTTTTTTTAAAAAACTTCATAGGAATTATACTATATTTATACTTTTGTCGTTATGGATGAATAATTTTTAAAACTTTTCTATGAAAAATGGATTCAAAATTTTAGCTGTATTGCTTGTTATATTTTCTGTTTATGCTTTTACTACTGAAACAAAATCAAAAACAATCAAAATTGTTATTGACGCAGGACATGGAGGTACTGACCATGGAGCTGTTCATAAAAGTCATTTAGAAAAAGATATTGTTTCTCAAATTTCGAGTAAAATAAACGCATTAAACAAGAATACAGATGTGGAAATCTATTTTACACGTACAGATGATAGTATGCTTACTCTGGAAAAAAGAGCAGAAATAATCAATAAAATTAAACCGGATTTATTTTTGTCTCTCCATGTAAATAATAACAAGAATGACGATACTTTTGGAATTGAAAGCTATGTTGCGAAAGAATCTCTTTACAGTGAAGAGTCTTTGGCTTTTGCCGCAGATTTGACTTCAAAACTATCTAAAGCAACAAGTTTAAATTTGCGAGGTATAAAAAAAGCACCGTTTTATATTTTAAAAAATACCAATTGTCCCGGTTTAGTGCTTGAACTTGGATTTCTTTCGAATGAAAGCGATAGAAAGTATTTAACAGATAATGCAAATCAGGAAGTCATTGCCAAAACAATCTTAGATTTTATCTGTCAGATAAGATAATAAAAAAGAGCCACTTCAAAGTGGCTCTTTTTTATTGTTCATATTCGGTTTCAATTTTCCTGATACCGTTGATGATGTTTTGTATCTTATCATATTCTTTTTGCTTTTGCTTTTTTCCTAAAATAAAATAAGCGATAAGCATCCAGGCAATGTAGGCAATCAGAAAGATAGTTTTCATTTCTACAGACATTGGTTGCATTACTTCTATAAAATAGCATGCGAGACCCAGATTCAGTAAAATGAAATAAGCTAACATGCATTTTGTACTTACAAACTTTTGGAAAGCATAGAATTGTTCTAATTGTTGTAATGCTTTTTGAGGCGATTGTGTCAAGTCAATATTTTTAAGTTTGTAAGCCTGATACAATCGGATGGCTGAAAAGATTAAAATAGTGGCAAACATTAATCCAATTCCAATGTAAGTTGTTAACATTTTAAAATCAATTGCAGTCACGACCAAGCTAATCCCTATGATAGTAAGCAATAATACTGCGACTTGAATTAGTATTTTATTTCCCATGGATTGCTTTTCTTTTCGTGCCTTCGAAATGATTTGGGAAACATCAGGAACCTGGCTTTCTTTCTGCTGGTTCCAAATTTCTTTTAGATTGTCAAACTCTTTCATATTTTGCATAAATAGTGCTTAATTGTTGTTTTATCCGATGAATTTTTACTCTCAGGTTGCCTTCCGAAATTTCAGTTACCGTAGCAATTTCGCTGTAAGGGACCTCTTCAAGCAAAAGCGTAATGATTAGCCTGTCTGCTTCCGAAAGCTCGCTGATGCATTTGTACAAAAGCTGAATTTGCTGCTCTTTGTCATCCGATTCATCTTCTTTACTGATAATCGTTTTGTCGATATCGACACTTCTTTTGTTTTTCTGACCTCTCAAATGATGCAGACACGTGTTTACTGCAATCCGGTAAATCCAGGTGCTCATTTGCGAATCACCACGGAATTTATCCAGATTCTGCCATGCTTTTATAAAAACTTCCTGCAACAAGTCGTCTGCTTCCATAGCGTTTCCGGTATAACCCAGACAAAGACGATGTGCTTTAGGCGAATAGGTTTTGTAGATTTCCTTAAAAAAGGTTTCTTGGTTCTGGTTGGTTGTCACTTTTGGTTTATTTAAGATTTTAAGAAAGCATCTACTTCATTTAAGAACCATTCTTGCTGATCATACATGATAAAGTGCTTGCTGTCTGCTACTTTGATGGTTTTGTTTTTTAATAGAGTGTATTGCTCATTATATACTTTTTCACTGGTTTCTTTAGTGCCGAAAACACTGGCCATTACTAATATTGGTGATTTTATTTTACTGATTTCCTGTCTTAAATCGGTAAGAGACATTTCTATAATAGTGCTTCCTAATGTTTTTCTGTCGCTCTTGAAACTCCATTCTGCAATTTTTCTTGCATGAACAGTATCGCTTACTTGATACAGCATTGCTTTGGCCGTATTTTTAACATACCCTTCATTAGGAATGGCTTTAAAATTATTAATGGTTGTCTGTTTGTCGTATTGTGGATTGCTCTTTAATGCTTCAACAGTTATTTCCGGTCTTCCTATGGCTGAAACAAATGGAAGTCCGTCAACACAAATTCCTTTTCCAAATAAATCCGGTTCGGTGGCATTAAGCCAAAGTGTCATAAATGCACCCAAACTATGGCCAATCAGCATTGGCTTTTTTAATTTTTTGTCTTTTATGTATTGAACGATTTGATTTCGGACAGTTTTCAGGATTTCTTCCTCTTCAATTGGTTTTACCCCTGCAAATCCTGCTAAAGTTAAAACATGCAATTCGTATTTGTTTTTTAAGTGATCAACTGTTTCATCCCAAACATCACCACTGCAGGAATATCCGGGAATTAAAATAACAGGTTGTCCTTTTCCGATAACTTTAACTTCAAAAGCTGTTGGTTGTTGTGCAAATACGTTTGCAAATGCAAGAATTGCTAATACTAAGATGATTACTTTTTTCATAATTATTGATTTTTTAGTTTGTTTATTTTCTCTTATGATACAAACCGAAATCAATTGTTACAGAAAAAATATTTTTTTTAAGTATTTATTTCTAAATCTTTGATATAGTCCTGATTTTCATAGAAAAAACGTTCAAAAGCATCCATGTTTTCATAGAAGAAATCGAAAATATCCTGCCAGTTCGCTTTGTTGTTTAAGCTGATTCCTGCTTTTTCAACCCAGATTCTGCTAATTATCTTACCTGTTTCAAGATGGTAGTTTCTTTCTAAAATAACTTCCGAAATATAATCTTCAATTAAAATGGATTTTAAAGATTCGATTTTTTCAAAATATATTTTCCGTTTTTCTTCATCCTTGGGTTCGATATCAATAAGGACTTGTGCTTTTTTATTGTCTACAAAGAACTTAAAAGAAAAATCTTTAATTTTGGTATCATAAAGTATCCATTTTCGCGGATAAGCTTCGGCAAATTGGGTCCAAAATTCTTTTTTTATTTTGATACTTTCTTCTTTACTATACATAAGTTTGGGAATGATAAAATTGTTAAATTCATTTTTTTAAGCTATCTTTATGTTTACATCGATTGAAAATCGTTAGGATAACTATTGTTAAAAACCTGCGTAATGGAATTTTCAGATTTTTTAAAATATGTGCCAAAAATAGCAAAAGAATCGCTACCAGCGAGCATTGCGCATGCAAAAATGGTTCCTCCTGAACGTATTGAACTTTTGAAAAACCAAGATTTCTCTGAAAAGAAACCGCGAAAGGCGGCAGTATTAATGCTATTTTACCCTAAAAAAAGTATTACTCATCTGGCTTTAATTATCAGAAACTCATATCCGGGAATTCACGCTTCACAAATTGCTTTTCCCGGCGGTAAAGTGGAAGATTTTGATTCTTCGCTTTCTGCTACGGCTTTACGAGAAACACAGGAAGAAATCGGAGTTTCTTCAGATAAAGTAAATGTTGTAAGGGCTTTTAGTGAAGTATATATACCTCCTAGCAATTTTTTGGTTTCTCCTTTTTTGGGTTTTTCGGAAGAAGAATTGACTTTTGATTTAAGTCCCGATGAAGTTTCCGGAATTATCGAACTGCCTCTTTGTCAATTTCTTGATGAAAATATCGTGGTCAATGTCAATATGTCGACCTCTTATGCAACAAATATTCCGGTGCCGGCTTTTCAGATTAACGAACATTTGGTTTGGGGAGCAACAGCCATGATGATGAGCGAACTTAAAGAAATCATTAAAAAAGTCTTATAATTTGATACTTTTCGTAACTTTGTAGCTTATCTTTTTATAAAATTATGGGATTATTTAAACGAAATCCTTTTGGTCATATTCTTTTTTTGAAACGCTGGTTAATCCGAATTGCCGGAGCGGTAACTCACAGGAGATATCGAGGTTTCAATCAGTTAGAGATTGATGGTTCTGAAATAATAAGAGCTTTGCCGGATAGAAATGTATTGTTTATTTCAAATCATCAGACCTATTTTGCTGATGTTGTAGCTATGTTCCATGTTTTTAATGCCAGTTTAAAAGGAAGAGAAGACAATATTAAGAACATCGGATATCTTTGGGAACCGAAACTCAATATGTATTACATTGGAGCCAAAGAAACCCTTCAAGCTAATTTTTTAACTAAGGTACTTGCTTATGCGGGTGCAATTACTGTTGAAAGAACATGGCGTGCCGGAGGAAAAGATGTGGCTGAACACGAACAAAAATCAGTAAACCCCAATGATACTGAAAATATTGGGATTGCCTTGGAAGACGGTTGGGTAATTACTTTTCCACAGGGAACAACAAAATCATTTAAGCCGGTTCGTAAAGGAACGGCGCACATTATTAAAAACCACAAGCCTATAGTAGTGCCTATTGTTATTGATGGTTTTCGACGCTCGTTTGATAAAAAAGGATTAAGATTGAAGAAAAAAGGTATTCTTCAGTCCTTTATTATTAAAGAGCCTTTGGATATAGATTACGAAAATGATACTATTGAAGAAATTGTTGAAAAAGTAGAATATGCTATTGAACAACATCCTTCATTTCTTAAAGTAATTCCTGTTGAGGTTATCGAAGAACAGCAGGAATTAGACAGAATGCGTCAATGGCATTATTAAAATAAAAAAAGGTCCGC
Source organism: Flavobacterium sp. (assembly GCF_050696275.1). Lineage (GTDB taxonomy): Bacteria > Bacteroidota > Bacteroidia > Flavobacteriales > Flavobacteriaceae > Flavobacterium. The sequence continues at coordinate 18,089 of NZ_JBOGUT010000041.1, forward strand.
CAATGTGTACGGACCTTTTTTATAAATCATTTTATAAATCAATTTTCTTTAATTCTTCAAAATTCTTTTTAAGCTTCTTTAGAAGGATTCCGTATATTAATCGGTATACAAGCCAGAAAGCACCTGTGAGAATTCCGGTTATAATAAGTAAAACAAAAAAAGAAATAAGATAAACACTCATTGGTATTTCGGCAATACTGCCACTCTTTTCTATTGTCGCTTTTTCAATCCCGATTTTCAGTCCGTATGAAGCAAATGTTATAAAGACAAGAGCAAAGGTCACTAAATTAAACAGAATATAATTTTGAACCGTTTTTCTGGTTCTGAGGATATTCTTCATCAGCAATTTGGTATTGTCTGTTGTACATACTCTTCTATACATAATATAAAAGCGTGTGATAAAATAAACAATTACAATGTACATAACGATTACCGAAACCTGATAATAACCGTAAATATTCAGGTTTTTCAAAAATTGCATATTCTCGGCATCAAACTTTGTGAATGACATCACAATACTTAAAATGATACCAAAACTCAGTTCAATAATACTGATGATAAAAATCCATTTTATTGTTGATGACGAGTTTTTATGGAGCATGGTATAGATTTCCTGTTCCGAAACCGTCGGGTAATTATTGTTTTTATTCCAGTCTTTTTTTAATACATCCAACTCTTCCATATATTCCTTTCCGTTACGGATTAATAATTTTTTTCAGTTTTGTCTTGATTCGGTTCATTTTTACACGGGCATTTACTTCGCTGATTCCCAGTGTTTCCGAAATCTCTTCATAATCTTTGTCTTCTAAATACATAAAAACCAATGCCTTTTCAATATCATTCAGCTGTTGCACGGCCTTGTATAAAAGTTTTATGTGTTCTTCCTCTTCGTAGTTGTACTCTTCTTGAGAAACAAAGTGTTTACCGGTTTCAAATTCAATTGCATTTATTGTTTTAGTGCTTTTCCGGTATAAAGTAATGGCAGTATTCAGTGCTACGCGATACGCCCAGGTTGAAAATTTAGAATCTCCCCTGAATTTTGGAAATGCCTTCCATAATTGAATGGTAATTTCCTGAAACAAATCATTATGCGCATCTTCGCCTTGCGTATATAACCGGCAAATTTTGTGAATAATATTCTGGTTTTCCTTTAATTGTGTTACAAACGATCGCTCTAATGCATTACTCATATCGAGTTAGTAGTTTTGCTGTTGATTTTGTTACAAAAAAAAAGAAATATCGGGAGCAATCCTTCTTTAAATGGCATTAATTTTCATTCTATTATGATTTCTATTGGGATTGCGATTGTTGTTTTTCGGCAGAAACATTGTACCTTAGCTATTCTGAACTATTCCAACATAAAGAATGAATATTCCACAATCGAAAAATCCCCGTGTTGTTATTATTGGCGGCGGATTTGCAGGTATCGCGTTAGCTAAAAAATTAAAAAACAAAAATGTACAAGTTGTGCTTTTAGACAAGCATAACTACCATACATTTCAACCGTTACTCTACCAAGTTGCTACAGGCGGGCTTGAGGCAGGTTCTATCGCTTATCCTATCAGAAAAGTAATTCAGGAATTTCAGGATTTTTATTTCCGATTAACTTCGGTTAAAGAAATTGATACCCAAAATCAAAAAATTATTTCCGAAATAGGGGATTTGCACTATGATTATCTTGTTATAGCGACAGGTTCCAAAACGAATTATTTCGGGAACAAAGAAATAGAGCGCAATTCGATGTCGATGAAGACCATTCCGCAATCGCTGAATATCCGAAGTTTGATTTTGGAGAATTTTGAACAGGCTGTTTTAACCAAAGATCCAAACGATAAAAACAGTTTAATCAACTTTGTATTGGTGGGAGGCGGACCAACGGGAGTGGAGCTTGCAGGAGCATTGGCCGAAATGAAAAAGGCTATTCTGCAAAAAGATTATCCGGATCTGGATATTCAGAAAATGCAAATCAATCTTATTCAGAGCGGAGATCGGATTTTGAATACGATGAGCGAAAAATCATCTCAGGCAGCAGAAGAATTTCTGTTGAGTCTTGGGGTGAAAATTTGGAAGAACGTTCGGGTGACAAACTTCGACGGCCGCACCATTTCGACGAATTCGGATTTGACATTTGATACAGCTACTGTAATTTGGACTGCTGGAGTACAGGGAGCTGTTGTTGCCGGGCTTGATGCCAAATCATTAGTAGAAAATGTAGGGCGCATCCGGGTGAATCAGTTCAATCAGGTTGCTGGCTATCCTACTATTTTTGCAATTGGAGATATCGCTTCGATGGAGACGGAAAAATACCCGCAAGGACATCCTATGATGGCGCAGCCTGCTTTGCAACAGGGTGCTTTGCTTGGGGAAAACCTGATTAGACTTTTAAAAAAGGAGCCTTTAGTTCCTTTCGAATACAATGACAAAGGTTCCATGGCTACCATAGGCCGTAACAAAGCCGTGGTCGATTTGCCGAGGTATCATTTTAATGGTGTTTTCGCATGGTTTGTCTGGATGTTTGTGCATTTATTTTCATTGATTGGCTTCAAGAATAAAGCGGTTGTTTTCTTAAATTGGGTGTACAATTATATTCGTTTTGACCGAGAAGGACGCTTGATTATCCGACCTTATAAAAAAAGAAGTTTTACAGCTTTTACAAGTGATGAAATTTGATATCAAATAAAAAAGTCCTCTTATCAGCATAAAAATCTTCTCATTCTGAAAACAAAACCGCTCGTTCTGAAAAGAAATTCACTCGTACTGAAAAGAAATCTTCTTGTTCTTAAAACAAATCTTCTCTTTTTTACTAATAAAGACCTGTTCTATTAAAAATCTAACTTTAACCTTAATTTAGAAATTGGATTTGGGTTATAATTTCAATAATAAATTACTACACTACAACTTCTTTTATTTTTGGGTACAGGATATTTTTGTAAAGTTTTTTCGGAAAGTATAACTTAAGCAACAAGTTTTTTTAAATGTTATAACGGTCTGTCTTTGTAGTAATTGACCATTAAATCAACAAACTTGCTGTAACTTTCCAAGCCGTCTTTTTGCTGGTTTAATTTTAGGAAATTATCATAGAAGATGTGGAACCCAGTATCGATAAACGTTTGATGGTTTTCCCAAAACACTTTACTTTCTTTATAATTTTTTAAAATTCCGGGATGGATGGTTTTTAGCAGTTGCTTCAGGGTTTTTTCATCACGGATTTCCCAATTGGATAAGCAGTAACGCAACGCATGGCTGTAACCGGAGTATTTGAAATAGAGATTGTCGTTTTTTGTGGCCGATAAAAAGCCGATAAAATTAGCTTCGCTTTCGCTTGAGAAACCCATTTGATGCGACATTTCATGACAAGCCGTGCTTGGGAAGTTATACATAGGAATCATTCCGTTTACCTGTGCTTCATTTGTAAACGGATTCAAATAGCCACCAAAACCCATGTAAGTGAGCGGATAGCTGAACAATGATTTCTTTTGGCTTGGAATTTCGTATTTGAAAAACGGATATTCTTTGGAAAGCGTATTGTAGCCGTCTAATGCCTTCTCGAAAACCACTGTTTGCGAATAAGGAATGATAACCTTCTTTGCTGTATCTTTTGTGATTTTCCATTGGATTTCATTCGTTTTGACTATTATTTTTTTGGTGAAATCAAGCAATTGAACATCGGTATATTTGGTTTCGATGTGCATTTTTTCAAACAAAGGCAATCGGTAATAGTTAAAAGCCCATAAAACATGAAAGAGAAAATAAGCTATAGAGAGTATTCCTAAAACGGATAATGATTTGGTTTTCCAATTGACTTTCCGGTTTTGATAGAACCAATATACTGTCCAGAGGATCAAAATTCCATACAGGATATCTCCAAAGGAAAAAGGAAGCCAGCCTAAAACACTCCTAGAGAATTTGGATAGCATAGGGTAAACTCCGTTACTGTAATATTCTTCAACAAATTCAGGAAAAAGCAGCAGTATTTTTAAACCGATAATCTGGACAATAAGCAATAAGGGAAGTATGTATTTTCGTTTCACAGAAATAGTTTTAAAACGTAAATATAATTACAATATCAATTAGTAGAAAAAGTATTTAAACTTTGTAACTTTGGCACTTTAACAACAAACACAAGATATGAGTCAGGAAATAAGAAATTTGGAGCCAAAACAACTTTGGAACAAGTTTGCCGATTTAAATGCTGTGCCACGTCCTTCGAAAAAAGAAGATCGCGTTATTGCGTTTATGAAAGATTTTGGAAATAGTTTAGGATTAGAAACTTTTGAAGATGAAATCCGTAATGTGATTATCCGAAAACCAGCCACACCTGGGATGGAAAACCGTAAGGCAATCGTACTGCAAGGACATTTGGACATGGTGCATCAAAAAAATAACGATACTGTTTTCGATTTTGATTCACAAGGTATTGATATGTATGTTGATGGAGACTGGGTTCGTGCCAAAGGAACTACACTTGGGGCGGATAACGGGCTTGGAGTAGCTACTATTATGGCTATTTTAGAAAGCAAAGAGATCAAACATCCTGCAATTGAAGCTTTGTTTACCATTGATGAAGAAACAGGAATGACTGGAGCTTTAAATTTAAAAGGAGGTATTTTACAAGGTGAAATTTTATTGAATTTAGACACCGAAGAAGATGATGAAATTGATATAGGTTGTGCCGGTGGAGTAGATGTAACTGCTACAAGAGGTTATAATGAAGAAAAAACTCCAGAGGATTCTGTTGGGTATTCTATTACTGTTAAGGGTTTAAGTGGAGGGCATTCCGGGATGGATATTCACAAAGGTCTTGGGAATGCGAACAAAATTATGAATCGTTTATTGTTTGACGGATTTGAGAATTTTGGTTTGCAAATTGCTGAAATCAGCGGAGGAAGCCTTCGAAATGCTATTCCTCGTGAAAGTGTTGCCAAAGTAATCGTTGCCGGAATGTATGACGAAGCTTTTGTTTTTGATATGCAGGAAATCATTGGAGACATTAAAGCGGAATTCAAAACGACTGAACCCAACTTAACTATCGAAATAGTAAAAGCTGATTTACCGGCTAAAGTAATGGATTTAGGTGTACAGGAAGGATTACTTCGCTCACTTTACACAGCACATAATGGTGTTTACAGAATGAGTGCTGACATGGCTGATTTAGTGGAAACGTCAAATAATATTGCTCGTGTAATTGTTAAAGAGGGTGAAATAGTGATTCAGAACTTAACTCGTTCTTCGGTTGAATCCTCAAAATTTGATTTGGCTAATGCTTTACGTTCTGCTTTTGAATTATTCGGATGTGAAGTGGTTTTCAGCGGTTCATATCCAGGTTGGACACCAAATGTAAATTCACCTATCTTAGATGTTTTAGTTCATATTTACGAAAAACAGAACAACGAAAAACCAAAAGTAGTTGCTTGTCACGCCGGATTAGAATGCGGTATTTTAGGGACAAACTATCCAGATATGGACATGATTTCCTTTGGACCGACGATTCATGGTGCTCACTCTCCGGATGAAAGAGCGAGTATTTCTTCGGCTCAAAAATACTGGAAATTTGTATTGGAAATTTTGGAGAACATTCCGATGAAATAGTTTCTAATACTAAGTTTATAATAGATAAAAAGGCAGAAAATATTTTCTGTCTTTTTTATAGGCTGTGTCCCGTCCTGAAATAAGTTGACATAAAATTGACTTATTATGAATAGATCAGAAAACAGCGCAGAAAAGCGTAGTCAACGCGATTATAATTTGGGCTTTAAATTAGCTGTTATTTCGCAAGTAGAA
>NZ_JBOGUT010000042.1:0-23143 GCF_050696275.1 Flavobacterium sp.
ATGAAGCACAGCGTAATAAAAGATTGAAACGAAGTGCCCGACCCGAACACAAAATAATCCCCTAACCAAACGAAGCGGCCGTGAGGGACACGCCCGAAGAAATTAGTTGAACTTGATTGCTTTTATAGGAGAGATCTTGGTGATGATAAAAGACGGGATTAATAATACGAGGAGACAAATAATGATTGTTCCTATATTAAGTGTCAGTATGTGCCAGAAATTAATGTTGACCGGTGCAACGTTGACGTAGTAATTTTCAGGGTTGAGCTTAACGATACCGAAGTACTTTTGGATAAGCAGCATTCCTACTCCGATTAAATTACCCCAAAGCAGTCCTTTAGAGATAAGGTAAAGGGCGTTGTACAGAAATATTTTACGAACAGACCAACTGTTTGCGCCCAGTGATTTGAGGATACCAATCATTTGGGTTCTTTCCAGGATAAGCACCAGTAAGGCTACTGCCATATTGATTGTAGACGCGACAATCATGATGATAAGAATTACAACTATATTAAAATCGAAGAGTTTGAGCCATTCGAAGATGTAGTAGTACTTTTGGGTGATGGTTTGTGCGTCCAGCGTTTTGGTTGGATCTTCTTTGTTTTGTGAATTGTTGTAGACTTCTAGGCCTTTTTCATCGATTTTATCGAAATCATCGATAAAGACTTCAAACGCTCCGACTTCTGTTGGTTTCCATTTGTTGATTTTTTGAATGTGACGAATATCTCCTATTATATAGGTAGCATCAAATTCCTGAAATCCCGAATTATAAATTCCGACGATTTTAAAAACACGCAGATTGGGCAATTGACTTCCGCTTTCTTTCATAAAGAACGTGTTGCAGTTGTCCCCGACTTTCAATTCTAATCGGTTGGCTAAATATTCTGAGATGATGATTTCGGCGTTAAGCGGACCTGTTAAATTAGGGATTCTTCCTTTTACAAGATATTCACTGATGTTGCTCCAAAGAAAATCTTTACCGACTCCTTTATAGATAACGCCTTCAAAAGCAGTTTCAGTTCTGATAATCCCGGCTTTACTCGCGACGGCCTGTATATGCTGAATCCCTTCTACGGAAGTGAATTTTGGATAAAAGTCCTGATTTGTGGAAACCGGAGCAAGGCTTACCTGAGAAACGTTGTCATCAAAATTAGATATAAGAATATGACCGTTGAAAGCCGAAACTTTTTGGCGGATTTTTTGCTGCAATCCCACACCTGTACCAACTGAGACTATCATCATAACCAAACCAATAGCTATAGCAGATATCGCAATTTTTATAATTGGCGCAGATATACTACTTTTATGGTTCTTAGCGTCGCTTAAACGCTTGGCAATAAAATATTCTAAATTCAATGGTTATGATTTACAATTCTGTCTCCAAAAATACATTATTATTCCTTTTATTGGTAGTTTTTTCTTGTGGAAGTTCAATTAAGGAAAAAGAAAGGCGCAATAAAGAACAAGAGCCTGAAGACGTAAGCGAGAGCGCATTACCTAAAAAAATAAAAACCGGCGCTGATAATTATGACGCTTATTTGCCTTTATTAAAAAACAAACGAATTGGAATTGTAACCAATCAGACGGGAATTGTTAAATCCCCAGGAGAAACTGGTGGAATAAAAAATGAAAAAGGGGAATATGTCGGAGAATATGAAGGAGCTGCTTATAACAAATCAATTGTCGATTTTTTACTGGAAAAGAATGTCAATCTTCTCAAAATATTCGCACCCGAGCATGGTTTTCGAGGCACGGCCGATGCTGGAGAACACGTTGTAGACGGAAAAGACACTAAGACCGGGTTGCCTATCATTTCCCTTTACGGTAATAACAAGAAACCAAAACCGGAGCAGTTAGCCGAGATTGATATTATGGTTTTCGATTTACAGGATGTAGGTGCTCGTTTTTATACTTATATCTCTTCGCTTCATTATGTAATGGAAGCCTGTGCCGAAAACAACATACAACTTATGATTCTGGACAGACCAAATCCGAATGGTGGTATTGTTGACGGACCTGTTTTAGAAAAAGAATTTACCAGTTTTGTAGGAATGCACCCAATTCCCGTGTTGCATGGCATGACAATTGGTGAATACGGCCAAATGATTAATGGTGAAAAATGGCTCAAAAATGGGGTTCAATGCAAATTGACCGTAATTCCGTGTTTGAATTACAACCGGGAAATGAGCTACAGCCTTCCTGTTAAACCGTCACCTAATTTGCCAAACGATCAAGCGATCAATCTTTATGCGAGTTTGTGTTTCTTTGAAGGAACTAATGTCAGTTTGGGTCGTGGTACCGAAAAACAATTTCAGATTTACGGTTCCCCCTCTTTACCTAAGAGCAGTTTTAGTTTTACTCCGAAACCTAATTTTGGCTCTAAAGAACCGCCTCTTAAAGACCAATTGTGCTATGGGGAAGATTTATCCGGCATAGCCAAAGTAAAACGACTGGAATTGAAATGGCTTATAAAAGCGTATCAGACCACTAATGACAAATCAAAGTTTTTTATTGATTTTTTTACCAAATTGAGTGGAACCAAAAAATTACAGCAGCAAATAGTGGCCGGGACTTCGGAGCAGGAAATCAGAAACAGCTGGGAAAAAGGAATTGAAGATTTTAAGAAAATGCGGGCTAACTATCTTATTTACTAATATTCTGATTGCAGACTCGCACAATTGTCTTCGCTCTTTTGTCCGAATCACAGACAATGGCTTGAGATTTTTAAGCCTGATTACAGTTTTACTTCCATGGCAGGATTGATTTCAAGCAGCGTATTAACAAAATCTTGTTTTTCTTTTGGCGAAAGCAAAATTTCATCGAACTTATTATAGTATATTCTGATTCTGTCCAACGACGAAGCAGGCGCACTTAAAATAGAATTTGTTTTTTCGATTTTTCGAATGGAATGAATATCGATTTTCTCACGAACCATTAAAGCCGATTTCACAATAAGGGCATCATTGTCTACAATGTACTTTGTGAAGATTGATGCTATCAGTATCAGAGCGCCCAGCAGAAAAAAAACAAAAACGCCCAGCCACTCTCCCTTACTAATACTTCTAATAGATAAATAAAACGGAAACGCTAAAGGCAATACTAACCAATAATCAATTTTAGATCTGTAAATTTTCATCATTATAAAGGCATTCTTTTTTTCATTTCTTCTACAATATTATAGGCCGCAGGACAAATTTCGACATTTTTTATGGTCAGATTAGAAATCTGCTGAAATTTCTTCCTGTCTGTATGCGGGAATTCACGGCAGGCTTTTGGCCGAACGTCGTAAATCATACAGTAATTTTCCGAATCCAGAAAAGTACACGGAACACTTTGCAATACATAATCATTGTCTTCATCAATGCGAAGGTACTGATCGATAAACTGCTGTGGTTTTTGCCTTACATGTTTTGCAATGCGTTCGATATCAGCCGAAGTAAAAAGCGGCCCGGTTGTTTTGCAGCAATTGGCACACTGTAGGCAATCCGTTCTCTTGAATTCGGCATCGTGTAATTCCTGCATGACATAATCCAAATTCTTCGGTGCTTTCTTTTTAAGCTTATCGAAATACTTTTTGTTTTCGTTATGCTTATCTTTGGCTAGTTTTTGAATTTCTTTTAATGAAGGCTTTAGCATTTGCGGACGGATTATCGGTTAATCGAAAATTCCGATACAAATTTACTAAAATCAAAGAACACGTACAATTATTCAAACAGCAAAACAAATAACCAGATTAACACATCAATCCTAATGAAAGACCTTTTTGGAAAAGCAATTTTAGATTTTCAGACTAATAATTCTCCCGAAGATTTAATTACCGAGACTTCCATTTCTGAAGCAGATGAAATGAGCGTGGCTTATTTATTTCGTTCTTTTGATGAAATGCCGGAACTGGAACAAAAAGCACTTCTTTTATCCAAAGGAAAAACCCTTGATATAGGCTGTGGCGCCGGAAGCCATGCTTTATACCTTCAAAACGAAAGAAACCTTGACGTCCTAGCGATAGATATTTCTGCAAATGCAATAGAAGCCTGTCATCTCCGAGGTGTAAAAAACACTCGGGCTCAAAATGTTTTAGCCATTGAAAATGAGAATTTCGATACTGTTTTATTGTTAATGAACGGAACGGGAATTTTTGGAACTATAGAAGAAACGGCAAAATACCTTCTTAAATTAAAATCACTTTTAAATCCGGGCGGACAAATTCTTATTGATTCGTCCGACATAATTTACATGTTTGATGAAGATGAAGATGGAGGAAAATGGATTCCAAGTGACAATTATTATGGCGAATTGACTTTTACAATTCAATATAAAAACGAGACTGAAAAGCCTTTTCCGTGGTTGTATCTTGATTATAATACCTTACAAAACGCTGCACACGCCAATGGTTTACAATGCGAATTAATTTGTGAAGGCGAGCATTTTGATTATTTAGCCCGACTTTTTTAGGAGCTTTATCCGGCTCTCCGCTATATCTTTTTATTCCGTCATTTCGAGAACCTCAATAACGGAATAAAAAGGATACCGCTTCCATCCGGGCTATACTGCTGTTTTAATCAAATCTGTAGTTGCGATAATTTCCTGTAATGCTTGGTATAAAACATCCAGATCTTCCTGAGAATTGTAAACATTAATAGAATATCTCAAATAAATATCACCATTGAGAGGCATGACAGGAATTTGAATTTTATATTTGGTATAGAGTATTTCTTTTAGCTCTGATGGTTTTTCGGTTTTAACAGGAATGCTGGCCATCTGACCTAAAAACTCCGTAGTGATAGGACAAATTGGTTTTGTATTCAGTAAATCACAAAAACGCTGGTAATTATCTAAAATAATTTGTTTGCAGCCATTGGATCTTTCCTTCCAGTTATGTTCTTTAAGAAAATCAATCACTTTTGGTGTGCACATAAACTCCGAAACATCTCTGGTGCCCTGATATTCATGGTAGTCCAAAAACTGACTTTCGCCAGGAGCTTCGCTTTCATAACCCCAACTTACGACTAAAGGGTCTAAATCATTTTGAAATTCCTTTTTCACATACAAAAACGAGCTTCCTTTTGGAGCCAGCATCCATTTGTGCAATGTTCCGGTATAATAATCCGGGTTAAGCTCTTTAATATTCAAATCGATATGACCGGGAACGTGAGCGCCATCAACAATAGTAATAAGTCCTAATTGCTGTGCTTTATCACAAATTTCTTTTACTGGGAAGATCAAAGCTGTAGCACTGGAAATTTGGTTGATAAATACTACTTTCGTTTTCGAACTATACCCTTTCCAGAATTCTTCCAGAATTTGTTCTTTGGAGACTATTGGCAAAGTGATATTCTGACGAACGTATTTGGCCCCGGTTCTTTTACAATAGAAATTCCATGTTCTGTCCATTGCACCGTATTCATGGTTTGTAGTTAGAATTTCATCACCGGCTTCCAGTTTTAGGCTACGCATTATAGTATTAACTGCAAATGTCGGATTGTGGGTAAAATACAAATCCTGAGCATCGCAACCAACAAATTCACCTAATCGTTCTCTGGCTGTTTTTAAATATTCTCCTGCCAGTTTTTGCATAAAATGTACCGGTTCAAATTCTAATTCCTGCTGAATACGCTGAAATTCTTCAAAAATTGGTTTTGGGCAAGCTCCAAAAGAACCGTGGTTTAAAAAAGTGATGTTTTTATTGATTTGGAAATGTGATTTCATTTATAGTATAGTTAAAAATGGAATTAACGAAGTTCAATATTAATTGGTAATGAGTAACGGATTCTTAGTATCTGCCCATTATGTACTCCCGGTGACCATTTTGGGCAATTTTTCAATACTCTTATGGCTTCTTTTCCTGTTCCGTAACCAACATCTCTTAGTACTCGGATGTCTGTAAGGCTTCCGTCTTTTTCAATTACAAACTGAACAATAACTCTTCCTATTAGCGATTTAACATCCGGATATTTGAAGTTTTTTTCAATGTATTCTTCAAAAGCTTTCATTCCTCCAGGAAATTCAGGTGCTTTTTCTATTCCAACTGAACTATATACTGCATCCGGGTCTCTTTGTAGATTTGATTCCTGTGCTTTTGTTACTTGTGCAAACAAAACGAGCAGAAAGAGTATTATTGTTTTTTTCATTTTAAATCGGGCAAAAGATATTTTTTATTTTACGATTAAGACAAAGCCCATTTTCATCTTTTTATATTCAGATAAAGGAATCATAAGGAAGCTAAAAAAAAGTGCAAAACAAAAATACAATTTATTGATGAAAAAAAACAGAAGCGATACTAAACAAAAATCCCAAACAATGTTTGGGATTTATTATACTATTTTATGGTAATGGGAAAGTTGTAAACGACAGGTACATTTATTCCTTTTTGCCTTCCGGGTGTCCATTTAGGGCATTTTGACAAAACCCTTTTTATTTCTTTACCGGCATTACCTACGTCCTTAACAATTGTAACTTGGGCAACGCTTCCGTCAACATCAATAACTATGCTTACCTGAACTGTTCCTGTTTCACCTCCTCCTTCTTCATCTTCAGGAACTTGGTAATTTTTCATAACAAATTTCATGAACTCACTAATTCCTCCGGGAAACAACGGTTTAATTTCTACTGATTCGTATTGAATAGGTATTTCAAGCGGATTATTGAAAGTTTTTGAAAAGACTAGATTTCCAATTAAAAAACTCAGTATCAAAATGGTAATTTTTCTCATAAATCAATATCATTGTTCATCATCAACTGAATTAGTTTCATCTTAATTCAGAATTTTAAAGCCAGCAATGATACAACTGATTAATTGACATACAAAATATAATCGACAAAATACTCGTAAATCATTAAAAACCAATATTTTACTTACACATTCTTGCTTTTAAGTTAAAAAAATGCTAAAAAAAACACCGAATATAAATCCGGTGTGTTTTTTTAATTTCTTAATGTGATTGGGAGAGTATACAACACCCTGACTGGTTTTCCTCCCTGATCTCCCGGAGTCCATTGTGGAGAAGATCGTAAAATTCTTTTTACTTCATCTGCAGTTCCATGTCCTAAATCCTGGATAACTTTGATTTCGCCAATGGTTCCGTTAGCTTCTATGATAAAAGTAACTTTTATAACTCCTGATAGGTCTTCTACTTCAGGCGCCCTGAAATTTTTTCCAACGTACTTAATAAACTCATTATTTCCTCCTGGAAAAATAGGTTGATTTTCAACCGTCTCGAATGGGATTGGAATTCCTTTTACATTATTTAATGGTGCTTGTCCAAAAATAAACTGCGAAACAATCAACGCCAGCATTAGTAGCAATTTTTTTTTCATAACAATGTGGTATTTAGGTTAAATTTTATTTTAATCCATACCATTTACGGTAGTTAAGCTATTTTCATTGGGGACGAAAATGCATTTAATTAATTATTTTTGTTAAATAAAGGATAAAAATAAGTTAATTCCAAATAAACTACAAAGAATTGAATGTTAAATTTTATAAAGGTTAGTAAATGTCAATGATAGCAGCATTTTACAGAAACTCATTAACATTCTTTCTCACAGTCATCTTGCCCTATTCTTTTGTAAAATCTTTTTAATTTCAGGCTAGTTCGATGCGAACCAATTCGCTTTGGCTTACTCCATTAATTTTCTTTACTCCTAGTTGAAAAGTCCATTGGAAATCGCACATCCAGGCTAATTGATTTCCCTCCTCTTTTGGCCGGTTGCCATTTTGGTGCAGCATTGATGACTCTTATTATTTCTGTTGCCATTTCTATATAAGGAAATTCAACAATTCTCAAGTTCTTAATTTCACCACTTTCAGAAATAGTAAAAGTAAACACTATTTTTCCTGGTTTGGTAATTTTAGAATGGTCTAGATTTGAACTTATAAACTCGTGGAATTTTGCGATTCCTCCACCATTAAAATTTGCTTCAACATAATCACCATTAAGGTAAACTTCATCTTCACCTCCAATTTGAGCAACAGCCACTAAAGGAGTGAAAATTAAAAAAAATAATAGAATAAAGCGCGTTTTAAAAGATTAAGGAATGTTTAAATACTTGTGTGTTTGCAGGGAAACTCTCCATTTAGGATTATTCATTACGTAGTCTACAATAAGTGGTGTCATTTCTTCTTTTTTGCTCCATTCCGGCTGAAGAAACAATATTGCATTGGGATTTACTTTTGCCGCTTGTTCTTCGGCGAAGATAAAATCATGCTTGTTATAGATAATTACCTTTAATTCGTTTGCTATAGCATAAGCGTCAGCAACCGGCAGTTTATTTTTTTTAGGCGAAAGACAAAACCAATCCCATTCTCCGCTTACAGGATATGCACCGGAAGTTTCAATATGGACTCTAAGGTTTTCATTTTTTAATTTACTTGTCAGTAGACTCATGTCCCATGTTAAAGGCTCACCTCCTGTAACTACAACGGTTTCAGCATATTTTTTAGCATTTCCGACAATTACATCTGTTTTTGTTGGAGGATGCAGTTCAGCGTTCCAGCTTTCTTTTACATCGCACCAGTGACAACCTACATCGCAACCACCTATTCGGATAAAATAAGCGGCAGTTCCCGTATGATAACCTTCGCCCTGAATGGTATAGAATTCTTCCATAAGCGGAAGCATATCTCCTTTTTCAACGGCTATTTGAATTTCTCTTGTAAGCATTTGTATTTAAAATAGTTTGCAAAGGTAGTCAATTTCTATTGTTAGATCATCCGATTGCTTGATTTTTAGACTGTAGAACATTCAAAAAGCCTGTTCACAGCCCAGATAGAGCCGATATCCTTGTCATTGCCTTGTTGCGCGCAACTGGCAATGACAAGATAAAGGCGAAAGCTGGAAAAGCTGCCTAAAAAAATACTCAGGAATTTCGTTGTTGCTCATAAAAAAACCGTCCTGATTATTATCCGGACGGTTTTGTATTATTTTGGTAATTTATTATTTTAATGCTTTTTGAATATTCAAGCTATCCGCATTGGCTGGATCAAGGGTCAATGCTTTGTTGATATATTCTGAAGCTTTTGCTTTGTCTTTTTTGTTATGCAAAGCTAAGTTCTGATAAGCTTCAATAAATTTAGTTTTATTAGCCGGCTTAGAAAGTTCAGCATCTCCTTTTTCAGTTACCACTCTGATGTAATCTTCATAGCTTTTTGCCATTTGCGTTTGAGCTACTGGATCTGTTTCCAGCAAACTGTTTACACGAGCTCTGTAAATATATGCTTCTTGAGTTGTCGGAGAAGCAATTGTTACATTTTCGAATGCTTTGTCCGCTTTTTTCAAACCAACAACATCTACTTTCTCTCCTCCTTCTTTGTAAGCATTTTCAAAATAAATAGCATAACCCAGATAGAAATTATCGTAAAGATAGTTTTTAGAGTTTGGATTAGAAGTAGCTATTTCATAGATAGCAGCAGCATATTTATATAATTTTTGATCAAATAAAGCTTTACCAATATCATTCAAATCATTTGCCATTGGCTTATCCATATCAACTGCCTTCCTGATGTTTGCAGCAGCTGCATTGAATAACACTTCATCTACTTTGATTTTTTCTTTACTGTCCGGAGCTATTGTCGGAACTGCTTTTTTAATCTGTGCCAAACCAAGATACAAATAATCTCTACCGATAATTTTGTTCGTTGGTTTACCTGTATAATCTTGTAAAGCTTTGATTGCTGCATCAGCATTACCATTCTCATAGGAAGAATACCCTAAATAACGTAAGATTCTAGGATTTACATTATCCAGTTTTTTCATTTCGTTAGCTTCTTTTTCAAGGGCAACATAATCTTTAGCCAAGATTAAGAAATCAGCGTGACGCATACGTGAAGTCAACGAATAATCAGTTAGGCTCATGTATTTTTCATAAAATCCAAGTGCTTTTTCTGTGTATTCTTTGTATTTCGCTTTGTCGCTGTTTCCCCATAAATAGTAAGTTTCAGCTAGTTCGCGATACACCGGTCCGTAATTAGCATTAGAAGCTACCACATTGTCAAATGCTGTTTTTGCTTCCGGGAATGCTTTTGCTCCTTTAAGCAAAACTCCCAATTGCATTTTAGCTCTCAACAAAGTAGGATCCGCGTCAAAAGCATTACTGTACGCTTTGTACGATTCGTTTTGATTTCTGTCTGCATAGTAAGCATCACCAAGAGCCATAAGCAACTGTGGATCATTTGGCTGAATAGCTTTTGCTTTTAATAAAGTAGCAATTGCTTTTTTATAATCCGGTTTTTCTGAATTGGTAAATGCTTTACCAACGTAAACATATTGTTCAACATCTTTTTTCTTGATGTCTTTTGTAGCTTGATCAAAATTAAATTGTGCTCCTGCTGCATTTCCATTATCTAAATCTATCTGACCTAAACCAATATAATTAAATCCTGGATTTTCTTTAGCTGTTAATCCTTTTTGGAAAAACACTTTAGCTGAATCAGCCAGATTTTGCTGCATATAAATATTTCCTAATAAGAATGTTGCTTTACCATTATCCGGTTTAGCATTTACTGCTGATTTTAAAATAGATTTTGCTTTTTCATACTGTTCTGCATCAATCGCTTTTTTTGCTAATTCAACGTCCTGAGCATGTGCTGTAAAACCCAATGCTACCAAAGCGACACTAAAAACTTTAACTTTATTCATTTTAATTGATATTAATTTATTTTTTCTTTTCAATTTCTTTTCGGATTATAATATTTCTTCCTGGAATTCTCACTGGTGCCAATCCTGATTTTAAAATAATCCGCTGTCCAATTTCTCCTGCAACAAATGAAGCAAATCCTATGCCTAAACCTGAAATGTTTTGATAATTTAACATTTTAACTTCACGGGTAATTGGATAATCACCTGTGACAATGTTCTCTTGGCTAGGAAATACGTATTTATCTCCTTTTAAAGATTTAACACTTAAAACATTGACTTTCTTTACTACCTCTTGCATTTCCGGTTTTGGTTGTAGTAGCCAGTTTACTCCCACAACTCCAATCATTCCTTCATTTTTAGCTACAAATTCAATTACTTCATTGTTAGTATCAAATGAAAATATATTCTCTTTTGGCAAAGAACTTACTTTTGCCAATTCTTTAAAATAACGAACGGTACTTGAATTTGGATTATCAAAAACCAGCCCTTTAAAGCCCTTTTGGTTTTTTCCTTGTACAAAGGTAATCACATTCTCCAAATCGATAAGCGTGTCTTTATTATTTTTATGGCAAATAAATGCAATAGCGTCTGTTGCTAATGGAGTAACCCTTGGCTTTATCTTTTTAATCTCGAAAATTTCGCCCTCATTTTTTGTCAACTCTCTTGATAAAACGGCTAGTTGCTGTTTGTTTTTTGAAAGCATTTGAACAATTTCAGATTCTGATTTTCCAATTAAGGTAATAGAAGCGTTGTATTGGCTTTCGAAAACATCTACCTGATCTTCAATAACAGGAAGCAATGTTTCGTCTACAAGTATTGTTACTCTTCCTTTTAGCATTGTTTCCTTGTCTTTACTACCCGCTGTTTTATCACAGGAAAAAACAAATAGAAAAGAGACAAGAATTGAAGCTGTTAAAATATATTTTTTCATACTATGATTTTTGAAAGAAACGTATAAAACGCAAAAAAGCATAAATTATTACAATAGACCCAAAGGCAATTCTGTAACTATTAGGCATGTGCAGTGGCAACCCTTTCCAGAAGATAATAGCTAAGCCAAAAACGAAGTAAAGCGCAAAAAACAATATACCTATAACGAGAAGAAATCGCTCTTTGAGCGATTTCTTCTGAGAATTATTTGAATTATAATTATCCATTATTCTGTTCTAATGTCAAGCATAATAGGTAAACTGTAACGTACACGTATTGTTTTTCCGTTCTGAACACCTGGTTTCCATTTAGGCGCATTTTTAAGCATTCTGATTGCTTCTGCCCCTGTTCCGAAACCTAAATCTCTAATTACTTTGATATCTGTTAAACTTCCGTCTTTTTCAACAACGAATTCAACAAACACACGTCCTTTAAGATCTTGTTCTACTTCTGGAGTACGGTAGTTCTTTTGTACATATTTAGCAAAACCAGCTGGTCCTCCCGGAAATTCCGGTTGAACTTCAATACCTGCAGAACTATATACATTGTTGTCTACAATTTCTGCATCTTTTTCAGCATTACCTGTAGGTTGATCGATAACGATTTCCGCATCTTTATCTCCCTTTTGGTCTTTTGCAGCGATGTTTTTATCTTTTAACTCTTCGATAGTTTTAATTTCTTCTACTACCTTTTTAGCCTCAACAACCTCTGGCTTAACGAATTTTACTTCATCTATTTTAGGTTTTGGTGGCTCAGGTGGTTTAATCGGTTCTGGTAATTTTTCTTTTGGTTTTTCCATATTTACCAAGACCACCTTCTCATCAAGTGAGTTTTTAGCTTCGTCGGATTTAGGAATCATATCCAAGAGCAAAGGCGAAGCTAACGCAAATGCAAAAACAAATGCACCTCCTAGTAACGCTTTCACTGATGTTTTAGGATTCTCTTTACGCAACTGGTATGCACCATACTTTTTGTTGCGTCCTTCAAAAACTAAATCTAACCACTGAGATTTGAATATATCTAATTTCATAATTTCTTTTTTTGGGTTAAATTTAACCTATTCGGGTTTGTCTAATAAAGCAACCTCCTCAGGAGTAATATCTACAATCGCATAAGTAGGTACTTTACAAATTGCCATCTCATCAAGAATATCTACTAAATTTCTGTAAGTAGATTTTTTACCTGGTTTAATGATTACAATTAATCCTTTTTTAGTATCGCCAGTAACTTTAGGAACCGATTCCATTCTTGAAAGCAAATCCTTACGAACTCCTTCTTTTCCATAAGTTGTGAATTTTGGAGCTTCGATTGGATTATTCAAAAGTCCCATATAATTCTTAACTTTATTATTTTCTCCCAAAAGTATAGTCATTGTTCTTCTTTCATCAACTAAAACCGGTGGTGGTGGATTTTTGGGATCTTCTTCAGGCATACCCAAATCCATAGATTGAGGTTTCGACAACGAAGTGGTTAACATAAAGAATGTTATCAATAAGAATGCCAAATCTACCATGGCTGTTAAATCAACCTTAGAATTGCCTTTTTTACTTCTTACCTTACCTCCTTTTTTACCACCGCCGCCGTCGCCAGTATTTAATTCTGCCATTATTTTTTTATTTTAAAATATTAAAAATCTTGCCCGCGTAAGCCAGTAACTAAATTGAACTGATTAACATCTTGCTCTTGTAAAATATCCATCACCTTTTTGATTTCCGGATATTCTTCTTTAGCATCACCTTTTATAGCTACTTTAAGCTCTTTATTGGCTATTTCTTTAGTAGCCTGACGAGCACTATATATCCAATCTTTCAATTGATTATTCAAAGAATCTTTAGGGATTCCTTTTTGCAAATCTTGTTGATTTCTATCAGCACTGCTCATAGCAATAACCTGCTTCAAATTTTCGATTGGCACACCAAAACCGTCAATTAAAGAGAATTTTTGTCTTTCTTCAGGTGAGAAAGCAACTCCGTATTTAACTCCCATTAATTCTAATGTCCTAACTCTAACCTCTTTCCCTGTAACTCCAAAGAAAACTTTTCCTTTCCCTACTGTTAATGTCGCTAAATCTGTCTCAGGCAGTTTTGTTTGCACTGTAGAACTAGGTGTATCAACTTGTAATGGCTCAGGTTGCTTTGCAGTCGCAGTCAAGATAAAGAAAGTAAGCAAAAGGAAAGCCACGTCACACATTGCTGTCATGTCGATAGCTGCCGCCTTTTTTTGCATTTTTACTTTAGCCATATTTTTATTTTTGTAAGTGAAAAAACGTCATAAATCATTATACTATAACGCTTAACACGTTTATATTATTTTAAACTTCCTCTGAAACGTCTGTAAGTATTCACGATTGTTGAAGCAGCTTCATCAATTGAATAAGTTAACGTATCGATTTTAGAAGTAAAGAAGTTATAAACAATAATTGCTAATGCAGAAGTAGAGATACCTGTTGCAGTATTGATTAACGCTTCAGAAATACCATTTGCAAGCATAGCCTGATCTGGAGTTCCTGTACTAGCTAATGCACCAAACGCTTTAATCATACCTGTTACAGTTCCTAAAAGACCTGCAAGAGTTCCTAAAGATACTAATGTAGAAAGGATAGTTAAGTTTTTCTCTAACATTGGCATTTCAAGAGAAGTAGCTTCTTCAATTTCTTTATGGATAGTTTCAGTAGCCTCCTCACTATTTAATCCTTCAGCTTTAACTGCTTGGTATTTAATCAAACCAGCTTTAATAGCGTTAGCAACAGAACCTTTTTGTTTATCACAAGCTTCGATTGCACCGTCAATATCACCACCAGTTACATTTCCTTGAACTTTTTTCATAAATGCATCTAAGTTACCTTTACCGGCAGCTTTAGAAATCACCATAAA
Source organism: Flavobacterium sp. (assembly GCF_050696275.1). Taxonomy (GTDB): domain Bacteria; phylum Bacteroidota; class Bacteroidia; order Flavobacteriales; family Flavobacteriaceae; genus Flavobacterium. Next base: position 14,438 of record NZ_JBOGUT010000042.1, read on the forward strand.
TCTTTCGAAAGAAAAAACAACAACCATTAATAACAATCCCATTAATACAGGTACGATAGATCCACCTTTGTATACCATTGCAAGATAATTTCCTTCTAATGGTTCTCCTCCTGAAATTCCATCTTTAAAGTTTGTAGCCGCACCCATGACGAATTTCCACACTAACCACCCAACAATGATACATGATACGATAACAAGACCAGAGAACATATCTCCTCCGTTTGATTTACTTTCTTTTTTAACGTTTGCCATTTTTCTAAAATTTAAATTTTTTAATTGATTATAATTTTTGTTGAAATTATTAAATAATGGGAGCAAATTTAATTTTTTACTTGTAATAAAAAAACTTTTTTTACATTTTATAGGCTCCTCATGTAAATGTATGAATTTATTTTTACTTATACTCCTACAGAATATTCAAAAACAGGTTGAAATTTGTTTGATTATTAACTATTTACCCTGAAAAATTGATTTTTATTACAAAAACCATAAATTATGTGATTTTTTTTTACAAATTGAATAATAGCGCGTAAATCCCTATAAAATCTGACTTAATATCAAATATAGTGCTTTTTATAAGTTTTTCAATCTATAATTACTTTCCTCAAAAATTAATTATCTTGCACATAATATAATATAAACATTTAATGAGTACATTAGAAAAATTCAAAACCGATATAACAGCGGGCTATACCTGCAAAGGAGCAAACCTGAATCTTGGCGGTGCTATTTTTGAAGGTGAAGCCCAAAACATTCCTGTCACCATTCCTCTAAAAACAATGAATCGCCATGGTTTAATTGCTGGCGCAACAGGTACGGGTAAGACCAAAACTATCCAGGTTCTTTCGGAGCAATTAGCACAAAACGGAATCCCTGTATTGATGATGGATATAAAAGGCGACTTCTCTGGTGTTGCTAAAGAAGGAACCGAATTGCCGTTTATCACCGAAAGACACGCTAAAATAGGCATTCCGTTTTCTCCAAAATCATTCTCGGTTGAATTATTGACTTTATCAAAACAAAACGGCGTTAGGTTACGCGCCACTGTTTCTGAATTTGGTCCGGTACTTTTCTCAAGAATTCTTGGTTTAAATGAAACTCAGGCAGGAGTTATAGCCGTAATCTTCAAATATTGTGATGACAAAAAAATGCCTCTTTTGGATTTGAAAGACATTAAAAAAGTCATGAATTACATTACAGAAGAAGGCAAAGACGAAATTTCACAAGAATACGGCAAGATTTCAACTGCTACCACAGGAACTATCCTAAGAAAGATAATCGAGCTCGAACAACAGGGAGCCGATGTTTTTTTTGGTGAAAAATCATTCGAAATTGACGATTTACTCCGCATAGACGAAAACGGCCAAGGTTATATCAACATTGTACGCCTGACGGATATTCAGGATAAACCGAAATTATTTTCGACATTCATGCTGAATCTTTTGGCGGAAATCTACAATCAAATGCCTGAAAAAGGAGATGTTGAACAGCCGGAATTGGTTATTTTTATTGATGAAGCTCATCTTATATTCAATGAAGCCAGCAAAGCATTACTGGACCAGATTGAAACCATTATTAAACTGATTCGTTCTAAAGGAATCGGTGTTTATTTTATCACGCAAAATCCAATGGATGTGCCGAAGGAAGTTTTAGCGCAATTAGGATTAAAAATCCAACATGCTTTGCGTGCTTTTACTGCAAATGACAGGCAAGCGATAAAACAAACTGCCGACAATTATCCAACTTCCGAATATTACAAAACCGACGAAATAATTACTTCTTTGGGAATTGGAGAAGCCTTGGTTACTGCGCTAAATGAAAAAGGGATTCCAACACCGCTGGCAGCAACGATGATGCGTGCTCCGGAAAGCAGAATGGATATTCTGACGGAAACAGAAATTGAAAAAATTAATTCCGAATCCAAATTAGTTAAAAAATACGAAGAAGAAATTGATCGCGAAAGTGCTTACGAAATCCTTACTAAAAAAATAGAGGAGATTTCAGAAGAAGTTGCTGAAAAAGAAGAAGAAAAACAAGCCAGTAAAGAGCCTGGAATGGGAGAAGTTGTTGGGAAATCGGTTTTAAAAGTTGTCACAAGCGCCAGCTTTATTCGTGGTGCTTTTAATGTTTTAATGAAAGTATTAAAAAAGTAAATGAAGAGTTTTATAACAATTGGCCTATTAGTATTTTCCAATATTTTTATGACTTTAGCCTGGTACGGCCATTTAAAATTCAAAGAATTGAAATGGTTCGAGAATGCCGGATTAATTGCCATAGTATTCATCAGTTGGGGATTGGCCTTATTTGAATATTGCTTTCAAGTTCCCGCAAATAAAATAGGTTACGAAGAAAATGGCGGTCCATTTAGTTTAATGCAGCTCAAAGTAATCCAGGAAGTGATTACATTGATTGTTTTTGTTGTTTTTTCAATGCTATTCTTCAAAAATGAAACGTTCAAATGGAATCATGCTATCGGTTTTTGTTTTTTAATTTTAGCGGTTTATTTTATTTTTAAAAAGTAAATACATCATTATGAGAAAAACATTTGCATTCATTATCTTTTCAGGAGTATTAGTCAGTTGCACACAAAAAGCTGTAACCAAAGATATTTCCGAATTAAAAGCGGAGGTTTTTAAAGCCGAAGATGATTTTAAAAATCTCGCTCAAACTAAAGGAATTGCCGAAGCCTTTTATGTTTTTGCCGATAGCAACGCAGTCATTAAACTTGAAAATGACTCGTTACTTAAAGGAAAAGAGAACATCAGAAATCATTTCAGCCAGCCACGATTCGGAAAAGCAACCGTAACCTGGAAACCGGATTTTATAGAAGTTTCAAACGACGGCACATTAGCTTATACTTATGGACAGTATGTTTGGACAACCAAGGATTCTTTGGGAAACAAAAAAGACTTTAAAGGGATTTTCCATACTGTCTGGAAAAAGCAAAAAGACAATTCCTGGAAATATGTTTGGGACTAAAAAATAATTCTATGAAAAAATATTTTATCCAAAAGTCTCCTTTTGTGGTTCCTACAACTGATGGTAAACTGATTGAAGAACACCATGGTAAAGCAACTACCGATAATTCGGAAATTTCCATTGCCCATATGATAGCACCGCCTCAATGGAGCGAACCGTTTCAAACTCCGGAATTTGAAGAATACACTTATATTATTTCCGGAAGAAAGCAATTTATAATTGAAGGAGAAACAGTAATTCTTGAAGCAGGTCAATCCATAAAAATTGAAAAAAATACGCGGGTACAATATTCAAATCCGTTTGAAGAACCTTGTGAATACATAGCGATTTGCAAGCCTGCTTTTGATTTTAACAAAGTACATCGGGAAGAATAAAAATTCAGTGGCAATAGAAAACTCTGCAACAGTGAAGCGTAATTATTTTTTTTTACGAACTGTAAATTAATATCGCAACACCCTTGCTATTATTTTATTGCCATTGAATTTTGTTATTTCAAGAGTTCAATAATTTTATTTTCTACTTCTTCACTACTCCACTTTTCTTCTATATCTGGCATAGTCATGATTTCTTCCATGATCTTGTTTTGCATGTCGCCTATCGCCAATGCTTCGGAATAAGGCTGTAAACTAAATGTCACACGGCTGTATAGCGGCAACCATTTATCAGGATGTTTGTCAGAAAACCATTTTTCGATTTTCTTTTGCAAAAGAAATTTCTCATCTGCAGTTTTGGAACTCATCTCCATAAAATTTCGATAGGAAAGTTCTGCAATGGCGTCTGCATTTGGCTTACGTGACTGTTCGTATTCCTCAAAAATTGTTTTCCAATCGTTATCGTATTTTGCAATCATTTCGCTCAACACAATAATATCTTCAAATCCGGCATTCATCCCTTGTCCGTAAAAAGGAACGATGGCATGCGCCGAATCGCCTATGAGCGCAACTTTATCTTCAAAAGTCCATGGAAAACACTTCATCATCACCAGATAACTCGTTGGGTTTTTAAAGAAATCTTCCACCAAATCAGGAATTACAGCAGCAGTATCAGGGAAATATTTAGCGAAGAAATCAACTAAATCACTTTGATTTTTTAATGCTCCAAATGAATTATCTCCTTCGAAAGGCATGAATAAAGTACAGGTAAAACTTCCGTCAAGGTTAGGCAAAGCCATCAACATAAAATTGCCTCTGGGCCAGATATGGAGCGAATGTTTGTCTATTTTATGCGTTCCGTCCGCGTTTGCGGGAATATGTAATTCTTTGTATCCGATGTTTAGGAATTCCTGCGAATAATTAAACATGCTTTGGCGTTGCATTCTGTGACGGATTCTTGAAAAAGCTCCATCAGCTCCAAAGACTTTATCGTATTTCAGTTCCTGCCACTCTCCTCTTTCAGAATCACCAATATGCAGTGTTGCATCGGCTAGGGTAACATCCCAAATTTTATGTTCGAAGAAAAAATCGACACCGCTTTCCTCTGCCAAATCAATCATTTTTCGGTTTAAAATACCTCTTGAAAGCGAAAAGATAACTTCACCTTCTTTTCCGTAATATTGATAATTGAGCTTGTTGTCCTGCATATGAATCGCGCGCTTATCAACAGCAATACCGATTTTTTTTATTTCGGAATCCAAACCAATGTTTTCTAATGCTCTCCAGCCACGATCAGACATCACCAGATTAATAGAACGACCCGAAAACTCAATAGTTCTAATGTCAGGACTTCGGTCATACACATGTACTGTATGACCCATTTTTTTGAGGTAGATTGCTAATAATGTTCCAACTAAACCGGAACCTACAATGGCAATTTTTTGTGGAGTTTGCATTAATTTTTTATAAACAGTTTTGCAAATTTATCTATTTAGACAGAAGTTAACCACGAATAATGCAATTAATTTATTTTTTTGGTGTAAAAACAAGTTTAGTCGATGTTTTAATTATCTCTTCTTTATTCATTAACATTTTTCTGAACTTTCCTGCAACATACATTTCAGCCTGATCATTATAATGTTTACTCATAGGATTCCCTGATTGTCCGGTAGGCAAAACACTCCAACTGTTCTCGATATCTGAAAAATCAATAACTCTGCGGGTTGATGGTCCTCCTCGCACCACATATTCTTTCCCGTTTGAATAGTCAAACATTGTATTGTTGATCACTTCGTTTGCACCGGCAATATCAAAAGTTCCAACATTAAAAAACGGCTTCAGCAAAGCAACGCTTCCTAACGGATGTTTAAATTCCAACTTATGAACCCTGTTCCAGGTCCAGGAATTAACACCTTCTCCCAATTGATCATTAAGACTTGTAATCGCATCTTTTAGAGATTGCGTTATTATTTCCTTCCGTGTCTCTTTCTTATTTTTAGTTGTAATATTATCCCACCACACCGAGTTTTCATTTTTGGTTTGAAACGCAATAGTTTGCTTCATGATATGTGTTTTCAGGAATTGCTTAAAGGAAATCTCACCCATTTCGTCCTGGAATGTATTTTTCAGATAAAAGTAAATCCACTTGTTATAGATGGTTGGCGCAATATCTGTTAACTCATTCGAACCTTTCCATGTTTTTAGAACAGCTATAGCTTCTTTCTCCTGAGAATTCAAACCCTTAGTTTCCACAGCTGACAGCATCGTCTGAACAATTTCGGGTGCTACAGGTGAAGTATTATCAGTTAGCATTTTACTTATTGCCTCTTTATCCCAGTCGTTTTTCGCTTCCAGTAAATTAGAAATCCTTCTGGCTCTGTCTTCCGGCAGATAATATCCCGGATAATTGTAACCATCAATATTCTCAGGCATATTATTAGACGAATAAACATAATTCCATCTTGGATTTATCGCTGATGGATTTTTTGAATAGTCTAAAAACTCTTTTTTATCATCAATTCCATTAGAGCCATTCAGTATTAAATTAGGATTTACCCCTTGTTCCAATTTGTATAATTTCCCCGAAGTAAACCATGCAATATTATTCTGAGCATCTCCGTACATAATATTTAATCCCGGTGCGACGATATAAGAAACGGATTTTTGGAACTCCGAAATACTTTTGGCATGACTCAAGCCATAAACCGCATTCAATATTTTATTAGACTGCCGTGTATAAATCCAAGAAAAAGCCACTGGTTTTTGGGTTTTAAAATCGGATATCAAATCATTAATAATAGTCCCATGCTGTGTTTCTTTTACTTGCAGTAGTACGGAAGCACTGTCTTTAACTTTAATAGTTTTAGTCCGAACCTTATATGTGGCAAAACCCGTTGCCGTTTTATACTGATTGGGATTTTCAGGATTATTTTCTTCCTGAAACAAATCAGCGTCGTCGTTTTCGAACATTGTCAATCCGTAAGCATAATTTCGGTTATGCCCTAACAAAGGAAATGGAGTTCCGGCCAAATAATACCCATACATTTCGAAATCAGGGCAGGAAATATGGGCTTCGTACCAGGTTCCCGGCTGCGAATATTCGATATGCGGATCATTGCAGAATAGTACTTTTCCGGTTTTTGTTTTCTTTGGAGAAACCACCCAACTGTTGCTTCCGATGAATGGCGGAACCGGAGAATCTTCAAGCATCGCTGTTATTGATTTTGAAATCTCAACATAGTGCTTTTCCTGTTCTTTAGTCACTTTTAAGCGGATTGGATTAAGAGAATAATCTATCCCCAAGTCTTTCAGGTACTCGTCACCAAAAGTATTTCGGATATCAGTGATTAAAGGATCTGTTTTTTGGGCCATTGCAAAACTGAAAGCCATATACCCGTAGGTATTATAAATATCTTTCAACGTGAATTTTTCTTTCTTTATTCCCAAAAGCGAAAATTCAACAGGTGTTTTTCCTTGTTCCAAATATTGGTTGATGCCATCAAGATAGGCCATGGCCATTTCGTAGGGCTTTCCGTTTTTATCCAATTCAGAAACCGCTTTCTCCGAATTCTCATCGATTCCGAGACCTATAAAGAACTTATCGTTTTTAAGCGCTCTGGTCCCGAAGATTTCAGATAATTTTCCCGGCGCAATTCTTCGCAGCAATTCCATCTGCCATAATCTATCCTGCGCATGAACATAACCTAAAGCTTCCATGGCATCTTTCTGATTTGAGGCATAAATATGCGGCACACCGTATTCATCAAAATAAACCGAAGTTTCTCCTGAAATATTTTTTACGGTCACGTCTCCTTCGTATTTGGGTTTGCTGTAAAGCAGGTAACCGTAAATAGACAAAGAGACGAAAACGATAATCGCCAATACGGTGTAGAGTAATTTCCTGAAGATTTTCATTTGCGCTTGTTTATATCTCAAATATAAAAAAAAGACGAACACAATGTTCGTCTTTATTCTAAATCTATAGTAATCTGATTATCCTCTGTTGAAACTGATTTTTTGTCCTACTTTCAATCCGTTGTTTTTAGCCAGCATCCCACACATGTGAAACAACATTCTAGCTCCCACATTTCCGTCCCAATCATCATCACCCGGTGCTACTTCAACCAAATCAAAACCAATTATTTCTTTTCCGCTTTCTGTCAGTTTATCGAATAAATAAGTTGCTTGTTCAAATGAGAAACCTCCGGGAACCGGTGTTCCGGTATTAGGACAATACCAAGAATACATTCCGTCTATATCAAATGAAACACAAACTTTTTGCGGTAAGGCAGCGATAATCTGATCGCATTGCTGTTGCCATGTTTTCCCTTCAAAAGTTTCCGCTTTCAGATCCATATCAGTGTGAACAACAACGCGGTTTCCTTGCTGTTTGACAACATCAACCTCCTGTTCGCAGAAATCACGAATTCCTACCTGTACTAATTTTGTAATTTGCGGTATCTGCAAAGCGTTGTACATAATGGATGCATGAGAATATGTAAATCCTTCATAAGCGATGCGCAAATCCATATGAGCATCCAGATGCAGTATTCCGAAATTGTCATGTAAAGTTGCCAATGCCTGATAATACCCCAGCGGCGTACTGTGATCGCCTCCTAATAAAACAACTTTCTTTCCTTTTTTGATCCAGTGCAAAACGCGTTCTTTAACTTCCGCATGTAATTCTCCGCAAACCTTATTAATTTTATCTAAATCCGATTGCAAAGCCGGGAAAGAAGCAACATCCTCACCACCTTCAAGTGCTTCAATGATAGGTTGTGCCAAGCCTTTATATTTAACCGAATTTTTAGCCCAATGTTCCGGTGCTTCATCATAATAAATTCCTAATTTCCATAATTCAGGAAACTTCTGATGCTGTAAATCAACTTGAAAAGAAGCATCAAAAACAGCTTCAGGTCCTTCCGACGCACCAGCTCCATAACTTACGGTTACTTCCCATGGCACAGGAATGATAATAATTTCGCTTTCTTCAGCAGTAAACGGTAATCCGAAAATAGTTGCATCTGCTAATCCGGGTTGAGACGGATCAAAGTTCTCTATTTTTTGTTGTTTGTTCATTTTGTTTTATTTGTTTTATCTTATTTTGAGGATTAGGATATTGCATTCCTGTTTTTTGAACAGCAGACGTGCAAATTCCGAAACCATCAGATTATCGAAGAATCCCTTTCTTTAATATTTGTCCGAAATCATACATATCTTCAAAAGAGCAATATAAAGGAACCGGCGCCAAACGGATAACATTAGGCTCTCTCCAATCTGTAATCACTCCGCTTGACATTAAGTAATCAAACAAATTCCTACCTTGTCCATGAAGAAAAACCGACAATTGACAAGC
>NZ_JBOGUT010000043.1:0-22012 GCF_050696275.1 Flavobacterium sp.
GAATGATGTTGTTCAACAACTAATTTTACACATTCAAGCTTTAATGCAAAATTATACTTGACTTTTCTTTCCATAAAAATACCCCCAAATAGTGTCTAACTTTTTGGGGGCAGTGCAAAGGTTGGGATTTTTTTATAATGTATGGTTTTGTGGGTTTTACCGTCTCTATTGTGTAAGCCTTTCTTAAACGAAACACTATTGTATAAAAAAATCCCAGCACTTTAACTGGGATTTTTTACAATATATTTGGATTGGGTTATTATGCTTTCAGTTTAGAAGCGATAGCTGTAGGAACTGCCTTTTTGTTTAATAAGATGGCTGTTGCTTTGTATTTTGCAAATTCTTTAGACATGTATAAATATCCTTTGTAGTCGTTTGTAGCTCCCCAAGAATTTTTAACGATGTAATATTCTTTACCGTTTTGGTCTTTGGAAATACCAACAATATGCATTCCGTGATCGTCAGTAGTAGTGTAGTTGTCAAATGCTTTTTGACGCATTTCTTCAGTAACTACTGCTTCTTTTTTAGGACCGTTAAACAAATCTGCTTTTTCTTCAGCTGTCATGTCTTCCATTTTCTTTTCAGGAACAAAAGCTACTCCGTTTTTCCATGAGAAGCTTTTTTCGCTAACATCACCAGCCCAAGCTACAGTATATCCGTTTTTGATTGCATTGTCGATAATATCAGTCAATTCATTCATTTTTACATTATACACTTGATCGTAAGACCAGTTGTCTGGTACCATCAATACAAATTTTGAATAGTATGGGTATTCTTGTAATGAAGAGATTTCGATGTAATCGTCAGCATTGATACCTACTACTTCTTTAGCAAAAGTTTCAGGAGTATATTTTTTTCCGTTGTAATCGAAAGACTTCGGTGCTTGTCCTAAATAAGAGTCAATAATCGCAGCATAGGCTTTTTCCCAGTTTGGGGTTAATTCGCCATTAGGATTCGTTACCACTGCTTTTAAGAAGGCTTCAGTCAGCGCGCCCATTTCGGCAAATTTATTTTTATCAGTGCCATAGTTCAATCCGGTATAAACCGATTGCGGAACAGCTCCGTATTTTTTGTACATATTAATTACATCATGGAAAGCCCCACCGTCTCCCAGTGTTGTTGCTCCGTGCATGCGCACATAATTTCTTCCTTTTTCAACATAAGCATTACGAGCAGAGAAGATTTGAGATAGTTCTACCGGTTTTTTACCCATTTTAATCATTTCCGATTCTAAAAATGAATTGGCAGAATAGCTCCAGCACGTTCCAGAAGAGCCTTGGTTTTTTATCGAAGTGTTTTCAATGTTAACTACATCAGTGAATTGGAAAGCCGCTTTGCTGTTTTCGCTGGCATTTATTTTTAAGGAGTTTACTAAATTGTCCTGAGCAAATCCAGTTGCTCCAATAAGCAGTGATGATGCGATTACTAATGACTTAATTGTGTACATAATACTGTTTTTAATTTGAATAGAGTGTAAAATTATAAATTGTAATGTGCGAATTTTTTTTTTAACATCAATTTATGCTTTCGTTAAGAAATAAAAAACCCGTCCTGAGAGTTACTCTGACGGGTTTTCGGGTTTTATAAAGTTTCTTTTAGCCATTTATAAAATTCACGTTGCCAAACCTGCGCGTTTTGCGGTTTAAGCACCCAGTGGTTTTCGTCAGGGAAATATAAGAACCTGCTTTTAATGCCACGCATCTGAGCTGCCTGAAAAGCTTCCTGAGATTGCCCGATAGGCACCCTGAAATCAATTCCTCCCTGAATAATTAAGATAGGTGTATTCCATTTGTCTACATAATTGATTGGGTTAAACTTCGTGTAAGCCAATTGTGCTTTCTTGTTGTCTTTTTCCCAATAAGCTCCGCCAAAATCCCAGTAGTTGAAGAAAACCTCTTCAGTTGTGCCAAACATACTTTGTGTATTGAATACCCCGTCATGAGCAATGAACGTTTTGAATCTGTTGTTGTGGATTCCCGCTAAATAAAATACGGAGTAACCACCATAACTTGCGCCAACACAGCCCAAACGGTTTTTGTCGACATAGTTTTCTTTGGCTACATCATCAATAGCAGAAAGGTAATCGTCCATCACTTGTCCGCCCCAATCACCACTGATTTTTTCATTCCACTCTACACCATGTCCCTGCATACCGCGACGGTTAGGTGCTACAACAATATATCCTTGCGAAGCCATCAGAGAAAAGTTCCAACGGAAAGAATAGCTCTGTGTTAATGGAGATTGAGGTCCGCCCTGACAGAATAAAAGTGTTGGGTATTTTTTTGCAGGATCAAAATTAGGAGGAAGGATTACCCAAACGGCCATTTTTTTGCCATCGGTAGTAGTAACGGTTCTTTTTACAAATTTCGGCAAAGCCAATTTATCGTAAGTTGCTTTGTTTACTGTGGTTAATTGTTTCCATGTTTTTTTCTTCAGATCAAAAGAAAAAATTTCCGCAGCGTGATTCATATCGGTTCTGCTTACAATAACATTAGTGCCTGATAAGCCGACAATATCAACAACGTCAAAATCGCCATCGGTTAATTGGGTAACGTGAACGGCAATTTTGGTTAAGCCAGGAAAATTAACTTCAAATAATTGTTTTGTTCCGCCCACAGGAGCTATAAAATATACTTTTTTACCATCAGGACTCCAGAAGAAATTGTCGACAGTTCCGTCCCAACCACCTGTTAAGTTGATGTTCATTCCTTTGAAACTAACAATAATGTCGTTTTTGTCCGACTCATAGCCGTCGCGTTTCATTTGCAACCAAGTTAAATTTCCTGAAGGAGAAAAGGCTGGATTGGTGTCGTATCCTAAATTACCTTCGGTTCTGTTTGTGGTTTTTCCGGTGGCTAAGTTGTATTCGTAAATATCTGTATTGGTCGATATAGCATATTTTGTTCCGGCTTTTTTCTTGCAAACATATAGGATGCTTTTGCCGTCAGGGGACCAGATATAATCTTCGTCACCGCCAAAAGGTTTTTGTGGAGAGTCGAAGTTTTCACCAGCTAAAATATCAATGCCTGTAGCGCCTTCTTTGTTCTCTTTGTAAAAAACATGGTTGAACTTCCCTTCGTTCCAGGTGTCCCAGTGACGATAATCTAAGCCATTGTAGATTTGGGCTGTTGTTTTTTCTAATTCAGGATAAAAATCTTTCCCAAGGATTTTGTCAATTTTTACTTCTTCATTGTACACAATATATTTTCCGTCGAAAGAAATATTCTTGTCTTTTAGAACTTCTTTAGTATTCGTAATTTCAGTTGCCTGTCCGCCGTTTACGGGAATCGTATAGAATTTTGAAGCCGATTTGTTTTCTTCCACCGAAGGAGTGGAAACTTTATAGACAACATTTTTTTCGTCTTTGGAAATGCCAAGAGGAGTTACTCTTCCCAGTTTCCATAGTAATTCCGGAGACAGCACTTCTTGTGCAACAACTGTGTGTATGCTCATCATTGTTAAGGTTAAAAGCAATAATTTCTTCATAATTTTTTTGAATTTGTCAAGGCCTAAAAGTACTATTTTTTTCAAAAAGAAAACTAAAAAAGGCTACCCCGATTGGGATAGCCTTTTCCTGATTCCTGTGAAGAGGAATTATTTCTTGATAAAACGTTTCGTTGTCACGTTTCCATTGTCAGAAATTTCCAAAATATAGTTTCCGGCATTCACTCTGGTTACATCAACTGTACCATTAATGATTTTGCCATCTAATATAGTTTGTCCGATTAGGTTAAATACTCTGAAAGTTGCATTTTCTGAAACTTCGGTGATATTTAAAACTGCATCTGTAGGATTTGGATACAATTTGATTGCCGCTAAGTTGCTGCTTTCTTCTTGTCTTGCAGTAGTAGAAATGTTTAAAGTATAATCTTCTACTTGTCCGTAAGAGAATGCTTCGCAAGCTGTTGGAATTCCATTGTATTTCATAGAAACTCTCATTCTTGTTGCACCTAAAGTAGCTGTAGCAGGAATAGTGATTGAACCGCTTACAGGTGTAGTTGTAGAAGCAGCAGCGCTCCATGCTAATTCACCTGCATCTGTAAAGTCACCATCTTGGTTGTAATCGATAAATACAGCATAGCCTTCAGCATATGTCGAACCAGTCCATGTAGGAGTGATTGTAATAGTGTAAGCCGTTCCGCGACCTGCATTAGTTGATATTGAAGTGAAATTTTCGTATCCGGCAGTACCTGTAGAAGTGTTGTTGATAGCATTGAATACTACTTTACCAATTCTTTCGTCATTCGTGTTATTTCCTTGAGAAGCACAATATGTTGGAGTACCTCCGCCAGCTTGAAGATTAACGGTGTAATCCTCTACTTGTCCGTAAGAGAACGTTTCGCAGGCAGTTGGAATTCCGTTGTATTTCATAGAAACTCTCATTCTTGTTGCTCCTAAAGTTGCAGAAGAAGATACTGTAAATGTACCTGTTGCAGGAGTAGTTGTTGCAGCTGCTTTAGACCAAACCAATTCTCCGGCGTCAGTAAAGTCACCATCTTGGTTGTAATCAATAAATACAGCGTATCCTTCTGCATAAGCAGAACCTGTCCAAGTTGGAGTTACTGTAATAGTTGTAGAAGCTCCTTTTGTAAGGTTTGTTGAGATTGCAGTAAAATTAGTATAACCAGTTCCTCCCGTAGAAGCGTTGTTGATTGTTCCAATCTGAACTCTTCCGATTAACTCATCAGCAACACTGTTACCTTGAGACGCACAATAAGTGATTGTTACCACAGAAGTCGTAACATTTACGGTATTACTTGCAGTTGAGCTGTTTCCAGCTGCATCTCTTGCTATTACATAGAAAGAATAAGCAGTAGAAGCTGTCAATCCAGTTACAGTGTAAGAAGTAGTTGCTACGTTAGCTTTGAAAACACCACCTTGGTATACATCATATCCTGTTACTGCTACATTATCAGTAGAAGCTGTCCAAGATAAATTAGTTGAAGAAGATGTTGTTCCTGAAGCAGCCAATGATGTTGGAGCTGAAGGAGGAGTTACATCTACAATTGGAGCAGCAGTAGTAACATTAATTGTATTACTTGCAGCAGAACTGTTTCCTGCAGCATCTCTTGCAATTACATAGAAAGAATAAACAGTAGATGCTGTCAATCCTGTTACTGTGTAAGAAGTAGTGGCTACATTAGCTTTGAAAACACCACCTTGGTATACATCATATCCTGTTACTGCTACGTTATCAGTAGAAGCTGTCCAAGCTAAGTTAGTTGTAGTTTGAGTTGTTCCTGAAGCACCTAATGAAGTTGGAGCCGATGGGGCTATATTGTCAATAGTACCTGTAGTAATGGTAAAGTTTGTATTAGAAACGTCAAAGAAAATGTGACCGCTTCCTTTTACCATGATTCGGTTTGTTGTTCCAGCTGTGTTAGGAATAGTAACCGCTTGTGTTCCGTCGTTTGGAGTGCCTGCCAATAAAGTTACAGGATACGTATTTCCACCATCTGTAGACAATAAAATATCAACATTCGCACAGTTTACACCATTTGCTGTAGTTCCGGCTACGGCCCAAGTTACAGTTTGAGAAGATCCACCCACATAAGAAACAGCTGTGTTAGGAGAGCTTACGCTGAAAGGACCTGCAGTAGCGTTTACAGTAACTACCATGTCATCACTATTGTTTGCAGAACCGCCAGCTCTGTTATCACGAACTGTAAATCTGAAGTTCATCGTTCTGGCTACAGAAGGTAAAGCTTCTACTGTGATATCTGTTCCTGCAGTAGTAGTAGCTCCGGTTAATATTGAAGCCATTCTAGGGAAATATCTCGATGGAGAAGTACTTGGATTGTATGATCTGAAAGTTGGTCCAGATGTTCTGGTAGCGCTTGCTGCAGAATTTGCTCCAGTAGCTGAAGAGGCTGCGTTGTCAAATTGCTCCCAAATGTATGTTAGTGCATCTCCGTTTGCATCGGTTCCTGAACCGGTTAACATAAACGGAGTGCTTTTTGGAATAGTGAAGTCAGCTCCTGCAAGTGCAGTTGGAATAGCATTTCCTGTAGCTGTGTTTGTCTGACAAGTTTTGGCTTTCACGTTATTAGTTACCTGTTGGATACTTGCTGCGTGGAAGTAAGCGTCAGAATGCGGTTGCACATCCTGAGATGTAATACCGGCATACCCCATAATGGTTGAACCTGAACCTGGCTCCATATTTACACCTGTTCCTTCATTTCCATGAGAGAAAGTGTGGTTGGCACCAAATTGATGTCCTAGTTCATGTGCTACATAATCGATATCAAAATTATCGCCGGAAGGAATACCGTCTCCAGGAGAAGTAAATCCGCTACCTTTTTGATTGTTTACGCAAACACAACCAATACATCCGGCGTTTCCACCACCACCTGAAGCGCCAAATAAGTGGCCCACGTCATAGTTAGATTCACCAATTACTGAAGTAAGTGTAGACTGTAATTCGCCGTTCCAAGCTCCTCCTGATCCGGCAGCAGCAGCTGAATATGGATCTGTTGAGGCGGAAGTATAAATTACGGCATCAGTATTAGCAATTAAAACCATTCTTACAGCAAAATCTTTTTCAAAAACACCATTAACACGAGTCATGGAATTGTTAATTGCTGCCAAAGCCAAAGCTTTAGTTCCGCCGAAATATACAGTGTACTCCCCAGTAACTGACATGGCCAAACGGAATGTTCTCAATGTTGCATCATCAGCATTCGGTCTTAAAGCAGACGCGTCCTGATTTAACAACGGATTAGCTCTGTCAATAACAGAACACTCGAAAGGAGAAAGGTTTTGTTTTTTGTCTGATTTTTTGTAAACAGAATACGTTTTTAAGTCCTGTGAAAAAGGCTCAATAAACACAGCTGTTCTGTCTCCGTTGATTGTCATGGCTTTGAATCCAAGAGGAGAAACACTGAAGTAAACTGTTGAGGTCGGACTGTCAACTCCAATTCCTATGTACGATTTGATGTCAGGATATCTCGTTGCTAAAGCTGGATCCATGATTGAGTTTTCGTACACACGGAATTTTTCTGATTTCCCATCAGCATCCGGAAGTGAAATAAAAACATTTGATGTTCTTACGTTAGCACCTCTTTGTGGAGCATTAGCCAGATTTGCCTTTAAGGCATTCATCTCTAAGTCATAGAGATTTTTTTCAGGCAATTGCATTCTGCTGTCAAGGGCTGTGATGTTGCTTTTTGTGGAAGCTTTCCAAAACGAGCCTCTTTCCTGTGCAAAAGCAAAACTTGTGACCGCTAACAAGGTAACGGAAAGTAATTTGAATTTCATAAAAAATTGGTTTTTAGTTGTTTATCGATTGCGAATATATTTATTTTTTTTTGATAAATAAATACGGTATTACCGTAAAAAATACATTATACATAATTATATACTTAAATTTTAAGAATAAGTATGGTTTAAACGTTAATAATGTTAATTTTATCTAAGATAAACACGGTTCGTTTAGAGAAGCTTTTAAACGGACCATAAGTTAACCTTATCTTATCCTTAAAAAATAGAACGGTTTTTTCTGACAGATAAAATTTAATTGTCAGAGAAAGCAAATGGCATAAAAAAAGCCCCAAGATATTGGAGCTTTGTTTTTTTGTGATTTTATAAAACCGGTTTATTCATTAAGCAGATTGATTACGAAGTATTTTCTTTTTCCGAATTGGATTAGAATATATTTCTCAAAAAATATATTGTCGGCGGATAATGTACTTTCTACCTGAATTTTTTGTTTATTTACAGATACAGCATTGGCTGCTATAGCTTTTCGGGCTTCTCCTCGAGATGGAAAAATCTTTGTCATATCAGACAAACCGGTTACGGCGTCTAAACCGTCGGCCAAGTCACTTTTCTTTAATACAGGTTGTGGAAATTCAGCAAAGATATCAAGGAAAAAAGCTTCGCCTTCCGCTTTCAGATCTTCAAGTGTAAAATTTGAAAAAACAAACTCAGATTTTTTGATGGCATCTTCAAGCATTTCACGGCTATGAACAAAAATTGTAATTTCTTCCGCCAAACGCTTTTGCAAAATTCTTAAATGTGCCGCTTGTTTGTGTTCTTCGATTAAGCTGTCAATGGTTTCTTTATCTAAGAAAGTAAAAATCTTAATGTATTTTTCCGCGTCTTCATCAGTGGTGTTTACCCAAAATTGGTAGAATTGGTAAACAGAAGTTTTATTGGCATCCAGCCAGATATTTCCACCTTCGGATTTACCGAATTTAGAACCATCTGCTTTTGTAATCAAAGGTGTTGTCAAAGCATATGTTTTTGCAGCTTCGCTATTCATTCTGCGGACTAATTCAGTTCCGGTGGTAATATTTCCCCATTGGTCAGAACCTCCCATCTGCAAAACGCAATTGTGGTTTTTGTGTAAATGGTAAAAGTCGTATCCTTGAATTAATTGATAAGTAAACTCTGTAAACGACATGCCTTCTCCTACTTCTCCGCTCAAACGTTTTTTTACAGAATCTTTTGCCATCATATAATTGACTGTGATTCGTTTTCCGACTTCACGGGCAAAATCAATAAATGAGAATTCTTTCATCCAGTCATAGTTGTTAACCATGATTGGTGCATTTTTTTCGGTAGAATTAAAATCAAGGAATCGGGAAAGCACACTTTTAATACCAGCGACATTTTTTGCAAGTGTTTCCTCATTTAGTAAATTTCTCTCGTCTGATTTTCCCGATGGATCACCTATCATTCCTGTAGCTCCTCCGATCAAAGCGATAGGCTGGTGACCGAAATTTTTAAGATGAACCAAAAGAATAATCTGCACCATACTTCCGATATGCAGTGAATCGGCTGTTGGGTCAAATCCGATATAAGCTGTCGTTGCTTCTTTTAGCAATTGCTCTTCAGTTCCCGGCATACTGTCATGGTATAAGCCTCTCCATTTTAATTCTTCGACTAAATTCTTCATTTTTTGTAAATAATTTATTTCATCAGTTCGACCATTTTGGCCTCGTGTGCGCAAAGATAAGAATTCAATGACAATGGCAATAATCAATTTTAATGTCAATGATGGAATTTCGATTAAGCCCGACCTTTGGTAATTAGTGATTTGTAATGCGTTTGTCAACTTTGTTTCTCAGAGACTTTGGAACTCAGTAACTTTAAATTATATTTGAAACATGGTATTAGTTACAGGAGCAACAGGTTTGGTAGGTTCGCATTTGGTTTTGCACTTGATTGAGCAGGGGCATGAAGTGAAAGCGCTATTTAGAAATGAGAAAGGGAAATTGCGGACGCAATCGGTTTTTGAGCATTATGAAAAAGCAGCTTTATTTAATAAAATCCATTGGTGCCGAGCCGATATTATCGAAATTTCTTCTCTGGAAACAGCTTTTGAAGATGTGGATTCCGTTTACCATTGTGCAGCTTTGATTTCATTCGACCCAAAGGATGAGGATAAATTGAGGAAAACAAATATTGAAGGAACGGCTAATATTGTCAATTTCTGTATTGATAAAAAAGTAAAGAAGCTGTGTTTTGTAAGTTCAATAGCTGCATTGGGTGATTTGGCAGTAAATGAAGAAAAGATTACAGAGCAAACGGAATGGAATCCTGAAAAAACACACAGTTATTATGCGATTTCGAAGTATGGTGCCGAAATGGAAGTCTGGCGCGCACAGCAGGAAGGATTAGAGGTTGTAGTTGTAAATCCCGGTGTGATTCTTGGGCCTTCTTTTTGGAAGGAAGGAAGTGGGGAAATTTATCAGAAAGTCAAAAAAGGACTGTTATTTTATACCAAAGGAACCACCGGATTTGTCTCAGTAGATGATGTGGTTGCAATAAGTGCATTATTAATGAAGGAAAATATAAGTGGTGAACGGTTTATTCTGGTTGCTGAAAATGAAACCTATCAGAAGTTGGTTTCGATTATTGCGGACACTTTAAAGGTTAAAGAACCAAAATTGTATGCCAATTGGTTTCTGACTGGTTTGGCCTGGCGAATGGATTGGTTTCTGGCTGTCCTTTTTAATAAGAAGAGAGAGTTGACCAAGGATTTAGCTTATTCGCTGCATTCCACCGATATTTATTCTAACGAAAAAATTATCAGACGATTTGGATTTCAATTTCAAAGCATTACAGCTTACATCCGAAAATAATGCTTATCTATTCTGAGCTTTCCTACGGGCTAATTTCTGAAATATCTTCTTACTCGCCTCATTGGTTTCAGTCGCTGAGTCTTTAATTTTGCTGGAATTCTTTTTATCTTCTTTCTTTAGAATAGTATCAGTTTTGGCTTTTTCTTTTTCTAATCGGGCGGTTACTCTTTCAGATAATAACTTGTATTCTTCAATATTAGTCGCCAGATATTTGTCATTCTCGGCAAATTGTGCACTGTCGATTTTGTATTTCTGGTAAATATATGTTTTTGTATTAATACTGTTTTCTGCTAATTTCTCAGGGCTATAGCTTTTTAAAGCTTGTAGTAAGGCCAAGTCATACAGAATGTTTTCCATTACATCCGGTGCAATAGGATTCGCAGGCTTAGGAATTTCATTTTTATTGGTACAGGCTGCAACAATAATTAATACCGAAAGCAATACAATGATTTTCTTCATACGTTATCTGTTAAACTCTAATCTTTTTCCTGGACGGCGCTTATCGGTAGTTTTAAAATGCTTGTATACCAATTCGCCATTTACAAATGTATGGGTTATTCTCGAAGTAAATGTAACATCTTCAAAAGGAGACCAGCCGCATTTGTATAGAATATTTTGTTTGTTTACACGCCAAGGCATTCCGGTATTAACAATAGCTAAATCGGCATAAAAACCTTTTTTGATGAATCCTCGACGGTCAATTTTGAATATTTTGGCGGGATTGTGTGCCATTTTCTCCACGATTTTCTCTACCGAAATTTTTCCCTGATGAAAAGCCTGAAACATAGCTACAACTGCATGCTGAACAAGAGGGCCGCCTGAAGGTGCAGAAGTATAAGGGTTTTTCTTTTCTTCAATAGTGTGCGGGGCGTGATCCGTGGCAATAACATCAATTCGGTCGTCAAGCAGTGCTTTCCATAAACCGTCTTTGTCTGTCTTTGTTTTTACCGCCGGATTCCATTTGATTAAAGTGCCTTTTTTTGCATAATCTTCATTGGTAAACCAAAGATGATGTACGCAGACTTCAGCAGTAATTTGCTTTTCTTCTAATGGTATTTTATTAGTGAAAAGCGCTGTTTCTTTGGCCGTAGAAACATGGAAGATATGCAATCGTGCTCCCGTTTTCTTAGCCAGCGCAATGGCTTTTGATGATGAAATATAGCAAGCTTCTTCACTTCGGATTAAATGATGGTACTCCATTGGAATGTCATCGCCATATTCTGCTTTGTATTTTTCCAGATTGTTTTTTACGGTGGTTTCGTCTTCGCAATGCACGGCAATCAGCATTTTGGTGCTTGAAAATATTTTTTCCAATACAGCTTCGTTATCAACGAGCATATTTCCGGTAGAAGAGCCTAAGAAGATTTTAATTCCTGCAACATTTTTAGGATTGGTTTTCAGGACTTCTTCCAGATTGTCATTGGTTGCTCCCATCATGAAGGAATAATTGGCAAATGAGGTTTCCGCAGCTATCTGGTATTTTTGTTCTAATAATTCTTGTGTAACAGCATTCGGAACGGTGTTCGGCTGTTCAATAAATGAGGTAATTCCGCCGGCAACAGCTGCTCTCGATTCGGAAGCAATATCGCCTTTGTGGGTAAGCCCCGGTTCTCTGAAATGCACCTGATCGTCAATAGCACCCGGAATCAGGTAATTTCCTTCAGCATCAATAATTTTGCAGTCGGATGATTTTGGGCTTATGCTTTCGGCAACTTCAACAATAAATTCATTTTCAATAAGAACGTCGCCTTCAAAAATGGTTCCTTCGTTGACAATTTTAGCATTCTTAATTAAAATGGTTTTCATAGCTGCTTGTTAATGGATTATAATCTGTTGAAAATTTTTCTTACTCGTAACATGATAACGCCAAAAATTGCTTCTTTGATAATGGCATTACTCATTTTGGATTCTCCTTTGGTTCTGTCTGTAAAAATGATGGGAACTTCGGTGATTTTGAAATTATTGATAAAAGTACGGTATTTCATTTCTATCTGAAACGCATAACCGGTGAATTTTATTTTATCCAACTGAATGGTTTCCAGAACTTCACGTCTGTAGCAGATGAATCCTGCCGTGGCATCATGAATTTTCATTCCAGTAATCATCTTTACATAAATGGAAGCGAAGTAGGACATCAAAACGCGGTTTAACGGCCAGTTGACTACATTAACACCAGTTAGATAGCGTGAGCCAATAGCCATGCCAGCTCCGTCACGACAGGCATTGTATAATTTCTCTAAGTCCTGAGGATTATGGGAAAAATCGGCATCCATTTCGAAAATATATTCGTAATGGTGCTGCATGGACCACTTGAATCCATGAACATAAGCTGTTCCTAACCCTGCTTTTCCTTTTCTTTTTTCTAAAAAAAGAGAATCCGGAAACACTGTCTGAAGTTCTTTTACTTTCGCTGAAGTTCCGTCGGGCGAATTATCGTCTACAATCAGAACATGAAATTTTTTTGGTAACGAAAATACGGCTCGAATGATAGTTTCGATGTTTTCGATCTCGTTATATGTTGGGATAATGACAATTCCGTCTTGCATACTGTAAATTTCTGATGCAAAAATAAGCTTTTTAACAAATGAGTTTCTTAAATTATTTATAATTAAATAATGGTTTAAAAATTTTGTAATTTTGCGCCATGAATAAAATAGAACTAATTCCTCGAATTGTAGAAAACAGAGACTGGGTTACGGTCTTGTTTATTATTGCTTTGTTGTTAGTTGCTATCACAAAAAGTGCATTTGAGAACCGTTTCAGTGATTTTGTAAACCTGTTGATTAACAACAAATACCTGAAGATTTATAAGGATAATAGTAACCTGATGAGTTGGTTTACTATTTTGTTGTTTGTCGTGCAATTAATTTCGCTGTCGTTTTTTGTACTGATGGTTCTGAGCTATCTTGGGTATACAACCAAAACAAATTGGATATCGTACATTCAAATCCTTACTTTTTTAAGTTTTTTTGTACTTTCTAAATTTTTAATTGAGAAGATTATAGCAACCTCGTTTAATATAGAAAGTTTTATTGAGCAGTTTAATCTGTTCAAAGTCAGTTACAGAACCTATATCGGTTTGCTGTTGTTGCCATTAAACATTGTGTTGTTTTATACAGATCTGATGAATACTTATCTTATAATGGGGGTTTTGGCTATATTATTGGTAATTAATTCAATAACATATTTGGTTTCATTAAAAAATTATCAAAAATTACTATTAAGTAAGTTGTTTTATTTTATTTTATATATTTGCGCTCTTGAAATTGCGCCCTATTATTTTATGTATTATGTTATTACAAAAAGATAGTGCAGTAAGAAAAGTTTAATATGAAAGTGAAAACAATTTTAGTATCTCAGCCAGAACCAAAAGTTGAGAACTCTCCCTATTTTGATTTGCAAAATAAGCATAAGGTAAAAGTTGATTTCAGACCATTTATACATGTTGAGGGAGTATCGGCAAAAGATGTTCGTGCCCAGAAAATCGATCTGAATAATTATTCTGCTATTATTTTGACCAGCAAGAATTCAGTAGATCATTTTTTCAGGGTAGCTGAAGAGATGCGATATAAAATCCCGGAAGATCTGAGGTATTTCTGCCAATCGGAAGCAGTTGCTTTTTATCTTCAAAAATATGTGGTGTACAGAAAGAGAAAAATTTATGTGGGCCAAAAAGATTTTGTGGATATGTCAACGCTTTTCAAAAAGTACAAAGAGGAGAAATTTCTTTTGCCTTCATCAGACCAGTTGAATGCAGACATTCCGCAAACGTTGAATAATTTAAAACTGGATTGGACTCCGGGAACGTTTTATAAAACGGTAATGAGTGATCTGTCTGATCTGAAAGATGTGTATTACGATGTATTGGCATTTTTTAGTCCTACAGGAATAAAATCATTATTTAAAAACTTTCCTGATTTCGAACAAAATAACACCCGCATAGCTGTTTTCGGAAGCACAACGCAAAAAGAGGCGTTAGAGCATGGTTTAAGAGTCGATATTTTGGCTCCTACGCCGGAAACACCGTCTATGACGATGGCGTTGGAAAAATACGTTGCCGAAGCTAATAAAGGAAAATAATTACAGAACCACGTTGAAAAACGTGGTTTTTTATTGATACTTTTTTTCTTACTTTTACAGTACTAAAGCAATCCTATGGACACTCAGCAAAATGAATTTGTAGAAACGATTATTGAAAATAAAGTTGCAACAATCACTTTTAGCCATCCGGCGAGTAATTCTTTCCCAAGTACCCAATTAAAAAATTTGACAGCGCAAATCAATGATTTGAATGAAAACGACACTGTTTCGGTGATTATACTGAAAAGTGCCGGAGAAGGTGCTTTTTGTGCCGGAGCTTCATTTGATGAGTTGCTTTCCGTTTCGACGCTTGAAGAAGGAAAGGAATTTTTTAGTGGCTTTGCCAATGTAATCAATGCCATGAGGACTTCCAAAAAGCTTATCATAGGACGTGTTCAAGGAAAAGCTGTTGGTGGTGGAGTAGGATTGGCTTCCGCTTGTGATTATGTTTTTGCTACAGATTATGCTGCTGTAAAACTTTCTGAACTGGCTATAGGAATCGGGCCATTTGTGATTGAGCCTGCAGTTTCCAAAAAAATAGGCAAAACAGCCATGTTTCAATTGACGCTTGCAGCTCACGAATGGAGAGAGGCACAATGGGCTTTTGAAAACGGATTGTATTCGGAGATTTTCAATTCGATATCTGATATGGATTCTGCGTTAGGAGTATTTGCCGCTAAATTAACAAGTTACAATCCGAAGGCGTTATATGAAATGAAAAAAGTGCTTTGGGAGAATACGTCACATTGGGAAACGCTTTTGTACGAGCGTGC
Source organism: Flavobacterium sp. (assembly GCF_050696275.1). GTDB lineage: Bacteria > Bacteroidota > Bacteroidia > Flavobacteriales > Flavobacteriaceae > Flavobacterium. The sequence continues at coordinate 14,942 of NZ_JBOGUT010000043.1, forward strand.
GGCGATTTCTGGAGAATTAGTATTGTCGGATTTTACTAAAAATGCCTTAAATCAATTTAAAAAATAGCTAATTAAAATCGGGTTTTTTTCTTGATTTTTTTATTTCAGAAATGCTTTTCTTGTCTTTTATCCGTTTTCTGATTACTGATTTTGGAATTTTTGTAGCCTTTCTTTCTTTTGGCTTGACTAAAGCTTTTTGAATAATCTCGAGAAATCTTTTGATGACAATTTCCTTGTTTTTGAGTTGACTCCGATCTTCATCGCAGGTCAAAATCAGGATGTTTTCGTAAGTTAATCTTGTGGCTAATTTCGGTATGGCTGTTTCTTTTTCCTCTGCTGACAAAGCCTGCGAAGTGTTTATGTTGAAGGAAAGAACTACTTTGCTTGCTACTTTATTAACGTTTTGTCCGCCGGCACCACTGCTCCTTACAGCTTTAAAAGACAATTCAGTTATAATTCTTCCGGTATCCATTCTTATTGTGCCTGATGGTTTGGTTTCAACAAATCGTTTACGGTTTTAACAGGATTGAAAGTTGCCAGCGGAACTTCAATAAAAACCGTAATCCAGTTTGCCATAGCGCCATTCCATAAGCCTGGTAATTCATAGGCTTTGTATTGAACACTATTTTTACTTTTTTCAACAATAAAACCACTTTCATGATCTATAAAATCATTGAGATTGAATTTTTTTCCCTGATTATTTTTAAGCCCGCAAACAATATCAACCGGGTTAAAGTGTGTGGCGGATTTGAAAATATGTGATTGATGCTCGTTTTGCAGATCAATTTGAGAGCTTTCTACTATTTGCAGTGATATATTTCCGTTTTTTTCGCGTACCCAAAAAGGACCTCCGCCGGGTTCGTTTTCATTTTTAACCATTCCGCAAACCCGTATAGGTTTGTTAAGGATTGATTTCAGATGTTTAATCTTGCTGTCTTTTTTATACTCATCAAAGTCAGATGAGGTTTTAATATTCAGGTCATTTTCGATAAAATGCTGGATTTTTAAAACGTCTTCTTTTTTAATTTCCGAATTTTCAAGCTGCTGCAGATTACGGAATGTTTTTTTCTGAAGTTCTACCAAATAACCGGCCAAAACTTTTTTATAAAGCGAGATAGTGCCAATGTTATTGTGACTCACATTGTCTATGTTTTTTATAAAAACGATGTCTGCCTGGCTCTGATTTAAATTGTTGATGAGTGCTCCATGTCCTCCGGGTCTTAAAACCAGTTCGCCAGATCGGTTGCGCATCGGCATATTGAGCGAACTGACAGCAATAGTGTTTGTGCTGTTGTGTTGTTTCGAAAAGGAAGGCTGGATTAGAACACCGGATTCTTTTTCAAAATCAGGTGTAACGTCTTGGATGATTTTCTCAAATTCTGCCTGATGTTCAGAAGAAATAGTAAAATGTATTTTTGTAATGCCATTTGAAGCAGAATAATTTATTGCTTCTTTCAGATGTTCTTCAATAGGAGTTTTAATCTGTCCCGAATAATCGTGAAAAGGCAAAATTCCTTTAGGTTTGCTGGCAAAATCAAATTTGTCCTGATCTAATAATGCTTTGACGAAAAAATAATTTTTTTTGTCTTTTTCCCAAGATTGAAAATCAGGATATTTAGCATTTAACCATTGGTCAACGGTTTTGAAAAACGGAAACTTATCCATTCCAATTAAAAAAACGGAAAGTGAAGTATTGTGAGTTCTGTTTATATAAGCGTTTATCGATTCGGTATCTGGTTTAAATTCTGCTAGAAAGGTGTTCAGGAACTGAAACATACGACTTGCGGCGCCGGAAGCAGGGACAAATTTTTCCAATTGGAATTTTTCCTTTTTCGCCTCAAAAATTTCAGCATAGCGATTAGCATCAGTTTCAGATAAGGAAGTGATGCCATCACCAATTATAGCAGGTTTTTCCAGAATGATTTTTGAAATTCCGGATTGAAATATAGAAAGTTCATGTAAAATTTTATCCAATGGTATTTCATCGGCACTAATTTGATCAAAATCAGCCGCTGTAAATCCATAGTTGTTTGCTAAAGTGCTTTTTGTTGTAACTTTTTCTTCCATTCTAAATAAGCTGAAACAGCCAGAATTGTAAAAATTAAATATTGGATACTGGTAAACGAATACCCTTTGACAAAATACATCGGAATTGAAATGATATCACCAATAATCCATAAAATCCAATTCTCAATTTTTCTTCGTGCCATCAACCACATTCCAACGAAGAAAATTCCTGTGACAAGGGTGTCTACATAGGACGTCCAGTGTGTAAATTTATTAAAAAAAGTATAAACTGATACTACGAATAATACGGTTGCAGTAAAAATAAGAAGTGACCATTTTTTCTCCGAAAAGGTCATCACGGAAATCGGAAATTCCTCAACATCATCTTTTTTTCTCGTCCAATGATACCAGCCATAAATACTCATTATAACATAGTAGCCATTAATCATCATGTCGCCAAGTAACGACCATTTCCATAGCAAATAGGTATAAATTGCGGTGTTGATGATTCCGGTTGGAAAAACCAGGATGTTATTTTTTTTGGCATACCAGACACTCAGAAGGCCAAAAACAATGGCTGATACTTCGAGTGCAATTTCATGCGTAGGATAGGTTTTATATTGGGAAAATAAATAGTCAAACATTAGTTGAAGAAGTTTATATCGTTTTCAAAAGCAGTGCCTATAACCACTAAATCGGCTCCGGCACGGTAAGCATTGTCGATGGCTTCCTTTGAGCGGATGCCACCACCAACGATTAAAGGAATTTGGATGTTTTTGGATGTTTTTTCTATCATTTCCAAAGGAACAGCTTGTTTCGCTCCGCTTCCGGCTTCAAGATATATCAATTGGTTTCCTATATATTCTCCAGCCTGAGCCGTTTGCAGAACATAGTCGGAATTATTTCTGTCTAAAGGATCTGTTTTGCTTACTCTCTCTACAGCTGTTTGTGTGCCGCTTTCTATGAGTATGTAGCCGGTTGATATCACTTCAAGCTTGGTTTTCTTTAAAAAAGGAACGGCATTTACCTGATGCTCTATCAAATAATCGGGGTTTCTTCCTGATAACAACGTCAGAAACAAAATAGCATCGGCTTCTTTAGAAATTTGTGAAGGATTTCCGGGAAAAAGAACAATAGGTGCTATTGTTTTCTGCTTCAATCGAATAATGAGTTCGTCAATACTATCGGCTTCTACAATGCTTCCGCCTATAAAAACGTGTGTGGCAGGAGATTCATTAATCTTGTCAATCAGATTATCAATGCTTTCCATGTCAATTTTATCAGGGTCTAATAGAATAGCCAACAATTTTTGATTGTTTTGTCTGGCTGATACAATTTGGTTATAAAGCATTAGTTTTCTTCTTCATTTATTTGATTTCGTAAAAGTAGGCCTTTTTTAAAATCCGTGAAATTTTAATGGTATTTTTGTGCTATATCTTTACATGATAAGTCAAATGATATCCGAAGAATTACTCCAATCTTACAAGGCAGTTCAAAAGAAATACACAAAAGGCGATAGTATTTTTCATGAAAATGATTTGCCGGTTAATTACTTTCAGATTATAAGCGGCGAAATAAAAATGTGCAACTTTAATGATGATGGACGGGAGTTTGTACAAGGTTTTTTTAATGATAATCAAAGTTTTGGCGAGCCTCCGTTGTTTTTGGACAGGGTTTATCCGGCCAATGCCATTGCGGTAACAGATTGCGAATTGTTTGTGCTGCCCAAAAAACAGTTTCTGGATCTGATACAAGATAATGCTCAGGTTTCATTGGCTATTATTGAAAACCTGGCGAAAAGGCTGCATTATAAATCGGTTATGGCTGCCGAAATTTCTTCTCAGGAACCGGAACACCGCCTGCTGAAATTGGTGGATTACTCGATTAAGTTCTTTAAAATCGAAAAAGAGCCCGATGGTTTCAAAATTGACCTGACTCGCCAGCAGATGGCTGATCTTACCGGTCTTCGTGTCGAAACGGTTATTCGCGCGATTAAGGCTTTGGAAAGGAAAAATCAGATCAAAATCATCAATAGAAAAGTATTCAGATAATTTTCTTCTATATGATTTGAATCATAAATGGAAGCCTTAAGTGCAGCATAACTTTGTATAATAAAATTACAAATTATGTCACTTTATCAAAAAACACTTCAGGATTTTCACAAAGGGTTTATCGGATTTGCCACTTTGGCAATTATTGGGCAAAGTTGCTTGGGTTCGGTTGCAGCTATGTACGTTTTGAAAAACGGTACTTCCTTTTTTCAGATGGTTCAACTGGGGATGGTTGTAGCTATCTGTATGACTGTAAACGCATCGATTTTATCTCAGCAAAAACCAAAAATGGTTTTCGATTTACTTATCGCAAGCGTTTTCATCAGTATCGTTATGATTGTTTTAAATACCCTGATTATTTAATTGAAAAATATGAAAAAAGACATTCAAAACAGGGAGGATCTATCTTTCTTGGTTTCTTCTTTTTATGCTAAAATAAAGACTAATGAAGAAATAGGGCCTTTCTTTAATACCGCTATTAAAGATTGGGATGCACATATGGGAAAGCTCACTGATTTTTGGGAAAATAATCTGTTTGCTGTCAGGAAATACTTCGGCAACCCCATTTTATCCCATCAGCAGGTTGACCGAAAATGCAATTATACAATCAATGCCTCCGCTTTTGGCTTATGGTTAAACATCTGGTTCGAAACACTGAATGACCTGTTTGAAGGAGAAAATACGGAGACGTTAAAACGACGGGCGAGAAAAATGGGAACGGTACTGCTGGTTGCAATCTATAAAAACCGGGAAGAAGATTATTCGTCTTTCAATGCGCAAACCAACATGTAATTTTCAATTTCTTCGAAAACAATAGTGAACTGTTCTACTCCTTCGTTAAAACGCAATTTGGCTGTCCCTTTTTTGTCGGATAACAGAAACGGGTCTTCAAATATATGATCTGTAAAACTGATGCCAACTTCGTTTTTAAGTTTGAAAACAGCTTCTTTAATGCCCCAGATAATAGTCGCTTTTTTCATCTGATCTTGTTCAGATAAATTATCCAGATGCGAAATATCCATAAATCGGGGAGCAATTCTCAATACTTTTTCTTTTACCAATTCCAAATCGATTCCTATGTTCTGATCGCTTAAAACGATGGTTGAAAACTCATGGGAATGTGAAATGGAAATGTGTTTTCCATCTTCCAGATAAGGCTTTCCGCTTTGGTCATAAATTAAATCGAAATCCGTATAACCACAATGGGACAGTAATTTGCGAACACTTAAAAAACCGCGCTGATGCAGTTCGGATTTCATCGTATTCAGCCGAATCAGATTAATGTCTTTGAGCTGTACTTCGTCAAACAAATCTTCAAAGGATTCTGTTATTTTCCAAAGAAAAATGGTTGTTGAGGAGTTGATATTGATAACTTTATGTAAAGGCATTTAGTATTTTGTTGTTTTTCAAAAGATTAGAAAGGGAAACAATTCACAAAATAAACAAAACGATGGAAAAAATAAAAAGTAATTCCGTAATTTTGCAGAAATTTTTTGATAATACAAATATACAATAGATGAGTACAACGACATTACCATTTGTAGCTTATAAAGTGAAAGATATTTCTCTTGCGGCTTGGGGAAGAAAAGAAATTGAATTAGCAGAAGCTGAAATGCCGGGATTAATGGCACTTCGTGCTGAATATAAAAACGAACAACCTCTTAAAGGTGCTCGTATCGCAGGATGTTTGCACATGACAATCCAAACAGCTGTTTTAATTGAAACGTTAATCGCTTTAGGAGCTGAGGTTACTTGGTCATCTTGTAATATCTTCTCTACTCAGGATCAGGCTGCTGCTGCTATTGCTGCTGCCGGAATTCAAGTATATGCTTGGAAAGGTTTAGATGAAGAGTCTTTTGACTGGTGTATCGAGCAAACATTGTTTTTTGGTGAAGACAGAAAACCATTAAACATGATTTTAGATGACGGTGGAGATTTGACAAACATGGTTTTTGACCGTTACCCTGAATTAGTAGACGGAATCAAAGGATTATCTGAAGAAACAACTACAGGAGTTCACCGTTTGTACGAAAGAGTGAAAAACGGAACATTGCCAATGCCTGCAATCAACGTTAATGACTCAGTAACAAAATCGAAATTCGACAACAAATACGGATGTAAAGAAAGTGCTGTTGATGCTATTCGTCGTGCTACTGACTTAATGTTAGCTGGTAAAAGAGTAGTAGTTTGCGGTTACGGTGATGTTGGTAAAGGAACTGCTGCTTCTTTCAGAGGAGCTGGTTCTATTGTAACAGTTACTGAAATCGACCCAATTTGTGCATTGCAAGCGGCTATGGACGGTTTTGAAGTTAAAAAATTAGATACGGTTATTGCTAACGCTGATATTATTATCACAACGACAGGAAACAAAGACATCGTTTTAGGTTCTCATTTCGAGAAAATGAAAGACAAAACAGTTGTTTGTAATATTGGTCACTTTGATAACGAAATCGACATGGCTTGGTTAAACAAAAACCACGGAGCTTCAAAAGTAGAGATCAAACCACAGGTTGATAAATATACTATCGCCGGAAAAGACATCATCATTTTGGCTGAAGGCCGTTTGGTAAACTTAGGTTGTGCTACAGGTCACCCGAGTTTTGTAATGAGTAACTCATTTACAAACCAGACATTAGCTCAAATCGAATTGTGGAAAAACAGCGCAGCTTACAACAATGATGTGTACATGTTGCCAAAACACCTTGACGAAAAAGTAGCTGCTTTACACTTGGCTAAATTAGGAGTTGAATTGGAAGTTTTACGTGACGATCAGGCGGCTTATATCGGAGTTGAGGTTCAAGGACCATTCAAACCAGAATACTATAGATACTAATTGATATTGGAAGAGTAAACCAATTTCATCAATAAATAAAACCCTTACTAAACTGCACTGCCCCCAAAAAGTTAGACACTATTTGGGGGTATTTTTATGGAAAGAAAAGTCAAGTATAATTTTGCATTAAAGCTTGAATGTGTAAAATTAGTTGTTGAACAACATCATTCATGCGAAGTT
>NZ_JBOGUT010000044.1:0-18808 GCF_050696275.1 Flavobacterium sp.
TTAAAAAAAACAAACAGAAAATTTTACCACAGAAGTTGTGGTAAAATTTTTGTTTTAAAAAAAATACCACAACTTCTGTGGTAAAAAAATAGTATTGAAAAAAATACCACAAACGCGAAATTTTTTTCTGACGTAGTGCTGGAAATAATTTATATGATTTCTATGCAACTTTGACCTCTTTCTTCAGTTCTTCAACAATAAACCTGATATCTGTTAAATTAAAGCCTGCTTTTCACTTTTGGCTATTGCCGAAATAATTTATCTTTGCTAAAAATCAAATACCATGAATGCATTACAAACCATTATAGAACAGGCTTGGGAAAACAGAGCTTTGTTACAGGAAGAAACAACTACAAAAGCCATTAGAGAAGTCATCGACTTGCTTGATGCCGGAACCTTACGTGTGGCTGAACCTATAGCAGGAGGCTGGCAGGTAAACGAATGGGTAAAAAAAGCTGTAGTTATGTATTTTCCAATACAAAAAATGGAAACATTTGAAGTGGGTATTTTTGAATATCATGATAAAATTCCATTGAAACGCGGTTATGCCGAAAAAGGGATCCGTGTAGTTCCTCATGCTGTAGCCCGTCATGGTGCTTATATTTCTAAAGGAGTGATTTTAATGCCTAGTTATGTTAACATTGGTGCTTATGTAGATGAAGGAACTATGGTTGATACCTGGGCTACTGTTGGAAGCTGTGCCCAAATTGGCAAAGATGTTCACTTAAGCGGTGGTGTAGGTATTGGTGGTGTATTAGAACCTTTACAAGCTGCTCCGGTTATTATCGAAGATGGTGCATTTATCGGTTCACGCTGTATTGTCGTAGAAGGTGTTCGTGTGGAAAAAGAAGCGGTTTTAGGAGCCAATGTATGTTTGACAGCTTCTACCAAAATCATTGATGTAACCGGACCTGAACCTATCGAATACAAAGGAGTTGTTCCTGCCCGTTCTGTAGTGATTCCGGGAAGTTATGCCAAAACGTTTGCGGCTGGTGAATTTCAAGTGCCTTGTGCTCTGATTATTGGAAAACGCAAACCATCAACCGATTTAAAAACATCTCTGAACAACGCGTTAAGAGAATATGACATAGCGGTTTAAGCCCTTCTTTTTATGATAGATATTACCATCGTTATTGTAAATTACAAAAGCTGGAATGCCTTAAGCGAATGTCTTGAAGCCTTATCAGCTATTGAATCTACACGATTTTCATTTGAAACTATTGTAGTAGACAATTGCTCTAACGATGGAAAATTCGATACTTTTAAAACCCAGTTTCCTACAATTCGATTTATCGAAAATAACGGAAACAATGGTTTTGCCAATGGTTGCAATACCGGAGCAAAAGCAGCAAACGGAGCGTACCTTCTTTTTCTGAATCCGGATACTGTAGCCGGAGAAGAAGCCATTTATGAACTTTGGCAAACAGCAAAAAACAATACGGATTTTGGTATTGTTACCTGTACTCAGGTCGATGCCTATGATAAGAAATACAAAGAAATTCGATTCTTTCCGAGCCTGAAAACATTGTTTGGCCCTTTCAGGGCTTTAAACAGAGCTTTCAGCAAGGAAACAGTGCAAGGAAATTTCAGCGAAGATAAAAATATTGTTTTTCCAGACTGGGCAACAGGTGCCGTGATTTTTATGAGTAAAAGCTGGTATCAAAAAATAAACGGCTGGAACGAAAAATACTGGCTCTATTTTGAAGATGTAGATATCTGCAAACGCGTCATCAACCATCACGGAAAAGTAGCTTTGATCAGAAATACTTCGATTTTACACAAACACGGCGGAGCATCCCGAATCAATATCAAAACCAAAGCGCTGACAAAAACCGAAGTTTTGATTTCACAGCATGTCTATTTTCAGGAGCATTCTCAAGGTCTGGAGCGGTTCGTTATCCAGTTTTTATTACTGATCACATTGCTTCTGGAAAAAACAATACTGGCTATTTTAGGCTGTCTTTTCTTTTTTATTCCGAAGTTAAAGGTGAATATTTTTATATTCCGAAACCTGATACTCTATTATATTTCTGCCCTTTCGAATGGAACGTGGACCAGTCCGAGAGCAACTTTATATACAAAATAACCAACTGATGAAAATTCTTGTTATTCAGCAGAAAATGATTGGCGATGTCCTGGTAAGTGCCATCTTATGTGACAATCTGCGTAAAGCCTACCCAAATGCCACCATTGACTATATGGTGTACGAATCGACCGTCGCAGTTTTACAAGGAAACCAATCCATCAGTAACCTTATTTTATTTAAAGAAAAGCACAGGAAAAGCAAATGGGAATTCTTTAAATTTTTATTGGACATTCGCAAAGCAAAATATGACATTGTCATTGATTCTTATGCTAAGATTGAAAGTTTTTTACCGGTGATTTTCTCTGGGGCAAAACGTAAAATCTCATTTGACAAAAAGTGGAGAAAACTTATTTTCACGGATGTTGTTGAAAAATCACAAACACCAAAATCCAATCTGGGGTTAATTATAGAACAGCGCCTTTCACTGCTTGATCCATTGCATTTAAACGTGCCACTGGAAACTTTTCCGAAACTCTACGTCACTTCAGAAGAAGCAGCTTTTGCTAAAAAACTGTTTGAAAGTAATGGTTTAGACCGCACCAGAAAAACAGTCATGCTCAGCATTATAGGAAGTTCATCTGACAAAACGTACCCGTCGGAATATATGGCACAACTCATCAATTATATCGCAGACCGATACGATGTGAATATGCTGTTCAATTATATCCCAAATCAAAAAGAACTGGCCTCTTCCATTTTCAATTTGTGCAAACCTGCTACACAAGCTAAAATTCACTTTGATGTTTTAGGAAAAAACCTTCGGGAGTTTATCGCCATTATGAACGAATGTGATTTAATTATCGGGAACGATGGCGGTGCTATTAATATGGCAAAAGCCCTCAATAAACCTTCATTTATTGTTTTTTCCCCGTGGATTGACAAAAAAGGCTGGGCTACTTTTGAAGATGGAACAAACCATGTTTCCGTTCACTTATCCGAATACAAGCCGCAATTGTTTGAAGAAAAAACAGCTAAAGAAATTTTTACAGAAAACACGGCATTATACCAGGAATTTGAACCTGAATTGTTCTTGCCATTATTGGGGAAATTTACCGAAACTCATTTAGGACAACCTATTTCTTCCAGAATTTAAGCTGTTTTTTTAATCTTCTTTTCCTGAAGTACCTTTCTTGAAATTGGCTGGTGTAAAACCACATTTTATCGAATACCTCGACATAGGGGATTCCATATAATTTAGCATATTCATCACTCATAATCATCACCATTTCTTTTTTTGGCGTCAAGCGGGACAAATTTTTCATTCGGATATCAAAAGACATTTGCTTGTGAAATTTCATTCGGTTTAAATCTACCAGAAAAAAATCATACTGATCGTCTGATACTTTTTTAATCAAGGTATTTCCGGGAGAATGATCCAGAAATTCAATTCCTTTTTCATGCAATTGAAATGAAAACTTGGTGAATTGTCTTAAAATATTTTCGCTGTCCGGATAGTCCGTTTCAACTAATTCCCTGTACGTTAAATCGGCCTGTAAATGTTCGCTGACATAATAACTGTCATGCAATCCCAATCCGTTGTAATTTTCAAAATAAGCTATAGGCTGTGGTGTACCAATAGCATTCTCAATCAGCATATTAGCATACTCGAATGAACGCTTTGCTTTAGATTTACGAAGGTACTTATAAACCACTTTATTGTAGAATTTCGGTATTTTAAACGACTTCACATTGATGTTGATGTCAGCCAGAGGAAAAACTTTGATTACATTCCTTTTCCCATTTTCCAGTAATGTTCCCGAATTACCGAATTGTTCGATAACAGCAGTCAGCTCCTTTTCCAAGGAAGCAAATAATGGATTAAAATGTCGTATTGGTATCAAAATAATAATATTAGGATTATTTAAAAAGAAACTTAAACCACTGTCCGAAATTCTTCGAGAGTAAGAATGATTTGGAAATTTTCAGTGCTTTACTTGAACTGACAAAGCGCTGCATCTCACCTATATTTTTTGTAGGCATGTATCCAAGCGTTTTCCATGTCTCAGGTTCGATATAATAAAAATCCTCCATCTCTTTATAATTGTCCTGGTTAACTGATTTCCATTTGTCAAAGAAAGAATTGTTTATTTGTACATTATGTCCCCAGTTTTCCAATTTGAAAGCCAGTTGTTCTTCCGTTCTTGACAAACATTCATGGAGTAGTATTTTATCTGTATAAATAACTCTTTCTTTCGATTTCCTCCCCACTTTATAGTTAGGATAGTTCGTTGCCAGCAAAACCCTTGTCAAGTTTTCCACGTACAAAATACCATCATCAGTATATTTATAAAGATGCGTTAAAAAACAGCCTATTTGTATTGGGTTTTCAGACGGATTGTCCAGGTAGGAATCATACTTTCTAAGGTCTTTGATAAATGCTGCAAAATCCAGGAAATATTCATCGGCATCAATTTGGATCAGCCAATTCCCAATCCCCATTTTTTCCGAAAGCATTTTTCTTTCCCTAACTTCACAATCCATGGTAGTTAATTCAGGTCTGTAAAAATTATCCTCGTAGATTTCAATTTTATGATCTGTATCAGTTTCTTTAATCCATTGAAAAAACTCATCTTCAATTACAAAGGAACCTCCGTTCCAAGTCTTTCTATCTTTATCAATAGCCAAGAATATGGTGTCCGCTTCTTTATAAACTTGAGGTATGGCATTTTTAAGCAAATCATAATCATACGATACTAAAAAACCAACTTGAATTTTTTTCATTTTAATTTAATTATAAAGCAAATATATGAATATTGAAATCATTACTTTTGCTTTTACCAATTTTACGTATAAGTTTATCTTAAATAACGCGCCATGTCAAAACCAGAAATCTCAGTTATCATGCCAGTATACAATGCTGAAAAGTATTTGAGTGAAACAATTGAAAGCATTTTAAATCAAACCTACAGCAATTTTGAACTGTTGATTTTGAATGATAAATCAACAGATGGCAGCAAGCAGATTATTGAAAAATACAAAGCCAAAGACGCTAGAATTGTGCTCATTGATAAAGAAAAAAATGTAGGACCGGCAAACCTCAGGAATGAAGGGTTTGAGCTTGCAAGAACACCTTATATTGCTTTGATGGATGCCGATGATATTGCGTTACCAACTCGTTTTGAAAAGCAGATTACTTTTTTGAAGAACAATCCTGATGTAGGCGTTTGCGGCACTTGGATGACGTATTTTGGAGGAAAGAAAAACAAAGTCATAAGCCACGCCGAAACCCATGATGCTATCAAAGTATCGTTTTTATACAGCTGTGCCATAGGAAATTCCACGGTAATGCTTAGAAAGGAGAACTTGGGCAGTTTGCGTTTCGAAAATGAATACGTTCCTGTAGAGGATTACGATTTATGGAGCAGGCTGCTGACAAAAACCAAATTCCACAACATCCAGGAATCCTTAATAAACTACAGATTACATCCGAATAATATCAGTAAAACCAAAATCGAGAATGTAAACCGATCGGTTAAGAAAGTAAAGATCAACCAATTGAAAGGGTTTGAAATTGAAAATGGAGATTCTAATATTGAATTATATTTAGGCGCATTTGAAGTTAGAAGAGGTCTCACACCAGCCGAAATCATAAAGATAATCGATGCTTCAAAATATTTGATCTCACAAAATGAAAAGCTGAAAAACTTCCATCCTGCATTACTGGAAAAGCAAATTGAAAAAACATTACTCCGAACCATCCGAAATGCGAGTGAATTCAATCTTTCTTTTTACAATCATCTGAAGAAAAATGAAAAATCGTTGTTTGGAAAAATAAAAACGTTAGACAAAACGATTATCCGTTTTAAATCGGTGATAAACTGGAAAAAGTAACTCTTTATTGAATTGTCTTTTTACGTTTTTCAATAAATCTTCTCCATTCGCGCAGGATAAAATTAGCCTTTACCTGTTTTCCTCTGTAAGTTCCTTTACCCAGATTTATTGGGCTGTAGTATTTGTAATTGATTCCGAAGCTTTCATTCCAATAACCATATTTTAAAGGGTCTTCCGGTTTTATTGTCGGGAAATTAAAGTTATGATCTGTCAGGATTTGAATAAGTTCTTCGTGATTTTTCGGAATGATAAAAGAATTTAGGTTTTCGTAAGCGGCACGGCCTAACAGGACTACTTTTTTACCGGCAAAAACAGCTTCAGCCCCTACTGTAGAACCAAAAACAACTACAATATCGCTTTTGTTTATCAATGCGTAAGTATCAACACTGTCTTCAGCAGGAATAATTTCAATCGATTTGAATTTTCCGATTACTTCTTTTAAATAATTGTTCTGACTGTTGTCAAGCCCTTTTAAATTAGGGTGAACTCTCAGGTATAATTTTATATCCGGATAACTTTCCAGGCTTTCACAAATGTTTTTTATTCCTTCATTGTCATTGGAGTAAAAATAAGGCCCGAAACCTTCCAATCCTTCGTATTCATCCAAAGACGAATTAAAAATCGTAATGACTTTTTTTCCTTCAATATGCTTAAAACTCTCTGGTAATCTCCCTTCCTGTTGTTCTTTGGTAAACGAATACCAAGCATCTTCTACTCTTTTTATTCGGTTGGTGTAAAATGTTTTTCCAATTTCATTCCGGTCATTTTCAGCCTTTTCCCATAAGTTTTCCATTTCGGCACTGATTGTTTCTATGGAATGCGGAATAGAATTAATTCGGAATAAGAAATTATTGATTTTTCCACCACGTTCGTGTGTTGCATAATTGATTTTTCTCTCCTGACAAACACGCAATAAAGGACGATTTTCGATAAATCTTCCATTAAATAAAATCACTAAATCAGGCTGTATCTTATCTAAAACAAGTTGAAATGTTTCGTATAAATAACCACCGGTCAAAAGACCTCTGTAAATAAAATCCTGATAATCTGCCACATTTGGCTCGTGGTTTCTGGTAAACGAAACCAGTGATGAAGCCGTTGCCATTCCTGAGTCGTACGACTTATGATGAAACGCTTTTAATTTTTTGATATCTGAGAAATTCAACTCCTGTTGGAACTGATTTTTTTTGAAGTCTTCAAGACTTAAGAAGTCTTTGTATTTTAACACCTGAAGTTTTTTAGAATTATCGGCATACTTTTTCAGAAAGTCCAATCCTTTATTAACTCGTGAAAAACACACTTTACAATCCATCGTTTTATGCTCAGGATTGTTAAAACAAGCTTGAAAATCACCTTCACAAATAATCCAATAAATCGTATTTCCCTGCGCTAGCAAACGTTCTACAATTTCCATTTCTGTTTCCAGATGCGGAGCCGGATGATACGTTGTCTGAACCAGAATAGTTTGGTTTGATATATGGTCTAAATGTGTCATAAAGTATAGCTGAAAAAATATTATTTGGCAAATTCCAGTTTCATAGGAGTGCCTTTTGTCAGGCTCACTGAAGCTTTTTTTCCCAATAATTCATTGTAATATTTTGGATGCAATCCGAATCCGGGCCTTACCGAACGCAAATTCTTTTCTGTAAAAATCGCTCCTTCTGCGATATCTTCCGCAATATATAACGAACGGCTGAAATCCCTTCCTTTGGCTTGTTTTTCGGTTAAAGTATAATCGATTACTCCAGAAGCTTTTTCTGCTTCACGAACAGCTTTGACCATTCCCGTAAATTCTTCTTCATTCATTGAAAATGAAGCGTCAGGTCCGCCAATAGCTCTGTCGATAATAAAATGCTTTTCTATGATTTTTGCTCCAAAAACAGTCGCAACAATAGGCACTGTACTTCCCATAGTATGATCTGAAAGTCCGCTGATAACATTATATCTTTCAGCTAAATCTTTTACCATAACCATATTTGCCTCCTCAATGGGAGCCGGATAACTCGATGTACATTTTAATAATGCAATATCATTATTACCCATTCTCTTGCAGGCATCCAATGCCAATTCAATGTCTTCTTTTTCTGCTATTCCAGTCGATATAATTACAGGTTTTCCTTTGGAAGCCACATATTCAATCAGTGGAATATCCGTAATTTCGAAAGAAGCGATTTTATAGGCCGGAGAATTCAGATTTTCCAGTAAATCGACCGCTGTTTTATCAAACGGAGATGAAAAACAAATTAAGCCTTCTTCTTTCGCAACGCGGTAAATTTCTTCATGCCATTCCCACGGCGTATAGGCTTCCTGATAAAGTGAATGTAATTTTTTTCCATCCCAGATAGTCCCTTTAATTACAAAATCTTCTTTATCAGAATCTAAAGTAATCGTATCAGCCGTATAAGTCTGTAATTTAATACAATCGGCACCGGCGCGTTTTGCCGCACGGATAGTTTCGATAGCTGTTTCTAAGCTCCCATTATGATTAGCCGAAAGCTCGGCAATAATGAAAACCGGAGAATTAGAGTCTATTTTGTAATTATCTATTATCATATTTTTTTATATAATGAAAACTGGCTGCATTTTCATATTGAAGCGTTTCTTTCAATACGAAACCTGCTTTTTCAAAGGCCTTAGCCGATGCTGCATTTTCTAATTTAATATAAGCGCTGATGCAAATATCAGGATTTTTAGCCAAAAACTCTTCCGAAGCCAATGCTATCATCTGACTGGCATATCCTTTTCCTCTATGATTTTCATCAGTGGAAACTCCTATAACCGCACCATACCCTTCTCCTTTCTGAATTCGCACCTGACCAATATTCTGATTGTCCTGATTTTGAAAAATAAGCATCAGGCAATTTTCATCCTTTAATTTGGATTGAAACCAATTGATATGATTTTCGTAAGGAATCACATCTGAATGATAGGAATTACTTCTTACTGACGGATCGTTTGTCCAATTAAAGTAGATTTGAGCGTCTTCTTCCGAAGCTTTCCTGAACGAAATTCCTGTGTTTATTTTCGAATGAATAACTACGTCAAAATATTTCCCATCAAAATAACAGTGCTCTTTCAGTCTGGCATCTTCAGTAAAATCACAGCTTAAAAGTACTTCATACAAATGCGGACGCAAATCGAAAGCATACGTAAATATCTTATGGAATTTCAATCCTTCAAAAGCTACTTTTTCTATCAATTGCAGATAATTAGACCAAAACACCGCAAAAAATTCTTTTTCGAGTGCTGTTTTCATGACAAAAGAGATTTCGGCATGTTTATCAATCCAATTGATGTGGACCAAACCTCCGTAACCTACGAACTGGTTTTGATGGAAAAAAGAAAACAACAACTGATTGGGTTTTTCTATTTCGAACAAATCCGAAACCACCGTAGCAAAATAATTTTCCTGTTTTGCCACTGTCAATGGCTCCGATTGACGCAAATGATACAACTGTTCGTTTCTAATATTCAGAATTTCATATTTATCAGCATCTCTCAGAGGTTCAATATGAAATGAATCTGTTTTAAAAACATTGGTATTTAAACATTTGTATACGCGCATCTGGAATTTATTTTATAATGTTTTTCTGAATACCGCTTTTGCAGGTTCACCCACAAGAAAACTTTCAAATCCCTGCGCTAATGCTTCTCTATAAACCTGTAATGATTCACCGAATGCTTTGGCAAAATAGTAAACATCTTCTTCTGTATGTGAAAAGCAAGGAACAAATGCGCCTTGGAACAATATACCGCGCTTAATCATTTCCTGCATAAAAAGTGTTCGGTATCCTTGACTGGCAACTCCTGATTTATCTTTAAACACAAAAAATGGCATCCATTCGGCAGCTACAACTTCAACAAAATCTGTCAATTCATTTTCTGTAACTAACTGCTGGCATAACGCTGCTAATTTCTTGCCAATATTGTGATTGTGAGCGATTACATTTTTATTCTGGTATTCTTTAATAGTGGCAATTGCAGCGGCTAATCCGTGGGTTTCTCCTCCGTGTGTAGTTGAGATCAAAAACACTTTTTCTTCTCCTTCTCGTGTAATTCCACCCAATTCCATTATTTCTTTTGTACCTGTCAGTGCACAAAATGAAAATCCGTTGGCAATACCCTTTCCCCACGTTGCCATATCCGGCTTGATATTGTATTTTGTAATAGACCCCGGAAAATCGGTTTTGAAACCGGTCACCATTTCATCTGCTATAAATAAGGCACCATTAGCGTGACATAAGTCTACGGCCTGTTGTAAAAACTCACCAACATTGAAATCCGGATTGTTTAAATGCGGATAATTTCCTTTTTCAGGCTCTGTGATGACACACGCAATTTGGTTAGGATATTTGGCAAATAACTCTTTTAATGATTCAATGTTAAAAGATTGAAAAGTAACCGAGAGTTTTGAAATATCATCCGGAACACCTTTATTACAAGCCGTCGAACCAATAAACCAATCATCATAACTGTAAAAAGGATGATCTCCTGGGAAAGCGACCAGATTTCTTCCTGTTTTTGCTCTGGCCAGTTTTACTGCAGCAGTCGTGACAATAGATCCGTTTTTAGAAAACTTGACCATATCATGACCCGGAACCAATGCTAAAAAGGTTTCTGCCATTTCTTTTTCCAAAGCAGCAGGACGCTGAAAATTAACGCCATTTTCTAATTCTTTTCTAACAGCATCAAGTATTGGCTCATAGGCATGGCCCAAACTCACACTTGTTAATCCCATAGAACAATCCAAAAATTCGTTTCCATCCACATCCCATAAATGAGAACCTTTTCCTCTGACAATAGCTGCCGGAGATAAAATCGGAAATTGATCGTCTCCTTTTGAATACGTATGTCCTCCGCCTGGAATCAGGTTGTGAATCGTTTTTCTGTATTCGTCTGAAGCTTTGAAATTTGTAATATTCCTAAGCGCTATTTCGTTAAATTTACTTTTCATATATCCTTCGTTTCTAAAAATAGAATGATTTATATTTTGTATTGTTTGATGCTCTAACAAGTAATCTGCATAAGATTTCCATGGTAAATTATATCCCAGATGTTCAATTAAATGCTTAATAACTTCAAAATCTGAAGATTCATCGACTGTGATTCTCAAAGAAGCGTATTTTTTATCGATACCTTCATCTGAGATTTTCATTTTTGCATTTCTTCTGATAAATGGTGTTACATGCTCTCTATCTGCAATTGCTGTTGCAGATTCCCAAGCTGTTGACAACGCCTTAAAACTGAAAACTTCTACATCCAACCCATCAGGATACGCTTCCTTTGACTGGTTGGAATGATAATCTAGTTCGTTATCCAAACAGAATTGAATGGTTTTATCCACTAATTCTGCATCAATAAGCGGGCAATCGGAAGTAATTCGTACTACATAATCTGGATTTTTGTCTTTAACCGATTGATAAAACCGATCCAGAACATCATTCAGACTGCCTCTGTAGCTTTCTATCCCCAATTGAGCTGCAATATCACAAATTAAATTTGCCCCTTCTTCTTCCGTTGTGGCAACTACCCATTGAGTAACCAATTTGGATTTTTTTGCTCTTTCCAAATGGTATTCCAATAAGGTCTTACCGTTTATAGTCAGCAATACTTTTCCAGGCAATCGGGAAGAACCAACTCTAGCTTGTGTTACACCAATTATTTTCACCAGTTTACAGGATTTAATAGTGACTTATCTTTTATCTCAATGGCTTCAATTTTTGAAAATAAATCGGGATTCGATTTCCAATTTGAAACCAGTTGGATATTTTCTTTTAATTGTCCTGCTGTTTCCACTCCCATAACTATTTGGTCGATATTTGGATTTGAAACGGCATAATTTAAAGCAACCTCACCAACAGAAACTTTATTTTCTCTGCATATTTCCTGAAATTCAGTTAAAGCAGATTGTAAAGGCTGTAATTTTTCCGGCAGCTGATTCGGATTCATAAAATACAATCCTTGTAAAAAAACGGAACGAACGTGAATTTCTGTACCCAATTCTTTTAAAACAGACAGTTTGCTTTCAAATTTACGATCTAAAATACTGTACGGTAATTGCACCAAATCAGGAATACAGTTTAATTCCAAAAGCTGCTCCAGCTGTTCCGGACTGTATAGTGAAAATCCTATTTTTTCTATTTTATTTTCGCTTTTTGCTTTTTGTAATGTTTCCCATAAAAAAGGATTCTGGATTAAAACATCCGCATTATGGGCTAAATAACCATAAACAGTATCGTTTTTTAAACGTAACAAAGACTGAGAAAGTGCATTTTCTAATGCTTCTTTTGTAGTAACAGTAGGGAATTTGGTAATGATTTTAAAACGGTTTTCTGAAAACAACCCCAGTCGTTCTTCTGCATTACCGTAGGCTTGCGCCGTATCCAAATAGGTTATTCCAGTTGCTGATGCTACTAAAAAAATGTCTTTCAATTCTGCATCAGAAGGGACTCCATGTGTATTTGAAATACCATAGTTAATACCAAACTGAACGGTTCCAAGTGTTATTTTCAAAATTACTTTGTAAAATAAGTTGCTATTTTATCCATTACAAAAGACTGCTCTTCATCTGTTAATGTAGGATACATCGGCAAACTGATACAATGTTTATAATATTGTTCTGCTAATGGCATATCGTTTTCGTTCCATCCTAATGCTCTGTAATAAGGCATTAAGTGGCAAGGTATGTAATGAATTTGGGCGTATATTTTATGTTCTCTCAGATAATTGTAAAGACCAACTCTATCCTCAACTTCAATAACATACAAATGATATGCATGTCCATCAATAACATCAGACTGTCCTTTAATATAGTTTTTCCCAGTAAAAGACTCTTTGTATTTTTGAGCAATGGCCTTTCTTCTGTCCAATCCTTCATTAGCACGTGACAATTGGCTAATTCCTAAAGCTGCCTGAAAATCAGTAAAACGGTAATTATACCCCAATGTCTGCATTTCCATGTACCATCCCGGATAATTATCTCCTTCATTTACTGGTTGACCTATAGCAAATTCCACTGAATTTTTAAAAATTGCAGTATCTCTTGTAATTCCGTGAGTACGGAGTTCTAAGAGTTTTTTATACAGTTTTTCATCATTTGTGGTAATCATTCCTCCTTCACCAGTAGCAATATGCTTTACGGGATGGAATGAGAAAATCGCTAAATCAGCGTAAGTGCTGTTACCACAGTTTTGTTTTTGACCTTTGCTATCGGTAAAATAACCTCCCGGAGCGTGGCAGGCATCTTCTATAATCCACAACCCGTATTCATCTGCCAGTTTTCTAAAAGCTTCTAAATTAACCGCTCTTCCGGCAAAATCAACAGGAATAATTCCTTTATAAGTTCCTTTTGGAACAGATTGAAGTAATTTTTCTACTTTATCGACATCCAAAAGATAAGTATCTGCATCGATGTCGGAAAAAACAACTTCTCCTCCACAATATTTGATACAGTTTGCAGAAGCTGCAAAAGTAATAGGTGTCGTAATGACTTTATCTCCATTTCCAACCCCTAAAGCTAATGCCGACAAATGCAATGCTGCAGTTCCGTTTGAAACCGCCACAGCATATTGACAACCGATATAATCGGCAAATGCTTTTTCAAATTCTAAAATAGTTGGCCCTTGTGTAAGAAAATCTCCTTTTAGGGCTTTGGCTACAGCCTGAATATCTTCTTCTGTAATATTTTGCTTTCCGTAAGGTATCATGGCTGATTATTTAGCTTCAAAGTCTGGGTACAAATGCTCTTTTATCTGCTCACGCATACTCTCTACTGTTTCCCACTCCTGGTTTTCACCGGATGTATAACTAAATCCCTGCGGAACCAATTTTGTATTAAAGGTTGTTTTATACTCTTCCAGATTCCAATTCGTAACCTGTGGAAGTATTACATAATATTTTCCTAAATCATAAGTCGTGAAGGAATCTGATGATGTAATCATTTCTTCATGTACTTTCTCTCCCGGTCTGATACCCACTACTCTGTGTTCGCAATTTGGTGCAATAGCCTGAGCGACATCCAAAATCTTGTAAGACGGAATTTTAGGAACAAATAATTCTCCTCCCCAAGCAGCATCCAAAGCATGAAGCACCATATCAACACCTCCTTGAAGGGAAATATTGAAACGGGTCATATTAACATCTGTAATAGGCAAAACACCTTCATTTCTTTTATTCATAAAAAACGGAATAACCGAACCGTTAGATCCCATAACATTTCCGTAACGAACCACAGAAAATTTAATGTCCTGCTGTCCTTTAATATTATTGGCCGCAATAAATAATTTATCAGAAGTCAGTTTAGTTGCTCCGTATAAGTTAATTGGCGCGCAGGCTTTATCCGTTGAAAGTGCTACAACTTTAGTCACATTACTTGACAAGCAGGCTTTAATTACGTTTTCAGCTCCGCCAATATTGGTTTTAACACATTCATCAGGATTGTATTCTGCAATATGAACGTGTTTCATTGCTGCAGCATGAATCACATAATCAATACCGTTAAAAGCTCTTTTCAAACGTTCCAGATCTCTTACATCTCCAATAAAATAACGAATAGCCGGATATTCCGATTCAGGGAATTCCTGTGCCATCTGAAATTGTTTTTGTTCGTCTCTGGAATAAATTACAAGGCGTTTTACATTCGGCCATTTCTTTAAGATTGTCTTAGTTAATTCTTTTCCTAATGAACCCGTACCTCCTGTAATTAATATTGATTTGTTATTTAGCATACATCATTTTTTATAGAAATGCAAATATAATAATTATATGATTAGCGCTTCTAAATTTATAGTACCAATTTATTTTGAAATAAATACCTTTGTCAATATTTATAACTTTTATGAGCGACATCAATACAGAAATACACAATGCCTACGAAGTCATTAAGAATGGCGGGATAATCCTTTATCCAACAGATACCGTTTGGGGAATTGGCTGTGATGCCACCAATGCAGAAGCTGTTGCGAAAATCTATACTTTAAAACGACGTGAAGAAAGCAAAAGTATGATTGTACTGATGAATGGTGAAAAAATGATGCATAATGTTTTCAAAGATATTCCGGAAGTAGCCTGGCAAATTCTCGATTTATCCGAAAAACCAACTACCTTAATCCTTGATAATCCACGGAATGTAGCGCCCAATATAATTGCTGAAGATAAGACTTTAGGTGTTCGTTTAGTAAAAGAACCTTTTTGTTTCAAATTGATGGAACGCATGAAAAAACCATTGGTTTCCACCTCGGCAAATATATCCGGTATGTTTACCCCAAAATCTTTTAAAGAAATCAGTCCTGAAATTTTAAAAGGTGTGGACTATGTAGTAAATTTGCATCACGATAAAATTTGCGATAAGCCTTCCACTATTATCAAATTATCTTTGGACAGCCAAGTAAAAGTAATCCGAAAATAGTTTTTTTTATAAGCCACGAATACACGAATTTAAAGATGCCGGATATTATTCACAAAAGTGAAAGTTATAAATTACTTGGTTTGTTATTTGAAGTTCACAACAATCTAGGTAAAGGTTTTTTGGAAATTGTTTACAAAGATGCCATTGAATACGAATTAGAAAAGTCAAAAATTCTTTTTGCCAGAGAAAAGGAATACATTGTCAATTACAAAGACATTGTACTAAAACATAAATTCTATGCCGATTTTATCATTTTTGACAAGATAATTTTAGAAGTAAAATCATGTAACCATATTTCAGATTCGCATATTGCGCAAGCAATGAATTATTTAAAAGTATCTGGTAACAAATTGGCAATTATCGTCAATTTCAATGGTGAATCATTAGAATACAAAAGAGTTGTAATTTAAACATTACATTCACAAAAACATTAAAAATTCGAGTATTCGTGGCTAGAAATAAAATCTGCGAATCTGTGATAATACAGTATGAATTACAATACAGCACTAAATAGTAAAATATTCAAAATCATCACTCAGGCAGCCAAAGAGCTTAACGTAGACTGTTACGTAATTGGTGGTTTTGTACGTGATTTAATTCTAGAACGTAACCACAAAAAAGACATCGATGTTGTAGCTGTAGGCAGCGGTATCGAATTAGCTTTAAAAGTTTCCGAACTCATTCCGCACCATCCGAAAGTTCAGGTTTTCAAAAATTACGGGACTGCCATGTTGCGTTTTGAAGACATTGATGTTGAATTCGTTGGAGCAAGGAAAGAAAGTTATCAATTCGAAAGCCGTAATCCTGTTGTAGAAAACGGCACACTTGAAGACGACCAGAACCGACGCGATTTTACCATAAACGCTTTGGCACTTTCGTTGAATGAGAACAATTACGGAGAATTAGTAGATCCTTTTGACGGATTGACTGATTTAAAAAACAAAACAATCAAAACGCCCCTGAATCCTGACATCACCTATTCTGACGATCCGTTGCGAATGATGCGTGCTATCCGTTTTGCTTCGCAGCTGAATTTCGAAATTGAAACCGGATCGCTGGAAGCAATTTCCAAAAACAAGGAACGAATTGCAATTATTTCAGGGGAAAGAATCGTAGACGAATTAAATAAAATTCTTCTTTCAGAAAAACCATCTGTCGGCTTTTTATTATTGTATAAAACAGGGTTATTAGATATTATTTTACCCGAATTAACTGCTTTAAATCAAGTAGAGGAAATCGAAGGACATACCCATAAAAACAACTTTTACCATACACTCGAAGTAGTAGATAATATTTGTCCTAATACCGATGATGTTTGGTTGCGCTGGTCAGCATTATTGCACGACATTGGAAAAGCACCAACCAAACGTTTCAGTAAAAAGCAAGGTTGGACATTTCACGGGCATGAGTTTTTGGGAGGCAAAATGACAAAAAAAATATTTGAACGTTTGCACATGCCTTTGAACCAAAAATTAAAATTTGTTCAGAAAATGGTCATGATGAGTTCAAGACCTATCGTATTAGCGCAGGATATTGTTACTGATTCGGCCGTACGCCGATTGGTTTTTGATGCAGGAGAAGACGTTGATAATTTAATGACGCTTTGCGAAGCGGACATTACGACTAAAAACCCATCAAAATTTAGAAAGTACCACAACAATTTTAATATCGTCCGTAAGAAAATTATTGAAGTGGAAGAACGAGACCATGTCCGTCAGTTCCAGCCGCCAATTACGGGTGAAGAAATCATGGAAATCTTTAATCTGAAGCCTTCAAGAGAAATCGGTGTTTTGAAAGAAGCAGTCAAAGAAGCCATTCTCGAAGGGGAAATTCCAAATGAATATCAGGCCGCTTATGATTTTGTTCTGAAAAGAGCTGAAAAAATAGGTTTGAAAAAAGTTTTAAAATAATTCTTAAAAATGAAAAAAAACTTCACCACTATCGCAAAAACTGCTTTGGTTTTAGTTTATATGGTAATCATTGCCGGAGCATTAGTTCGTATGACAGGTTCTGGAATGGGTTGCCCTGATTGGCCTAAATGTTTTGGATATTATATTCCGCCAACCGATATCAAAGAGCTTACCTGGACCGAAAACCGCGTTTTTAAGAAAGGACAGGTGATTATACGGGACGAAGCACTTTTGGTTGCCAAAGAAGATTGCCTGACCGGAACGAAATTTGAACCTTCTCAATGGGAAAAATACACCAAACACGATTATGCCGTTTTCAACCCAACACACACCTGGATAGAATACATCAACCGATTGACAGGGCTTTTATCAGGATTTCCTGTTTTTATCATGGCGGTAATGTCTTTTTGGTTTTGGTCGGAAAATAAAAAAATTGTTTGGCTTTCATGGCTTTCAGTAATCATGATGGGTTTTCAGGGGTGGCTGGGCGCTACAGTAGTCTATTCGGTTTTAAACCCCATAAAAATTACTATTCATATGGTTATGGCTCTGTTGATCGTAGCTGTAATTTTGTATATTATTCAATTAGCTAAACCAAAGGAGTCACTACTGGTTTTCAATCCTGCGTTCCGAACTGTTTTGTGGATTTCTCTTGGTTTAACACTAATCCAGGTTGTTCTGGGCACACAGGTTCGTCAATTTGTAGACGAGCAGGTAAAATCCGGAAATGGAAATGAATCGCTTTGGTTAAGCAGTCCTGAACTGAGTTTTTATTTTCACAGAACTTTTTCTTTTATTGTATTTTTTGCTAATCTTTTTCTGTACGTAAAAAACAGAAAATTGAATTTAGGATTCCAAAAAATCAACTGGGTAATGGTACTTATTTTGGCAGAAATACTTACTGGAATTGCTATGTACTATTTTCATTTCCCTTTTGGAAGCCAGGCTATACATTTGGTCATGGCATCTCTATTATTCGGAGTGCAATTTTATATGATTTTGGAAATACGTAAAACTATCCAATCCACTCTTTAAAATCATTCACACGTTCTCTGGCCACAATAACTTCATCGTCTTTGTATGTTGGCAAAATCACTTTCAGCCTTGAATTACTGTGCATTTGAATTTCTTTAATGGCTTTCATCGGCACAATGAATTTTCGGCTTATCCTGTAGAAATCCTTCGGATCCAATTCGGTTTCAAGCTGCTCCAGTGTTCCTTCCAGCAGGTAATCTCGATTGTCTAAAGTATGTAGGTAAGTGCCTTTATTTTCACTGTAAAAACATTCTGTTTCTTCTATATTAATCAACTTTAACTGTTGGCCAATCTTTACTGTAAAGCGTTTTTTATACGTTTTATCAATTGGATTGACGAGCATCTTCTTAATCGTTTCAAAATCCAATGACAGATTTTGCGGTTGGTTTCTTTCTTTAAATTTATTTACCGCTACTTCCAGATCATCTTCATCAATTGGTTTTAATAAATAATCAATACTGTTCAGTTTAAAAGCTTTCAATGCATATTCATCGTAAGCCGTAGTAAAAATCACAGCGCTTTTTATAGCAATTTTTTCAA
>NZ_JBOGUT010000045.1:0-17754 GCF_050696275.1 Flavobacterium sp.
GTCACACACGATGTAACCGTTGGAATACACTGCACTGTTGGGATTGGCAAACATCTTGTGATTGGAATGGTTGGGAAAGCTGCTGCATTCGCATCACCACCACCTTGTTGCGCAAAACAGATTGGTGAAACTCCTGTTACACATGAAGTAACTGTTGGAATACACTGCACTGTTGGGATTGGGAAACATCTTGTGATTGGAATAGTCGGGAAAGCTGCTGCATTCGCATCACCACCACCTTGTTGCGCAAAACAGATTGGAGAAATTCCTGTTACACATGATGTAACTGTTGGAATACACTGCACTGTTGGGATTGGCAAACATCTCGTGATTGGAATAGTTGGGAAAGCTGCTGCATTGGCATCACCACCTTGTTGAGCTCCACAAATTGGAGAAAATCCTGTCACACATGTTATAACTCCTGTCGGCATGCAACGAACTGGCAATGTTGGAAACGCTGCAGTATCAGCACTACCTCCTTGTTGCGCCAAACAGATTGGAGAAATTCCTGTCACACATGAAGTGATCGTTGGAATACATTGACCTGTAGGAATACATTGGTTGATTGGCAATGTTGGGAAAGCGGCCTGATTGTTCAGGTAATTGTTATAAATATCTCCTTGCAATAATGGAGAACCTTCTTGATCGCCACAATCTTTACAAGAACCTCCTAGCGCTCCTCCAGCGTGTAAGGCCAATATACTTGCAAATTGACTATCATCTATTTCATTTTGAATACCATGAAGTACAACAGGTACAACAAAATGATGACTGTAATTAAAGCATTTCCATCCTAAAAACGGAACATCAACACAAGGATTTAATCCAAGATCAAAGCTAAAAACACCATCAGCTTCATTGAAGTTTGTGATGCTCACTGTGATTTTGAATTTACTGAATGGCTGCCAAGTATAACTTACATTTGCATTGAAATTAAAGCTTTTGGACACATTCCCAAAAGGCGTTTTCAATCCAATTGTTATAGTTACCTGACCTTTAACAGCACTGGCTGATACACATATTCCACAGCCTAGGAACGATGGCGAACACCATTCTGCGGCGGCTAAACTGTCGTATCCTTCGTATACTGCCCCATTTTCTACGTTTAATAATTTTGACATGATTGTTGTTTTGTTTATTTTACCTACTCTTTTTTAGGGTTTTTCGGTTTTCTTCCCTGTGATTTGTAATATTACATACCAAACCTATTGCTATTAATTATAAAAAAACAGAGCATAAACACTTGATTTTCAATACAAGTAGAACTACTTGTTAACAAAAAAGCAACCCTGAGCGAGTTGCTCTTTCTCTAATTAAATTGCAATTTGCTTCTGCTGAAACTTGAATACAATTAAGAATAAGCATATCATGTATATTACTTTGAAATAGCCATGATTTATGACCAAGTCCTACCTCCCGGTACGGAATCAATTAATACATGAGGAACAATAACAACAGTTTTCATATTGAAATAATATTTGTCCATTGCTGCTTGACTTATAACCCATCTTTTTATTCCGTTGCTTACTATAAATACCATACCAGAATTATCTCCTTTTGCTAAAACGGCTCCATCTGACAAAGGGCTTCCCATTGCGATGTTTATAATATCTCCTTTTATGATACCGTTCCAATCCCTGAAAAGGTTATTGTACGTCTGAGGATTAGGAACTAACTGAAGATAACCTTCTGGATTTATCAGATAAACCGGACCACCTGTTAGCGGTGTCATTCGCAATCCTGCCAAGTCAGGTCTAGGAATGGCAAATTCTTCCGGCTTAATACCTACGGTTAGAGCTGGATAAGCTGTTTTTACTTCGACTTCTCCCGCTGGCACATGGTTTTTTGTGTTTTGAGAATACGCTTTTCTTTCTTCTGTTTCAATAAAGGTTGTATTTGACATGATGTTTTGATTTATCTCACCTACTCTTTTTTAGGGTTTTTCGGCTCGCTTCCCTGTGTGAAGATGAAACTTTACGGTTTCTGTCTTTGCTTTTTACTGCATTGACAGCTTAGTAGTTTCGGTTGTATGCTGCTTTTATTTTGAAGTAAATAATCCTATGCAGTTTCTATAATCATGTAAACACATGTGGGTTTCAATAGGCAAAATGTATCTTTTGAATAAAAGCGTAAAAACAAATGACGCTAGCTTTCTTTTGTTTTATGAAGTGAAATTATCTTGATTTCCAGACCTATAAATAAAAAATGTCACAAGGAAGGAAATTCTTGTCACGAACAACATTAAAATCACCCATGGAAGGTTTTGGTCCAAAACAAAAAACCCCTTCACAAAAAGTGAAAGGGTTTCTTAATAGTGTGGTAAGAATTACTTTAGTATATTGAACTTCTTGATGAAGTCTTTGTGTTTTTCGCTAAGAGTCACTTTATGGTTTCCTTTTAAGATCACAAGATTATCATGCATCATTATTTCTTCAATCTTATCAACATTTACAATAAAATTCCTGTGGGTCCTTACGAATTTGTCTTTTTCCAAAAGCTCGCTGATTTTTGTCAGGGAAATCATAATGACAAATTTTTCCGTTTCGGTAACAATATTGCAATACCTTTCTTCTACTTCTATGTATAGAATATCGGTAACGGACACTTTTTTCAAGGAATTCTTCTTCTTAATAAACAGGCTATCATTACTGACAACCGTGTCCTGATCCTGACTAAAAAAAACATCCGTCTGGTCATAAAATTTTTCAACTGCCATTTCAATAGCGTACAGAATTTCCAATTCATTAAATGGTTTTAATAAAAAACTGAAAGGATGCGTAAGTTTAGCTCTTTCGAAAATCTGACGGTCATTTGAACTGGTCAAAAACACAAAAGGTTTTGATATGTTGGGTGTTATATTGATGGTTTCTGCAAAAGCGATTCCATCCGGAATTCCGTTTAAAAAAACATCAATGATAACAATATCAACCGTATTTTTATAGAACTGAATTAATGCATCGCTATACGTAGTCGCCACTCCAACAACTGTGTAATTATTTTCCGTAAGTACTTTTACAAGTGGTTCGCTTTCAGCAGCTGTGTCTTCAATAATAAGCACATTAACATTATTCATTCTTTTTTGTTTTTTGCAATTGTACAATCATTTTGGTTCCTTTCTCTTCTTCGCTTTCTATCATTAACTTACCATCGTTTTTCTTAATCAGCGATTTACACAATTGCATTCCCAATCCGGTCCCGATTTTTTCATCATCCCTTTTTTTGGAAAGTAAAGCGCTGTCGCTAAGAAGTTCTTCTTTCATTTTTTTGCTTATCCCTCGTCCGGAATCTTCAACTACTAAATGACAGTAATCATCTTCAGATATTCGGATATAAATCGAAATCATGTCTTTTTCTTTAGAAAATTTAATGGCGTTATCCAATAAATTCCGGAGTATTATTTTTAAAGAACCCGGATCGGCATAGACAAAAATACCGCTCGGAACCGAATTTTCAAATTTGATATCCTTATCCAGCATTAAAGGCCTGTAGTTGTATTCTATTTGTTGGATTATGGAAAACAGATGAAAAGATTCCTTTTGAAAATAAATTTGTTTTGTCTGCAACAAGGCCCAATTGAGCAAATTATCCAATAAATTATACGTCCCGTTTGCGATGGCGCTATTGTTATGAAGCAGCTTGTCTAATTCATCAAAATTTTTACTTTCCAAATGATCCAGCAATTTAGTATTACTCATTTTTAGAGCACTCACAGAAGAACGTAAATCGTGACTTACGATAGAAAAAAGCTGGTCTTTTGTTGCATTTAAAGAATCCAATTCTATTTTTTGCGACAAAATTATCTTATTACTTCTTATCTTTTGCCTGTATAAATAAATCCCGGTCATAAACAATAGCAGTAAGAAAAGAGAAGAATAAAGAAATCCGTTTCTTTCGGCTATTTTCAGCTTGTTTTCGGCTTCTAGAATGTTAATTTCTTTTTGTTTTTGTTTTACTGTAAATTTCTTTTCCAATTCGGCAATTGCCCATACTTTATTTTGGTCATTTAAAGAATCCTTCCATGTTTCGTATTCTTTTCTGTACTGTAAAGCCAACGGCAAATTTTTCCTGTTTTCTTCTACCACAGCCATATTCATGGCGGCATTTTGTTTTAATTCAAAACTCTTTGTTTTTTTGGACAGCAGATAGGCTTTTTCAAAATAAGGGATCGCCAGATTGTCTTTGTATTGCTCATAGTATAAATTAGCAATATTCATGTACGACCCAATGAGTGAAGTGGTGTCTTTTTCTATTTTGAAGAGTTCTGTTCCTTTGGAAAAATACGCTTCCGCTTTTTCAAATTTATTGAGAAGCAAATACGAAATCCCTAAATTGTGGTACACAGCTCCTTTCTTGAAATCGTAAATTTCCTTTTCAGGGAGTCTCTCAATCTCTTCAAAATATTTTATAGCATTCTGATAATCATTTAATTCTAACGAAATCTCTCCTAAATACAATCTGACTTTATAGTAAAATAAAAATTTATCAGAAACGAGATTAAACTCTTTTCTAGCCTCAATAGGGAGTTTTTTATTCTTAAAACTAAAAGCCCTGAAATAATGGCAAAAATCCTGAATTTCATCCTTATTATCCTTAAGGCTGAGTTGCTTCATGGAATACACTAAAGTAGAATCCCAGTTTTTTTTCAAAAAAAAGGACTGGGCCTTATAAAAATTGACTTCTCCCTTATATTGGATTCCTTTCTTCCTGATTTCCGTATGTAACAATTCACTGTTTGCTTTTTTTTGAGGGAAAAGAGAAAAAGGAAAAAGCAGCGGGAGTAAAAAAATAAGAAATGTAATTTTAAATTTCATTCAGCCTTTTTGTTTTAAACAAAAAATAGTCATTCCCATCAGTAACTTTGTATGATCTGTGTTACAGTACCTCTTGATGTTCTTGGGTTTCCATTGTCTATGCTGTCATTTTCAACACTCACTGTAACACCCTTTATATCTATTTCTCTATCTTCAGATGACAGGTATTCATAACAGATGTACCAAGCGAAATAACTTTTGGAATCAGGTTGTGTTTTTTTATATTTCAAAAGAAGTACCAAATTAGTATCTAAATCGGTTGTATTATCGAAAAGCTCAAAAGAATCACTATCTAATTCGTCTGGTAAAAAAACCATCATTTTAATATTCCAATACCTAACATCTCCTAAAAATATTTCCTCTGCAGATATCAATGGAGATATAAGCCATTCCGGATTTAATAACCCTTCTAATGGAATAGCTTGTTCATTCAATCGAGAGATTTGGACAAGCTTTAAAGGTGGTAAAACAGCTGTTTTATTAGTAGTGGAACTATTCATAATATTCGATTTTAAATTATTAATTAAATGTCTTGTTAGGGAGGTAAATACTCAGGATAAAAGTACTTTTTTTATTTAAGAATTCGCACGTTATGTAAGAATTATTTGATAACCATCTAAGGGGGCGCTGTTTTTCAAACAAAAGAAAGTATTATCATTAACTGAAAACCAATACTAAAATCCACCAGAAAACAGGAACGCTTTCCACCCAAAAAGAAGTATAATAATCCGATCGTTTGGGGCTGGAAAAAAGAGTAAAAAGCGCCAATACAGCTACAAGAATCAGGTTTATCCAAAGCTGTTGTATCTGAAAATCACTTCTGAAAAACTCCAGACAGTAAAAAGGAACCAGTAAAATTAAATTCAGTATTTTGGTTTTTTGGACACCTAACCTTTGCGGAACGGTTTGCAGCGACACTTCGTCGTTTTTTAAATCGATTATTTCAAAAATAAGTATCAGAATGATTACCAGCAAAAAGCGTTGGAAAAACTTCAACCAAACATCCCCCGAAAGAGGTAAATCTGCATTAATAATAGGCAAAAACAACGTTATTCCGGCCCAGCAAAACGCTACGATGTAAATTTTTATACCGGCCCAGTTTCGGGCGTTGCCAATCTTTGGAAAAAAAGGCAAAGTATAAAGCATCGTCAGCAGCAAGAATCCCACAGCGATGCATTTTGTTTTAACTTCCAATTGAAAAAAACAATAAGCTGTTGCAAAAAAAGCAAAGACACTCAACAGTACAATTATTTTCAACTGACTGCTCATTTTAAGTTTTTTGACTCTTGCCAAAGCATCGTATTTCACAAAATTATACCCTACAATAGTACCGAAAAAAGCAAAACCAGCCATTGAAGTATTACAACTGATATGAAAAAAATAGAAAGTCATCCGAACCAAGGCATACACTGCCAAAGCTACATGAATACTTCCGCTGATATAAATATCTAAAATTTTCTTAAGTAGTTGCATCCTTACAAAAGTAATCAATCTGTTAATAAGTTCCTTTTTTGGTTAAAAAATCTGCCAAAAATTGGCGTTAAAAAACAAGATTATTAGGATATTAATAATTATTTTTGTTCGCTTTAAAACACAACACAAAATTTTGTTTGCGGGAATCCCAAATTTCTCCAAACACATAACAAACAGTACAAAGAACTGATGAAAACAGATGCATTTGCTTTAAGACACATTGGCCCGAGAGAATCTGACCAACAACACATGTTCAAAACCATTGGTGTTACAGACATGACACAATTGCTTTATGAAACTTTTCCTGATGGAATCCGTTTGAAAAACGATTTAAATTTGGATCCGGCTATGACCGAATACGAGTATGCAAATCATATTTTTGAATTGGGTAAAAAAAATAAAGTTTTCAAATCCTATATCGGTTTAGGGTACCACCCAACGATTGTCCCTGCAGTTATTCAAAGAAATATTTTTGAAAACCCTGGATGGTACACTGCATACACACCTTACCAAGCTGAAATTGCTCAGGGACGTCTTGAAGCAATCTTGAACTTCCAGACTGCTGTTATAGAATTAACAGGAATGGAAATTGCTAATGCTTCTCTTCTTGACGAAGGTACTGCTGCTGCAGAAGCTATGGCTTTGTTGTTTGACGTTCGTTCTCGCGACCAAAAGAAAAACAACATAAACAAATTCTTCGTTTCTGAAGAAATATTACCTCAAACATTATCCATTTTACAAACTCGTTCTACTCCGATAGGAATTGAATTAGTTGTTGGAAACCACGAAACATTTGATTTCTCTACTGAATTCTTCGGAGCAATTCTTCAATATCCTGGCAAATATGGTCAGGTTAATGACTATAGCTCATTTATTGCCAAAGCACAAGCTAACGAAATTAAAGTAGCTGTTGCTGCCGACATTTTATCTTTAGCTACACTGACTTCTCCTGGAGAAATGGGAGCTGCTGTAGTGGTAGGAACTACACAACGTTTTGGTGTACCAATGGGTTACGGTGGTCCTCACGCTGCTTTCTTCGCCACTAAAGACGAATACAAACGATCCATGCCAGGAAGAATCATCGGAGTATCTATCGATGTAAATGGCAACCGCGCTTTGCGTATGGCTTTGGGAACTCGCGAACAACACATCAAACGTGAAAAAGCGACTTCTAACATCTGTACCGCACAGGTTTTATTGGCAGTTATGGCAGGTATGTACGCTGTCTACCACGGACCAAAAGGTTTACAATACATTGCTAATAAGGTTCACGCATCGGCAGTAACTACTGCGGACGCTTTGAACAAATTGGGAATTCACCAAACTAACACTGCTTTCTTCGATACCATTCTTGTAAAAGCGGATGCTCAAAAAGTGAAAGCTGTAGCAGAAAGAAATGAAGTAAATTTCTATTATGTTGATGGAGAAACGATTTCGATTTCATTCAACGAAACGACTTCAATTGCCGATATTAATCAAATCATTTCCATTTTCGCTGAAGCAACCGGAAAAGAATATACTCCAATCGAAATCCTTTTACCTTCAGGTAGAAATCTGGAAGGTTTGGAAAGAAAATCAACTTTCTTACAACACGAAGTTTTCAACAGCTACCGCTCTGAAAGCCAATTAATGCGTTATATCAAAAAATTAGAGCGTAAAGATTTATCATTGAACCACTCTATGATTTCTTTAGGTTCTTGTACAATGAAATTGAACGCCGCTTCTGAAATGTTGCCTTTATCTATGCCTAATTGGAACAGCATTCATCCGTTTGCTCCTATTGAACAAGCTGAAGGTTACATCACAATGCTTAAAAAATTAGAGCAACAATTAAACGTTGTTACCGGTTTTGCAGCTACAACTTTGCAACCAAACTCCGGCGCTCAAGGAGAGTACGCTGGCTTGATGGCTATTCGCGCTTACCATCAGTCACGTGGAGACAACCACAGAAATGTATGTTTAATTCCTTCATCAGCACACGGAACCAACCCTGCTTCTGCTGCTATGGCCGGAATGAAAATAATCGTTACCAAAACGACTCCGGAAGGAAATATTGATGTGGAAGATTTAAGAGCAAGAGCCATCGAACACAAAAATGATTTATCTTGTTTAATGGTAACTTACCCTTCAACTCATGGAGTGTATGAATCTTCTATCATTGAAATCACAAAATTAATTCATGATAACGGCGGATTAGTATATATGGATGGTGCAAATATGAATGCCCAAGTAGGATTAACAAATCCGGCTACTATTGGTGCTGATGTTTGCCACTTAAACCTACACAAAACATTCGCTATTCCTCATGGTGGTGGCGGACCTGGTGTTGGACCAATTTGTGTAAACGAAAAATTGGCTCCTTTCTTACCAACCAATCCTGTATTAAACGTAGGCGGAAACCAAGCAATAACCGCTATTTCATCTGCTCCTTACGGCTCAGCTTTAGTGTGTTTGATTTCTTACGGATACATTTCGATGTTGGGAGCTGAAGGTTTACGCAGTGCAACAGAACATGCTATCTTAAATGCCAATTACATGAAAGCGCGTTTAGAAGAGCATTTCCCAATTTTATATACTGGTGAATGTGGACGTGCAGCTCACGAAATGATTGTTGATTGTCGTGAATTCAAACAAAATGGAATAGAAGTGACTGATATCGCCAAACGTTTAATGGATTACGGTTTCCATGCACCAACGGTTTCTTTCCCTGTAGCAGGAACCTTAATGATTGAGCCTACTGAATCAGAAGATTTAGGCGAATTGGACAGATTTTGTGATGCCTTAATTTCAATCCGAAAAGAAATTGCTCAGGCTTCAGCGGATGACGTTAATAATCCATTGAAAAACTCACCACATACATTAGCCATGTTAACTGCTGATTCATGGGATTTCCCTTATTCAAGAGAAAAAGCGGCTTATCCTTTAGACTATATCGCTGATAATAAATTTTGGCCAAGTGTACGTCGTGTAGACGATGCTTATGGTGACAGAAACTTAGTTTGCTCTTGCGCTCCTATTGAAGCGTACATGGAAAGCTAATCCTTCGATAACATAAAACTAATAGACCCTTCCTTTATTGTGAAGGGTTTTTTTATATCTCTTTATTTTAAAAATCGGACATGCTGAACATGCTGATTTTCCTGAAAGCCATTTTTGGGAATCGGTTGCAGACTGTATCCACCAGTATCAGACAGAAAATCCGCAATTGAAAGATCAATTCAAAAAATACGATTTGTTTGTTCCCGAATTTGACTGCTGTTGTCTGAACCGACTGCAATTGAAAAATAACAAACAAATGCTTGATTTGGCCGAACCAACAAAAAGCCTGCAGTTTGTAGGCAAATTAACCAATCCGATTGCTGTTTTTAAGCTTACAAATACATTATCAGCTATAGTTTGATTATCTTTACAGACCCTTTCTACTCTACAATTTTAGTGTAATTTTAGAAAGGGTCTGTAATCTATTTCTAATGAACGACATTCAAAATCAGGACGATTTGTATTTGCTTGTGGATGAATTCTATAAAAAACTGTTGGCAGATCCTTCCATCAGTTACATTTTTACCGACGTGGTAAAGATTAAAATTCTGGAACATTTACCTGTTCTGGTTACTTTTTGGTCACAAGGTGTTTTGGGAACTGGGGGTTATGACCGTAATTTAAGCCAAATCCACCTTGACATTAACAAAAAAGAACATTTGACTCCCGAACTGTTCCAAATCTGGCTAAGACATTTTTACACTACTGTCGATGAACATTTTAAAGGCATAAAAGCGGAAAAAATCAAGACACAGGCCCTAAGTATTGCTACTATAATGCAAATTAAGATTATAAAACAAAAGGGATAATTTTTAGATTATCGCTAAATTAACATAAGGTTAACTGAATATTTTGCAATATTATTTTGCTTTTCAAGTTTTTAACAGGTTTTTATAATTAAATTGATACTTTCGTATCATAAACCCCCGAAAGATGAATATCAAAATAACCGGTTCCGGAAGTTATATCCCGACTGAAATAGTGACCAATCATGATTTTTCAAAACACGTTTTCCTAAATGATGATGGATCTCCATTTCCTTTGCCAAACGAAGTTATAACCGAAAAATTCCATGATATCACCGGAATTGAGGAACGAAGGTATGTGACCGACAACCTGCTTACTTCAGACATCGCTACAATAGCTG
The DNA here is from genome assembly GCF_050696275.1 of Flavobacterium sp. Lineage (GTDB taxonomy): Bacteria > Bacteroidota > Bacteroidia > Flavobacteriales > Flavobacteriaceae > Flavobacterium. The sequence goes on from NZ_JBOGUT010000045.1 coordinate 10,471, forward strand.
CTAAAAAAGCCATTAAAGATGCTAATATTGATCCTGAAACTTTAGATTATATCATTTTTGCCCACAATTTCGGAAATGTAAAAAAAGGAGCTATTCAAACGGATTTGTTACCAAGTTTGGCTTCAAGGGTTAAATTTGACCTGAGAATTAAAAACCCAAAATGTGTTGCCTACGATATGCTTTTCGGTTGTCCGGGATGGATAGAAGGCGTTATTCAGGCGCAGGCTTACATTAGGGCAGGAATGGCCAAAAAATGTTTGGTTATTGGTGCTGAGACGTTATCAAGAGTTGTTGACCTGCACGACAGAGACAGTATGATTTATTCAGACGGAGCCGGCGCTACCATCATTGAAGCAACAGAAGACAACGGAGGAATCCTGGCCCATGAAACGGCTACTTTCACGTATAACGAAGCGTATTACCTGTTTTTTGGGAATTCATTCAATACAGCTCATGACCCGGATGTTCGTTACATCAAAATGAACGGAAGAAAAATTTACGAATTTGCATTGAGCAATGTTCCGAAGGCCATGAAAGAATGTCTGGACAATAGCGGTATTTCTATTGATGATGTCAAAAAAGTACTTATCCATCAGGCCAACGAAAAAATGGACGAAGCCATTGTAGAACGTTTTTATAAATTATACCAGAAAACCCCACCGGAAAATGTTATGCCTATGAGCATTCACAAGCTAGGGAATTCAAGTGTGGCTACTGTTCCAACGCTATACGATTTGATGATGAGAGGTGAAATAGAAAACCAAACACTCCAAAAAGGAGATGTTGTCATTTTTGCTTCGGTTGGTTCCGGGATGAATATTAATGCAATTGTGTATCGTTGCTAATAAACGCTTTTCAGATACATAATATCCGATAGAAATAACAAGCCCTTCTTCTTTACTGAGGAGGGCTTTTTTTTGGAAATACTAAAATTTCCGTGTCCATTTTGTTTTATAAACACATATTTATAAATTTCAAACAATTGCTTTTCATCTGTTCCTACTTAGGATTTTAATCTTTTCTTTATCTTGGCTTTTAATATTTCCAAACTTTCTTTTTGGAGTTGCATTTGTTCCATCTTGAATAAACTATGGTTATTGAGTGTTTTTAAAGCCCGTGATTTAATACATGACGCCAGCAGCGTATCAACACTTTTTATTTTATGACTTTCTAAGAGAGCCACTACCTCCAACGCTGCAAAGCATTCTGAACGCTGATTGTTAAGATTGCTGATTTCTCTTTCGAGTCGGTGCAGTCTGATTTCTATTTTAAGGCATTCTTGTTGTAGCTTTTCTTTTGCTTTTTGTTGTTCTACTTTTATGAATTGTTTTGTTTCTTCTGCTATTTGATTTTTATTTTGCGTCTCTCGCAATAAAGCAGTCAAATGTTCTTTAGCCGACAAAGGAATATCCCGTTTTCCGGACTTATACATTTTCCATTGGCTTATTGAAATACCTAATACCATGCCCATTTCTTCTTGGGTCAAGCCTAAAATATTTTTTATTGTGATTGTATTATCCATTTGTGACTTATTTTTTGAATTTTTTAATTAGTCACAAAGATTGTGTCTTTTTTCTAAAAAATAAAATTTAGTCACAGAAAAGTGTGTGTGTTTTTTGAAAATTTTTATTTTAGCACAGTACTCTTCTTGTACTTTATTTTGACGCAAAGGAAAAAAATTATTTCCCAAATAAAGACTTTGGCATAATTTCCTTAACCGGAATAATAGTGAAGATTTGGTTTCCGAATGCGAAAACGATAAAAGCAACAGCCGGTTTATAACAAAGCGTTACAAACTTGTTCTCGAAATCCGGCAGCAGTTGACCAACAAACAACACGACAGCTAAAAGCCCTAAAATATAAAGGTATTTATTGCTAAACGGGTGCACGCCAAACTTCCTGTAATTAAAAATAATTTTCACTGCATTGTACACGGTAAGCGAAATAGCCGTTGCCAAAGACACTCCGACAATTCCCATTTTAAACCAGAACAAGAAAATTAAATTGGTAACAATGGTAAGCACCGCCAAAGCTACGGTAGTGGTATTATTGAATTTGTAATATTTGGAATTGGAAATAATATAGCCGTTAAAACCGGTAGCCAAATCGAACAGCAAAGCAAAACCCATCACATACACAACAGGTAAGCCTTTGGCTAATTGGTCACCGTTTTTCATCAATAAAAATAAATCTTCAATTCCAACAGCAACCAACCCGAACAGCACTGCTCCTACGGCAAACAAATACAATGATGTTTTATGATGCAGTTCTTTGAGTTCTTTCATTTTGTTATCGGCAATAAGCCCTGCGATAATTGGTGCCGAAATAGTATACACGCCAAGTGCCGGAACAGTTACCATCCGAACCAGATTGAGCGAAGTGTTATAAATGGCAATTTCCTTAAACGTAAGCATCTCACCAATCATATAGGTGTCGATGTTGAGTGCCACAACAGAACCCATACTTCCTAAAAACGTAAAGAACGAATAGGTCATTAATTCTCTTCCGAAAGCGTCTTGTTTTAAAAAAGAAAAATCGACTCTTGGTGATAGTTTTTCCAACCGATGCAGGTACAAAAACATACCCAAAAGAGCCAAAACAAAAAACCCAACAAATAACCAAACTGAATCTTTTTCAGAGGTATAATGAAGGTAGAAGCACAAAAAAGCAACCACCATGCCTATTTTCGGAAATACGTTTTCAAAAATATTAGGAACTACGATGCGCTTCTTAATCGAAATGTATTTTGAGCAAAGCTGTATCACTGCTAAAAACAAAGCCATCGGTAAAATATAAACGCTCATTTCCCAAAAATCAGTTGCTTTGAGTTTTGGAAACAGCAAAACAGCCAAAGACAACAAAAGCAATCCTGCACAGAAATTCACCAGAATGAATACGATGGAAAATTTAAATAAACTCTGCTGGTTATTCTCGACCGACATTTTAGGAAAGAAACGCACGTTGGCATGCATAATTCCAAGGGCAATAACGGGCAATATCAGCAAGGCCGTTTGAGACACGAATTGCAATTTCCCGGCAAATTCCAAATCATTCGGATACAAAAACACCGTCGACAGGATTCCTATCAATGTACTGAAATACCCTACGATACTGTATTTTAAACTCTGCCTGGCTACGACACTCATGAAGTTATGGGTTATGGAAGTGGAATTTGTAGTTTTTGCACTGACTTCAAAGATATAAAAGAAACTTCAGAAGTGGTTATTCTAATTCTTTCTTGATTCTTATGATTCCGTCTCTGATTCCTTCAAAATACTTACCCGATTTAAAATTAGGAATGATGGTTTCTTCTATAATCAAACCCGTTTCCGCATCCGTCAATTTATCTCCAATCCCCTCTCCGTTTTGTATCCGGAACACCCGAAGGGTTTTGCTTAACACAATTATAATTCCGTTATTTTTTTGGAGCTTCCCAAGACCGTTCTTCTGAGCTAATTTTAGTGCGAAGTCATCAATGTTTTCATATGGCCCAAGTGAAGAAACACTAACAAAAGCAATTTCATTAGACGTTACTTTTTCATAATTCAACATCATTTCAGTGAGTTCTTCCTCTTGATTTTCAGTCAGGACATCCTCAAAATCATTCACTCCTATTGCGATTTTCGGCAAGACATAGGCAGCACTGTTGTTTATCTGCGAATGACAGACACCAGTGATGAAGAGCAACAGGCAACAATACATTTTTATCATAATGATTGTATTTTAATTAAGCGTTAGTATTACGTACAAATTTACAACCATTTTTTCTCAGTTCCAGTGGCATCTAAGACATCTATGTCAGTTTTTTTTAGATGCTTTATTAATACAAATGAGTGTGCTAATTAACTCCTATTCTTTTATTTTAATCATTTTGAATTCTAATTCTTTTCCTTCTAATACTGACTTAATAGTTAACGTATCTCCGTCAACATCGATAATTTCAGAATTTAATTTTTTTCCAATATTCTTTTTATCTTTTGGATTACTGCTGCCAATAAAAGTAAGCTCATATTCACAATACGATTTCCATTTGACTGAACCTCTAACTTCAAATCCAGATACCGTATCTCTTTCAATTTGCAGTTTCCCTTTTCTTGTGATTATAAACCTCCCGGACTCCGGATTACAATATTTAAAAGTTCCGTTCCTCAAATCCATACAGGTCTGTTTCCTGGCATCTATGGCTTTATCGTTTTTATCCGTTTTGTCTGATTCTGATTTTTGGCTGCAGGAGTTCAAAGCAACGATTGCAAAAAATACGATTGCGATTTTGTTCATGGTTATTTTGGTATAAAAATAAAATTATTGATGTAACGGTTAAAATCATTCAGGTATTCGTCTTTCTGAAAATCAGCCATAGCATCAACTTCGAATGGAACTGGCTGCAGCGTTTTTCTGTCAAAGTAGAAAACAGTATAACCGTAATCTTTGATGAAATTAAAAATAGCTTCTATCGGGTATTTTGCATGACGCAATTCTATTTCGATAATAAAAACAGGACGGATGGTTTTCAGTATGTTTTCACAACCTTTAACCGAATCAAATTCGTGTCCTTCCACATCAATTTTAACCAAATCGATTTTAGCAATTCCCTGCTCCTTTACCCAATCGTCCAATCGGATGGTTTCTATCTCTATTTTCTCCACATCGCCGCCTAAAGCTTCCAGCGAAGCACGTGTATCCTGTAATCCTTTCCCTTTTTTAGGAATATTCAATATCGAAATCCCTGCTTTTGAAGACACGGCAAACGGATATACTTTGGCCGTTTTAAATAATTTGGAAACAAAATCCACTAATTTTTTATTCGGCTCAAAACCAATAATCTTTCCGTTCTTAATTATTTTTTCGGCTTGGTATAAATAGATGCCTTTGTTGGTTCCGATATCGATAAAAACCGAATCGCTTTGCAACACCTGATTCAGGTATAACAATTCCGGTTCGCACTTAAAGTCTCCGGTTTGAAGGGTATTCAATGATTTGAAAAAACGTTTTTTATATAGCGAAGGCCAGTAATCATAAGCCAGGTCTATTAATAATTTCAGCATTTTAATTTGTATTTGCCAGTTGCACTAACTGATTTTCTAATTGTTGTTTCACCGATTCAAAAGTATATTTCCCTAAATACGGCTGTAGTTTTTGGTATTCGGCTTCTAAATATTCGGCCGTAAGATTATTTATAATATCAGTGAGTTCCGTTCCGTTTCCATAATATAAGTTATGCCAGTCCATTTTAGGGTACGCTGCAGGAAACAAACCTATTTTTCCATTGTAAATGCAATCGGCTTCGCTCCCGCTTACTTTGGTTTCTCCATAAAATTCATCAACCCAGTAAAATGAGGTTTTTATTTTTATCGGACACAAAAGCAAATGCGCTTTAGCAATGATTTTACTATATTCCTCCCACGGAATAAACCCTGAAAAATGCGTTATGGTTATCTTTTCAGGACATACTTGCTGAAGGTTTTCAATTTGAAGCAGTACACGCTCTGATTCCGGTTTTCCTAAAAAAGTAAAGTGGAGTTTGGATTTCGGATTCAGTTTTGGCAAAATCTCAAATAACAACCGAATGTCTTTTCGTTTATTCGATACATTTCCCGGCATGACAATCTGGATTACTTCAGAGGTTTCAAAGCCCGAATTCTTGCAATAATTCAACGGAATTACTTCGGTTTTCAATGCTATGGAATCACTTTGCATTTGAATATAGTTAAAAAGACTTTGTGATAATACACCAAAGCGGTCTGCTTTTAAAACTGACTTTCTCTGACTCCTTACTTTTTCGGCAAAATACAATTTGAGGTAATAAACAAATCGTTCTTTTTCTGTTCGGAGGTTCTTCCAGTCAATACTTTTAAAGAACAAGCTGAAATTAAGATTATGGAGTAAAACCAGTGACGGTTTCTTTTTTAAAATCTGATCAAATTCCTCAAAATGACGATGAAGAGTCGTAACGATCAACCCATCAAAATCCATCAATTGCTTCTCAATAGCAATGGGATTTTGAATCACAGTAATATGTTCTGAAGGAATTGCCGATAATTTATCCAATACTTTTTGATGTACAAAAAAATGAAAATCAATTGACGGCATGGCTTCCAACAGAAAATACCACTGCTCTAAAAGCGCAGAATGGGTTTCCAGTTCGATAAAAGCTATTTTCTTCTTTTTCAAGTGAATGATTTTTCTAATCCTACAAAAATAAAGATATTTCCTCTCTAAATTTTCATTTTCATTGGAAAGAGAGAACTTTACACAAAATTTTTAATATCAAAATTTTATGTACGTTTGTACAACTTATTCGAAACGATGAACTATTATATCATAATTCCCGCTCACAACGAAGAGAAGTTCATTGCCTTAACGCTTGAATCTTTGGCGAATCAAACTGTTTTACCTAAAAAAGCGGTTATAGTCAATGACAATTCTACAGATAAGACTGAAGGAATTGTGCAGGCTTTCGCCAAAGAACATCCGTGGATTTCATTAGTAAACAAAACGTCTGAAGCAATACATTTACCGGGAAGCAAAGTTATTCAGGCCTTTCACAAAGGAATGGAAGCTATCGACGACCAATACGATATTATTGTAAAAGCCGATGCCGATTTGATTTTTCCAAACCATTATTTTGAAACCGTTATTCGGCATTTTGAAAATGATGCCGCTATTGGAATGGCTGGCGGATTTGCTTACATTGAAAAGAATGAAGAATGGCTCTTGGAAAACCTGACAGATAAAGACCATATCCGTGGTGCTTTTAAGGCTTACAGAAAAGCCTGCTTCGAACAAATTGGCGGATTAAAACCGGCCATGGGCTGGGATACTGTAGACGAATTACTTTGTAAATTCTACAATTGGAAAGTTGTAACCGATGAAAGCCTGAAAGTAAAACACCTGAAACCAACCGGAGCCAATTACAACAAAGCCTCCCGTTACAAACAAGGAGAAGCCTTCTATAGTTTAGGTTATGGCTTTTTTATTACTGCTGTCGCTTCCTTAAAACTCGCAATGCGAAAAGGAAAACCGCTTTTGTTTATAGACTACATCAAAGGATTCTGGAAAGCCAAAGCAGCAAAGAAACCTCTTTTGGTTACTGACGAACAAGCGAAATTCATTAGGAGATACCGCTGGAAAAAAATGAAGGAAAAACTGTTCTGACTTATGAGTCGTCCTAAAATAGGTTGACAAGTTTTACAATAAATTAATTAAAACCAGTGAAGTTAACTTCACTGGTTTTTTCATATACAAAGTTAGGTGTTTTCATATTTAAACTCAAATGTGGTCTTT
>NZ_JBOGUT010000046.1:0-17571 GCF_050696275.1 Flavobacterium sp.
GTCTGAGCTGTCGCCGATGCAACTAATGCATTAGGTTCAGTAATAGTAAAACTTTGAGTTGAAGTACAACCGTTAGCGTCTGTAACAGTTGCTGTATAAGTTCCGGCAGTTAAGCCTGAAGCTGTAGCAGCTGTTCCACCAGTAGGAGCCCAAGAGTACGTATAGCCAGGAGTTCCACCAGAAACCGTTACTGTAGCAGAACCGGTAGTACCACCGTTGCAAGCAACATTGGTTTGAGCTACAGGTGCTGCAACTAAGGCATTAGGTTCAGTGATTGTAATTCCAGCTACAGTTCCTGTACATCCATTTAAATCGGTAATTGTTACTGAATAGCTTCCAGCTGCCAATCCTGTTCTGTCTTCGGTAGTGATACCTCCGCCCCAGTTAAAAGTATAAGGTGCTACACCTCCAGTTGGAGTAAGGTTGATTGCTCCGGTATTACCACCAAAACAAGCAATGTTAGTTACAACGGTTGTTCCGCTTACTGCTGCTGCAGGTTGAGTAACTGTTGGGCTAACAGTTCCCGTACATCCATTCGCATCGGTAATTGTTACTGAATAGCTTCCAGCTGCCAATCCTGTTCTGTCTTCGGTAGTTATACCACCGCCCCAGTTAAAGGTATAAGGTGGTGTTCCACCTGTTGGAGTAAGATTAATTGCTCCGGTATTACCACTAAAACAAGCAACATTGGTTACAACGGTTGTTCCGTTTAATGCTGACGGTTGAGTTACTGTAATTCCAGCTACAGTTCCTGTACATCCATTTAAATCGGTAATTGTTACTGAATAGCTTCCAGCTGCCAATCCTGTTCTGTCTTCGGTAGTGATACCACCGCCCCAGTTAAAAGTATAAGGTCCTACACCTCCAGTTGGAGTAAGGTTGATTGCTCCGGTATTACCACCAAAACAAGCAATGTTAGTTACAACGGTTGTTCCGCTTACTGCTGCTGCAGGTTGAGTAACTGTTGGGCTAACAGTTCCCGTACATCCATTCGCATCGGTAATTGTTACTGAATAGCTTCCAGCTGCCAATCCTGTTCTGTCTTCGGTAGTTATACCACCGCCCCAGTTAAAGGTATAAGGTGGTGTTCCACCTGTTGGAGTAAGATTAATTGCTCCGGTATTACCACTAAAACAAGCAACATTGGTTACAACGGTTGTTCCGTTTAATGCTGACGGTTGAGTTACTGTAATTCCAGCTACAGTTCCCGTACATCCATTAGCATCGGTAATTGTTACCGAGTAGCTTCCAGCTGCAAGTGCAGTTCTGTCTTCGGTAGTTATGCCACCGCCCCAGTTAAAGGTATAAGGTGGTGTTCCTCCAGTTGGCGTAAGATTAATTGCTCCGTTAGTTCCACTATTACAAGCAACATTGGTTACAACGGTTGTTCCGTTTAATGCTGGTGGTTGTGTAACTGTAATTCCAGCTACAGTTCCCGTACATCCATTAGCATCGGTAATTGTTACTGAGTAGCTTCCAGCTACCAATCCTGTTCTGTCTTCGGTAGTTATGCCACCACCCCAGTTAAAGGTATAAGGAGGTGTTCCACCTGTTGGAGTAAGATTAATTGCTCCGTTAGTTCCACTATTACAAGCAACATTGGTTACAACGGTTGTTCCGTTTACTGCTGCTGTCGGTTGTGTAAGTGTATAAATACGTGTACCAGTACATCCTATGTTGTCTGTTACTGTTACTGTATATGTTCCAGCAGCTAAACTAGTAGCCGATGCTCCGGTTCCTCCTGAAGGAGACCAAGAGTAGGTGTAAGGTGCAATTCCGCCAGAAGGAGTAACTGAAGCTGCACCGTTATTTCCACCAAAACAAGCTACATTGGTTTGTGAACCTGTCGCAGTACTGATAGATGATATCGTTAAAGTTGCTGAATTTGAGTTGGTAAAACAAGCTATAGTTGGATTGTAAGCAACACATCGGTATAAATAACCACTCATTCCGGCTGTTGCACCTGTAATTGTCAATACATTGGTTGTAGCGTTTGAATAAGGTGCGCCAACAGGAACATCTCCAAATCCACTGCCAGTATTTACTTGCCACTGATAACCTGTTGCTCCAGTTGCAGTACTTGTGAAAGTAGTGTTGCTGCCTGCGCAGATTGACCTGTTTGGTGGGTTACCGGTAAATACTGGCGGGACACAAACAGGTGTTTCATACAAACGGAAGTTGTCAATACCCCATTCTTCACTAACTCCTTCAGAAAAAACATTGATCCTGAAATCTAATGTTGTACCTGTTCCTGCAATTGTTTTGATAAATTCTCCAAAAACATTCGTTAATTTTGTTCCGTCACCGCATCCGTTACCGTCTGTGTCTTCAAACAGGTATTTGTCTATAGTATTAGTAGCACTTCCTCTATTGAAAAAACGGATCAGATCAACGTAAGCGCCCCCGTCAATACGGTATTGTACTATAATGTAATCTGTATTTGTTGTTCCAACTCCACTAAGGCAGGCATTTACGTTGTCCCATGGCTCATTGGTACTGTTAGCTGCAAAAAGGCCTCTGAAACTCAATCCTGATTTTCCGGCAATATTAATACCCGTCCAGTTAATAGAAAGTTCATTAGATGCACTGTTTGTTGCAGCACCTTGAGCTCCACTTGCAGTGAAACCTGTTCCTGCCGCATTATGATCTTCCCCTGCCCAATAATTAGTTCCTTGTTTACCGGTAAATGCAACTGCCTGAGAGACAGTTGAACCATCGGTTAGTCTGAAATAACTGGTATTTGGAGGGCCTCCAACACCGCCATTTTCTTCCGGAGTCCTTGTTCCGCTGGTTGGACCAGCATCGAAGGTATCACTCCAAAACTGGGTTTGGGCATGACCTCGAATGTAGACCATGCTTACTATAAAAAATAGTAGGGTAATTTTCTTTCTCATATGATTGTTTATTAATTATTTACGTATTCTTAAAATTTATTTTTATACTTAAATCGCTTAGTTGAACGCACTTCCTGCTATAGGGTACATAGCTGCAAATTGCCTTGAAGTCATTGTACCCGAATCAGTGCTTACTACTTCAATACTGATTTGATTGTTGTCTGAGCAGGCTACATGGATATTGCCACTTTCTGCCACCGAAATAATCGTTCCGGGTAAAGCATTGTCATGGGGTTCGTTCAAAAGTGAAGCAACTACAATTTTTGCCTGTTCACCTTTAAACCTTATATCTGCGCCATTGTTCCAAGGATTACATGCATTAATTAATGATATGATTTCACTTGCAGACATTCTTTTCCAATTAATATAGGTGTCGGAGAGTTGGGGTTTTTCAAAATAATAAGCCAAGGAATTATCCTGAGGGCTGTTGGGTATAATCGAAGCAAATTGAACCATATTAGCCATATTCAAGCTGACTTGTGCTAAACGGTCGCTTAACTTTACAGCCAGCTGGCCATACGTTTCGGATTCATCTATAAGCACAGGATCGTTAAATATGATGTTTCCCTGATCGAATTCGGTATTCATAAAGTGAACTGAGATGGCAGTCTGCTTTTTTTGTTGTTTGAGTACTTCAAAAATAGGCATTGGACCTCTAAATTGCGGTAGGGGACCCGGGTGAAAATTTATAAATTTTTCTTTTCCGTATGATAATACTTCTTCAGGAATAAGGAAAGGAAAGGAAAGTGAGAATATAAAATCAGGCTGTACTTCGTCAACCCAAAGGCGCATTTCCTGTAAGCTGGATTTGTTTTGGAACGATTTAAACGCTATTTGACTTTCTTCCGATTCTTTTTCAAGAGCATCTACAATCATGGTGCTTCCTTTTCCAATGCCTATACCACATAGAAAATTTTCAAATGCAAGTAATTGCAATGTTTTAAAAGCAAACTTTCCGCCGCAGAGTACCAGGATTTTTTTTCTTTTTTCCATAATTATATTAAATACAGACGTAACTATTGTACCACGATGACGTGGCATTGTCAAGTTGCTGTTCTGTCAGCCTTTCAAAGTTTTCAAAGGTATCAGTAATGGCTGATCCTAATTCAACTTTACACATTCCGTTTTGATCAGGAACAAGGGTTGCTTCATATAATGGTGCCAAAGAAGTATTTGTTTTCGAATGAAACGAAATTTTACCTCTTGGGCCATTGAATTCATATGACATTAATGCTGTGGTTATTTCTGGGATGTTATTTTTATGTTCCAAAGAAAGATCCAACACTTTTATCGCAATTTTTGCAGCTTCCCAACTTAAAACAGAAAATAGGTTTGGGGTTTTTCCAGAAGATTCTATAGCCTTTATAAAAAGCCTGTTTTCATCTGTATCGATTGATCGGGACCATGCGGTTATTCCTTTTACAGGATTGTCAGGATACACGGCATTTTCAAGCATTGTTTCCTCAAATGCAAAGGGAGGAATATATATTGGGATGTTTTTCCCGCCAAAACTTTCCTTTATTTCAGAAAAATACCATTGAACATAATCACCGCTGAAAAGACTTAAAAGAGCGCTATCAGGAAATTCGTCCAAATGATTTTTTAACGGCTGCATTGTAAAATCTTCTTTTTTATAGCCGGTAGCGTGGTTAAAACAAATGGTTCCGCCGGCATTTTGATAACCATTGAAAAGACCAACAGTCTGTAAGTAGCCACCATCGTAATAACCGGTTACCATTCCACCGGAAAGATGGCCGTCATCTACAGCTTTTTTTGCTGTAAACCAGGCTCCTAATGAATTATTCAGTGAGTGGTAAATGATATTGGGACATTCCGGCCATTCTTGTGGAAGATTGGAACCAGCATCCAAAACAATAAGTATTTTATTAGCTGAAAGGAACAAGGGACGAAGTAATTGTGCCGTCCTGTGCCCGATATAAGCAACCACTACTGATACGTTATTATCCAGTAACAGCTTTTCTGCAGAACGATAGCATTGTTGTTTGTCTGCTCCAAATCCAATGTTTTCTGTTACAATCCGAATATCTTCACGTCCTGAATTCAATACTCCTGAAGACAAGCCTTCATAGAAATCAAAACTGATTGTTCCATAATAAGTGGATCGGGGTAATAATATTCCTATTGTTTGCATATTTTATGTAAGAATAAAAGGAAACACTTTTAAATGTTTCCTTTTTTGATTGTATTATGTTTAATTTCTGCTTGGGAAAATACCTTCCGTTGCAATGGAATAATTGATGGTCAGGTAGGGGTTCATGATACCAAATGGAATGGATGATCCCGATATTCCAGTGTTCCCTGAAACAGTTGGGGCACCTAGATTTTTACCTGCAGTAGATATAGAAGAATATACTTCCACACCTCTGTCAGCAAGAAAAGCTGTATCTGGCGAGGCAACATCAGGCCCACCTGTGGAAACTGGAATGTTTACCGAAATTCCTGTGCCCGGATGGCTGTGTGCCGGTAAGTTTGCTATTGTTAAGGTAGTGGTAGGTGTTCCTCCAACTTCTCCAATACTATAAAACGGAAGACCTGCTCCCTGTCCCTGTCCAATTGGAACTCTTCCTTGCAAATCAGGTAATGCAAACGTAGTTTGCCCATTACCACCATAATTAGTTCCAATAAGAGCAAATAATGCTGTATTTTGAGCAATACTAACCAGTTGTCCCTGACATGTTGCGTATCCCATAGGAGCAAAATTAAATCCCAACAATTTTATTTCTCCAATAAATGGTTCTGTAGACATAATTTAAATTTTGAAGTTTTTTACTCGTTTTTGTTACTTAGTTTCTGCTAGGGAAAATTCCTTGTGTTGCAATGGAATAGTTAATAACAAGATAAGGATTCAAGATAGAAACCGGTGATGAAGACCCTGAAAGACCAGTGTTTCCGCCAACAGTTGATGCTCCGTAAAACTTACTTGCAGTAGGAATACTAGAAAATATTTCTACACCAGTATCAGCAAGAAAAGCCCCTTCAGGAGAAGCAATATCAGGTCCTCCCGTTGAAACCGGGATATTTACTGTAAGACCGGCAGCCGGGTGGGCATGCGCAGGCATATTTGATGTTGTTAAAGTAACATTTGTAGAACCAGAAACCTGACCCATTACGTAAGAAGGCAATCCTGGTCCCTGTCCTTGTCCTATAGGCATACGTCCCTGTAGGTTAGGAAGACCGAAAGTCTGAACCCCATTACCTCCATAAGTTGTTCCTAATAAAGAAAAAAGTGCAGTATTCTGCGCAATTGATAAGAGCTGTCCACTGCAGGCCATATAGCCTCTAGGTGGAAAATCAAACCCGAAAATTTTAATTTCTCCAATGAATGGTTCTGTTGACATAGTTTTATATTTAGTTGTTTAACAATACATAATGATGTTTAGGATAAAGATATAAATTAAAAATTTACTTGTTAAAATTATTTTAACATAATTTTTATTGCGAAAATCAAGCGCTAAATTACTTTTTATTATATATATTACAGTAGGTATTTATACCTGTTTTTTTTAATTTGAAGCTAATATGTTGATTATTAGTTGTAAAAAAAGAGGGTGTTTTTGGCAAAGCATTGCGTTTTTTTTAAATTCATACTATTAATCTTATAAATTTTTAAATTTTTTATAATTGGTAAAAAAAGACTTTTGATGAATTTAAAACTATCATTTTTCAATTGTGAATAAAGCTCTGGAAAACCTAAAATAATTGCTGGTAAATGATTGAAAGAAAGTAATCCTGAGCAGAATTACTGAAATCAGATTATTAGGCGTCCAAAAATAGATTCTGTACAACATAATTACATCTTTATTAGGTCTTTTAATCGATAAAATGCAAGTGGCATGGTTTATCTAAATGCTAAATCTTAGTATTTTTTTTGTTAAAATGTAGAAAAGTGCTAATTTTAGCCTATATTGTACATAACAAAACTTACACCAACTAAAAAACAAAAATTATGTCTGAAAAAGATACAACAAACACAAGTATTGAGGAAAATGTAATCACATTACAAACCGCTCAAGAATGGGCCGCCAGATGGAGAGAAAACCCATTGAACACTGTTAAGGCACATTTAATTCCACGAGTTGATATAAATGAACTTTTGGCAGAAAAATATGTTGTCGATATCCGTGCTTACATTGGTGTTGACGATCAAGGTGTCAATAAATTAATGTTAGTAGGGGTTGATGCAGCCGGCAACGACTTAATCAATGCTTCTAATGGGGATTATATATACGATTTTACACAGCCATGTCCTAATACATGTGATGTTGATAGTCCTTTATATACATTAAAGCCGTAAATGATTGAGATATTTGCTGATATTGGATATGTAATTTTGGCAATAAATCTACTACTATTTAGTAAAGGCTTTTCTAAATTTGGAAAAGCCTTTAGAATTTTCACATTGTATACAGGAGTAATGTTTATTATTCAAATGGTTTCGTGGTTGTTGAAATACTTAAGTATTAATAACCTGTTTTTATCCCATTTCTATTTCATTATCCAGTTTATCATCTTAAGTTTTTTTTACTTAACAATTCTGAAAGAAAATTTTCAAAAAAAAATAGTCAAGATTGGATTGCTTTTGGGATTATCCGCTTTGGGAATCCAGTATATGATCAATGTTAACGTCTTTCTATCATTTAATTTGTTTGAAATTTTCATCACCTCGTTCCTGCTTATTATATACGCTACATTTCATTTTTATAATCTGTTGAATGAGAAAAGAGAGTTTTATTATATCAACATGGGAATCCTGATTTATCTGTTTGGAAGCACAATTTTGTTTCTGGCTGGTAATTTAGTTGCAACATTATTCTCAAAAGCAAATAGAATAACCTGGGTTTTAAATGCTTTGCTTTATATCATTTATCAAGTATTTGTTTGGATTGAATGGCAAAAAAGCTTTTCTAAAAAGAAATCGGAGGTAGTATTATGAAAGAGAAAGCTATTCCCGAAAACGAATTAATAAACGTAATTATCTATACATTCATCGCTTTTTTGCTGATGAGTTTGGTTTTGATCCTGTTTTTTTATTTTTCAAGAAAGAAAATTGTCAAAAGCACACTGGAAAAGAAGGATTTGGAATTGCAGTACCAAAAAGATTTGCTTCAAGCCACAATACTTACACAGGAAGAAGAACGGAAACGGATTGCTCAAGATTTACATGATGACATCAGTTCAAAACTGAATGTGGTTTCACTAAACAGTTATCTGCTTGCAACTTCAGAATTAACGCGAAAAGAAGTAGTCGAAATTACTTCAAATATTATCAATTTAACGGCTAAAGCATTGGAAAATTCACGCAGAATCGCACATGATTTGTTGCCGCCAACGCTGGATAATTTCGGGCTTGATGCAGGTGTTGAAGAATTATGTATGGAATTTAGCAGCAGTAAATCAGTTGTTGTTAATTACGAAAGCCGGATACAATTCGATAATTCGGAAAATGACAGGCTTTTGCATGTTTTTAGAATTTTGCAGGAATTAATGAATAATTCGCTGCGACACGGTAAAGCTACCATTATCACCATTCTTTTTGAAGAAATGAATGGGAAAAGGGTTTGTAAATATTCCGACAACGGAATAGGTTTTGACGTGAATAGCCAAGAAGCCAAAAAAGGTCTTGGTATGAAGAATATAGAAAGTAGAATTGCTTTTTTAAACGCGACAATTTCTATTAAGTCATTGTTAAATAAGGGTGTAGAAGTAGTTTTTAATTTTTAGGTTATGAACGATGTTATTAAACTGATTTTAGTTGACGACGAAGTCCTATTCAGAAAAGGTATTTCTTTTTTATTAGAGAGGGAAAAAAATATTAAAATTATTTTTGAAGCTTCTAATGGCAACGAACTGATTGAATTTTTAAAACAAAGCGATGAGCATCCGGATATTGTTATAACAGATCTGAAAATGCCAACGCTTAACGGTGTTGAAACCACAAAGATCCTGCATAATGATTTTCCGCATATTAAGATTATCGCCCTGACAAGTTACAATACAAAATCATTTGTGGCAAATATGATCAATGTTGGGGCTGTTTCTTACCTGATGAAAAGCACTACACCGCAGGAATTGGTTACCACTATTAATGAGGTTGTTTCCAAAGGGTTTTATTATAATGATTATGTGATGAAAATTATTCATGATAATATTTCCGTCGGAAAAAAGATGAAAAGTAATTTTGACACCAATTATCTTACCGCCAGAGAAACTAAAATTTTACAGCTCATTTGTGAGCAAAAAAATACGGTTGAAATAGCAGATCAGTTATTTATCAGCCCAAGAACAGTGGAAGGCCATAGAAATAATCTGCTGCTAAAAACCGAATCCAGAAATATTGCAGGATTAGTGGTTTACGCCATCCAAAACGAGATTGTCGTAATTGATGATTATTCTTAAATCCCTTGCAAAGATGGGTTTTGTATGCTGAAAAAGAATTCTGAATCTTTGGAAACAGTTCAATAGGATAAAATTTTTATAATTTAACTAATTTTATAGCTATATTTAATTGTCTTCCTTTATATCTTTGATTCAAAATTGTTTAAAGCAATGCCCAAAAAAACACTATATATTCTGCTTATACTCGTTTCTTTTTCAGCAAAAGCATCTTTTGTTTTGCTGCCTATGGATGAGACTTCTCAGCAAAATCATCTTAAAGCCTACGGAATTACTTATTGGGCTTTAGAAAAACAATACAAAGCAAGCTGGTTATTGAATTATCGCGGAGGGTCGTTTTTATTGCCTGATGCTCCCGAAATAAGGAAAGAATGTCAAATTCGAGGCGTAAGTTTTGAAGTTCTTTCTGATGGAGAAGCGAATCAGATATTGGAAGAAATAGCAAGCCCATCACAAAACATGGAAACTGTTGTTTTGGAAAAAGCGCCTAAAGTTGCCGTTTATTCACCACCGGGAAAACAGCCTTGGGATGATGCCGTTACTTTGGTTTTAACGTATGCAGAAATTCCGTTTGTCACTATTTATGACCAAGAGGTTTTGAGTGATCAGTTATTGTTATACGACTGGTTGCATTTGCATCATGAAGATTTTACGGGACAATACGGTAAGTTTTTTGGTGCTTACAGAAATGCTCCCTGGTATATCGATCAAAAAAAGGAAGCCGAAGCCTTAGCGCAAAAAATGGGTTATACTAAAGTTTCTCAGGAAAAATTGGCTGTCGCCCAAAAAATACGTGATTTTGTTATTGGAGGAGGATTTATGTTTGCCATGTGTTCTGCCACAGACAGTTTCGATATTGCGTTATCGGCAGAAGGGCTTGATATTTGTGAGCCTATGTTTGATGGTGACGAAAGCGAAGCGAATTACCAATCAAAAATAGATTACAATAAAACCTTTGCTTTTAAAGATTTTATCTTAGAAAGAAGACCTGAAAAATACGAGTTTTCTAATATTGACATGACCGAAAAAAGAGTCGTTCCTTTTGAAAAAGATTATTTTACTTTAATGGAATTTTCGGCAAAATGGGATGTTATTCCCAGTATGTTATGTCAGGATCATACCCAGTTAATCAAAGGATTTATGGGGCAAAGCACTGCTTTTGACAGGAATTTAATCAAATCGAATGTATTGGTTTTAGGAGAAAATCAGCTTAATGGAGAAGCTCGTTACATACATGGTCAAAAAGGAAAAGGCTTTTTTACTTTTTATGGAGGTCACGATCCGGAAGATTTTCAGCATAGAGTGGGAGACGAGCCAACCGTTTTAGATTTGCATCCCAATTCTCCGGGATTTCGTTTGATTCTAAATAACGTATTGTTCCCGGCTGCGAGAAAGAAAAAAATGAAAACGTAGGAAGTCAAATTTCCCAAAAAAACAATTCCAAATTTTATTTTACAATGGATTTCCCTTCTATTTTACAGGAAATATACCAAGAAGCAAAAACACTTCCAGCCATTGGAAATGTAGCATCAACTATTCCTGAATTAGCCAAAGTTAATCCGGATAAATTCGGGATCCATCTGACTACAATTGACGGTGAAGATTTTGGAATTGGAGACAGCAACGAGAAATTTTCAATTCAATCTGTTTCGAAAGCATTGACAGTTGCTATGGCTTTTACTTTTTTAGATGAAAAAATTTGGGAAAGAGTTGGTGTAGAGCCATCTGGTAATCCTTTTAATTCCCTAGTACAGTTAGAATATGAAAAAGGAATTCCAAGAAATCCGTTTATTAATGCAGGAGCTTTGGTTATTGCAGATATGTTGATTTCAGAATTAAAAGAACCTAAACAGGAATTTTTGAATTTTATCCGAATAATTTCAGGAAGTCCAACAATTGATTACAATTTAAAAGTGGCAAAATCCGAAAAAGAGACCGGTTTTAGAAATGCCGCTTTGGCTCATTTTTTAAAATCATTCGGGAATATCAATAATGATGTTGAAACTGTTCTTGATTTTTATTTTCATCAATGTTCTTTGGAAATGACTTGTAAAGAATTGTCGCATTCTTTTTTCTTTTTTGCCAACGAAGGGAAAACACAATCGGGAAAACAAATTTTGACTAAAAGTCAGGTTAAAAGACTTAATGCTCTGATGCAGACTTGCGGTTTCTATGATGAATCCGGGGAATTCACATATAAAGTCGGATTGCCTGGCAAGAGCGGAATTGGTGGTGGCATTGCAGCATTATATCCGAAAAATTTTGTGGTTGCTACTTGGTCACCAAGATTAAATGAGAAGGGGAATTCGGAGTTAGGAATGTCTGCTTTGGAATTACTGACTACAAAAACAGGAATGTCTGTGTTTTAAATAAAAAAAAGCCAATTATAACAATTGGCTTTTTAATTCTAATAAGGGGAAATATCGTTCTTCAACTACTTTAAAATGCCAGCGCTGGTGTCCGGGAATCATAAATGCCATTGCCAAAACAGAGTATTCAGAACCATTATATCCTTTACCCGATTTTAACAACATTTCGGATGTGAAGGAATGGTATAAAGCGATGTAATTTTTTCGGACTAAAATAAGTTCTGCCATTAAATCTTCAAGTGTTCGCCTGTTTGCGTTGGCATTTTGAGCGTACAAGTCTTCATCAAAAGCTAACATTTTTTGTGAGTCGCCTCTTGAAAAAGCAGTAATTCGGTAGCTGAAAACCCTTTCAGTATCAATTAAATGCTGTAATATGTCTTTTGTTGTCCATTTGCCTGGCGCATAAACATTTTCACCTAATGCTTCCCATTTTGCAATAGGTAGGCTTTCAAGTTCGTTCAGACTTATTTGTAAGGCTTCAGAGAAAGTAAGATCGTCTGTTAAATTGATGTAGCGGTCAAAATATTCGGGCATTTTTGGGATATCTGATTTTTGCATGATTATTCGTTTTTTGATTGATGATTGATTCTGATTATTCTATTCTTGTTAATTCCATTTTCCAATTCCATTCCCACGTTTTTCCTTCATCTGTTGAGAAAGCCTGTGACCATTTTGGATGCTCTGGATTTGTCGCGTCCCATTGGTACAGCACGAGAATTTCTTTTTCATTAAAAATATCATTGGCATAAAATTTCCCAAGCCCGTTTTCATAAGAACCGGTTACTGGTTTTTCATCCATGGTAGTGCCATTACTGTCAACCCAATATATTTTCCAGAGTTTTGTTTCTTTGTTGAAAAGGCGGATGGCCATTCCTTCAAAAGGAGTTCCATTGTTGTCTGAATAAAAGTTTTCAATGTTTCCATATCCGTTTAACGTTTTTTTCATGTGCAATTCAGCATCAAATTCAATCCACTCGTTACTATTGCTTAATCTTGATTTTAGCATTCGATTGTGGACTTTCCATTTGCCTTGTAAAAAGTCAAAATCAGTTTCTGAAGAAGTTGTTGACGGTTTAATGTCCAAAGTTTTGGTTTTTTTGCTTTTTGTCAATTCCATTTTTTTTGTTTTAGAAGTTTGAGCGGTTGCAGAGAGCGTCGCGATTGAGAAAAGAATCAGTAGTACTTGTTTTTTGAAATTTTTCATGATTATTGTTTTTTGATTGATTGCTATTGATTTAATTGGAATGTATTAATCGGCTTAATTGCCTTTCGCTTTGTAAACCTACCTGTAATGCTATGTCTAATCGGGTTAAATCAGGATTTTTCAGGAATTCTTTTATTTTTTCTTTACGGATAATTGTTATGTAATCATTTACTGTAATGTCTGTTTCTTTTTTGAATATTCGGGTGAAATTGCGTTCACTCATACAGGCAATTTCTGCCAAATCATTCAGGTTTGTTTTTTGATTGATGTTCTCAATAATCCAATCCTGAGCTTTATGGATGCCGGAATGAATATGATTTCGGAAGCCAAGTAATTCGCTTTCTTGTTTCTGATTGCCGTTTCTTCTGTTGTAAACGACCAATTCCCGAGCTACAAGATGTGCAAAGTGACTGCCCTTTAATTCTTCAATAATATGTAATGTTACATCAATACCCGAAGCAATACCAGCACTAGTGTAAATTCCATCCTGTTGGGTAAAAAGGATATTGTCAATGACTTTGGCCTGCGGATATAATTCCTGTAACTGTTTTGTTCTTTTAAAATGGGTTGTACAAGGAAGATTGTTTAGCAAGCCACATTCGGCCAACACAAAGGCCCCAGCGCAAATACTGACTACTTTTACTCCGAAATTATAATTGGCTATTATCCATTGGAATAAATCGGTCTGTTTTATAAACGCATCAGAAATCAGGTAACTTGCATTTGATCCGGGAATAATTAAAAAATCACCTTTGTTAAGTTGCACTTCTGAAAAGTGTTTCAAATTTGCAATTGGCAATCCAGACGTGGTTACAACGTTGTTTTCCATAGTGCAATACTCTATTTCAAAATCAGCACCAAAATCAATGGCTTCAAGGATTGCCTGATCAGGTCCAGCCAAATCCATCAGGTGTATTTGAGGTAGAATTAGGAATACAAATTTTAGTTTCATCTTTATTGGTAATAAGTGTAAGGCAAAGATAGTCACTTATAGCTTTGTTACTTAGTCAATAAAAGGACATTTTCAGCCAAATAAAAAGCCAATCAGTTACGATTGGCTTTTG
The DNA here is from genome assembly GCF_050696275.1 of Flavobacterium sp. Lineage (GTDB taxonomy): Bacteria > Bacteroidota > Bacteroidia > Flavobacteriales > Flavobacteriaceae > Flavobacterium. The sequence continues at coordinate 13,946 of NZ_JBOGUT010000046.1, forward strand.
TTTTTTAGCCTTGATTGCTCCGCGAACTGGCGAAGCAAATAGCTCCTAAACTTATTTGTTATTTTCGATTACATAATCCAATACTTTTCTCATCAAATGGACTCGGTCTTTACCAATTACATTGTGTTTGTGCATTGGATAGACAAAAAAGTCCACTTGTTTTTCGGCTTCCACAAACTTTTTGATCAAAGCAAAATTTTGCTGCATCACCACTACATCATCACTTGTTCCGTGAATAAGAAGAAATTTTCCTTTTAAATTTTTCACATAATTTAAAGTACTGGATTCATCAAAGCCTTTTTGGTTTTCAGTTTGTGTGTCCATGTAGCGCTCTCCGTACATGATTTCGTAAAATTTCCAGTCAGTTACTGGTCCGCCGGCAACACCAACTTTGAATACATCCGCTTTTCTCAACATTAGAGAAGTGGTCATGTATCCTCCGAAGCTCCAACCGTGAACAGCCAGACGATTTCCGTCAACATAAGGTAATGATTTTAAATAATCAACACCTTTTAATTGATCATCCATTTCATTTACGCCTAATTTTCCGTGAACTACGCTTTCGAAAGCAAATCCGCGATTGTCAGAACCACGATTGTCAACAGTAAAAACTAAATAACCTTGTTCAGCCATCCAATACATCCAAAGATTAGCGCCATCCAAATAACTATTTGTGATTAATTGTGCATGAGGGCCACCGTAAACATAGACTAAAACCGGATATTTTTTGTTAGGATCGAAGTTGCTTGGCTTAATCAGACGAGTATATAAATCGGTTGTTCCGTCTGCAGCTTTGATTGTTTTTATTTCAGCAGTGCCCATTTCATAACCTACATATTTATTTGGGCTTTCCAAAAGGATTTTTGCTTTTAGGTTTTTGTCATACATCACAGATTTTGACGGAGTAGAATGGTTTGAGTATTCGTCAAAAAAACTGTTTCCATCTGTACTGATTGCTACTGTATGAACTCCTTGGTCTTTAGTGATTAAAGTTTGTTTTCCTTTTAAATCAACTTTGTAAACCAGCATATTTGTTGCATTTTCTCCGGTCGCTTTAAAATAAACTTCAGTTCCGGCAGCATTTGATCCTATAATTTCACGGATTGGAAATTTATTATTAGTCAGCTGACTGATTAATTTTCCTTCGATTGAGTAATAATACAAATTATTGAAACCGTCTTTTTCTGAAATCCAGATAAAATTAGTTGACTTAGCACTTGGAAAATAGGCATCATGTTCCGGCTCTACCCATTTTGAACTTTTTTCATTCAATAAAGTTCTTACAAAAGCACCTGTATTTGCGTCGTAAACATTTAATGACATATCATTCTGACCACGATTTAGTTCGGCAATCAGAACGTATTTTTCGTCTGGAGTCCAAGAAAGATTTGTTAAATAATCATCCTGATTTCCTTTTGGTGAAATGAAAACCGTTTTGCTTGTTGTCAAATTATAAATTCCAACTTTTGGTTTTTCTGATTTCTGACCAATCATTGGATATTTGATGCTGATTAATTTTCCCGGAGTTTCATTAATATCTAAGAGAGGATAATCGGCTACTTCGCTTTGGTCTTTTTGGTAGAATGCCAGAAAGTTTGATTTTGGAGACCAGAAAATTCCGTTTTTGATTCCGAATTCATTTCTGGCAATAAATTGACCTGAAACAATGGATTCGTTAGACTCATTGGTTACGGTAATTTTCTCTTTGTTTTTATTGAAAAAGAATAAATTGTTTTTTTCTGTGAAAGCCAGGTTTTGTTTTGAAGCATCGAAAGTACTATTTTCAGCAGCAGGAGTTGTAGTCTGAATATTTGCTCCTGATTTTGATGTCAGTGAATAGGTATAATATTTTCCGCTTTCTGAAACTAAAATGGTGTTGGAGTCAATCCAGGTCAACCCGGAAAAATTTTTTAGTTTTGTTCCTAAGGCCGAATTAATGTCGGTTAAAGCTATCAGTTCGGATGTTTTATTATCCGATGCATTTGCTGAAACCATTTTTGTCCAGCTATCGGTGTAATATACATATTTATTAGTGTTTGGGATCCATTGGAAACCGTCCAGCTTATCTGCTTTAAATTGTTTGTTTTGTTGTAAGACCGATTCGTCTAAAGTTAGTTTTTTATTTTGTGCAGTTGCTAAAATAGTGATGAAGATACTTAATATAAGTAGTAATCTTTTGTTCATGATGTGTGTTTTTTGATAGTGCCAAATGTATAAAAAAAGGATAATGTTTTGAGATTTTAAGAGTCTATTAACATTATCCTTTCCATTTCTTTGCTACAGTTTTTCAACACACTATTTATTATTCCGGTTGCATTCCCGTTGTAATAGCAATTCTGTTCCAGGCATTGATGGTAATAATCATCATAATGACAATTGCCAAATAATCTTCACCTAATACTTTGGAGGCGTTTTGGTATGTGGCATCTGAAACATGATGGCTGATTAAAGTCACTTCTTCGGTTAAAGTTAATATTGCTTTTTCTTTTTCAGAATATAAATTGGTATCCCTCCAAGCGTTTAAAAGATAAATGCGTTGCTCGCTTAAACCTAATTTTCGGGCATCTTTGGTATGCATATCAATGCAAAAAGCACAACCGTTAATTTGGGATGCTCTGATTTTTATTAATTCTTTGTGAATTGGATCTAATGAGGTCGAAGCAATATATTTCTCTAAACCCAATATGGCTTTATATCCTTCAGGGGCAACTTTTGACATGTCGATTCTTGTTTCCATTTTGATTTCTTTTAAAGTTTAATTTTTTTATTCAGCCTTCTGGCTTTTGTTGAAACAAAGTTCAGCAACATAGCCTGCAAAAAACTTAATCTACTTCAAGAAATCAAATTACATTTTACCTGCTCTGATCTTACTCATAAATTCGGGAGAGAAATCCAAATAAGAGGCCAGCATATATTGAGGGACACGCTGAACAAATTCAGGAAAAGAATCCCTGAAATGATGAAATCTTTCCTCAGCGGTCATGGTAAAAAGATATTTGATTCTCAACTGTGCAGCACCGAATGATTTCTGCAATATCAATTTGAAATAGCGTTCCAGTTTCGGAAGTCTGGCTAATAATTCCTCCAATTCGGTTTTGTTAATCGAAATCACATCAGAATTTTCGATTGCCTGAATGAAAAAATGAGAAGTATTTTGGGACTGGAAACTCATATAGTCAGTAATCCACCAGCTTTCAATTCCAAACTGCAATGTTTGCTCATTTCCTTTATTATTAATGATATATGAGCGAAGACAACCTTTGATGATAAAATATTGTTTATTGCAGATTTGTCCTTCTTCCAGTAAAAGCGTTTTCTTTTTGATGGTTTGATGGTCGAAATAAGACAAGACTATTTCGGCTTCGGAATCATTCAAATCTATGGACTTCCTTATATGCGTTATCAAAACTGAATTCATATAATAAAGATAAGAATCTATTTCATAAACAAAAAGCATAAAAAAAGCCATCCAAATGAATGGACGGCTTTTTATTTATAAATGTCCCGTCCTGAAATAAGTTGACATAAAATTGACTTATTATGAATAGATCAGAAAACAGCGCAGAAAAGCGTAGTCAACGCGATTATAATTTGGGCTTTAAATTAGCTGTTATTTCGCAAGTAGA
>NZ_JBOGUT010000047.1:0-16363 GCF_050696275.1 Flavobacterium sp.
AAAGACCACATTTGAGTTTAAATATGAAAACACCTAACTTTGTATATGAAAAAACCAGTGAAGTTAACTTCACTGGTTTTAATTAATTTATTGTAAAACTTGTCAACCTATTTTAGGACGACTCATATAAAGAATACTTTTGTTTGTATTTAGCTCTAAATTATTTCACTTTTTTCTATTTCATTAGCTCGGTGAACTCTGTTTTAGCCGATATCCTCGCAACAAAAGTAGTGAAGCAGAAAAACAGTTTAAAATGCCAAAAAACGGCTTCAAAAACTATTTAGCGTTATAAACTTTTAAAGCTTCACTAAGTATTTGAACAGATTTAACCAAATCTTCTTTTTTAAGAACATAAGCGATTCGAACTTCATTTTTTCCTACTCCTGGAGTAGAATAGAATCCTGCAGCAGGCGCAACCATGACAGTTTCACCATTAAAATCGTAAGTTTCAAGAAGCCACTGAGCAAAATCGTCTGCATCATTTACAGGAAGTTGTGCAATACAGTAAAAAGCACCTTTTGGTGTTGCTACTTTTACCCCTTCAATTTTATTTAATTCGGAAATAAGTGTATCGCGGCGTTCTTTGTATTCAGTGATTACTTCGTCGAAATAATTTTGTGGAGTATCAAGAGCAGCTTCGCTGGCTATTTGAGCAAAAGTTGGTGGACTTAATCGAGCTTGTGCAAATTTCATTGCAGTAGCCATAAGTTCTTTGTTTTTTGAAGCGATGCAGCCGATACGAGCGCCACACATACTGTATCTTTTGGAAACAGAATCAATCATAATAGCATTTTCTTCGATTCCAGGAATATTCATAATGGAATAATGTTTGTATCCATCATAAGTAAATTCGCGATAAACTTCATCAGCAATTAAAAATAAATCATGTTTTTTTACTAATTCGGCCAATTGCTGAATTTCAGATTCAGAATATAAATAACCGGTTGGATTTCCTGGGTTACAAATTAGAATCGCTTTTGTTTTTGAGGTAATTAATTTTTCAAATTCTGAAATAGGAGGTAAGGCAAACCCTTCGTCCAGAGTAGAGATTACAGGTACTACTTTTACGCCTGAAGCAGTTGAAAATCCGTTATAATTAGCATAAAAAGGTTCAGGAATGATAATTTCATCACCAGCATCCATAGTGCTTCCCATTGCAAATAATAAAGCCTCTGAACCACCTGTGGTAATAATGATATCTTCTTTATTAATAGGTAATCCTATTTTTTGATAACTCATAGCCAATTTAGTTCTATAGCTGTCAAATCCAGCAGAATGACTGTATTCTAATATTTTAATATCTGCATTTTTTACAGCGTTTAAAGCTACTTCAGGAGTTTTAATGTCAGGTTGTCCAATGTTTAAGTGGTATACTTTATGGCCTTTTTTCTTTGCAATTTCTGAATAGGGAACCAGCTTTCTTATAGGAGATTCTGGCATTTGGTGTCCTTTGTTTGATATTTTTGGCATGATAATAAGATTTGAAATGCAAATTTGCGATTTTTTATTAATAAATGCCTCAAAAAAGTGTTGCAATATTGTTAATTCTATTTTTTCTTGCCGTATTATTACTAACTTTATAAAAACACCTGTTAATGAAGAAAATCTACCTATCTGCCTTTTTTTTATTTTATTTTTTAACGGTATTTTCCCAAGAAGGGTTTCACTTTACTTCAAATAGAAAAAAAATATCCGTTCCATTTCAACTTAGTAATAATTTGGCTATCATTCCAGTCAAAATTAATGGAGTAAATCTTAATTTCTTATTAGATACAGGTGTTGAGAAGACCGTGCTTTTTAGTTTGGAAGATACCGATTCACTCCAATTCAATAATGTTGAAAAAATTAAGATTAAAGGACTGGGAGATGGTAAATCTATTGATGCACTTCATTCAAAAAAGAATAGGGTTTCGATTGGGGATTTAGTAGATAATAATCACGAGATTTACATAATTTTGGATCAAGACGTGAATTTTTCTTCCCAGTTAGGGATTCCTGTACATGGAATTTTAGGTTATCATTTTTTTAAGGATAATTTTATTGAATTTAATTACACTAAGAAAAAGATTATTATTTATAAAAACAGAGAATCATTTTCAGTAAAAAAACTGAAAAGATATGATGAAATACCCATTTCTCTTGAACTGGAAAAGCCTTATATTGAAGCAACGGTGAGTTTAAATTCAAAAGAAATACAAACTAAACTTTTGATTGATACCGGAGGAAGTGATGCTTTGTGGCTGTTTGAAAATAAAGTGAATATTAAAGTGCCTCAAAATTATTTTGATGATTTTTTAGGCCGTGGTTTCAGTGGTGATATTTATGGGAAACGTTCCAGAATTGAGCAGATAAAAATAGGTGATGCAGAAATTGAATTACCAACCGTTTCCTTTCCAAGCGAACAATCTCTTCAGAGCGTAAGTATGGTTGAAGGGAGAAATGGATCTTTAGGCTCTGAAATTTTAAAAAGATTTAATGTTCTGTTTGATTATCAGGATAAAAAGATGTATTTAAAAAAGAATTTAACTTTTTACGAACCCTTCAATTACAGTATGAGTGGAATAGAATTTCAGCATTCAGGATTACAGTGGGTTGAGGAAAAAGTGGAACTAAAAACGGAACTGGTAAAAAGCGAAAATGCAAGGACAGTATTTGATGATCGTCCTACAAATGTAAAGTATGAATTTAAGCTAAAACCTTTGTATGAAGTTTCAAATGTCAGGAAAAACTCGCCTGGAGATTTAGCTGGGATTAAAAAAGGAGATATAATTCAAAAAATAAACGGAAGGTATGCTTTTAATTTTAAGCTGCAGGAAATAAATGATCTGATGCAATCTGAAGAAGGGCGTTTGATTGTCCTGGATATTGAAAGGAATGGAAACCCCTTCAAAATCAAATTCTATCTTAAAAAAATACTATAAAAAAAGTCCCTTTTATCGGGACTTTTTATTTAGTTACTTGGTAATGCTTTTTTCTTTTCCATCATATTTACTTGTTCAGGAACAATAACAGTACCTTTAATTTTAAGGGCTACTTTCCCTCCTTCAAAGTTTACAGCGTTAGATTCAACCGTAATTGTTTTTCTGATAGGTCCGGGATTCATATTATATTTTACATCAATTTTTCCTGTTTTACCAGGTTTGATTGGCTCGGTTGGTTTTGTAGGAACCGTACATCCGCAAGAGGATTGAACATTTGTAATAACTAAATCCTGATCTCCGGTATTTGTAAATTCAAAAGTTCTGATTCCACTATCACTATCTTTAGTTACAGTACCATAATCAATGGTGTTATCTTTGTCTTTAAACTCAATTTTTGCTCCTGTTTGTGCTTGAGATATAAAACCAAAAGCCGCAATTGCCATAAAGGTTAAAAATTTTTTCATTATCAAATTAATTAATATTATTAGTAAAAATAGTTTTGTTTCTGTAAACATACAAATATTTTAACGCACTTTTTATATTTGACCAGTTTACTTACTTTTGCATATAAATACAAAAAGTATACCAAAGATTGTTTTCATTTTTGAAGGAAATCTGAGAGGCTTTTGCAACCAAGTTAAATATAAACGAATCAACGATAAACAACAGATGTCAATTCCCGCACAATTTGAAGCTAAAACAGCAGAGCAGAAATGGTATGATTACTGGATGAAAAATAATTATTTTCATTCAAAACCAGACCATAGAACACCATACACCATTGTAATTCCACCTCCAAACGTCACAGGAGTGTTGCATATGGGGCATATGCTGAACAATACTATTCAGGATGTATTGATTCGACGTGCACGTTTGAAAGGGTTTAACGCCTGTTGGGTTCCGGGAACAGATCATGCATCTATCGCCACGGAAGCTAAAGTGGTGGCTAAATTAAAATCTGAGGGAATCAACAAAAATGATTTAACCCGTGAAGAATTTTTAAAACATGCCTGGGAATGGACAGATAAATACGGCGGAACCATTTTGGAACAATTAAAGCAGCTGGGATGCTCTTGTGATTGGGACAGAACCAAGTTTACGATGGATCCGGACATGTCGGCTTCTGTAATTCGTTCGTTTGTGGATTTATATAATAAAGGTCAGATATACCGTGGTTATCGAATGGTAAACTGGGATCCGGAAGCTAAAACAACACTGTCTGACGAAGAAGTTATTTACGAAGAACGTCAAGGAAAATTATACCATTTAAAATACCAAATTGAAGGTTCGAATGAGTTTGTAACCATTGCTACAACACGTCCGGAAACTATTCTGGGAGATACAGCTATCTGTATTCATCCGGAAGACGAGCGCTATTTTCATTTGAAAGGAAAAAAGGCTATAGTTCCAATTTGCAATAGGGTTATCCCAATTATTTTCGATGAATATGTAGATATGGAGTTCGGGACCGGTTGTCTGAAAGTGACACCTGCCCACGATGTGAATGATAAAACTTTAGGAGAAAAGCACAATTTAGAAATCATTGATATTTTTAATGATGATGCCACTTTAAATAGTTTTGGATTGCATTATGAAAGCAAAGATCGTTTTGTAGTGCGTGAAGAAATATCGAAAGAACTGGAAACCATTGGCGCTTTGGCCAAAGTAGAAAACCATATCAATAATGTAGGAACTTCAGAGAGAACAAAAGCCGTAATTGAACCGCGTTTGTCTGACCAATGGTTTTTGCGAATGGAAGATCTGGTTAAACCGGCCATCAAATCGGTTTTAGAAACAGAAGAAGTAAAATTATACCCGTCGCGTTTTAACAATACTTACCGTCATTGGTTAGAAAATATCAGGGATTGGAACATTTCACGTCAGTTGTGGTGGGGCCAGCAAATTCCAGCTTATTTTTACGGAGATGGGAAAGAAGATTTTGTAGTCGCCGAAACTATTGATGAAGCTGTAAAATTAGCTCAGCAAAAAACAGGAAATACCTCTTTACAAGCTTCAGATTTAACGCAAGATGCTGATGCACTGGATACTTGGTTTTCTTCCTGGTTATGGCCTATGGCTGTTTTTGGAGGAATTATGGATCCTGAAAACGAGGACTTTAAATACTATTATCCAACCAATGATTTAGTTACCGGACCGGATATTTTATTCTTTTGGGTAGCCAGAATGATTATTGCAGGATATGAGTATGCAGGTGAAAAACCATTTACCAATGTATACTTAACCGGTTTGGTTCGTGACAAGCAAGGTAGAAAAATGTCTAAACAATTAGGGAATTCTCCTGAGCCGCTTGGTCTAATTGAAAAATTTGGTGCCGATGGTGTACGTGTTGGATTGTTATTGAGTGCTTCGGCAGGTAATGATATTATGTTTGACGAGGAATTATGTAACCAAGGGAAAGCCTTTTCAAATAAAATATGGAATGCTTTCAAACTAATAAAAGGATGGGAAGTATCGGATTCGATTGCACAGCCGGAATCTTCTAGAGTAGCAATTGAGTGGTTTGAAGCTAAACTACAGAAAACTTTGATTGAAATTGAAGATAGTTTCGAAAAATATAGAATTTCGGATGCTTTAATGACAATTTACAAATTAGTTTGGGATGACTTCTGTGCGCTATTCCTGGAAATGATTAAACCGGGTTACCAACAGCCTATTGATAATGTGACTTTTGCAAAAGCAATAGAAATGCTTGAAGCTAATTTAAAATTATTGCATCCATTTATGCCATTCCTGACGGAAGAAATCTGGCAACGTATTGCTGAGAGAACTCCTGAAGAAGCTTTAATTATAGCTGAATGGCCAAAAATGAGAACTGTAAATGAGAAACTGATTACAGATTTTGAATTTGCAGCCGAAGTAATTTCCGGAATAAGAACCATTCGAAAAGACAAAAACATTCCGTTTAAGGATACTATTGAACTGAAAATAGTAAATAAGGAGAACGCTTCTGCTTATTTTGATTCAGTTGTAGTAAAACTTGGAAATATTTCCGCTTTGGATTATGTTTCGGATAAAGTAGACGGAGCCTTATCGTACAGGGTAAAATCGAATGAATACTTTATTCCGATTACCGGAAATATCGATATGGAAGCTGAAATTGCAAAGCTTACAGAAGAATTGAATTACAACAAAGGCTTTTTAAAATCGGTTCAGGCAAAATTATCGAACGAGAAGTTTGTAGCAGGAGCGCCTGAAAAAGTAATTGATATGGAACGCAAAAAAGAAGCTGATGCATTAGCGAAAATTGCTACTATAGAGCAAAGCTTAGTCAGTTTGAAATAAAAGAAAAAGTCCCTCAACCGAGGGACTTTTTTTTATAATTGATGTTATGAAAGTTAATTAAAATCAGTCCAACCTGATAAACATCTTATGAAAGTTTAAAGTCAGTTTGTCAAATTTTTTGATCAGATCCTGACCTATATTACCATAAAAATATTTTGATTTGTCTGCAGGAGCATCAAGTATCAGACTTGTTTCTTCAAGACTAATTTTTTTTCCAAATAATTCAGGTGTATAGTTTATAGAAAAACCTTCGTGTGTCTCAATACCGCCGGCACCACCAAATCGGAGAGTTGTTTTTTTGTACTTAGCATCTATTTCCTGTTGGTTGGCCAAATAATAAGGCGTGTACAAAATGGTTTTATTTGCACCAGTATCAAAAGTATATTGCTTGTTTTCGATATAAATAAACGGTGTCAGCTTGTCCATAGCCATGTTTGAAGCTCCTGTAAGCTCAGTTTCAGTTTTTGGCACTATAAAATAACCCTCTTTTGAAATCTGTATTTCTTTGAATGCTTCGATAACAGGAAAACCCAGAATTCCATAAATTTGATAACCTATTTGAGGGAAGGCCAGATCTTCATCATTAAAAACTAAAAAAACGGCATTTCGGATTTCAATATTGCCTATAGTTATTTTATCACATACGGCAAGCTGTGCGATTACTTTTTTTCCGGTAATAGCGCCTACTTCAATAGAAACAGGGATGATTTTCATATTTAATCGTTTGGCCACTGATTTTATTGTGGTCGAAAGATTGGCACCGGTATCGAAGATAAAATCCAATGAATCCTTGTTGGCTGTAATTTTAAGATTGTCTAAACCCGCTTTGTCTTTATTTATCTTAATCCGATTATCTTCTTTTATAACAACTTGCTGTTTGGGCTCTTTTTCTAAAGCAGACCATATTTTTAAGTTGTTTTTGTAATCTTCAATTTCTTCGGTAGAGAGGAGGGAAACATACTTTTTTAGAATGGTTTCAACCGTATTTTTGGCTTCTTTGTATTCAAATAATTTTAAAGAATTGTCCTCTTTTATCTCATATAAACGGAGTAGGAGGGAATCAGGTAATTGTCTGGTATTATTTTCCGTCAGCCTTTTTATCTTTTCATTTGATTCATTTAATCGATTGAAAACATTGTCTAAATAGGCTTCAGTGAAAATCTGATGTACTGGGGAAAGCTGTCTTTTACCGTCTGCATACCTGTTTTTTGCTTCAAAAAAGCTTTTATGACGTAATAAATCATACATCTGATTGAACTTGTCTTTCTCTGATTGGCCAAAAACAGTGATGCCTGTAGACAGCATCGTAATGAAAAGAATTAATTTGTTTGTTGTGGTCATGGAGTTGTTTTTTCGGTTTTCAGTATTACTTTAAACTTTTCGATTTGCCTTCTGTGGCGTAAAATATGTACAATGGCATGTTCCATCATTTGCTCGATGTCGTATAATTGTCCCCAAGTAGTTTGTATTTTCTTTTCGGAATCAAACTCTTCCAATTCACAATCATAAATATCTGAAAACGTATCCTGAGTAAATAATATCACATTATTTAGATCTTTATGATACTCAGAGGCCGATAAACGGTTTGTTTTTTCCGGACGTTGTGCTTCTTTATTTTTTAATTTTCGAATATAGACAGCATAGGAATAGCCTGAGCTCACTACATGGGCAAGCACGGTTTGAATGGATTTGCAGTCCGGGTTTTGAGTTCTGGGATCTACTGGAAAAAGCAAATCGGAATCAGAAATTGTGCAGATGACATTTTGTAGTTCAGCAATTGCTTTTTCATATTCTTGAAGTATGGCATGAATTGCATTTTGGCTATTTGTGGTGTTCATTTGGTGTTTTGAATTGGATAAAATTAATTATTTTTTCTAAACGAATTTGCCAATATGCTGAAATAATATCGCTTAGAAAAAAAAATCTTTTCTATTTTGGTTTGGCCGATTTTATTTATTTCAGATATCTTATGAAATTTTAACCGAAGTCATACTCAAAGAACCAGCTAATAAATGATTGTTGAACAAGGTGATTTCGTCGTTTTTGTCTTTCAGTCCCAACGAGTAAATCAGAGGCAAATAATGATCAGGTGTTGGAACCGCTAGCCGTATCGCCTTACTTTGTTTGTCGTAGTCTATGATAGGCTGATAATTGCCTTCGAGGAGCCAATTGTTTATTTTCTCGTGTGCTTCGATTGCCCAGTCGAATCCGTAATCAACTTTGTTAAAATTATTGAAATCAACCAATCGCAAGTTGTGCACGATATTACCGCTGCCAATGATTAATATGCCTTTGTGACGCAGAGAATTCAGTTTTTTTGCCAACTCGAAATGATATTCAGCCGGTTTGGTATAATCGATGCTCAATTGGATAACAGGAATATTAGCATCGGGATACAAATGTTTTATGACGCTCCAGGCTCCGTGATCTAAACCCCATTTTTCATCTAATTCGACTAGTATAGGATCTAGCAGTTGTTGTGTTTCTTTTGCTAATTCAGGGCTTCCTTTGGCCGGATATTGTACTTCATATAAAGCAGGAGGAAAGCCGCCAAAATCATGAATGGTTTGAGGAAATTCCATTGCAGTTACCTTTGTCCCGTTTGTAAACCAATGCGCAGAAACGCATAAAATAGCATTAGGTTGAGGCAATGTTTTTGCAACGTTGCGAAAACCGGCAACAAACTGATTTTCCTCGATAGCATTCATTGGATTGCCATGGCCTAAAAACAAAACAGGCATTTTTTCGGTATTGGGGAAAACAGCTGAAATTTTATGTAAGTCATTCAAATCCATATCCTGAATAATTTAAAAATGAAACTTATTTTACTATAATCTCATATTTATCGAGTAATCCTTTGATGTTTTCCTGAGAAAAAACAGCTTTTTTCAATTTGGTTTTTTCCGGATCAATTGAGAAGAAATAACTGGAATAAAAATCGGTTTTATTTGCAATAGCATCGGTAAATACGGCTAAATGCAAATTACAGTTGTCAAATAAAGCTTCGGTTAAATCCGATTTCATAAAATCGACACTAATCATACTGCAATTGGTAAAATTCATGTTTTTTAATTTCAAATCATAAAACATGGAATAGTCCAGTTTGCAGTCTTTAAAATGAAACTCATAAATTACCTGATCAGTCATGGCAAAATTGACACTGGTAAAATCACAATTCGTAAATTGTACATTCCTTAAACCGACATGACCCAATTTAGCTTCTTTGAAATTGCAAAAATTAAAAGTACAATCTACAAATGTGGTTCCCTGAAAAACACATTCGGTTAAATCACAATGGTTGAAAGTACAGTTTTCATATTCTTTTTGTGAGATTTCGTATTTTGAAAAGGTAGTTTGATTGAAATCTTTATCGTAAATATAATCGGTGCTCATTATTGTTTATTTGAACACAAATATAAGAATTTAGGAGTTGGCTATTTTTTTTAATTTTTCCAAATTGATGGGTTTGCTGATGAAACCGGTGATACAGTCGTAGGTTTTGGCTTTTTCAATATCTTCTTTTGCGATGGAAGAACTAATGACGTAAATAGCTATTTTTTGGTCAAAGCCTTTTTTAAGATCACAAAATTCATCCAGAAAATCCCATCCATCCATTGCAGGCATTTCGATATCAAGTAAAATAATATCAGGAATTCTTTTTTCGGACCTAAAAAAATGCAGCGCATCAAACCCGTCGGTAAAGGATTGCCTGTCTGAAAAAAGAGCGTTTTTTTCTATAATTTTTTTTGTAATAAGCTGATAAATAGGATCATCATCAATTATACAAATCGTTTTTAAAATCATTTTTTGAAGTAAATTTTAAAAGTTGTACCAATATTAATCTCACTTTCTACGGCTACTTTTCCCTGCATGGTATCGATTTGATTTTTGGAGATAAACAATCCAATTCCTTTTGATTCCGGATTATTTGTAAATGTCTTATACATTCCGAAAAGTTTTTTTCCGTTTTTCTTTAAATCAATACCAATTCCGTTGTCTTTTATTTCAAGTACAATATACTCTTTTTCTTCGTATGAATTCAGTTCAATTACCGGATTTCTTTCCGGATGGCGGTAACGAACGGCATTTAGAATAAAATTAAGCATGACACTGTCCAGATAAGCCGGATTGTAATTTACAGTAACAGATTTGTCAATTGTATTGATGATTTGAGCATGTGATATTTTGATCTGATTACTTAAAACTTCCAGCGTTTTATCGATTACCTCAGTTAAGCTCAGTGTTTCAATTACAGGATTTATATGCGTTTGTATGGAAACGACTTCGTTAAGATTATCCATGGTTTTATTCAATGCCTCAGAAACCGATTTCAGTAATGTAAGGAATTCTGTTTTTTCGGTTTCATCGTCGCTTTCCTCAATAAGAGTGGCCAAAGATTGAATGTTACTGGTGTGTGAACGGAGATTATGCGAAACAATATAAGAAAAATCCAGAAGTCTTTTATTTTGCTGGGTCACCAGATTTAGGGAATTGTTTAGGTCCAATTCGAATTGCTTGGTTTGCGTAATATCGATTAAAATCCCACGGAATTTGATAGAGCCGTCGCTTTCTACAAAAATGCTGACAATATCCCGAAGCCAGACGGTATTTCCTGATTTGTCAATCATGCGGTATTCCAAAACATGCGGCGTTCTTGTTTTGGAGCATTCCGACGTTTGTGCTGCTACCCATTCCCGGTCTTCCGGATGCATATGATCGAACCAGAAATCCTCGTTTTCAAGCCATTCTTTCGATGTGTAGCCTAAAATCGCTTCTGATTTCTTACTGATAAAAGTAACTCCAGGTTTGTCCGGATAGCCTTCCCAGACAATTCCGTCAATAGTATTAATCAGGGATTCTATATTATTTTGAGAATGAACCAGCGCAAATTCGTACTCTTTACGTTTTGTAATGTCTTCGACAATGGTCATGTGCGTATTTGGAGTTTCATCTTTCTCCCAAAGCGGAGTAACAGTAATGTTTACCCAGATTATATTGCCATTTTTGTGAAAATATCTTTTTTCGAGAGAAAAACCTCCGAGTTCTCCTTCTCTTAAACTTTTCATTCTTTTTAAATCGGCGTCTAAATCATCAGGATGGGTAATCATCATGAAGTTCATTTTTTTGATTTCTTCCTGCGTATAGCCTATGAGTTCACAAAATTTATTGTTGGCATCAATGAAAGTACCTGCAATTGAATTCGTATGTGTGATTCCCAATCCTGCGTGTTCAAAAATAGATTTAAAGAATAATTCGTTTTTGAGCAGTTTGTCCGTTTGGATTTTTACCTGATTTTGAAGTTGAGACGGGCGCTTTAAAAACGAAGTAACAAACACGCCGCAAAGTGATGCCAGCAATAAGGCCAATAAGAATATTGGAGCCATGGATTTCAAAGCCTGAAAATCGTTTTTCCTGATAATGTATAATTTCCAGTCGCCTTCGGGAATTGAAGCACTTTTAAAAAATTTATTTCTGAAATCCGATTTGTTTTGAAGAAAGAATTCCTCTTTTTTAGTGTTTGGATCAATCTTTGAAAATTGAAAATAAAAATTCTGACGATCAAAAGTTTCGATTCCGGTTGATTTTACAAACCTTGAAAATTTGATGATTACAGCTGCAAATCCCCAAAATTTATCTTTTTTATAGACAGGTAATCGGCCTACAATCCCAAGGCCACCTTGTTTGAGTTCGACAGGACCTACGTAATACATTTTTTTTGAATCAATTGCCTTCAGGGCAGCTTCACGATGTAATGGACTCTTGAGAATATTAAAATTTGTGGCCGCTTCATTACCAGCCATGGGATACGTGTACTTTATGACACCATTTGGAACAAGCTGTACGGCATCAATAAAATTATTGCTGCCTAAAAGCTGTTTGCCAACAGATTCAAAATTTTTAGGTTCCCCCTTATCATCTATTGTAAGTGCAAGTCCAATGGTTGTTGCATAGCTATTTTTTAGAGATTGCTCGATGTTCTGTTCAACAATGTTGAGCGCAATGGTCATTTCATTAGTTTCAGATTTCTTAAGCACCTGATAACGTAACAGAACAATAAGATTTAAGAGTGCAAAAATGAATAAGAAAACTAAGATTCCTGAAGATTTGGGTCGAGAAAGAAACCAGCTGCTATAGGGCGTTATTTTTTTCTCGGTGTTCATATTTCTCTTTATAGTTCGTGTTTCTAAGGGGCAAAAATAACTAAAAATCAGAGAATTATCGTATTGAGGGTATAAAAATTGAGCATGAGATATAAAATAAAAAAATCCCTTTAAAAAAGGGGATTCTTGTTCGATTTGTGACTTTGACAGGACAGGTTTCAGTCCTATTTATGCAGCTGTAAAGAAATTGATTAATTATTAAGTCGTCTTTACTAGATTTTTTTGTTAATGGCTAAAGGAACAGTTTTTATTCTACACAATGGTAAGTCTACTACTTATTATTAGGTTATTTTCCAGGTTTGTTTTACTTGAAACTGAAGAATGATTATCGTTACGTCTTTGGTTTCTTTAAACAACGTCCTCTTGGCTCATCGCCCTCATGTAGCACAATTTCGGAATGTAGAAACTGGGCGGCTTCTGCTGAATCGTTCACTTTAGAAGCACTGCGTTCTAACATTTCTGATTCAAACTCAGTTAACACACTTTCCCTTACTCCAGCTTCTCTCCATTGAGATGCCGCTCTGCATCCTCTTGAGATCCCACGAGCCAACGACAGCGCATCCAGTAATGCCTGATTTGCGCCCTGTCCTTTGAAAGGACTCATTGGATGAGCCGCATCTCCGATTAGGGTTACTTGTCCGCCTTTTTTTAGTAATTCTGATTTGAGTAACTCTCGGTCATAGACGGGATAGCCGGAAATTTGAGCTTCCAGGGTCGCTGCTAAAATCTGAGGAATGGGATCGTGCCATTGCGTTCTGCGACACGCTTCTTCCTTGAGTGCCTGAGGTCCTTGAGCGCTTAACGCCTTAGCTTCTTTTTCTGGCATTGGGAAGCTAAGCTGCCACATTACTGAGTCTGATGTATAAGGCATTATGTAGATCCGCTCATTGCCATTGGCGGTTTGAAATACAGTAGCTGAGTCCAATAAAGAACTAGTAAGACCTTCAAGAGCCTTCAAAGGGCAAATTCCCAATATCACAATACAACCCAGATAACGCAAAGGGGTAATATCCTCGCCAATCAGCAATTTCCGAACCGAACTGCGAATACCATCGGCTCCGACCACAAGGTCCGCTTTGGTGCTTTTTAGCTCACCATTGACTTGAAAGCTCAGATGAACTCCTTCACCCTCAGATTGTTTAAAATCTACTAACTGGTGACCCCAATGTACCGCATGTTGTCCGCCGAGTTGCTGAAGTAGCGTTAATCGAAGAGATTGTCTTGCAATATGTATATTGGAACGTTTGGTTGACGCTTTTGTCTCTGGCTGTATCCACTTTCTGATTCCCCATTCTCCAATCACTTTTCCTTCGGTAGTATGAACCCTATGTCTTGTTGAAATGACTCCTTCTTCTAACGAGAAAACACCCAATCCTTCAATTGCTTTACTGGCTTGTTGTAAAGTGAGTCCGTAACCCTGAGATCGGGCATCGAAGTGGCTATCACGCTCATAAAGGCTAAAAGGAATCCCACGGTGCAAACAGGCCACCGCTAGGGCGACTCCGCCTATACCGCCACCAATAATAGCAACGTGTGGGTAGTTTTCTTTATCTGCTATAGGATGATTTTCAGAATGGAGTAATCCGGATCCGGAACAGTTCAGGCAGGTGTAGAGATGACCTTTAGGACGGACTGGTGCCACTCCTTCGCCTTGTGTTTTTTCAAATTGATCCAATGCCATTTGGTAGCTGAGTCGTACTTTCTTGGTGAGCCTTCGGCTTTTTTTGCCGCGTCCCTGACATTCCTGACAAATAGCCCAGCTCGCTTGTTCATTTTCTACTTCCTTCACTTTCCCTTTATTTAACGCGAGAAATTTGTATTTTTCAGCGTTTTATCTTCGTTACAATTGCGCAAATTTAAGACAAAAGAGTATTGGTACAAAACTACGTTAGAATTTTGAAGGAAAATAGGTTATTGGTTTGAATCCAGTCGAGGTCAGATTGACAAGACATCTAAATCATTTATTTAAGATTAGGATGAATCCTATGTGCCTAATTATTTACTGTCAGGCAGGATTGTATCTGGCGGCAATGGTGCGTCTCGGTTGTAAACCATAACATCTGCAACTTCCTGAGCGATACTAGGTCCATCAATTTTACTGATAAGAAATAATGCGCCGTCAATGCCGGAGGTCACACCACCAGTCGTTACGAATTGACCGTCTGCGACATATCGGACATTTTTAATTAAAATAAGTTTCGGATATTCCTTTTGTAAACTCTCTATGGCTTGCCAATGTGTGGTTACTTTTTTGCCGTTTAATAAACCAGTATGAGCCAGAATATAGGCACCTACACAAACAGACATGATTGTTGTTCCGGTATTTTGGCCCTGATTTTTGATCCAATGTACTAAAGTCTCTGATCCGTTTCCGAACGGGCGTGGACTTCCTTGTGGCATAACCTGTCCAGGAATGACAATGATGTCCGGTGGCGGACAATTTTTGAGTGTAAATTTAGGCTTAATCTGTACTGCCTCTTCTTCACTTTGGACGATACCAGCTGACTCTGCAACCGTAAATACATGATACCTGTTTTTATTGTATCGGTTGGCTTTCATAAATACGTCGATAGGTCCGTTCATATCGACTACTTCTACACCTGGATAGATGAGGATGGCCACGTTTATAGTTTTGTGCATATTTGTTTACTGATTTTTGGTTTTAATAGGAATTAAGCTATAAATATAGATAAAAAATAATTTTAAATGCTTTATAGTAAAGTATTTAATTGCGTTTTGTTGAATGAAACGATTATTTTTAAGCAGATAGGATCCCTAAAAATAAGTGTATTACTTAAAATTGGGAGAGTAAACTTCTTTTTTTATATCATTTTGTGAAAGTTGCGTATATTTGAGAGTTAGCTGTCAGTTCAAAAAAAATCGAAGAAAATAACAACATATGGAATTACAAGAAAAATATATTTGCGCATTAGAAGAAATTAAATCTCCAAACATAAGTAGTAATGCTACACTACAATCGTGGAAAGCTAAAGCAATAAATATTATTAATCGCATTTATGGCGAAAATTGTAATCAACAAAAGCAAATCGAAGATATAAAATTTCAAAACTATATGTCAATATCTACCTTTGACAGAAGTGGTCGCAGTTCATCTGCTGGAGGTGGAAATAACTCCAAAATCTGTGAAAAGCAGGCAACAGATTTAATAGAAAGTTTTATATCTGATATTAAAACATTTGGCTTACCATCAAAAGAAAAATCTGTTGAAAAAAAAGATGGTATAAATATCACAGTTAATCAGAATCAGAACCAAACGCAAAAGCAAACCATTAAATTAAATATTATTATCAAAGCATTACAAGATGAGTTATCAGGAAAGCAATTATCAGAATTGCAAGAAATAATTGCTGAAGAAGAACTGGAGCCTGCGAAAAAACATAATAAAATAGTCGAAAAACTATTAGGATTTGGAAAAGATTTAGCAAGTAATGTATTAGCAAATATCCTTACAAATCCAGCACTTTATAGCTAAGAACCGAACAGCTAACAGCCGTTTGGCGAGATTGGGGTTTTAGGCTTAATTTGAAGATGGTTTTGTACTTGGAAAATTTGTGCATAATGGAAAAATTACGCCTCTTTAGTCCCCAACCTCGCCAAGCGTCGGGACGTTATGTGATATTTTTAAAAAACTACAATATATAAATGAACTATATTTTAAACCAATTAGACAAAAAGATTGATTTACTTAACTCTTTAGACAAAAAGCAAGATTTAAAAACACACCTTCAATCTAAATTAGAATTCTACTTAATATTTTTACTTGGATAGGGTAAAAACACAAAAAAGACACTTCAAACAAAACATAAAGTGTTGTTTTAATAGTTCACCTTTGCTTTCCTTTGAATAAATTTAGTTTTTTATCAAATACAAAGGAAAATCTTAAAACACCATTTCATTTTTCAAATCAATCAGTTTATAAAACACAGGAATAGTTAAGTTATTTAATGCAAATCCGCC
>NZ_JBOGUT010000048.1:0-15194 GCF_050696275.1 Flavobacterium sp.
GTTAGATGCAAAATTGTAAGCAGGGTTTTTTCTGTAGTCAAAAGACAAACTCCATTTATAAACACTTATAAATTTGCATCTTAATTTTTTAATTAAAGTTGTTTTTTATCATAGAATGCGCTATCGGAGATTATGACAAAAGAATGGAAAATAAATATGAAGAATTATCTAAACAAAATAGTTGTAAATAGTTGTTTGTTTTTACTTATTACGACTTCTTGTCTTTCTCAATATAGAAATAAAGTAAAGAGTGGGATTTATGATGAAGGTCAATTAGAAGTAATTGTGAATGGCGAAAAATTATATGGTTATATAAATATAAATGAAGAAGTAAATTGCAAAATATTTTTTTGGGGTAATTTAAATGACTCAAATATTTCAATTTATAACCCAATCGAAAAGATTATATATAAAGGATACTTGACTTATAATAGTAATGAAGTTATTATTAAATCTAATGAAATGATATTACCTTGTCAAAGAATAATTGATTTGAAACGTGGATGGCATTTTAGCTATACCAACAAATCAAATCATGTAAATTGCTCGTTAGATTTCATCAAGTCTCCAAAATCAATTTTATATTTTGTACCTAATCAATTAACTAAAAAAAAATCGTATTTAATTGAAGATGATTTAATCCTTGTTTATGAGAAAAATGGGGATTGGCTTAAAATTAAATATATTAAAAATAATAAAACTTTTTTTTGGATAAAAAAAGCCGATATATATGGGATTGATTGATGTGGTAATGTGGTAATGTATCAAATGTGTTGGTGGAGTGTTTTTAAACAATCCCATTGCTAACAATCAGACATTTATAATTTTACAACGAGAAAATTAAAACAACCTTCGGGTTGTTTTTTTATTATATATACTCTTAAATCGAATAAAATGGCTTTAGAACTGAGTTCGTGTATAGCTACGCTCTGTTCGCTCTTTGAGCTCGGGTCAGATGTGTTGGTGGTTGTATAAAACCCCATAGCGGATTTGTTGAAATTGCGGGGCATTACCGTAATTCTTCTATATAATCATATTCTTTAATGTTAATTTTTAGATTAGACAGAATGACTAAACTAAGATCATAAAACTCTTCATCAATTTTTATATCATATTCATATAACTGTGTTAATACAATATCTAAACATAGTTCAAATTCATTATGTTCTAACATTTCAGTAGAATTTTGAACATCTATATCATTTAATCCTAAAATTTTTGCTTTTTTAATTAAACGCGAAAGTGATTGTGAAATATTCATATAAATTTATTTTCAATTATTTTTAGATTGTTCGCTATTTTTAACTCTAACCTATTTCTTAACATTTCAAAATGCTCTTCCTGCATTTTTAAATCTTCCAGCTCATGTAAAGGATATCTATTTAGAGTAGCGGACACTCTTTTTTTTATCACATTTAATATTGCAGTATGAGTATCACCCATTTGATTTTCAAGAAAATGTATCGTTTTTAAAGCAGCGAAACACCCCGCCCTTTTGTTTTCTATCCTATCTTTCTTTTTGGTTATTACTTGTTTTTTATATTCAACCTTGTGATATTCCTGTTCAAGCCATTTCTTTATTTTAAGTTGTTCAGATGCTGAATATTTCTGTTCTATCTCAAATGTTTCTTTTATTTCTTGAAGATGTAATAAGATAGCTGTTAGTTCCTTTTTAGCTTTCAAAGGTAAATCACGCTTCCCTATTTCATACATTGCCCATTGGCTCCTCGTAATACCTAATACTATTGAAATTTCTTCTTGAGAAAAACCAAGCAGTTCTTTTATAGTAGTTTGCTCCATTTGTGACATTTTTTTTTTAAATTATTTTTTCGTCACAACTTTTGTGACAATTTCTTCAAAAATTATTTTTTTGTCACGAGAGTTGTGACAAAACCTTTAAAATTATTTTTTTTGTCACAAATTAAGAAAACAATTTAACATTTCTAACTTACTTTATTAATAATCAAATATTTAAATGCAAATTTCTCAATATCAAAAATTAGAGCAAGTATCTTTGAACATGAAAAGAATATACAATGTAGACTTTATTCTCAAGGCGATAGCCATGAGCAATAAAAGAGGAAGTATAAGCACCACCGCTCAAGAATTGAACATTAATATCTATACTCTTATACAGTGGAGAAGTAAGTACTGGAAAGGGAAATTTACTGAGACACTTCCTTCTCCTCCGAAAAACTACAGTTTGGAGTTCAAACTGGATGCTATAGCCATGAGTAATAAAAAAGGCAGCATCAATTCAATTGCACAACAACTAGGCATTACCAGAAACAATCTAATGTACTGGAGGTCATCATTATGTAAAAATAAGTTTGCCAAAGACTTACTCCAGGGAGAATACAGTCTCGGCTTTAAACTCAACACTATCTCTATGAGTAATGCTAAAAATGCTATAAATACAACTGTACA
This sequence comes from Flavobacterium sp., assembly GCF_050696275.1. Taxonomy (GTDB): domain Bacteria; phylum Bacteroidota; class Bacteroidia; order Flavobacteriales; family Flavobacteriaceae; genus Flavobacterium. The sequence continues at coordinate 2,428 of NZ_JBOGUT010000048.1, forward strand.
GCAATTGGGTATCACCAAAATCAATCTTGAATATTGGAGGGTCAAATATAGCAAAGATAAACTTATAGGAATTCCCTCTATAGTTAAAAGCAGGAAAGCATACAGTTTGGAGTTTAAATTGAAAGCCATAGCAATGAGTAATAAAAAAGGTACTATCGTGCCCGTTGCTCAATTGTTAGGTATCTCTAAATATAGACTTGTTCGTTGGAGAATAGCATATCGTAAAGGAGAATTCGTTAGCCCTGAAGCTCAAATAGAGAAAGTAAAAAATATTGAAATTATTCAATTAAAAAAAGAATGCAGAAGGTTAGAAAAAGAGTTAGAAGAAATAAAACAAGAATTGAATATATTAAAAGCAGGGAGAGAATATCTTTTTAAAAAACCTCGGGAAAAATACGTATTTATCAAAGAGAATATATCTCTTTATTCAATTTCAAAAATGTGTAAGGCATTAAAAATAGGGAGTGCTGGATATCATCGATGGCTAAAAAGGAAACCTTCAAAACAATTAGAACATAACAAAATACTGGAAGCGGAAGTAAGAAGAATTTATATTGAAAATAAAGGGAGATATGGTTGCCGTAGGATTGCAAAAGAGTTACAAATTGCGGGTTTTAAAACCAATCAAACATCAGTAGGTCTTTTTATGGTAAAAGCAGGTTTAAAAAGGAAAGTTAAGCAAAAATATCAAATCACGACCAATTCTTCACATAAATACCCAGTTATGAATAATATCCTGATGCAAAAATTTTCAGTGACGCGCTCCAATGAAGTTTGGGTTTCAGATATTACTTATATCTATATGAAAAATGGAGGCTGGATCTATTTAACTATAGTTCTTGATTTATTTGACAGAAAAGTGATTGGCTGGACATTGAGCCAAACCCTGAAAGCTAAAGACACCACAGTTGAAGCATTCAAAAAAGCATTACTTAACAGACCAATACAAGAATCTAATCCTTTAATTTTTCATTCTGACAGAGGAACACAATATGCGTGTAAGGAATTTGTAACTGAATTAAAAAAATGCCCGTCAATCGTGCAAAGCATGAGTCGGAAACATACTTTTTGGGATAATGCGGTAGCGGAAAGTTTCTTTAGTAGGATAAAGGCAGAACTAATTAATCAAAACACGTATCATACTAAAAAAGATGCTGAACAATCTATTTTTGATTATATTGAAAATTATTACAATATCTGTAGAAGACATAGTGCATTAAATAACTTAACAATTTTAGAATTCCATAAATTGATTGGAGATGATGTATAAAATTTGCCTTTTTTATGTACATATCCTCATGGCGTAGAAATAGTTTTATCAAATATAATAAATCAACTATGCTTTTGTTTTAGTATTGTTCAAAGTTGGGAGACTTTGAGCAGCGGGCTATCGGGTTAGATTTTTTATGGTTGACCCACTTGCAAAACAAGTCCTTACTCCGGAATTGCATACTCATAAACGTTTCCTCCTGATTTTTTTACTTTTTCATCTGCAATAAAAACAGCGGTATTACTTTTAAAAGTCACTGCTTCTTTTTGAGAGTAATGCTGTAAATCCAGTTTGGTTACTGTTCCTTTAAAGAAAGAATCGCCGCTAAAACCTTCAAAAAGCCATATTTTGCTGTGGCTGAGTAAAGCTATTTTTGTTTCATCCGGGCTAATGGCTGCTGAAGTTATAGCACCATTGTTATAATTTTCTCCGGTTTTAAATGAATCCATCAATTCCGCTTTATGATGTCCGGCTGTAGCAGGAATCCTGTACAGTAGGGTAGTGCCATCAAAGTGTTTGCTTCTGTTTTTGGTAAACACATAAAAATAATTCTTGTAATAGATAAACCCTTCCGCATCATAAAACAACTCACTTTTTTTAGGAGGAAATTCAGTTTGCTCCGGATAGTAAAAACTGATTTTTTCTGTAGTAATTCCCTTTTTATCAGTCATGGCATCCGCTTGGATTTTATAGATAGCCAAATCGGTTCTTTTATTGTCATTATTCCCAAAATCGCCCAGGTATACATTGCCGTCAGCATCGGTGGTAATATCTTCCCAATCCGTGTTGTCAACTCCTTCAATAGGTATTTCTGCAGTTATTTTACCGTTGGAATCCAATTCGTAAACTACATTTTCATTACCGCTGTCTTCAATAGTATAGAAAGCGTTCTTTTTTGAAATATAAGTTATCCCGGAAACTTCTTTCAGCTTTTTAGGCAAATTGAATAGGGATTGCAACGGACTCTGTTCATGTTGCCTGCAGGAACATAAACAAATCAAAAGCAGGACTGTTTTTAGGATTCTGGTCATAAGCAAAATGGAATTATAAAGAAGGTTAATTATGCTCTGTAAAACAAAATTACCATATTTTATCGTACCAAAGCGACTAATTTCTTATCCATATATAAAAAATCCAGTACTTTGGGTTAGTTGTTTTTGGATGCTTCCAAAGTTTCTAAAGCAGCAACAAGATAGGCTTCATAAGCAATAACCGTAGCTCCAACAGGGATTTCAAACTGATTTTCCTGGAGCCCTTTGAGCAATTCTGTAGCCACCAGTTCAGGAGAAATACCATTTTCACCTCCAACTTCTTTTGAAAATTCGGTATTCACCAATGGAGGCATCACTTCAAATACTTTTACGGAAGTGTCCTGTAAAAGACGTCTTAAGGATACCGTGTAGAAATGCAAAGCGGCCTTGCTTGCTGAATAGGTAATGAGTTTTTGGCTGGGAACAACTGCAGCCACTGAGGTAACATTTACAATAGCAGATTCGCTGTTGGTAGTCAAAATTGGCAATAGTTTTTCAGTCAGTCGTACCACAGATAAATAATTGGTCAGCATTTCCTCCTGAGCTTTTTCAAAAGCATTGATCTCTTTTTCAATAAGATTATAAACAGAGACTTTACCGGCATTGTTAATCAACAGATTCAAATGAGGATACTTGTTTTCTATTGTTTGGGCTAAAGTGGTAACATCTTCTTCTTTCGTAACATCACAAACGATGTAAGAGGCATTATCTAATCCAGCTACAGCAGTTTTCAGTCTTTGCTCGTCCCGTCCGGTAATAATGACTTTGTTATTTGCAGCGCACAGTTTTGCTATTTCAAATCCAATCCCGGAACCGCCGCCGGTGATCAGAATGGTATTGTTATGTGTTTTCATAGTGTTGTTTTTAATGCGTTAATTTTTCAATGACTATTGCTGAAGCACCGCCACCGCCATTACAAATAGCTGCTACTCCATATTTTCCGTTTTCCTGTTGTAAAACAGACAGCAGCGTTGCTATAATTCTTGATCCTGAAGAACCAATAGGGTGTCCCATCGCTACACCGCCTCCGTATACATTTATTTTATCGGGATTAATGCCTAATATTTTCTGATTGGCAAGAATAACGGCAGCATACGCTTCATTAATTTCGAAATAATCAATGTCGTCTAACGCAAGATTGGCTTGTTGTAATGCTTTTGGAATTGCAATTGATGGGGAAGTGGTAAACCATTCAGGCGCTTGAGCAGCATCAGCATATCCCAATATTCGGGCTAAAGGTTTCAATTGGTATTTTGCTGCTATTTCATCGGAAACCAAAAGAACAGCACTGGCAGCATCGTTGAGATTACTGGCATTAGCTGCTGTTACAGTACCGTTTTCTTCAAAAGCTGGAGCTAGTTTCCCAATTTTCTCCGGAATAATTTTATAAATGTCCTCGTCTTCTGTAAGCATAATAGTCCCGTTTTTAGTGGGAATTCCGATTGGTATTATTTCATTTGCAAATTTGCCGGCCTGAGTTGCTTCAGTTGCTTTTTTATAAGAAGAAAGAGCATAGTTATCTTGTTCTTCTCGGGTAATCTGGTATTCTCTTACGCAAATTTCTGCGGCATTTCCCATGTGGAAATTGTTGTAAACATCAGTCAATCCATCTTTCAAGAGACCATCAATTAAAGTGGTATGTCCTAATTTATTGCCTTTTCTCTGCAGTGTGTAATGTGGTGCATTGCTCATGCTTTCCATACCGCCTGCTATGACAACCTGATCGATTCCCAGCTGGATTTGCTGGGCACCAAGCATTACGGCTTTCATTCCGGATGCACACACTTTATTTACAGTTGTTGCATCTGTTTTATCCGAAATGCCCGCAAACATAGCAGCCTGCCGTGCCGGTGACTGTCCTAAATTCGCTGACAATACATTACCCATATAAACCGCATCGATTGCAGTGGCCGGGATTGGAGTGTTTTGCAGGATATTTTCGATGGCTATTTTGCCTAATTCCGTTGCGCTTAAATGAGATAAACTACCTAAGAAACCTCCAGTAGGTGTTCTTTTTGCTAAAATAATGTTGACGTTTTTCATTCTTGTTTATTTTTATACCAATCGGTATATTGTTATTTAAAAAAAATTACAATTCTTCTATGAGTGTTGTAACACTGTTCATTACTGTTTTGAGATAATTTGTCAGCCCAGTCAGTTTTGTCAGCATGACGGCTCCTTCAATTAAGGTGATGATGAGTAGTGCTTTTTCAGCTGCGTTTGTTTCCGTTTTAAATTCCTTCTTCTCTTTTCCTTTTGTAATCAAAGTGACTAAATTCTCATTCCAGGATATAATCGCATTCTTTGCTAGTTTCCTTAATTCGGGATGAGTATCGTCAGCTTCTGTGGCAGTATTCAGGATAGGGCAGCCACCCACTGGAAACTTTTCAGATAAAAAATCAAGGTACAATTGCGGAATGCATTTCAGTTTTTCCCGGTAGGTCACTTTTTTAGCAACTTCATTCGAAATAAGAGCCTGTACTTTGCTTAAGTTGTATTGAAAAGCAGCCACTGCAACTTCATCCTTGTTTTTGAAATTGCCATAGATACTTCCCTTGGTCAATTTTGTAGCTTCAATGATATCGCTGATGGAAGTTCCCGCATATCCCTTGGTATTGAAGATAGGAGCTGTTTTCTCGATTATAAACTGACGGGTTCTTTCTGATTTATTCATGATGCTGTTTTGGACAGCATAAAAATATACCAATTGGTATATTAATAAAAATAAATGATGTTAAATTTTGTTAACTGTCTGTAATTTAGGTAAAAATAAACAGTTAGTTCTGAAAGATAGATTTTACAGATATCAGAGTTTTAGTACTCCGCGAAACCCTCTGACAGCATAATAAGATTCCGCACCATTGTGGTACAGGAAAACGGTATCATAGCGGAAATCACAAAAAACAGCACCTCCTAATTTTCTGATGGCAGAAGGAGTTTGCACCCAGCTTGATGTTTTTGTGTCGAATGTTCCAAGTTCTTGTAAGCCTCGATATTGTTCTTCTGTTAAAAGTGAAATACCCATAGCTTCTGCCATATCAACAGCGTTATTTTTGGGTTTATGTTCTTTTCTTGATTCCAATGCTTCTCTGTCGTAACAAAGGCTTCTGCGCTCTTTTGGAGTCTGCGGAGAACAGTCATAAAAAAGGTATTCGCCAGTCTGTTGATCCTGACCAACAACATCAGGTTCACCTCCGGTACTTTCCATTTCATTCAGCGACCATAATTTATCTGTATGCGTTTTTAGTTTTGCTTCTATTTTATCCCATTCAAGGTCTTTATGGCGGTTCTTGTTTTTCTCAAAACGTTCTTTCAATGTGCTGATTAGTGCAGAATGTTGTTCCGGCGATAGTTTCGTATCATTACTTTTCATATTTCAATAGTATCTTTAAATGGGTTGTTATTAATAGTAGTAGAGATGGTTGCGTTATTTTAGTATCAGTTTGTTAGTCATCTAATCCTTTTCCACGAAGAATTTGCTCCATGTATTTTTGAATTCTTGACTCTCGTGTTTTGGATTGTTTGGGTGCGGAAAAATGAAGAAGATAACCTCTTTGCCTTCCTGGTGTTAATGAATCAAAAGCGCTTTTCAAGTCTGGAATTTCGTCCAGTTTGTTTTGGAATTCTTCAGGAATCGCAAATTCTTCCGTCTTTTTAAAAACTACTTGCAAACCGGCTTTTTCGACTTCAAGAGCTTCATAAATATGGGTTTTCAGTAAGGTTTCTGATTCAATTACTTCCTGAATATTCGTGAATCGGATTTGTCGTGCCGCCTGTACATTCTTTGTCTGTTGAACCAGAACACCATGAGTGTCCTGCAATAGGGAACCTTTAAAAAATAAAACCGCACAGTATTCTTTGAATACATGTATTAGAAGGATGTTGTTTCCTTGATACGTATAAGTGGGAGAACCCCATTTTAATTCTTCGGTCAGTCCGCAGTCAAGAATTATTATTCTCAATTTCTCAATGGCCGATTGCCACTTTTCGGCCTCGTCAAAATAAAAATCAACTTCAGGATTCATACTGTTTTAGTTAAGGTTTGTTATTGAAATTACAAAATCTGCTTGTATTTCATTTTGTTTTTTAAAACATAAATATACAAATTTTCTGACGATTACTAAATTTTTAGATTTGGAGCATACATTCCAACGAACAAAAAATGCCCACTTATTGTGGGCATTTTTTGAATAATAAGATTACTTTTTACTCTGTCCTGCCTTTAAATGAGGCATAAATCGTCATAGCATATCCGTGGCCTAATTCAAATTCGTTTTTGAGCCAATCCGTGATTTGTGTTGCTTTTACAGTGGCTTTAATTTGTCCGTTTTCCAGAAACCCTTTTTCTTCTGCCAGTTTTTTAAAGTCGTCAGGGGTTTTACCTGTCTTGGTCTTAATGTTGTTGATATACGCTTGAAATGACATGGCTTTATAAATTTAGTTTGTGATACAATCGGTAAGAAATAAGTAATATGCCAAAGAAAATCAAAGGCAGTATACCTTGAAATCCTAATCCGTCAACGGAAAAATGGCTGATGCTGGCAAACAATAGCACAAAACTAAAGCCTGCGTAAGCCCATTCTTTTACAAGTTTAGGAGCCTGTGGAATAATTAAAGCCAGGGCACCAAGTACTTTAAAAACCACTAATGCATTACCAAAGTATACTGGATACTGTAAATGACTTATGCCTTGTTTGGCAAGTTCTGTTTGTGAAGTGAAGGCAGGAATCAGTCCTTCCATAATAAAAATGATAATTGTGGTTGTCCAAAATGTGATTTTCTCTTTTTTCATTGTCTTAAATTTTAATGGTTATTGATAAGACAAAGATGCAGCGGAAATAGGAAAGGAGTAATGTGTAAAAATGACAATAAAAGGGTGGTTTGCGACAAACGGAGTGGCTCTTATAAAAGTAACACTATATGAAATTATATTCCTAACATTTTATTTGTAAAAATAACAATTCTTTTTATTTTATTTTGAATAGTTATTTTATTCACATTATCCTTCCATAATTTCAAGAAGTCTATTGATAACGTGTAAAAAATCCTACAAAAAAATAAATGTAAAGGAATGCTTGATAAATAGTTAATTTCCTTTGCAAGGAATTGATTTTAGTGGATTTAATTATTTTTTTTGCTTTTCATATTTCGGTAATTGGTAAAGAAGCCTCCTATAATAAGAGTGGTAGGGATAGTATTTTCAACCCTATATAAACCAAAAAACCAAAAGAACTATGAAAAAAATTACAGCATTATGTATGCTCTTCCTAGCTTTTACCTTCCAGGGCTATTCCCAATTTAACGAGAGTTTTGAAGGAGGAATCCCGCCCACCTGGACCGTAGTAAACGGAGGAGATGAAAACACATGGGAAACGGAGGCTATAGATTTTCCTTATGATGCCCATACCGGCACTATGGTGGCAAAAATAAGGTATTCGCTCGATGCACATGATGATTATTTAATAACGCAGCAATTTACGGTAACGGCCGGTGTCTCTGACAGATTAACTGTTTGGGCGGGAAACCGTCAGGACGCTTATCCTGAGCCATTTGATATCTTACTTTCTAATACAGGAAACAACACCACTGATTTTACCACCACCATTGCTGCCCAGGTTAATCCTACGCAGCAAAACTGGCTGAAATTCTCCTACGATTTGAGTGCTTATGCCGGCCAGACGGTTTATATCGCTTTTCATTCCACTACAACCTATATGTACGAATTGTATCTTGATGATATAAAAGTAGATGCTTTGCCTACTGTTCTTCCAGCGTGTATTACCAACCCTGTTTCAGCAGTAAATCCTGCCTGCGGTAATTTTGCGACCACCATTTCGTGGGACGCTTTACCTGAAGCTGACGGTTATCGTCTTACCGTGGGGACAACCTCAGGAGGAACGGACATAGTAAACAATCAGGATATAGGATTAGATACCAGTTATATTTTAAATGAACAGGTGGAGAATTCCACCTATTATTGGAAAGTCGTTCCTTATAATATTGTAGGTTCAGCCATGGGATGTACGGTAAATAATTATACCACCGCCTCCACTGGATGCTATTGTACCCCAAATCCGCAAACTGTTGATGGTTTAGGTATCAGCAATGTTGCTATAGGGACCATAAACAATCCTACCGCCAACGAAGTTGGAAATTATGGTGACTACAGTACCATGTCAACCAATGTTTACCGGGGCTTGCTCACTCCTTTTTCAATTACGTATGAAACAGGGTATGAGTATGAAACAAAAATCTGGATAGATTGGAATGATGATATGGATTTCAGTGATATTGGTGAAGAAGTATATGCTGGAATTTCTGAGGCTGATTCCTCCACGACACTTTCCGGTGTATTTATGATTCCTGCTACTGCTGCCCTAGGGAATCACCGGATGAGGATAGGAGGTCAGTACAGCGGACCTGTTACTCCTTGCTTTGACGGTTATTATGGTACATTTGAAGATTATACTGTTACTGTCGGTGTAGCTTCCTGCAGTCAACCGGCAGCCAGCACTTATGTTACTTTTAACTGTCCTGCCAATCAGTTTTTTGTACAGGTTAACGTTACCGATTTGGGAAGCGGTACACCTTCCATAACTGATGGGATCACAACATGGCCTGTAACGGCTGTTGGGAATGTCCAGACGGGACCTTTTCTTTTTGGATCTGAGGTTACACTGATTTTACAGCATGGAAGTAATACCGTTTGTAACTTGCCATTGGGAACAATAACTTATTTTGAATGTCCTCCTGCAAATGATGAATGCATCAATGCCATTGCACTGACTCCTGGAGCAGGGTATACAAGTCATGTAGTTGATGGCTCCAATCTTCACGCTACCGCTTCTCAGGTACCTGCCGTTTCCTGTGATGGCTATGCGGGTGAAGATGTTTGGTATAGTATTGTCGTTCCGGCAAGTGGCAGTATTACCATTGAAACAGGTAACACTGCTGGAGGCGCTGACACCGGATTTGATTCTGTTATTGCCCTTTATTCAGGTACCTGTGGTGCCTTGGAATATATAGATTGTGATGATCAGGGTGCGGATATCGGAAACTATTCTTTAAAAACAGTTACCGGCCAGACTCCGGGCTCCACTTTGTACATCAATGTTTTTGAATATTTTAATGATACGATTACTGATTTCGGGATTGCAGCGTATGATGCTTCTTTAAGTTCCCCTTCATTTGAGACTTCAGGATTATCCGTTTACCCGAATCCGGTAAAAGATGTATTGCATTTATCTTATACTTCTGATATTTCAGCAGTAACAATAGTTAATTTACTAGGCCAGGAAATGTTGAAGAAGAATATCGATGCTTCCCAATCCGAAATAGACCTGTCTGATTTGGCCAATGGTACTTATTTAGTGAAAATGGAAGTAGGGGATTTGATAAAAACAATGAAAATCATAAAAACAGATTAATGGTAAAATTTCCAAGATGAGAACCTCCATAATTTGATGCCAAGCAGTTCAAAGCCTCCTGGCTTTGAGCAAAACTAAAAGCAAAAGCTATAACTATTCAGTTATAGCTTTTTTATTTAAAAAAAATAGCATTTTATTTTATTTGAGAAGAAAGATCCATCAGAAACCCTAAAGTGATAATGAGCAAAAAAGATAATATAGGGTGACTTGCGACAAATGAAATATAGCTCTTTCTAATTGACCAATCTCAAAACCTCAAAAAAAGACTGATTTATACGTAAAAAAAGAAGGGTAATTACGTAGTTTCTTATCACTTTTTTTTCCCTAAACAATATGGCACGACGCCCGATAGGCGGATTTGCAATCCGTGCACATTCCAACTATACTACTAATCTTATAACTTTTAATGTGCTTCCTATAAAAAACAAAACTACAACTTTTTACGGTTGCAGTTTGTTGCTTTTCTTTGTAGGCACGGATTACACCCGAGGCTTTAGCCGAACAGACGAAGTAAATCAGCCTTTACTTTGTATTAGATAAAAAACTAAATTTATTCAAAGGAAATCATAGTAAAGCATCTTTCTGAAATTGTGAATATCTATTTTATGAATTGTGAGTTTTATTTTCTTTAAAATCTATCTTTGGCATCCTTAAAAAAAACGAGATGAGCACAATTTGGTATGAATGCAAAGTAAAATACAGAAAAACAGACGAAACCGGAATACAAAAGGTGACGACAGAACCCTACTTGGTAGATGCGTTATCCTATACAGAAGCAGAAAGCAGAATTAATGAAGAGATGTCTGCCTACATTAGTGAAGAATTTAAAATCACGAATATAAAAGTGGCTAATTATGCTGAGATACATCCTTTCGAAAATGCTGACCGTTGGTTTAGATCAAAAGTTTCTTTATTAGCTTATGACGAAGAAAGCGGCAAAGAGCGAAAGACAAATCTGTATATGTTAGTACAGGCGAATGATGTAAAAGAAGCCTATGATAATACCATCACTGTAATGAAAAATACAATGGGAGATTACACCATTCCAAGTATTTCAGAATCTCCAATCATGGATGTTTTTCCTTATTTCAGCAGTGAAGAAGGCGAGCTTGAAAAATTAGAAAGATTTAATACGCTTAAAGCTTCTAAACCTGAGTTAGTAGCAGTTGGAGAAACCGAAGATGATTTTATTGAAACGGATAGCGTAATTGCTTAATTATCTAATGCATTACCAACTAAAAAAGGCAAGTAATCTACTTGCCTTTTTTAGTTGGTAATGGATTATCAAAGCGCTTTTTTTCTTAAAGAATCCATCATTAATTCTGAAATATTACCATGTTTAACGGTTGTATATTTTGATTAATTCACTGGTCCATTGCTCAATATGATCTGAAGAAGCTCTATCGGCACCATCAAAAAAGGAATGTTGCTTTATCTGGAAGCCGCAATATTGAAATATTCCGTTATCTGAAGTTAAGGAGAGGGCTTTATCCATTCCAATGGCTTCATATTCTGCTTTCGATTTGCCATGAGTATTAATAATATAAGCGGATTTTTCACCCAATAAACCTTTTTGAACACCCTGATCGTACCGATAAGCAAAGCCATAACTGAATACTCGGTCTATATATCCTTTCATAATGGCGGGCATTCCTGTCCACCAGATAGGATAAATAAAAGTGACATTATCTGACCAGGTAATGTATTGCTGTTCTTTTAATACATCAGGACTTACCATTCCTTGTCGCTGTCCTGCCATATCTTCAATAGACAATACAGGATTAAAACCTATCTGATTCAGGTCTCGTACGATAACTTCACTTCCTTTTTGTAAAAGGATATCATGTACTGTTTTTCTAAAATGGCCATTCAAACTAGATTCAACAGGATGAGCATAAACTATTAAATGTTTCATAACTAAATTGTTTTATTATTATGAAGCAAAATTAGGTTGCAGCAACGAACTGGAATTGTAAAAAAACGAAACGGCTACATACTATTACCGATACAGATTTCCTGCTGGAATTTCAAATACTGATTGGGACTGAGATTGATATAATGCTTAAAATCGTGAATAAGCTGGCTTTGGTCGTAATAACCATACTCTTCGACAATATCAAACCAATTTACCGTTTTGGGGTTATTCTGAAGGTATTGGATGGTTTTTAAAAAACGCTGGTACCTCATTTTTTCTTTTGCTGTAAATCCGAAGAGTTTTTTATGTTGGTATTGAATGGCTCTTTCACTAAGCTGGCTCATTTGAGAAACCGCTTTAATAGGGTTTTGAGTTTCGTCATTGAAGTTGGTCAAAAGAGTAGCTATCCCGGTTTGGCTTTTTAAATACGATTTACAAAAATTAAGTATTAAATTTACTTTTTCTTCGACTGTTTTCAATTGTTCCATCTGATGCCAAAGGTAAGTAAAGCAATTTTCTGCCAGTAAATCATCGGGATTGAATGGGATATGTTCTAATGTGGCTGTACCGAAAAAACGATAAAAGGCGTCGTCTTTGAAATTGGCAACCAGAATCTGAGCGTCTGGCTTTAATGTATAATTGAAAGCCTGTTTTATAGGCCCAAGTACCAAACATTTATCCAATGTTATTGCTGTGTTTTGTTTTGAACTAAGTGTAACTTCAGGGCCAAAGCAGAATACCAGAATAGTTTGAAATGTTGGTAAAAGAGTTTTAATCAGTGTTTCATCCGTTGTATTTTCGGCGAAATAAAAATGCGTAAACACGTCACTGAATTCTGCGGGTACTGAGATTCTGTAATTTAAATACGCATCATCTGTCATTATCTGCTTTAATTTATTTCTTTAAAAAATATTGATTATAAAAGTAAATAATTTCAATGGTTTATTAAAATGTATCGTTTCAAACAAACAAAAAAGAAGAGCCATTCCAATAACTACCCGATAGCGCATTCTATGATAAAAAACAACTTTAATTAAAAAATTAAGATGCAAATTTATAAGTGTTTATAAATGGAGTTCGTCTTTTGACTACAGAAAAAACCCTGCTTACAATTTTGCATCTAA
>NZ_JBOGUT010000049.1:0-12838 GCF_050696275.1 Flavobacterium sp.
GAAAAAAGTCAAACATTGCTGTTCGACTTTTCTGTGACCTGGCTGGGGCTCGAACCCAGGACCCCATCATTAAAAGTGATGTGCTCTACCAACTGAGCTACCAAGTCTAAATCATTTCCTTATTGCGGGTGCAAATATAATACCTTATTATTAACATTGCAAAGCAAATTAATGATAAATTTACCTTTTTTTTGCAATTGTCTTCAAGGCGTTAATTTATAAGGGTTTAGGTAAATGAATAAAATTGTTTTAGTGGGTTATATGGGGTCCGGAAAAACGGAAATAGGAAAATTAGTGTCAAAAATGACCAATATTTCTTTTTTAGATTTGGATCATCTTATCGAAAATAGACTTTCAAAAAGTATAAATCAGATTTTTTCAGAGCAGGGAGAAGTGTTTTTTAGAAAAAAAGAACATGAGATTTTTGCTGAAACAATCAATTCAGAAGAATCGTTTATTTTGAGTTTGGGAGGAGGTACGCCTTGTTATGCGAATAATCATTTGTTTTTGCAGTCGGAAGGAATAGTTTCTATTTATCTGAAAGCAAGCATTGCAACTTTGGTTCAGAGGTTGAAGGAAAATAAATCGGAAAGACCATTACTAAAAGACTTATCTGAGCAGGAATTAACAGAATATATTGCCAAGCATCTTTTTGACAGAAGTTTTTATTACAACCAATGCAAGCACATTATTATTGTAGATGATAAGTCACCATTGGAAATTGCTGCTGAAATTGAAAAAATCCTACTCTAAATAGGCATAATCTCCTTTTTCATCAAAAACAACCTGTACGTGCTCTAGTAATGAAGTAGATAATGAAATTCCTTTAAAATCGGCTTTTATCGGGTATTTTTTATGATTTCGGTCTACCAGCACGGCAGTTTTGAATTTGGTATGCGGCACATCAAGAAAATGTCTTACACCATAAATTAATGTGGTTCCTGAGTTGAGCACATCGTCTACTAAAATCAATCCCTTATTTTGGTAAACATTTTTGTCTACTGAAGTGGTAATTGTTGCCTGAGGATTTTTTTTATCAATAATAACATCACACAAAATTACCTTTAATGGTGAGATTGTTTTTAAGACTGAAGCAATCTTGTTGGCAAAAATGCTGCCGTTTCCATGAATTCCGGCTATAATAATTTCATTTTCATCGATAAAGGTTTCATAAATCTGGTAAGCGATACGCTTTATTTTGAATTCGATTTCCTGATGATTTAAAATAATATTTTGGCTCATGGGTTTATTTTTTCGTAAAGATAAAAAAGAGTTCGTTTCCCTGACGTGGTTTTATTGAATTATATGCGGGTTCCAGTTTTTTTATTTCGAAGTAACTCGAAAATAAGTTTAGGTATTCTTCTTTTGAACCGCCAAACGGAGGGCCGCTTTCTGTTAATGGGAATTGAAACAGCAATCCGACGAGTTTTCCTTTTGGAGAAAGCAGGTCGTGCATTTTTTTGACGTATTCAGTTCTTAATCCTGGATCCAGAGCACAAAAGAAAGTCTGTTCCAAAATCAGATCATATTGCGAATCATGTTCAAAGAAATCGGATTGGATGAATTGGTCTTCGTTATGGCCGGATATACGGTTTTTAAGATTGCGTAATGGACTTTCGGCATAATCCAGAACAAAACTATTGCTAAAGCCATTATTGAGTAAATATTCGAACTCATAACCGTTCCCGCAACCTGGGATTAATATTTTAGCCGATTTATTATCGAGCTGGTCAATGTATTCCTTAATTGGAGTTGTGATGATTCCGGTATCCCAGACCGCATCATCATTAAGATACCTGTTTTCCCAATAATTACTATTCAGTTTCATCTTCATTAATATCAGTTCCAAAATCTTCTAAATCACGACGGTCTTTCTTGGTAGGCCTTCCTGCTCCGGTTTTACGGTAATGCTCTTTTGATAGTTTGAGCAGTTCTAAATGAGCGAAAGATTCTTCCGGTGTTTCGTCTTTTCGGTAAATATCTACCAGTTTTGCGCCTACACGATTGTCCGGAATGTCCAAGACAGCTATAATATAGGTAATCTGATCTCTTCTGAAAGTGATTTTATCCCCGGGGAAAACCTCTTTTGAAGCTTTAGCTACCTGACCGTTTACAGTGACGTGGTTTTTTTTACAGGCTTCAGTTACCATATTTCTGGTTTTGTAATACCTGACACACCATAAGAATTTGTCTACTCTCATAAAAAATAAAAAACAAAGTTAAAGTTTATACAAAAATAAATCAAAATTGTATCTTGCGCGTTCAAAAATACTATATATGACTAGATTTCTTAAGGTAGCGGTAATTTTATTTTTCGGTTTCTTTATTTCTTGTAAAAAAGATGATGACGTTACTATAACTCCGGCAAATCCTTTTGTAGAACAATACCCTGTCGATTTGGCTAAAATCGAAAAATTCTTTGTTGATTACCATATGGATGTGACTCCTGGAACTTATGATGTGACTTTCACTAAGATCCCAAATCCGAATACTGGTGGTTTAGTTTCAATAAAAGATCAATATATAACACCAAATCCTAACCCTTACAAAACAGTAACAAGAGATGGGATTGATTACAAGATTTATTATATTTCGTTAAGAGAAGGGGTTACTGATAGGCCAACACCTGTTGATTCAATTTTTACATCTTACAGAGGAAGGTTGCTTGATAATACAAGCTTTGACCAGACTCAGGATCCTCTTTGGTTTCCATTAGAGAGTGTTGTTACCGGATGGAGTGAGATTTTGCCGCTTTTTAAATCAGGAACATATACTGTAAACGGTAATGGGTCTGTAAATTATGATAATTATGGAGCTGGAGTGATGTTTTTGCCTTCTGCTTTTGGGTATTATAATGCGGTGAAAGGGGTTATTCCTGCTTATTCTCCTTTGATTTTTAATTTTAAATTAAATACTGTAAATTATGTTGACCATGATTATGACAGGGTAGAATCAAGGTATGAAGATATTAATGGTAATGGTAATTTAAAAGATGATGATACCGATGGTGATGGGAAACCAAACTATCTGGATACTGATGATGATGGAGATGGGTACGCGACTAAATTTGAAATTAAAAACCCGGCTGGAGGTTATTTTGATTTTGCAAATATACCAATATGTACTGCAGACGGTAATAAGAAAGTCCATCTTACTAAAACCTGCAAGCCTACTAATTAAAAAATAGTTCTTATAAAATAAAAAACCCGTTCAATTGGAACGGGTTTTTTATTTTATAAGAACCTCAGTAGAAAATTATTTTCTTTTGATTACTCTTTCTACAGCTTCAACAATAGCCTGATTGTTTAATTTGTATTTTTCCATTAATTGTTCCGGAGTTCCGGATTCTCCGAAGCTGTCGTTTACAGCAACGAATTCCTGTGGCTTAGGATTGTTTAAAGCTAATACTCTGGCAACACTTTCACCAAGACCTCCAAGGAAGTTATGTTCTTCTGCGGTTACGATGCAACCGGTTTTTGCTACTGATGCAAGAATAGCTTCATCATCAAGCGGTTTGATGGTGTGAATATTGATTACTTCAGCAGAAATGCCTTTAGCTTCTAATGCTTCTGCAGCAATTAAGGCTTCCCAAACTAAGTGACCTGTTGCAACAATAGTTACATCAGTTCCTTCGCTTAACATTATTGCTTTTCCAATTATGAACGGTTCGTCAGCAGGAGTGAAGTTAGGCACTACCGGACGTCCAAAACGCAAATAAGCAGGACCGTGATGATCTGCCAATGCTAACGTAGCTGCTTTGGTTTGGTTGTAATCACAAGTGTTGATTACAGTCATTCCAGGCAACATTTTCATCAAACCTATATCTTCAAGAATTTGATGAGTCGCACCATCTTCTCCTAAAGTTAATCCGGCATGTGAAGCACAGATTTTTACATTTTTATCTGAATAAGCAACAGATTGACGAATCTGGTCGTAAACTCTTCCGGTAGAAAAGTTGGCAAAAGTTCCTGTGAAAGGAATTTTACCTCCAATGGTTAATCCGGCTGCAATTCCAATCATGTTAGCTTCTGCAATTCCGATTTGGAAAAAACGCTCCGGATGATTTTTCTTGAATTCGTCAAATTTTAAAGAACCAATTAAGTCAGCACAAAGGGCTACTACATTTTCATTCTTCTGACCTAGTTCTGTCATGCCCGCTCCAAAACCTGAACGAGTATCTTTACTTCCTGTGTTTGTATATTTTTTCATTATTCAATTTAAAAGATTGCAATGCGTTGCCAATTATAAGGTTTGTTCTGATTCTTATAATTGTTTACGTCATTATTGTTTTAGTAATCCTGCTCGTCTTCAGAATAGTTTTGACTTAAGGCCAATGCTAATTGCTCATCATTAGGAGCTTTACCATGCCATGCATGAGAGTACATCATGTAATCTACTCCATTACCCATTTCGGTATGCAGCAATACACAAACTGGTTTTCCTTTTCCGGTTTTTGATTTGGCTTCAGTCATTCCGGCGATAATAGCGTCGATGTTATTTCCTTCTTTAATGTCAATTACTTCCCAGTCAAACGCTTCAAACTTAGCACGGATACTACCCATTGCTAAAACTTCATCGGTGGTACCGTCAATTTGCTTTCCGTTTAAATCGATTGTAGCAATAAGGTTGTCTACTTTTTTAGCAGAAGCATACATGATCGCTTCCCAGTTTTGTCCTTCCTGCAATTCGCCATCTCCATGTAAGGTGTAAATTAAATGGTTGCAATTGTTCAGTTTTTTTGCCTGAGCTGCACCAATACCTACTGATAAGCCTTGCCCAAGAGATCCTGAAGCAATTCTTACACCTGGTAAACCTTCGTGAGTGGTTGGATGTCCTTGCAATCTGGAGTTTAATTTTCTGAAAGTAGCTAATTCTTTTACCGGAAAATAGCCGCTTCTTGCCAGAACGCTGTAAAATACAGGTGAGATGTGTCCGTTGGAAAGGAAGAAAACATCTTCGCCGATTCCGTCCATATCAAAACCAGGTTTGCGGTCCATCAGGTTTTGGTATAAAGCTACCAAAAATTCGGTGCAACCCAAAGAACCTCCTGGATGACCTGAATTTACGGCATGTACCATACGAAGGATATCTCTTCTTACCTGAATCGTTAAATCGTTTAATTGTTGTGTGTTAGGCTTCATTTTATGTGTAAAAGTTAAACTTCCGCAAAGATAATCAGATAATTGGATTTTTCAGAGTATTCGATAATTGGATTTTTAGAAATTTATATTATTAAAAGCTACAGTTTGCAAATTGGTTCTGCTGATGCGTGTTTGTTCCTGTTCAGAATCTGTTATTTGCCTGCTGAGTTCTTTAAACTCGGATAATGACAATGTTTATAATATGAAAGGCAAGTCTTGATGAAAGTAAAATTAAAACTAAAAAAGAACGTCTAATTATTCAAATTCTTACGAAGAAATTAGTTTACGACATTTAACAATTGATTGGGTGTTAAATTTCTAAATTTCTAAAGGGTCTAAAATTTTAAATAACTTATCTTTGCCTCCCGAATGTTCGGAAGAAAAACGCCTATATGAAGTTTGATTTATTACAAAAAGACCCGCAAACAAAAGCCAGAGCAGGAAGTATTACTACTGATCACGGTGTAATTGAAACGCCTATCTTTATGCCTGTGGGAACAGTTGCCTCTGTAAAAGGAGTGCATCAGAGAGAATTGAAAAACGATATTAACCCGGATATTATTCTTGGGAATACCTATCATTTGTATTTACGTCCTCAAACTGAGATTCTTGAAAAGGCTGGGGGACTGCATAAATTTATGAATTGGGACAGAAATATTCTGACTGATTCAGGAGGATACCAGGTGTATTCACTTTCTTCCAACAGAAAGATTAAAGAAGAAGGAGTAAAATTTAAATCACATATTGACGGCTCTTACCATTTCTTTTCCCCGGAAAGTGTTATGGAAATCCAGCGTACTATAGGGGCTGATATCATCATGGCTTTTGATGAGTGCACGCCTTATCCGTGTGATTACCGTTATGCAAAACGTTCGATGCACATGACGCACCGTTGGTTGGACAGATGTATTTCGCATTTGGATAAAGTGCCTGTAAAATACGGTTACGATCAGACTTTTTTTCCTATTGTTCAAGGAAGTACTTATAAAGACCTTCGAGAACAATCGGCAGAATATATTGCCAATGCAGGAGCACAGGGTAATGCTATTGGAGGACTTTCGGTAGGAGAGCCTGCTGAAGAAATGTATGCAATGACCGAAGTAGTTACAGCCATATTGCCGGAAGACAAGCCACGGTATCTGATGGGTGTTGGTACACCAATTAATATTTTAGAGAATATCGCTTTAGGAATAGACATGTTTGATTGTGTTATGCCAACACGTAACGCCAGAAACGGTATGTTGTTTACAGCGCATGGAACAATTAATATTAAGAACAAAAAATGGGAAGCCGATTTTTCGCCTATTGATGAAATGGCGCACACCTTTGTTGATACGGAATATTCCAAGGCGTATTTGCGTCATTTGTTTGCTGCCAATGAATATTTGGGGAAACAAATTGCAACTATCCATAATTTAGGATTCTACATGTGGTTGGTTCGTGAAGCCAGAAAGCATATCTTAGCAGGAGATTTCCGTGAGTGGAAAGAAAAAATGGTAAAGCAAATGAGCCAACGATTATAATCTTAAAATTATAGATTCAGATTTTCATGAAGAAATTGACCATTATAGATAAATACATTCTCAAGAGGTATCTCTCTACATTTTCGGTAATGTTACTTTTGTTTATTCCGGTTGGGATTACAGTCGATGTGTCTGAAAAAATCAATAAAATTCTTGAGAATAAAGTCCCTTTTGTTAAAGTAGCTTCATATTATCTGGATTTTATAGTCTATTTCGCGAATTTGCTGTTTCCGATCTTCCTCTTTTTATCGATTATCTGGTTTACTTCAAAATTGGCTAACAATACCGAAATTATTGCTATTCTGAGTTCGGGTATTTCTTTCAGGAGATTTTTGCGGCCTTATATCATAGGAGCTTCTATTGTTTCGTTGTTTGCGCTGCTGATGGGCTTCTTTTTGGTTCCTAAAGCCAGTGAAGGATTTAAGACCTTTCGGTATATGTACCTAATAGGTAACGGGCGGAATGAAATGCGGGAAACCGATGATGTATATCGTCAGATTAGTGATACGGAGTTTATTTTTGTGAGTAATTTTAATCAGGCTGCTAAAACCGGCTATAATTTTGTGTTTGAAAAGTTTGATGGGGAGCGTCTGATTTATAAAATTTCAGCAACATCCATACAATGGGAACCTAAAGACAGCACATATACTTTATTGGGTTATAACAAGCGAACGATAGGGGAATTAGGGGATAAAATTGAAACTGAGAACAGTAAGACAATGAAGTTTAAGTTTGAATTGGATGATTTAACACCTGTGATTTATATTGCTGAGACGCTAAATTTAACCGAATTGGATAAATTCATTGAAAAAGAAAAGAAGCGAGGATCTTCAAATATCAACCGATACCTTGTTGTTAAATACAGAAAATACAGTATTCCGGTTTCGGCTTTTATATTGACTATTATTGCTGTGGCAGTTTCTTCGATGAAACGCCGTGGAGGAATGGGAATCAATCTGGCAATAGGAATTGCGTTAGCTTTCAGTTACGTCTTTCTGGATAAGATTTTTGGAACTTTGGCTGAAAAATCTTCGATTAATCCATTAATTGCTGTTTGGATTCCGAATATTGTTTACGGAGTTTTAGCCTTTTATCTGCTTCGAAATGCCAAAAGATAAAGCACTTAACAGTTATCTGCATCTTCATTTTATTGTTTTTATTTGGGGATTTACGGCAGTTTTAGGTAAATTGATTTCTTTGCAGGCTTTAGATCTGGTTTGGTTCAGGATGCTGTTTGCCATTTTTTTTATGGTTGCATACGTAGTATACAGCAAAGAATCTTTAAAAATCCCCAAAAAAGTATTCTTCGGTTTTATGATTGCGGGCATCATTATCGCAGTACATTGGCTTACTTTTTATCAGGCGATTAAAGTTTCTAATATTTCGATTACGTTAGCCTGCATGTCTACAGGAGCCTTTTTTGCTTCAATCTTAGAGCCTATTTTTTATAAAAGAAAAATAATATGGTACGAATTGTTCTTCGGAATCATTGTCATACTTGGCTTGCTTATCATATTTAATGTAGAAGCAAAATATAAGGCCGGGATTATCTTAGCTGTCATATCCGCTTTTTTATCTGCTCTTTTCGCGGTAGTTAATGGGAAATATGCCAAAGAATATAATCCGAACATTATTTCGTTTTACGAATTGGGCGGTGGATTGTTCGTTCTAACATTATACCTGGTATTTGCAGAAAAACTAACCCATGAGTTTTTGACGATATCGATGAGTGATTTTCTGTGGCTTTTGGTTTTGTCTTCGGTTTGTACCGCTTATGCGTTTTCGGCTTCCGTAAAAGTGATGAAATACCTGAGTCCTTATACCGTTATGCTTACCATTAACCTTGAACCTATTTACGGGATAATTCTTGCTTTAATTGTTTTTAGCGAGAAAGAAAAAATGAGTATGGCGTTTTATGTTGGAGCATTAATCATTTTATCGACTGTGATTTTGAACGGAGTTTTGAAGAACAGGAAGAAATAATAATCTGTAACAAATTGGAATTTAGCAACCTACATTCCAAAACCTCTTAAAAAGAACATTATATCAAATTATACTTTCAAACTCAATTGAAAATTTTATCTTTGTTGATTCAATTTAGTAATAAAACACAAAAATCTTATGGAATATTTAGATTTTGAATTACCTATTAAAGAACTGGAAGATCAATTGGACAAATGTCAGGTGATTGGTCAGGAATCTGATGTTGATGTAACAGCAACCTGTGAGCAGATTCAACAAAAATTAGAAGCTACCAAAAAAGATATCTATAAGAACCTTACGGCTTGGCAAAGAGTTCAAATGTCGCGTCATCCTAACCGTCCTTATACTTTAGAGCACATTACTAATTTGACTGATGGCACATTTTTAGAATTGTTTGGAGACAGAAATTTTAAAGATGACAAAGCCATGATTGGTGGTTTGGGTAGAATAGGCGGACAGTCGTTTATGATTGTTGGTCAGCAAAAAGGAATTAATACTAAAATGCGTCAGTACCGAAATTTTGGTATGGCAAATCCGGAAGGATACCGTAAAGCGTTGCGTTTGATGAAAATGGCAGAGAAATTCGGGATTCCGGTTTTAACTTTAGTAGATACTCCGGGAGCCTATCCGGGTCTTGAAGCAGAAGAAAGAGGTCAGGGAGAAGCTATTGCCCGTAATATTTTAGAGATGATCCGTCTGAAAGTGCCTATCATTACCGTTATTGTTGGTGAAGGAGCTTCAGGAGGAGCATTAGGAATAGGAGTGGGTGACAAAGTTTATATGATGGAAAACACTTGGTATTCGGTAATTTCTCCGGAATCATGTTCTTCTATCTTATGGAGAAGTTGGGAGTTTAAAGAACAAGCTGCTGAAGCTTTGAAGTTAACTGCTTTCGATATGAAAAGACAAAACCTTATTGACGATATTATTCCAGAACCATTAGGAGGAGCACACTACGATAAAGTAACAGCCTTTAAATCAGTTAAAGAATATGTATTGAAAGGCTTTAATGAATTGAAAAATTTATCAACAGCTGATTTAGTAGCTCAGAGAATGGATAAGTACAGTAAGATGGGAGAGTTCAAGGAGTAATTTTCTTACAAAAACTATATACATCCGAAACCGTTACAGTTTCGGATTTTTTTTTGGTTATCAACATAAATTTTAAGTTGTTAACACCGTTTATTAACATTTTAATGATTGTTTTTCTTTCGATTTATTTAGAAATAGACCTAACTTCGCCAATATGGAAAATCTCAGAAATATTAACCCTGTAAGAGTAGATAAAGCTACAATTATAAACCTTGAAAAAGGGAAGCTGCCACCGCAGGTTCTCGATTTGGAAGAGGCTGTCCTTGGAGCGATGATGATTGATAAGAAGGGGGTTGATGAAGTAATTGATATCCTGCAGCCGGATGCTTTTTACAAAGATGGTCACAAGTATATTTTTGAAGCTATTGTGACTTTATTTAACGATTCGCAACCTATTGACTTATTAACGGTTTCGGCACAATTGAAAAAAATGGCAAAACTGGAGTTGGCCGGAGGTGATTTTTATTTAATACAGCTTACACAAAAAATATCGTCTTCTGCACATATTGAATTTCACTCGAGAATCATTTTGCAGAAATACATTCAGCGAAGTCTGATTAAAATTTCTTCCGAAATTATTGAAGAGTCCTATGATGAGAGCACTGATGTTTTCGATTTATTGGACAAAGCAGAATCAAAACTTTACGAAGTAACGCAAGGAAATATTAAACGTAGTTCTGAAACGGCGCAAAGTTTAGTAATTCAGGCTAAGAAGCGTATCGAAGAAATTGCCGGAAAAGAAGGATTGAGCGGAATTGCAACCGGTTTTGAAAAACTTGATAAAATTACCTCAGGCTGGCAGCCATCAGATTTGATTATTATTGCAGCCCGTCCGGGTATGGGTAAGACCGCATTTGTACTTTCTATGGCTCGAAATATCGCCATCAATACAAATCATGCCGTAGCATTATTTTCGTTGGAGATGTCCTCTGTTCAGCTTATAACGCGTTTAATATCTTCAGAAACAAGTTTGTCTTCTGAAAAACTAAGAACGGGTAAATTGGAGAAGCATGAATGGGAGCAATTGAGTGTAAAAGTTAAAGACTTGGAAAAAGCACCATTGTTTATTGACGATACACCCTCGCTTTCTATTTTCGATTTACGAGCAAAAGCCCGAAGATTAAAATCACAACACGATATTAAGATTATCATTGTCGATTATCTTCAGTTAATGACTGCCGGCGGAAGCGGAAAAGGACCAGGAAACCGAGAGCAGGAAATTTCTACGATTTCCAGAAACTTAAAAGCATTGGCAAAAGAATTGGAAGTTCCGGTGATTGCACTTTCCCAGTTATCGCGTGCCGTTGAAACTCGTGGAGCCAGCAAAAGACCATTGCTTTCTGACCTTCGTGAATCTGGAGCAATTGAGCAGGATGCGGATATTGTATCGTTTATTTACCGTCCTGAATATTATAAAATTGACGAATGGGATGATGATGAACATACTCCTACACAAGGTCAAGCCGAATTTATTATTGCAAAACACCGTAATGGTAGTTTGGAAAATGTTCGTTTGAAGTTTATTGGTCAATTTGGTAAGTTTGATAATTTAGATGAATATAATGGAGGTTATGATGATTTGCCATCCAAAATGAATTTAGATGATAATCCTTTTATCACTAAAAATCTGCCTTCAGCAAATGAAGCTTTTGGAAGCAACCTGAATAATTTTGATGATGACAGTGATGTTCCGTTTTAAAAATGACATCGTTATAAGAAATAAAAAAGGCTCCTTAATTGGAGCCTTTTTGTTATTAAGCCTATTAATAAGATATTTATATTCTTACCAGATGAAAGTTGAATTCCGATAACGTTTGCGTACCTGAAGTATTGTTTTTAGGACAGTATTCAAGCTTGAAGTCAGGATTGTAGTCCCATTCTTCACTATGAACATGACATCCGTCTTTTGTCAGATAGATATGTCCTTCATAAGGTTTGTATCCGTCCGCGATTATTTGTACGTTCATTTTTTCATATACCTTACCGGAATTTGTAAATCCTGAAAGGATATGATAAGAACCATTTATATTTTCAATAGATTGCTTTGTCGAAAAAAATCTGTTTCTTTTTACCTGGACATCAATTTTTTGGATATTAATTTTTTCAAAAGTTACAGAATCCAAAATCAATCCTTTAAGAATCAATTTATTCTTTGATGTTGAAACAGGTGATAAATCAATAACATTAGACTTTTTTTCCTCACTTGAAGCATATAAGTTTGATCCTGATAAGGCCAAAATTCCTGAGGCTAAAAGGGTGGTATTTTTTACAAATAATCTTCTCTCCATGTTTTTCTTTATTAGTTAGTATACAAATTAGGATTTTTTTAAAATAAGAAAGAGGCTGTCTTTTATGACAGCCTCTTTGTAAGACTTTTATGATTTAATTATTTTTTGATAATCAATCTTTGAGTTTTAATTTTAGTTTGATTTGCACCGCGTATAAAATATACTCCTTCAGCCAAGCTGTCTAAGTTTATTGTATTTATATTGTTCGCAGTAACTTTGAATGTTCTTACAGTTTGACCTAATTGGTTCACTACTACAAAATCACCATCAAAACTAGATTTGATATTTACGATGTCTTTACTTGGATTAGGGTAAAGCAGGAAGCTTTGATTTGCTTCAAATTCTTCATTTCCTAATGTACATCCTGAAGTAACAGAACATACACCCATAGTAATAGTAACTCCGTAAGAACCACTTGTACTAGCAGTAAATGTCTGACCAGTTGCTCCAGGGATAGGAGTACTTGGACACTCAAACCATTGGTATGTTGCGCCAGCCTGATTAGCAGTTAATGTATTACCAACCAATGTAACTGATGGGTCAAGAACTGCTGGTTCCGTGATTGTGAAAGATTCTGTATCACTACATCCATTTGCATCCGTCACTGTAACTGTGTACGTTCCTGCTGCTAAACCAGTTGCCGTAGCAGCTGTTCCACCAGTAGGAGCCCAAGAGTAAGTGTATCCAGGAGTTCCACCAGAAACCGTTACTGTAGCAGAACCGTTAGCACCACCGTTACATGACACATTGGTCTGAGCTGTCGCCGATGCAACTAATGCATTAGGTTCAGTAATAGTAAAACTTTGAGTTG
>NZ_JBOGUT010000050.1:0-10699 GCF_050696275.1 Flavobacterium sp.
GAGCGGTTGCTACAGGTTGTTCTATCGACAGCTCTGTGCAGTTTATCCAGGATTTAGAAAAAAAATACGATGTTGATTTACTTGATAAAATGAATGTGACATTCAAAAACGGAGAGTTTATCGCACATAAAACTTTAATTGAATTCAAAAAAATGGCCAAAGAAAAGGCAGTTTCGGGTTCAACAATTGTTTTTAATAATCTGGTTAATACTATCGAAGAATTTAACGATGCATGGGAAATTCCAGCCGAAGAAAGCTGGCATAGTCGTTTCTTTTAAAAAAATATAATGAAAAACCTTGTTTTTAAGTTGTTGTTATTTTCTTTCTTCTCATTATTTATGGTGAATTGTTCCGTAAAAAAAAATAGTGGGACAAAAAATAATAGCACAACCAAAAATATCGATAATTCTTCAAAAGTGAAATTTATTAATCCTTCAAAAGTAGGATTCAATTTATTTGAAGATACTCCTGCAGAACAAAAATGGGTTGACAGTATTTATTCAACGATGACTTTTGAGGAGAAACTGGGGCAATTATTTATGGTTGCAGCTTATTCCAATAAGGATTCGGTTCACTTTAATGCTTTAGATAAATTAGTCAAAAATTATAAAGTCGGCGGATTAATTTTCTTTCAGGGAGGTCCGGTTCGTCAGGCAAAATTAACAAACCGCTTTCAGACTGAGTCCAAAATTCCTTTATTCATAGGTAATGACGCTGAATGGGGATTGAGCATGCGACTGGATTCCACGTATCGTTATCCTTGGAATATGACATTAGGAGCTGTACAGGATATGAAACTGATTGAGGAATTAGGAAGCCAAATGGGTAAAGAAACGAAGCGAATGGGAATTCAGTTCAATTTTGCACCTGTAATTGATATTAATACAAATCCTAAGAACCCTATTATCGGAAACCGCTCTTTCGGTGAAGATAAAGAAGAAGTGACCAAAAGAGCCGTTGCTTTGATGAAAGGATTCCAAAATCAAGGCGTTTTTTCCACAGGAAAGCATTTTCCAGGTCATGGAGATACTGAAACCGATTCACACCACACGCTGCCAATGATCAATTTCTCAAAAGAGAGATTAGATGATGTTGAGTTTTATCCGTATAAAAAAATGTTCGATTTAGGATTGGCTTCAGTCATGGTGGCACATTTGAATGTTCCTAGTCTTGAAACACGACCTAATTATCCTTCTTCTATTTCGTATAATGTCGTTACAAACGTCTTAAAAAAACAATTGGGTTTTGAAGGGCTTATTTTTACCGATGCTTTGAATATGAAAGGAGCAAGTAATTTTAAAAAGCCGGGAGAAATTGATTTGGAAGCTTTTTTAGCCGGAAATGATATTTTGCTTTTTGCCGAAGATGTTCCCACAGCCATTGAAAAATTCAGACAGGCTTATAATGATACTTTAATTACTGACGAAAGAATAGATGCTTCAGTAAAAAAAATATTGAAATACAAATACAAAGCCGGATTGAATCACTATAAAGCAATCGAAACCGATTCGCTATACAATGATCTTAACAGACCTGTGAATGATGCATTACAGTATAAATTGTATGAAAATGCAATAACGGTTATAAAAAACGAAAATGAAATTTTGCCAATAAAAGATTTAACTCAGGCTAAAATTGCCTATGTAAAATTAGGGGATGATACCGGAACTGCTTTTTTATCTACATTAAAAAAATATACTGAAGTAACTGAAGTTGTGAATCAGAATATTGATAGTTTGAATCTGGATTTGAAACAATATAATACAGTAATTATAGGTTTTCATAAATCGGATAAAGCGTGGAAAAAACATGAGTTTACAGAAAAAGAGTTAGATTGGCTTCAAAAAATAGCAGCGAATAATAATGTCATTCTTGACGTGTTTGCTAAACCGTATACTTTATTGCCAATCAAATCTTTTGACAGTATTAAATCAGTTATTGTAACGTATCAGAATGGAGATATTGCACAGGAAGTATCTGCTGAATTGATTTTTGGAGCTATTGAAGCCAAAGGAAAATTGCCGGTTTCGATTAATTCGTTCTTTAAAGTTGGTGACGGTCTAATCACTCAAAAATTGAACAGATTAGGATTCGCTTCTCCTGAAAATGTTGGAATGAGTTCGGGAACTTTGGCTAAAATTGAAACTATCGCGAAAAAAGCAATTGATGGACAAATGACACCCGGAGCTCAAATTCTGGTCGCCCGAAAGGGAAAAATCATCTATCAGAAATCGTTCGGTTTCCATACGTATAAGAACGAAATGAAAGTTAAAAATTCGGATATCTATGATATAGCCTCATTAACCAAAATTGTTGCTACATTACCTAATGTGATGCAAGCTTATGATGAGCAGAAAATCAATCTGGAAACTACTTTAGGAACGATGATTCCTGAGGCAAAAGGAACTGATAAAGATTCAATAAGGCTGAAAGATTTTCTATCGCATTATGCCCGTTTACAGGCTTGGATTCCATTTTATAAAGCCACTTTGGATGGGAATCATAAACCATTGAAAAAATACTACAGATTGACAAGCAGTAAAGGTTTCAATGCTGAAGTTACAGAGAATTTATACATCAGAAATGATTTTAATGACAGTATAATTAAAACCATTATTGCCAGTAAATTATCAGATAAGAAAGAATACAAATACAGCGATTTTACTTTTATTTTATTGAAAGAATATCTGGAGAAATCAAACAATAAGACATTGGATATTTTATCCGAAGAGCATTTCTTTTCGAAATTAGGAATGAACAATACGATGTATAATCCTTTGCATAAATTTGACATGGATATTATTCCTCCAACTGAAAAAGATACTTATTTTCGTCATCAGGTAATACAGGGAAATGTTCATGATATGGCTGCAGCAATGGAAGGAGGAATAGGAGGTCACGCAGGAATTTTTTCTAATTCGGTTGATGTTGCCAAAATAATGCAAATGTACCTGCAAAAAGGAAATTATGGCGGAGTTCAATTCTTTTCCGAAAAAACTTTTAATGATTTCAACACCTGTTATTTCTGTACAGAAGGGAATAGGAGAGGACTTGGCTTCGATAAACCGCAAATAGAAAAGGAAGGGCCAACCTGTGGCTGTGTTTCAAAATCAAGTTTTGGACATACCGGTTTTACAGGAACTATGGCTTGGGCTGATCCTGAAACTGAAATTGTTTATGTTTTTCTTTCCAATAGAACTTTTCCGGATTCCAATGCTCCAAATAAACTCTCAAAAGAGAATATTAGAGAAGACATTCAGAAGATTATTCAAGATGCAATTATTGAAAAATAATAACGTTAATTTTGTCTAAAATTACCTATTAATTTTTGTTGTTTTAAGTAAATTCGTAGCATGAAAATAGCAATAGTTTGTTACCCAACTTTTGGAGGAAGTGGTGTTGTCGCTACTGAATTAGGTTTAGAATTAGCCCGTCGTGGGCACGAAATACATTTTATTACCTACAGACAGCCTGTACGTTTGGCGCTTTTAAATCCTAACGTGCACTACCACGAAGTAAATGTTCCCGAGTATCCTTTATTTCATTACCAACCTTATGAGCTGGCCCTTTCAAGCAAGCTGGTCGATATGGTAAAATTGTATAAAATAGATGTACTTCATGTGCATTATGCAATCCCTCACGCATATGCCGGTTATATGGCAAAGCAAATGCTGAAAGATGAAGGAATTAAGATTCCAATGGTTACAACACTGCACGGAACTGATATAACTCTTGTTGGAAATCATCCTTTTTACAAGCCTGCTGTGACTTTTAGTATCAATAAATCAGACGTAGTGACTTCTGTATCACAAAGTTTAAAAGAAGATACTCTGAGACTTTTCGATATTAAAAATGAAATTGTAGTTATCCCAAACTTTATAGAATTAGACAATA
The DNA here is from genome assembly GCF_050696275.1 of Flavobacterium sp. Lineage (GTDB taxonomy): Bacteria > Bacteroidota > Bacteroidia > Flavobacteriales > Flavobacteriaceae > Flavobacterium. Next base: position 3,895 of record NZ_JBOGUT010000050.1, read on the forward strand.
AGGTTACGGAAAACATTCACTGTAAACGTTCGGTGATGGCAAAGCAGGAAGAACGCATTGTTACACACATTAGTAACTTTAGAAAAGTAAAAAACATTCCTGATGTGGTGAAGGTTTTTTACAAAATTCAGCAAAAAATCCCAGCAAAATTAATGATGGTTGGAGATGGTCCTGAAAAAGAAGAAGCAGAGAAATTGTGTCAGGATCTTGGGATTAGTAATAAGGTTATATTTTTTGGAAACAGTCATGAAATCAATCAGATATTGAGTTATTCGGATTTGTTTTTATTACCTTCGGAAACCGAGAGTTTTGGTCTTGCCGCTCTTGAAGCCATGGCTTGCAACGTACCTGTGATTTCGAGTAATTCAGGAGGTTTGCCGGAAGTAAATATTCATGGAGTTTCCGGATATTTAAGCGACGTAGGTGATATAGACGATATGGCTGTTAATGCTTTGGAAATTTTAAAAGACGATAGTATTTTAAATCAGTTTAAAGAGAATGCCTTAAATACAGCTAAACAATTCTCAATTGAAAAAATTGTACCTTTATATGAAGGTCTATATATTAAAGCAATTCAGGAATCAATATGAAAAAAACAGTATGCTACCTTTTATTTTTAAGTTTAATGGCTTGCGGAAGTAATTCATTGAAAAACGCTGAAGCAAAAAATTCTTCAGGTAATTTTGAAGTTATTTATAGAAGTATTTATAGCGGGTTACCTCAAAAGACGTACAGAGTCATAAGAAATAATGAAGATTTCAGAGCTTTTTTCATTTCGATGAAAGAAGACAAAGTTCCAGAAGTTAATTTCGAAACTTCCAATGTTTTAATTTTAAACATGGGCCGAAAAAATACAGGTGGCTATGATGTGTTCCCTGAGAAAATGATTGACGACGGAAATAAAGTCATCATGATTATAAAGGAAGTTTTCCCTCAGAAAGGGGATATGGTGACAACAGCATTAACAAGCCCGATATGTATTGTAAAGATTAATTCAAAAAAAGAAATTATAATAAAATAAAAAAAACACCTTCATTTTGAAGGTGTTTTTTTTATTTAAAATCTGTATCGGATTCCTAAAGCGATGTCAGGTCCAAAATTATCGTCTCTAAAATCATCGGAATTAAAATAAAGCTCCGGTCTGAAGTCTAAAGATAACTGAATTGGCACATCAAAGTTATATTCAATTCCTATATCTCCAGCTGCAAAAAGGAATGTTCCGTCATCTTTATAATTATTGTGATCATAGCTCCAGCTTCCTAAACCTCCACCAACTCCGGCATACCAGTTAAATCCATTATCAATATTCCAAACCCATTGGTATAAACCTGTAAGTTTAACTGCGTCAACGTGATTACTGTTTCTCCATCCCAAATCAAATTCTAAACGATTCTTAGATGTTAAACCTCTCTGATATGATATTTCACCGCCGAAACCGTCATTATCACCTAAACGTAGACCTAAAGCGTTTTTTGAAATATCCTGCGCTTGAACTGTAAATGCTAAACCCAGTAGCATAAAAGCAGATAAAAATAAATTTTTCATAAATTTTAATTTGTTTTACTAAGATATTGAAACGTTTTTTTTGAATCGTTAGTATATTAATTTAACAAAAAACAATTTATTAATATCATTTGCGGGCGGAATTAAAATAGACCTGAGTTAATAAGTTTTCCATGTCAAAATTATCATTTTCCTCACTTTCAATCGTTTGTATTTCATTTTCGGAATACTTATACAATTTCCAACGTTTGTTATTGTATTCCAGTGACGTTAAGTTTTCAACCCAATCACCAGAATTTAAATACAATGTTTTACCGGATTTATTCTCTATTTCTTTTATTTTAGGCTCATGGATATGACCGCAAATGACATAATCATAATTTTTTTCAATGGCTAAATCAGTAGCTGTAATTTCGAAATCACCAATAAATTTCACCGCTTTTTTTACACTTGATTTTATTTTTTTTGAAAACGAATAAGGTTCTTTTCCTAATTTACTCAAGCACCAATTGATGAATCTGTTCAGTAAAATAAGATAATCATAACCCAGCCCGCCCAGTTTGGCGATCCATTTTGAATGTTGTACAGAAGCGTCAAAAACATCCCCGTGGAAAACCCATGCTTTTTTTTCGTCTAAATCCAGTAAAAGCTTATCCTGTAACGAAAAATTACCTACAAAAGTATCGCTGAATTTGCGAAGAAACTCATCATGATTCCCAGTGAGATAATGTACTTTAGTTCCTTTTGAGGCACAATTGATGATTTGTTTGATTACTCTTAAGTGTTCTTTAGGGAAGTACGATTTTCTAAATTGCCAAATATCAATAATATCCCCATTCAGAATGAGCATTTTGGGTTTTATGGAAGCCAGATAATTTGCTAATTCTTTTGCATGACATCCATAAGTGCCTAAATGGACGTCGGAAATCACCACTACTTCTACTTTTCTTTTTTTCAATTGTTATTGATTTGAAGTTTGACAAATTAAGGACTACAGTATTAATTGAACATAAATCGAATGTTAAGAAAAATATTATTTCCAATACTTTTGAAGAGCTAAACTTTTAAACTTTAAACTAAAACATTACATTTGTTTCAAACAAATAAAAATGGCAGGAAACAGTTACGGAAACCTTTTTAAAATCACCACTTTTGGTGAATCTCACGGTGAAGCTCTAGGAGGAATTATTGATGGATGCCCGGCAGGAATTACTTTAGATTTTGAAGCGATTCAGATAGAAATGCAACGCCGTAAACCAGGTCAGTCATCAATTGTTACCCAGCGTAAAGAAGAAGATGAAGTTCAGTTCTTATCAGGTATTTTTGAAGGAAAAACAACAGGTACGCCTATTGGCTTTATTATTCCAAATACCAATCAGAAGTCTGATGATTATTCCCATATAAAAGACAGTTACAGACCAAGTCACGCTGATTATGTATACGAGAAAAAATATGGTATCCGTGATTATCGCGGGGGCGGAAGAAGTTCAGCCAGAGAAACGGCGAGCAGAGTAGTTGCCGGTGCTGTTGCAAAGCAAGTCATTTCGGACATAAAAATAAATGCTTTTGTTTCTTCAGTTGGAGATATATTTATAGATAAACCTTATCAGGATCTGGATTTTTCATTGACTGAAAGTAATCCGGTTCGTTGCCCTGATTTAGCTTCCGCTGAAAGAATGGAAAACTATATCAAAGAAATTCGTAAACAAGGTGATACCGTTGGCGGAACCATAACCTGTGTTATCCAGAATGTCCCAATCGGACTTGGAGAGCCGGTTTTTGATAAACTTCATGCCGAACTGGGAAAAGCCATGCTTTCCATTAATGCAGTAAAAGGTTTTGAGTATGGAAGCGGATTTTGTGGCGCTAAAATGAAAGGAAGCGAACATAACGATTTATATAACGAGGACGGAACAACGAAATCGAATCTTTCCGGCGGAATCCAAGGAGGAATCTCAAACGGGATGGATATTTATTTTAGAGTAGCTTTCAAACCTGTCGCTACTTTAATCCAAAAGCAGGAAGTTTTAACCAATACGAACGAAATAGTTGAACAACAGGGTAAAGGTCGTCATGATCCTTGTGTTGTTCCGCGTGCAGTACCTATAGTAGAAGCTATGGCTGCTATCGTTCTGACCGATTTTTATTTACTAAACAAAACTCAAAAATAATTCAAATGCATACACATTCACCTGAGGCTGAATCGACAAGAAAAAAATCATTTTTAAGTAACCTAACTGTTCAAATCCTAATTGCAATGGTATTAGGAGGTGTTTTAGGTATATTTATCCATAATAATTATTCTGCGGAAGCGGCAAAAGAATTCAGTGGCTATATAAAAATGCTGGCCACTATATTTATCCGTTTGGTACAAATGATTATTTCTCCATTGGTATTTACGACATTAGTAGTAGGAATTGCAAAATTAGGAGATATAAAATCTGTCGGTCGAATTGGAGGAAAAGCATTAGGATGGTTTTTTACGGCCTCCTTTATTTCTTTATTAATTGGAATGTTCTGGGTAAATATTTTACAGCCTGGTACAGGTTTGCATTTATCAGATGTTGATGTTTCCACAGCAGCTGAAGTAACAGATAAAACACAGGGTTTTTCAGCTCAAAATTTTGTCGAGCACATTATTCCAAAGAGTATCTTCGAAGCCATGGCAACCAATGAAATCTTACAGATTGTAATTTTTTCCATCTTTTTTGGATTGGCAGCTGCTTCATTAGGTGATTATACAAAACCGGTTGTTAATGCTTTAGATAAAACTTCTCACATCATTTTGAAAATGGTTAATTATGTGATGAAATTTGCTCCTCTTGGTGTTTTTGGTGCCATTGCAGGTGTTTTTGCCATTCGTGACCTTGAAGAATTATTGGTGACGTATGCGAAATTCTTCGGATCCTTTCTAGTAGGAATATCTACATTATGGATAGTTTTACTTTTTGTAGGCTATATTTTCCTTAAAAAACATATGACTCAATTATTGAAGCACATAGTAAGTCCATTGATTATTGCTTTCGGAACAACCAGCAGCGAAGCAGTATTCCCGAAACTGACAGAGGAATTAGAAAGATTCGGTATTAAAGACAAAATTGTATCATTTATGTTGCCTCTTGGTTATTCGTTCAATCTTGACGGGAGTATGATGTATATGACTTTTGCCAGTATTTTTATTGCGCAGGTTTATAATGTGCATTTGGACTTTCCTACACAATTGACCATGCTTTTTGTATTAATGTTAACCAGTAAAGGAATTGCCGGTGTACCAAGAGCCAGTCTGGTTGTAGTGGCTGCTACTTGCGGAATGTTTAAAATTCCTGTTGAAGGGATTGCTTTAATATTACCTATTGACCATTTCTGTGATATGTTCAGAAGTGCCACTAACGTTTTAGGAAATGCATTGGCGACTTCTGTTGTTGGAAAATGGGAAAAAGATTAATAATAGAAATTAAAAATATATACTATATTTGATGTAATAACCTTTTAGACATCAAATTATGAAAAGAAAATTACTTTGTTTTTTATTAGTAACACTCTGTTTTGCTGTAAATGCACAAACCGATTATTACGTTGCGTTAGCTAATAATAATTCCACTTCAGGTAACGGAAGGGCTCCTCAGGGATCTACCAGGTATAATAGAAGTATTTGGTTAATTACCACAGCTGAAATGACTGCTGCAGGATTTACAAATGGTTCAGTAGTAAATTCTTTGGGATTCAATTTTGCAACAGCGCAAAACATTACTACGACTGGTAATATTATAATCTATCTGCAAAATACTGCTGATGCAACTAATACCAAAAGTACCGCTTGGGCAACCGCTATTACAGGTATGACCACAGTGAGCAATGCGAGTGTAACGCTTCCAGCAGCTGCCGGAGCATTTGATATTCCTTTTTCAGGAGGATCTCCATTTACATACACAGGAGGAGCAATATATGTAGCTTTCGATTATCAAAATGCTGCAAATCCTGTAGCGACAACTCCTAATGGTGCTTTATGCAGTACTACTTTGGCTAATGGATTAAAAAGTGCTTTCAGTCCTACTGCAGCGCCGACAACAATTGTAGCCTCAAATTTCCGCCCTGAAACAAGGCTTGGGAAATCTGTGACTTGTGCAAGACCAACAGCCTTAGGATTTAATACACCAGCTTTAAATTCGGTGAACCTTACTTTTAACGTCACTGGAGGTGGAACAGTTACTTTAGAATATGGACCATATGGTTTTGTACAAGGAACTGGAACTACTGTTAACAGTATAACGAGCCCTTATAATTTGTCTGGTTTGACACCAAACAGTACTTATGAGTACTATGTTAGAAAAGATTGCGGCGCAGGAAACTTGAGTATATGGGAAGGACCATATCCGTTTCATACTATTTTTCAGTCGACCAGTCCAAGTTATAATACCAGTTTTGAACATGTAGATTTTCCTTTTGTAGGATGGTTGGCTGTTCCTAATAATACGGCAAACTCTTGGTTTATTAATTATGGAGGACCTGCAAGTGCTTTAGTACAGCAAGGGGAAAGTTCTGCAGTAGCGATAACACCAGCTGCAGCTGCGGCAAATGAAAGACTTTTTTCAAGGGGTATAAATTTAACCGCAGGTTCCACTACTACAATAACATATTATGTAAGAAACTATCAGGCGACAACAACAGCAACAGCAAATTACCAACTGACAGTAGGAACTGATCAGACTGCAGCTTCTCAAACGACAGTTTTAGCTACAGAAACAGGGGTAAGCAATACTGCTTTTGTACAGAAAACCTATAATTTTACGCCTCCAGCTACAGGTACTTATTATTTCAGTTTCCTGCATAATTCTGCTGCAAATGCAACACCTAATTCTACACATGCGCTGATTATTGACAATGTTACTGTCACAGAAGTGCTATCTACTAAAGATTTCTTGTTTTCAAAAATTGCAGTATATCCGAATCCTGCGTCTGATTTTATCATGATTTCCAATACTAGTAATATTGAGATTAATGAAGTAAATATTGTTGATGTTAACGGAAGAACAGTTAAATTATTTAATCCTAAAAGCGATCAGGATGTAAAAATGAATATTTCTGATTTGACAGCAGGTATTTATTTTATGGATATCAATACAAGTGAGGGATCAGCTACAAAGAAAATTGTAAAACAATAAAAAATAAATAATTCTGAGTCGTCCTAAAATAGGTTGACAAGTTTTACAATAAATTAATTAAAACCAGTGAAGTTAACTTCACTGGTTTTTTCATATACAAAGTTAGGTGTTTTCATATTTAAACTCAAATGTGGTCTTTT
>NZ_JBOGUT010000051.1:0-9854 GCF_050696275.1 Flavobacterium sp.
AAAAGACCACATTTGAGTTTAAATATGAAAACACCTAACTTTGTATATGAAAAAACCAGTGAAGTTAACTTCACTGGTTTTAATTAATTTATTGTAAAACTTGTCAACCTATTTTAGGACGACTCATGCAGGTATTTATTTCATGAATGTTACATTCCGTTCACATTGACTTTTACATTTCCTGTGATGCTTAAAAAAGCAATAATGGCATGGTTTGTCAGTTGTACTTTTTCAAAAGCAATGTCGCTAAGCTGCCCATTTACAAATACGCCTTGCGTTGGCGAATAATTTTTCAGGTATTTGAGGATGTTTTGTTTCCCTTCTTCAAGATTCGGTTGGATAGAGTAGCGGCAATTCTCCCGAATTTTATTCAAAATCATACCTTGGACCAGCCAGTTTGCGGTTTTCATGAGTCGGCTTTTGGTTTCCAGTGCATAATCCAGATCGTCAAAAAAGAGTTCTTTGGTCTGTGCGTTGTATTGCGGGAATCCGGCTAAGTAAATCCTTCCGTTTACACTTCCGAGCATATCCAGTGCAATAATCATTTTACCTCTTTTGTGCCAAATTTCTACATTTTGAATAGTAACTTTTCGTTTTCCTGAACCAAATTCCTTTCCTTTAAAATTAGCCGTCATCACTTTGGAAGCATCTTCATAGGTAGAAACTGCGGTGATATTTGCCGCTACTCGATCCGGTAAATTATTAATGGCTTTTAAGTGGATTTTGTCTTTCGAGAAGTTTGTCTTCGGTTTTTGTCCGATGCTGGATTCTATAAGGCATTTTAGCCCGACAGTCAATTCTACAGCATTTTTTTTCAGTTCGGTATCGGTTGCATACAATTCCTGAGGAGTCACTTTGAGCCAGGTTTGATAAGTAGGACTCAATTCGACTGGATCGCTTACTTTCTGCATCATATCGAGCATGTTCGATTTGAAATCTAAAGTTTTGTCTAAAGAGTCATCTATTTTTCGTTCAATTTTAGATTTGAATATTTTAATCGTTGGATTGATCAGATACGTTATTGCAATTTGCTTTCCGGCAATGGTGATGGTTGGGCTTTCTTTCCATTCGATATTTTCCAATTCGGTAATGGTGCTTATTTTCCAGTTGGCCATTTTGACATCACTTGTTAAATTCAGGGTTCCATCGAGGTTGAATTCTCTAATGTCATATAAATTCATTCCTAAAGCCGAAGTTCCGTATTTTACTTTGGCCCAGATTTTAAGCGGTAAAACAATTTTGAGTTTTTTGTCCTCTTCGGAGATTTGAATAGGGGCGCTTTTCCAGATTTTCATTTCTGTTTTGTCATCTTCCAAATTGTGATCTTCATAAATCAATCCGTTAAGGGCTTTGTTGGTTTGATTTTCGATATCTTTCAGTGTTAGGCTGACAGGAAAACTAATGTAAGAAGGAGTTACAGCGTACGATAGCGGTAAAGCTTCATCTGGTTCGGGTTTCATGAGTTCGATTTTTTGGGTTGAAGAACAGCCAGTGCCAAATGTTGCTAAAACCACTAAAATTAGGGAACAGAATATGTTTTTCATGGGATGATTTATAGTTTTCGAAACAAATGTAAAATTATTTTCCAAAAAATTGCAGTGCCAATCTGTAACAAATTGTAAGCATATTGGTCTTATTGAGGAAAAAGACAAGGATTAATTCATAAGAGTGATTTAAATTTGTCTTGAACTGACCAAAACTTTCCATTTTTAATATGAAACAAAATACAAAAAGTCGATTGTTATTAGCCATAACATTTGTTTTCTCAACGTTTTCTTTTGGCCAAGCCAAAAAATGGACTTTGGAAGAATGTGTTGGTTATGCTATTGAACATAATATATCGATAAAGCAAAGCACTTTAGATAAGCAGCTTTCTGATATTTCAAAAAAAGATGCCATTGGCAGGTTTCTTCCTTCAATAAACGGGCAGGCATCCCACTCCTGGAATACAGGTTTGAGCAATGACCCGCTTTCAGGTGTTAAAACAAATCAGACAACAGAGTCTTCAAACTTCGGAGCTTCTGCGAGTGTTGATATTTATAAAGGACTACAAAATCAAAACGAATTAAGGAAAGCTAAACTTTCGATTATAGCATCTCAATATCAATTGACTAAAATGCAGGAAGATGTTTCCTTAAACGTGGTTAATGCTTATCTGCAAATTCTTTTCAATAAAGAAAATTTGAAAGTGCAGGAAGAGCAGTTGGCTTATGATAAACAGCAATTGGAAAGATCTAATGAATTGGTGGAAGCGGGAGTGATTCCAAAAGGGGATTTATTAGATGTTAAGGCTACAGTTGCCACAGATAATCAGAGATTAATCGCAGCTCAAAATGCATTGCTGATTTCGAAATTAAGTCTGGCGCAATTATTACAGCTTGATGATTTTGAAGAATTTGATATTGCTGACGCCGATACTGATACCGAGCAAAGTACAATTTTGATGGAAGATCCGAAGGTAATTCTTCGGAAAGCTAAAGAAACCAGAACCGATTTGAAAATAGCTCAGACCAATGTTCAGATTTCTGAAAGAGAGGTTAAAATGGCAAAAGGAGCTTACCAGCCAAGTTTGTCGGCTTCCTATAATATAGGAACTAGTATATTACATAGAAATACGCTGATTGACAGTAACCTGATTCCTTCGTTTTCAGATCAATTTAAAGACAACTTAGGACAAAATTTCGGTTTGTCTTTAAATGTTCCTATTTTTAATGGGTTTTCGGTGAGAAACAATGTTTTGCGTTCAAAAATTGCTTTAGATCGTTCGAAAATCGCATTGGAACAGCAGGAGTTGGATTTAGAAAGAACTGTTTTTACAGCCTATACCGATACCAAAGGCGCTTTAAAAACACACGAAGCTGCGGTTGCTACATTGGAGGCAAGAGAAGGAGCGTTTCAATATGCAAAAGAAAGATACGAAGTGGGCCTGATGAACGTTTTTGATTTTAATCAGACGCAAACCTTGTATGTAAATGCGCAATCAGAAGTATTACGAACAAAATACGATTATATTTTCAGAACTAAAATACTAGAATTCTATTTTGGAATTCCAATTATTAAAAAATAATAAGTTACCATGACAAAGAAAACAAAATATATTTTATTAGGTATAGTAGTGGCGTTAGTTGCGCTGTTAGGCTTATCCAAAGCAGGTGTTTTTGGGGATAAGAAAAAAGGTACAGAAGTTGAAATTGCCAAAATTGAGCAGCGTACAATAATAGAAACAGTTTCAGGTACAGGTAAAATCCAGCCGGAAATAGAGGTGAAAATTTCTTCTGAAGTTTCCGGAGAAATCATTGCTTTGCCTGTAAAAGAAGGGCAGACAGTTAAAAAAGGAGATTTGTTAGTGCGTGTTAATCCGGAGTTATATACTTCGGGATTAAACCGTTCTCAGGCCGGATTGTCAAATACAAAAGCTGGTTTAAGCCAAGCGGATGCTCAATTCAAAGAAGCTAAAGCGAGTTACGAGAGAAATAAAAAATTATTTGACAAAGGAATTATTTCAAAATCAGAATGGGATAAGTCTATAGCTGCTTTTGAAGGGGCTCAAGCTTCGAAACAAGCGGCATATTATAATGTGCAAAGTGCTTCGGCAACGGTAAATGAATCGAAAGAAAATCTTGGAAAAACGGCTATTTATGCACCAGTTGACGGAACTATTTCCAGATTGGATGTTGAATTAGGAGAAAGAGTTTTGGGAACACAGCAAATGGCGGGAACTGAAATGATGCGTGTGGCGAACTTAAACAATATGGAAGTGGAAGTGGATGTTAACGAAAATGACATCGTGAAAATCGAAATAGGGGATTCTGCAAAAGTTGAAGTAGATGCCTATCTAAAAAAAGAATTTAAAGGTATTGTAACCAGTATTTCCAATTCGGCGAGCACTGCTCTTTCTGCAGATCAGGTAACTAACTTTAAGGTTAAGGTAAGAATCTTAAAAGAATCGTATGCTGATTTAACTGCTGGAAAACCTTCTAATTTTTCACCTTTCCGTCCTGGAATGACTGCTACAGTTGATATCATCACTACTCGTAAAGAAAATGTTATTACAGCACCAATTAGTGCGGTTGTGATGCGAACTGATACTACATCTTCCCGTAAAATTGAAGTTGCAGAAACAGATGATGAGGGAGACGACGCAGCAGGACAAGAAGTAGTTCCGGTAAAAAACGAAAAACGATTTGAATGTGTTTTTGTTAAATCGGGGAATAAAGTAAAATTAAGAATTATTACTACCGGAATTCAGGATGATAGTTATATTGAGGTGCTTTCAGGGTTGAAAAAGGGTGAAGTCATCGTTACAGGGCCTTACACGGTTGTAACAAAGGAATTGAATCCTGGAGATGAGATTTATGTTAAAACCAAGGAAGAAATAGCTGCTGAAAAGAAAAAGAGTAAAGAAGAAGCCAAGGGCTAACAGATATAAATAAGATTTACATAGCTCCATCCGGAATTAAGGATGGGGCTTTCTTTTTTTTAGAAATCATCTTTGTACATTTGCGGTTCTGAAAAACACTCATACATGGCTTATATTTTATCAATAGAAACTGCTACAAGAAACTGTTCTGTCGCGTTGTCGCAAAATGGCGTAACTATTGCCTGCAAGGAAGTTTCGGATGCAGGTTATTCGCATGCGGAAAAACTGCATGTTTTTATTGAGGATATTCTACAAGAGAACAAAATTTGTTTTCAGGATTTATCAGCTGTGGCAGTAAGTCAGGGGCCTGGTTCTTATACAGGATTGCGAATAGGCGTTTCGGCGGCAAAAGGGTTGTGTTATTCGTTGAACATTCCTTTAATTGCAATTGATACGTTAGAAACTTTGGCCAAAAAACTGACTGTTGAGAAAGGTGTGATCGTTCCTATGCTGGATGCCAGAAGAATGGAATGTTATACGGCAATATTTAATGCTGAGCATGAGAAAACAAGAGCGATACAGTCAGAAATTATTGATGAACATTCGTTTTCGACGATTCAAGAAATAATGCATCTTATTGGTGATGGTGCTTCAAAATGCAAAACGGTCTTGACTGACGATAGATTTGTTTTCTATGATGAAATTGAATTTCCTTCAGCTAACGAAATGGGAGCCATCGCATTTGAAAAGTATAAAAAAAGCGACACTGTTGATGTCGCTTACTTTGAGCCTTTTTATTTGAAAGACTTCATGATGACTAGTCCAAAATAATTATTTAGTTTCTTCATCCTGGGGTTTGTCTAATTTTTCATCAGCAAAATTATTTATTTTTTGCTCAGCGCTGTCTACCGCTCCATGAGCAGCTTCTTCCGCTTTGTCTACTGCGAAACCGGTTTTTTCTTTGATTGTATCTACAACGTTGTCGATAGTTTCAGTAGCCTGAGGGATAAATTCTTTTACTTTTTCACCGGCCTGTTCTGCAAAATCTTCCACTTTATCAATTAAAGGAGCTGCGCTTTCTTTTGCTTTTGTAATGGCATCATCTGCAAAATCGCTTACTTTTTCAGTAATTTCTTCTACATTTACTTTTGAACCGAATAAGTTCTTAAAAAAACTTCCTATTCCCATCTTGTTAATTTTTTATTGGTTGAATTGTAATATTACAAAATTTTGTCCAATTTATACTGCAAAATGGGTTAAAATTGTTATGATTTTACGTTTTCGTAACAGTGTCAGGTATTGCCGGATAAATAAGATTATCTCTCCTTTTTTCTGTATATTTTTAAAAGAGATTACTATTATGTGAACGATTTAATTACATTTGGGTTTTAATAGTAATTATTTCAAATCGGTACAAATGAAAATTTTTCTTTTCTTATTTTTATTCTTTACAGGCTCATTGCTTCAGGCACAGTTGATTGTTGGTGCTACAAAAACACCAATTCAGTTGGTTGAAGATATTTTGGTTGGTTCCGGAGTAAGTCCTGTGAATATTAAATTTAACGGCTCTTTTTCTTCTGCTGGAATAATTAAAGATCAGATTGCTGAATTCAGTACAAACTTTAACCAGACAAACCTAGGATTGAGCAATGGGATTTTGCTCACTACTGGGAAAGCGGATTTAGCTCTAGGGCCTAACAATAGTTCCAGCAAATCTATTTTGCCAGCTGTTTCGTATCAAGGTGATGCCGATTTAGCTTTATTGACAACTCAGCAAATAGCAAATGTTGCTGTTTTGGAATTTGATTTTGTTGCGACCGGGACGACTTTGAATTTTCAATATGTTTTTGCTTCAGAAGAATATCCGGAATATGTTAACAACAGTGCTTATAGTGATGTTTTTGGTTTTTTTATAAGCGGACCAGGTATTACGGGAGTGTTTTCCGGAAATGCAAAAAATATTGCTGCTGTTCCCAATACAATCATTCCGATTTCGATAAATACAGTAAATAACGGTATCAATAATTCAGGGATATGTACTAATTGTCCTTATTACTATAACAACACAAGCATAGGTGTAAATCCTACTACGTGGAATCCTTCGTATACTACGCAGTATGATGGGTTTACAACTCCAATAACAGCAGAAGCAACACTTGTAATAGGGCAAACGTATCATGTCAAATTTGCTGTGGCCAATGTTTCAGACAACTCATATGATTCGGGAGTGTTTATAAGAAACTTTAACACCAATACTTTGGGGCTGGCCGAAAATGAATTGGCATCCGGATTTGTGGTATATCCTAATCCTTCAAACTCTTTTGTGACCGTTTCGAATGCTTCCAAAGCAGTAATAACTGAGATTAATATTTTAGATAGTAACGGAAGAAAAGTGGAAAGCCAAAAAAGGGAAACGGTTTCAGATGTAACGCTGAATATTTCTAAATTGAATTCGGGAGTTTATTTTCTAGAAATTATTTCTGCGGAAGGCAAAACGGTTAAGAAAGTAATTAAGCAATAAAAGCGAAGCTTGATCTTACCATAATAAAAAAGCGTTTCAACTCTGAAACGCTTTTTTATTATCTAAATTTATTCCAATTCGAATGTGATTTTAAGATTAACTCTAAATTCAGACACTTTTCCGTCTTTAACAGCTGCGCTATGTTCCTGTACGTAAACTGAACGGATGTTTTTTACAGATTTTGATGCTTTTTCAACTGCTTTTCTTGTGGCATCTTCCCAACTTGTTTCAGAATTAGAAAGAATTTCGATTACTTTTAAAATTGACATAATTTCTTGAATTTAAGGTTAATAGCTAATAAAATTAACGATTAAATTCTAGAAACACAATTGTTTTTAAGCGTTTAATGCTTCAACTTTTATTTCCTGATCGTGAAGCATTTCTTTCAGCATATTCTCAATTCCGTTTTTAAGCGTAAATGTAGATGAAGGGCATCCGCTGCAGGCTCCTTGCAATATTACTTTTACTTTTTTGTCTTCTTCTGAATACGAATCAAAAAGAATATTTCCACCATCGGCAGCGACCGCAGGTCGAATATATTCTTCTATAATATTGATGATTTTTTGAGAAGTCACGTCAAGGTCGTCGAAATTGGCAATCTGTTGTTTCTCTTGTTTGTTTGAAGCAACTACTTTAGTTTCATCAACGACAATGTTACCGTTTTCGATAAATTCCTTGATAAAAGTGCGTAATTCCAGTGTAATTTCCTGCCATTCGCTTACAGCATATTTTGTTACCGAAATGTAATTTTCATCGATAAAAATCTCTTTTACAAAAGGAAACTTGAATAATTCCTTAGCTAAAGGTGATGCTGTTGTTTCGTCAATGTTTTTACACTCAACGATGGTTTTGGTTAGTCTTTTGCTGGCAACAAACTTCAGTACGGAAGGGTTGGGTGTGCTTTCTGCGTAAACGGTTACCGGCGTTTTTTTAGGTGCTTCTTTTTGTTTTACCACTTCTCCGCCGCTGTTTACATACGTTTCCATTTGTTCGGCTACAGCATGTTTTACATCATCCCATTCTACAATGCTGAATTTTTCAATAGCAATAAAATTTCCTGAAATATAGACGGTTTTTACAAACGGTAAATAAAACAACTGCTGAGCAAGAGGTGAATCGGCACATTCGTCAATATTTTTGTATTCAAAACTTTGATTAGGACAAATAAAATAGGAGAATTCGAATTTTAAAATATTAGGATTTTGTGTATTTTTTATAGTAACAAGCTTCATTTTGTCGATTTTTTACAAAATTAACAAACAAAATTTACATGAAAGTGTATATTTGAAGAATTAAAGATTTATTTAACTTTTGTTATTAATAAAAATTTTGCTAATGAAAAAACTTTACCTATTAACCTTTTTACTTTTTGGATTGACCACCCAAGCACAGTTACAACTTGCAAACATATATGTTGATCCGGGAGGAACGGTTCCACCTTTTTACTTTCCAACTAAAACACCGGCACAAATAGTTTCTCAGGATTTGGTGGGTATTGGTGTTACTCCTTATAATATTACATTTAACGGTACTGCCGCTGGTGCTTCGACATTTTCAAGGCAGGTGGATAGATTTTCAACCAGTAATAACTTGACAAGCCTTGGGTTTTTGCCTGATTTTAATCCTAGCGGTGTTAGGATTGCCGGTACGCCAAACGGAATGTTAATGACAACAGGGGAATCGTCAGTTGCTCTTGGGCCTAACAATAATGCTGGTAAATCTATTGTGGTTGACGAGGCACCAGCTGGTGATCCTGATTTACAGAAGATTACAACAAATGATGTAGATAAGGTTTCTATAGTCGAGTTTGATTTTGTCGCAACGGGACCAACATTGAATTTTGATTTTATTTTTGCCTCAGAAGAATATCCGGAGTATACAGACGATCCAAATTTTAATGATGTCTTTGGTTTTTTCTTAAGTGGACCTGGAATTGTGCCAGATGTAATAGCTCCTGATACAGGACCTAGTTTTACAAACAATGCGAGAAATATTGCGAGAGTGCCCGGTACTTCAACCGCAGTCTCTATTGGGACCGTACATAATGGTGAAACGAATACAGGACCTTGTGTGAATTGTTCTTATTACGTAGCTAATGGTATAGGTATTACACCTGCTGTAAATTCCAGTATCCAGTATGATGGTTTTACCAGTGTTATAAGAGCTACTTCTGAGTTGCAGTGTGGGCAAGTCTATCATATCAAACTTGCGATTGCGAATGTTGGTGATACGGCATTTGACTCTGCAGTATTCTTGAAAAACTTTCAGATTCCACCTATGGCTTTATCTGTTGTTGGAGGTGCTGATGAAATTATTGCCTGCGAAGGTGATCCTGCAGTGACTATTAGTTCAGGGGTTACGGCAGGAACCAATGTTTTTGAGTGGTATCTTGATGGTGTTTTAATACCAGGCGCTACGGGACCTACTCTTGATGTTGCTACCACTGGTGTATATAAATTGATAGCTCATAGTTCAGGAGGCTGCTTAATTGGAGAAGATACTATTAATGCTAGTTTCTATCATATTCCTCTTCTTGATCCTGAGCCTGTAACCATATGTACCACAGGAACGGGCCCATATAACTTTATTATCGACCAAAATGCTTATATCTTAGACGGTCTGAACCCATTAGATTACCCGATTACTTATTTTACTTCATATGCAAATGCTTATGCTAATGTATCTCCAATTCCTAATGGTATCTTGGGAGCTTATCCAAGTGCAGGAGCTGGGGAGTTAATCTGGGTTAAAATAGAAGATCCATACACAACCGGATGTACAAATTATAGAAGCTTCCCTTTAAATGCAGTATCGAGTCCTGCGGGAACTTTTTCCTATGCCTCGCCTTATTGTTCGTCTCTATCGACTCCTCAATTGCCTACATTGACTGGTTTGACCCCTGGAGGTGCTTATACGGCTACCCCTGCGGGATTGACTATTGATGCTACAACTGGAGCGGTTACGCCAAGCACG
>NZ_JBOGUT010000052.1:0-9725 GCF_050696275.1 Flavobacterium sp.
GGATTTGTAAGTGCCTTCCTGAATAAATTTTGCGGCACCGCCCTGTCCTGCAAGTACAACATTTCTTGGTGCCCAGGTGAATTTGTAGTTCCAGAGGTTATTGTCTGATTCCGGAGCAACTAATCCGCCGCAAAAAGATTCAAACAAGATTATTTTTCCTCCTTGGTGTCTGATTTCGTCCAGGATTTTCATCGCACTCATGTGGTCAATTCCAGGATCCAGACCAACTTCATTCATAAAAACCAGATTATTTTCTTTGGCGTCAGCATCTAAACTCTGCATAGCATCGCTGATATAAGAGGCTGTTACCATATGTTTTTTGAAAGCGACACAGTCTTTAGCCACTTCAATATGCATGTGGGCCGGCAACATCGAAATCACAATATCCGCTTTCTGGATTTCTTCTTTGCGCTGGTTTTCGTTATGTATGTCTAAAGCGATTGCAGTAGCATTTTTATGGTTCTTAGTTTTCCTTTGGGCTAACTCCAAAGATAAATCGCCAATAGTCAGGTGTAGATTTTCACTTTCTGACTTCTCCAAAAGGTACTTTATAAGCGATGAAGCCGAACGTCCTGCTCCAATTATCAATACATTTCTCATTTTTGTTTTATAAAAAATCACACAAATGTAGTAAAATGTTATATTTTATCACACAAATGTTTTTAAACTTCCAAAATCAAGTACCATGTAGTACCTTTGAATAAAAACTTTGATGGAAAAGAAAATCATTCTCACAGCATTATGCTTCGGATTTGTATCGATAGTTTTGGGGGCATTTGGAGCGCATGCACTAAAGAAAGTTCTGACGGCAGATCAGCTGTCTTCATTCGAAGTAGGGGTAAGGTATATGATGTATCATGCTTTGTTTCTGTTGTTTACAGGAACTACACAACTACTTTTGCCAAAACAGAAGAATCTTATTTATTATTTCACCCTGTCTGGAATTTTGATGTTTTCGGTCTCTATTTTCCTACTTTCCACAAGTGCGCTTACCGGAATCAACTTTAAATTCCTTGGCCCTGTAACTCCTATTGGCGGGTTGTTGCTAATAATCTCATGGTCAATGGTTTTTTACTACGTAATCACAAAAAAGGCATAATCTGTGAAGCATTTAAAATAAATTTATACTTTTGCCGATAATATTAGTACACAACACATCTAGTTATTTATGGAAACATACACCCCAATTACGAAATCGATTTCGTTAGAAAAATACGGAATCAAAGACGTTAAAGAAATTGTATATAATCCTTCATTCGATCTATTATATCAGGAAGAGTTAAAACCTTCGCTGGAAGGTTTTGAAAAAGGACAATTAACCGAGCTTGGCGCGGTAAATGTAATGACTGGTGAGTTTACTGGTCGTTCTCCTAAAGACAAGTACATTGTTAAGGATGCAGTAACAGAAAATACCATCTGGTGGACTTCAGATAAAGCGGTAAACGACAACAAGCCTATTTCTCAAGATACTTGGAACGCTTTAAAAGAAACTACAGTTAATGAATTGTCCGGAAAAAGACTTTTTGTAGTAGATACTTTTTGCGGTGCCAATGAGAACACAAGACTGAAAGTACGTTTTATCGTTGAGGTTGCTTGGCAGGCTCATTTTGTAAAAAACATGTTCATCCGTCCTACAGATGCTGAATTAGCAGTATACGGAGAGCCGGACTTTGTGGTGATGAACGGTTCTAAAACCAGCTTTAAAGATTACGCTGCTCACGGATTAAATTCAGATGTATATGTAGCTTTCAATTTAACTGAAAAAATCCAGTTAATTGGCGGAACATGGTACGGTGGTGAAATGAAAAAAGGGTTGTTCTCTATGATGAACTACTACTTGCCTTTGCAAGGAATGGCGTCAATGCATTGTTCTGCCAATAAAGGAAAAGACGGTGATGTTGCTGTTTTCTTCGGATTGTCAGGAACAGGAAAAACAACTTTATCTACAGATCCTAAGCGTGAATTGATTGGTGATGATGAGCACGGATGGGACAACGACGGTGTTTTTAACTTTGAAGGTGGATGCTACGCAAAAACCATTGACTTAAGCAAAGAAAACGAGCCGGATATTTTCAACGCCATTCGTAAAGATGCTTTGTTGGAAAACGTTACTGTAGATGCTAACGGTAAAATAGATTTCAAAGACGGTTCAGTTACTCAAAACACGAGAGTTTCTTACCCGATTAACCATATTGACAATATTGTAAGACCAGTGTCTAAAGCAGGTCATGCAACTAAAGTTATTTTCTTAACTGCCGATGCTTTTGGTGTAATGCCTCCAGTATCGAAGCTGACTCCGGAACAGACTAAGTATTTCTTCTTGTCTGGGTTTACTGCTAAATTGGCAGGAACAGAACGTGGTGTTACACAGCCTGAGCCTACTTTCTCTGCTTGTTTTGGTAAAGCATTCTTATGTTTGCACCCAACAAAATACGGAGAAGAATTAGTAAAGAAAATGGAAGAGCATAATGCTACTGCCTACATGGTTAACACAGGTTGGAACGGAACAGGAAAACGTATTTCGATTAAAGATACCCGCGCTATCATCGATAGAATTTTAGATGGTTCTTTAGAAAATGCAGCTACTCAAATTGTGCCTATCTTCAATCTTGAAGTACCAACAGCACTTGAAGGCGTAAATACTGAAATATTAGATCCAAGAAACACGTACACAGAAGTTTCAGAATGGACAACAAAAGCTGAAGACCTTGCTGGTAGATTTATCAAAAACTTTGTTCAGTACACGGACAATGAAGAAGGTAAAAAACTAGTAAACGCCGGACCGCAATTATAAAAAAGGAATTAATTCAAAAATAGAAGAGCTGCTCATTAGAGTGGCTCTTTTTTTGTTTAACCTCATCTGCTTATGGGTATTAACTACTCCTCTTTTGTGGAAGCAACAAATTTTTCGAAGAGTTGTACGGTCTTTTCGTTGATTTCCTGATACGTCAGGCGGTCTTTGGTTTGATAGAAAAACATCAAAGCATACGGCTTGTCAATATGGTCTAAAAGCAATGATTTGTTGAGTCGGTAGGTTTCGCGCAGTACCCTTTTGAAATAATTCCTGTCTACAGCTTTTTTAAAATACTTTTTAGACACAGAAACGCCCATTTTCAACTTCTGCCCATCTTCAAGCGAGATTGGGGCATAAACCAGTCGTAACGGATATTTGGATACAGACTTTCCTTCCGAAAAAAGTAAATCGATAGTGGTTTTGCTTTTGAGCTTTTCTTGTTTGGGATACGTGTTCTTCATTTCAGGGCAAAGATACAAAGTTGAATCCCGAAATGAAAATGATAGTTTACAGAAGGTTTTCTTTCAGTAGTTACAATATTTGTCTTTGTTCATGAGAGTACTTTTTTATTCTGATTGAGGGATAAATACTGATAGGAGATGGATAATTTGATTGGCGATTTTCGACATGGCTCATACCTTGTTTTTATAGCTGTTTTGCCGCATATTTCAGGGCATATTGATTGTAATTTGTTGATTTTCAGTTTTTTTGGATGAAAAATAAATAGTAAGAATATTCGGAATAATATTTTTTTATTTACTTTTATCTGTAACAACTTAAAAACCAATTTAATATGAAAGTATTTAAAAATGTAAGCCTCCTGCTTTTTCTGGCTGGAGCCGCCACAACGCCAGTCATGGCGCAGACTTCGGGGACAAGTGGGTCCGGGGCAAATATCGATATCAAACACCACAATGTGTACTGGAGGATTAATCCTGATTCGACCAAATACATCCGTGGGACAGTGACTACTAAATTTTTAACCAAGGCTTCGAATGTGAGCACCATCACCTTCGATTTGAATAAAACGTCATTTAACAATACAGGATTAGTCGTTAAATACCATGGAAGTGTAATTTCCAAATCATTTCCCTCCAGTGGCAATGTCAATTTACTGACCATAACACTTCCAAGCCCTTTGGCAAACAATGTTTTGGATTCCGTAACCATTTCATACAGAGGAGTTCCTCCGGCTGCAAGCGGTGAGGCGTTGGGTTATCAAAAAACATCGTACAATGGCAGTAATTATATTTACACTTTGTCAGAATCGTATGAAGACAAGGATTGGTGGCCGTGTAAAGCAGATATGCAGGATAAAATTGAATCTATGGATATTACCGTGAGCGCTCCTTCGGCGTTTAAAGTTGCCACTCAAGGGAAATTGTTTAAAACTGTCGTTAGTGGGACCAGTACAAAATACACGTACAGACATCAGTATCCTGTAGCTTCCTATCTTGTGAGTGTTTGTGTGGCCAAATTTACGGAATTCAACAGAACTCCTGTGACCATAGGAACGACAAGTGTGCCGGTTATTTACCAGTTATTCAACAGAAGTTCCTACACTTCGATACTGAATGCTTTGGATTTCTGTAAATTAGAATTGCAGTTATTTACAAGCAAATTTGGAGATTATCCTTTTAAAAACGAAAAATTCGGAGTGTATGAGTTCGGTTTTGCAGGAGGAATGGAACATCAGACCAATATCGGATTAAGTTCCGGCGGACTGACCAGCTGGTCGACCATAGCTCATGAAGTGGCTCATCAATGGTTTGGAGATGCTGTGACTTGCAAGACTTGGAATAGTTTATGGTTGAATGAAGGATTTGCCAGCTATATGGAAGTATTGGCAGCAGAGCAAATTCCATCATTGGGACAAAGTGCTTTATCCCGAAGATCATCAATGAAAAGTTCGGCGAGAACCACAACTGTACCTGTGTATATTGCTAATGTAAGTAATTCGAATAATGTATGGACAGGCCCTAACACCACAGCCGTTTACGATCGGGGAGGTATGATTGTTTCGATGTTGAGGACATTGTCAGGAGATACTAAATTCTTTGAGGCTACCCGTAATTATATTGCTGATCCTAATCTAGCGTATAAATCAGCAAACACAGATAATTTAAGGCAACATTTCGAAACCGCATTGGGCGGAGCCAATCTGACTGATTTTTTTACGGATTGGGTTAATGGAGTAGGTACGCCGAGTTATGCCGTAGAATGGAACAACGTGGGCACTAGCATCACATTAAAACTGACTCAGACCAGAAGTTCTAATTCTAACGTTACTTACTTTAGGATGCCAGTTGCAATTAGAGTAAAAAACAGTTCCGGAACAGCACAAGACATCGTTTTGTATGATAACGGCGGCAACTTATCAATTGCAGGAAATGGGACGATGGGTACAGGTACAGGAACTAATAAAATTACCATCAACCTTCCTTTTACGCCAAGTACTGTGCAGTTTGATCCCGATAATGTAACTATTGCTACGGGGTCAGTGACATTTAATTCGACTTTAACGCAAAGACAATCTTTGGATGTAGTTGCCGAAAGAGAAATAGAGGATGCCTTTAAAACAGTGATTTATCCAAATCCGAGTACCAGCGAATTTACTGTTCGGTTTGTTTCTCAAGATCAGAAAACTCCCATTGTGATGGATGCGGTAAATGAATTGGGGGCGATTGTGAAGCATCAGGAAAATATTGCTACTGAAGAAGCCGTTTCTTTTGGAAATGATTTTGCCAGTGGGATTTATATTCTTCATTTTAGTCAGGGAGGACAGCAATTTTCGACTAAGATTTTAAAACAATAATTGATTGCAGCGTTGTAAAGGGCAATAATCAGTTGGATGGTTATTGCCCTTTTTTTATTTAAAAACAAATTTAAGTTTGTATTTGTCTTTTATTTAAGAAAAGAGACACTATTTATTCTGCTATAAATTCGTAACTTTAAGGGATAAAAGCTGCATTAAATAGCTGTAAAATGAAAAAACGAGAGGTAATAGGGTTGTTTTTAATCATTGCAACCGTTTGTTTTTTGTCATCCTGCGACAGGAGTATTCAACGCTTTCAGCAACAAAACCAAATATCAGAAGCTGAAAGAGCTTGTGTGGATAAGGTAATTGCTATTGATGACTCAATCGGGAAAATCAGAAATAAAGAATGTCAGAAACTTTCTCTAAGTCAGACTATTTCCAATTATACTGATAAGATGAAGAAAATAAGCACAGAAGGATGTCCGAAAGAATTTTCTAAATCATTTAACCAACATATCGATTCATGGAAAAACTTGTTGGAGGTAACCGATAAATATCCTGAAATGCGTGGAGAAATGCATGATTTATTCAAAGAGTTGGAAAAAAGCAAAGACTCGGCAGTATTTAAAAAATTAAAAAATGTCGTTTGGGAAACTTGGGATCTCGTTGAAATCACGTCAAAATGAGAAGGAATACTCGTTCTCTCATACCACAAAACCGCCTTTCCAGAAGAGAAAGGCAGTCCGTTTATTTTTGTTTCACCAGTTTCTTTGCGATTTCGTATAAAGCCTCGCGGTTTTCATCGACATAAAAAAGACCAGCCTGAATCAGTTCAAAGATGTTTTTTCTGGAAGTATCATCCATTTCCGGTGAAGCGTTTTTCAAATCAGGCATAATCCGATAATAATTCTTCTGGTTTCTAGGTCCTAATGTTTCGTACATTTTGGTTAACAGATAATCGACTGTTTCGGCATTGGCAGTAAGCAGAATATCAATCAAAGGGCTAATCCATTTTATTTTTCCGGCATTTTCAAATTCTTTGTATGTATACGGCTTTAGCACCTGACCCGTTCCGATGGATACGATAATCATATCATTGACACTTGGAAAATCTACTTTTTCCGGATCATTGAGTACTTTGGTAAAAGCAATTTTACGGGCTTCAGCGTAAGCGCAAAGTGCAGGATTGTTGGCATAAACACCACCGTCGATTAAAGTAAATTCTTGTTGGTACAATGATTTTACCTTGGCTGGCTCAAAATAGGTTGGCGCTGCGCTGGTGGCTCGGCAAACGTCTTTTACATAGAAATTTTCCAATGGCGAATGTGCTTCGTGGCTACAGAAAAATTTCGCCTTGCGTGAATTGATGTCATATGACGTAATTAGGCAAGGTTTTACGAGTTCTTTTAGTTCCAATGTGCCAAAGACTTCGTCCAGTTGTTTTTCGAGGCTTTTTTGCGATATTTTTTCATTAAAAAGACCAAAAGGATTGAGCACCTGATTCCAAAACGAAACATTAAAAATAGTGTCTCCTTTTTTGGCGTAAAGGTCCAAGGCCGTTTCGACAGAAAACTTAGATCGTTTGGAATTGTCCGGAAACAGGATGAGCGCGGCTAGTAAACCACCTGTGCTGCTACCGGCCACAAGATCAAAATAATCACCAATTTTAGCATCGGGATGATCCAGTTTCTGTAATTGTTCTTCAATATATTTTAGGATAACACAGGAAATAATACCTCGTATTCCACCGCCATCCAGGCTTAGTATTCGTATTTTCTTAGGCATAATATTCTTTTTTCAGGATGACATATCCGTTTGTATCTTGTTTTAGTTTGATCAGTTTCCGCCAATTGTTATGCCCTCGTTTCTCGAAATGAGGAAGGTCTTTAAATTTTTTCCAGTTTCCACCCCATTCCCATCCAAATTTCGCAAAAATTTTAACACATTCGTACCAGTCGGCAATTTTATCATTGTCCCAGTCCTTTGCGGTGTCCCAAGAAGCAATCTTGTCTTCAATGATCAGACAGATGTCGACTGCAAAGCCATAATTATGGATCGATTGACCAGGTTTGGCGTTGGTTATTTTTTTACCCGGATGTGTTCTGCCCTGATTGTATAGAAGATTTTGTTCTTCGAAAGTACGAAACCCCTGTGTGA
Source organism: Flavobacterium sp. (assembly GCF_050696275.1). Taxonomy (GTDB): domain Bacteria; phylum Bacteroidota; class Bacteroidia; order Flavobacteriales; family Flavobacteriaceae; genus Flavobacterium. The sequence goes on from NZ_JBOGUT010000052.1 coordinate 7,710, forward strand.
TGCGAATCTTCGCTTTTCCCTTTAGCGCGGTATTGCATTCGTTGACGATAGTGATAACTTCAGCCTGTATTGACGGGTGAAGCCTGTTGATTTTTTGTTTCGTATAGTTATCCATGATTATAGTCTTTTAATATAACAAAGATAAAGAAAATAATCTTATAATACAAATCATAAGAAGAAAATAATCATACAAATAATTTTTTGAAGTTTAGGGAAATTAAAAAACTGCAGCTTTTTGGGTTGCAGTTTTTGCTTTTGAGAAGGGATTTAATTTACATTTTGTTCCTGCTGAAGATTTCTGAATAGGGGATTAGTTCTCTTTTTTCGTTTCCTGATCCATTATTTTTAAAATTGCAGGCAGACGGAATTCACCTTTCATGTTTTTGATATTTTCAATTACACTTTCGATTTCTATTCCTATGCAGGAAACATATAAAGGAACGCCACTTTTTCCTCTGTAAACGGGAAAACTTACTTTTTCGGTATTGTGAAAGCTTCTTTTGGCGACGCCAACCACAGGAATTTGGTGTTGAAGGCTTTCGTACAGATGACCGCCTAATCCCAATGCGTTTTGATTGTCAACAAAAACATGCCCGTCAACAATAATTAAGTCTATTGTATTTAAATCCAGTTTGTTGAGCAAGTCGGTAACACAAGGTAATTCCCTTTTAAAGAATTGACCAGGCACATATTCTTCAACATTTTCTATAACAGAAGTGATGATTTTTTGAGGCTCGTCATCTTCCCAATCGAATAAAACACCAACTGTTTTAGCTTGGGCTTCTTTGTAATAAACATCAATTGCTAGGATCATTAAGAATGGTTTTTAGGCTTGGGTAAATTTATATATAAAAAAGTCATCCGGAAGGAGTTTTAAAATTTATCCCTGATGGCGGATTTACTTCGTCAGTTCGTCTAAAGCCTCAGGTGCAAATCCGCCTATCGGGGTCAAACTTGGAAACATATTAAAAGCAAAAGCTATAACACAACTGCTATAGCTTTTGCTTTTAATTATAACTCAAAGTCGGGAAACTTTTGCACAGCTGGGGGAAATCTGTGTTAAAAAAAGCGAACAGAAAATTTTACCACAAAATGTGTGGTAAAATTTTTGCTTTAAAAAAAATACCACAACTTCTGTGGCAAAAAAAATAATTCCACAAGTTTTGCCACAAAAACTGTGTTAAAAAAAATATTTTAAAAAAATTGACACAAATGGAACAAAATAATATAACGGATCTTTTCAAATTAAAACCCTCGCTATCGGGTAGCTGTTTTTACTCGTTTGAATCTTTGTGGGCACGGATTTACTTCGTCAGTTCGCTTCGCTCGAGTACAATCCGAGCCCACAAGTTACTTCAAAACGATCCAATTAATACTATTAAGAGATTTCTTAATTTGTATTAAACATAATAAAAAACTGCAATCAGTCGTGATTGCAGTTTTTGTTTTTATAGACACGGTTCCGAGGTTTCGGGAGAAAATCAGTGCTATCAGGTGCAGGATTTTACAAATTTATAATATAAAAAAGCTACCCGAAAGTAGCTTTAAAAATTAATCTTCAATATCGCTCATATAATGAGGTGTGACAATGAAAGAGAGCTTGTTTGTTTCAGCATCAATGTAAACTGAGCAGCCTTTAATTCCATCAACACTATCTTTATTAAAATCTGCTAGAAACCCAATAACGTGCATTTTTTTCTTTGAACCATCTTTTTGAAGTACATTTTCTTTTAATGCCAGATATTCAACAGAATTATCAACCGAAGATATTTTTTCTTTTTCTAAATACGCTTTTACTTTTTTTATTAATTCTTGTTTTAACATGATATTTTCTTTTTAATTATTTTGGAATTTTAATTTTTCTTTTCTCTAGTACTATTGAGTAGTACCCCGATAGCGCATTCTATGATAAAAAACAACTTTAATTAAAAAATTAAGATGCAAATTTATAAGTGTTTATAAATGGAGTTCGTCTTTTGACTACAGAAAAAACCCTGCTTACAATTTTGCATCTAA
>NZ_JBOGUT010000053.1:0-7987 GCF_050696275.1 Flavobacterium sp.
AACTTCGCATGAATGATGTTGTTCAACAACTAATTTTACACATTCAAGCTTTAATGCAAAATTATACTTGACTTTTCTTTCCATAAAAATACCCCCAAATAGTGTCTAACTTTTTGGGGGCAGTGCACAAAAGTTAGGATTTTTTTATGCCGTATATTTTTTGAAATGTATATTATGGCCCTGTAGCAAAATTTTTCAAAATATTTTTTTGCAACAAGAAAAATACAACTGCACATCAATAAAAAAGCCACTCAATCGAGTGGCTTTTTTATATTCTTTAAATATTTACTGTGCTAAATGCACCATTTTCTTCTCTTTGTTAAAAAAGACTTCTACTGAGTCATTGTAAACTTTTTTAATAAACAAACCATCAATTTGATCATTCTTTCTTAGTTTGTAAAGCTTGCTTCCTATTTTAACCATAATAAGTTCATCTTTTTTCTCTTTCGACTTAATATAACCGTAATAATGTACTTCCGGCCACATTATCACTATTTTAGGTTTTACAAATCGCGGCTGCGGAACCACCATCTTTTTAGGTAATGCCGGTTTGGGTATCGTAGGTTTTGCCGGTTCAACACTTTTATTCAGAAAAGGATCTCTGGATATGGTTTCCAGTTTAAAAGTATCTTTTTCAATTTTACTGATATTAAAATCGGCCTGACCTTGAGCATCATTTAAAGCGATTTCATTCGAAAAGAAATACTGACTGACAGCCTTGTAAGCCACAGTTCCCCAAAGCCCTAAAACCACCATTATCAAAGCAATATTTATTTTCTTTTTTGACATTACAAATCTAATTTAAAGTAAACTTGCGTATTACGCTTGGTACACTTACATTTCCTGCTTTATCTTTCGCCAGCACTTTCCAAAAATATACTCCTGCCGTATTGAACGATTGAGAAAAAGTAGTTGAAGTCACATCTGTGGATTGAAAAGGCTGAGTTGCAAAATTATCATTGGAAAATTGAATCACATAAGTAATTGGAGACATTACATTCCCTGAATCCGATGGAATTACCCAAGTAAATGTAATTGATGTGTTTGCTGCTATTGGCGAGCCATTGTCCGCCGGAGTTGAAGTTGGTACAAATCCAGGCTGGTTTGGCAGTACTCTGTCAACAGAAAATCTTCTGGATGCATATTGCTGCGTTTCAGTAGCGTTGGCACTGTTTTTAGCTTTAACTCTCCACTCGTAGATTCCGTCAGTTAAATTCGGATTGTTCATAGTTACTGATGTCCCAGTAATAGCTGGGTTAAGAAATACTTGTTGTCCGTTTGATACATTTATCACTTCAACGCTATAACTTGTGGCATTCACCAGCGTTAGCCAATTTAAGGTAACATTGGTAAAATTTACATAGGTATCATTATCTGGAGCTGACAAAACAACCTGCTGATTAGTCAAATCGTCGGAAACGATCATAGAAAACGCAGATTGAACAGAATATGTCGATTGGTAAGCAAAATTCTCTCCTCTTACCCGCCATTGATAATCTCCTTCCGTTAAAGGGTATGTCAAATTGGTTTTGTTTTCTACTAATGAATCTAGAACAACAATCTGGTTGTCACCATACACCTGCACACGGTATTTATCTGCACCTTTAAGGCTGTTCCATTGAAACTTAACTACATTACTTTCTATTTGCGCTCCGTTTAAAGGAGAAATAATCTGGATAGTGTCATTACTGATATCGTCTTCAAGGATATCTTCGCAAGAGAAAGCAATTAGCGCAATTGCAAACAGCATTATTTTATTTATTGTTTTCATAGTTTTGAAATATCATTTTTAAGTGTAAAACTTCAGAGTTATTATTTTTTTTAGTCGTGTAAAAATTCATGCTGACAATTCTGGAAAGATTGAAATTTTTTTCAAAATCATACCCTAATTGTAAAAGCGGATTGGTTCCTCCAGTCACATCAAGCTGGTTAGTGACTACAGTGTAATTCTCATCGGAAAAAACATGAATGGACTGTAAATCGTTTATCGATACATTTTGTTTTTGAGACGCAAAACTCACCAAACCCTGTTGTACCATTTCTTTGGAAGTTCCTTCTTTTCCGATTATTTTGTCCAGATACGCCACATCTTTTAACAATCCGTCGGCATTGCTGGATTTACTATTAAGCCCTTCTATTTTTGTTGTCATTGATTTATACTCGCCGATTACTTCAAATAATGTTTTGAAAGATCTTTTGTATGCCGTAATGGAAAGCATCACAAAAATTACAACAAGCGCCGTACATTTTTTCTTATAGGAATACTGCTCAAACATTTTTTATTGTAATTTTTATTTCAAATTGCGATTTGTTCTTCTTATCCTTTCTCAGGCTTATGATTTCAAAATGTTCAATCCAATCCATTTTTTTCAGCCCTTCCATCCAATTGTTAAACGAAGATTCATTAAATGTTTCTCCTTTAACCGATATCGTTTTGGATTCGAAAAGCATCTTTTTATTTGCTTTGACTTCTTTATTGGCGGGAATGATATTAACTTCATTCAGTGACAAATCAGATGGAACGCTTTTCATCAGCTCGTATCCGTAATACGAAAGAAACTTAGACGATAAATACCCTGATTCTTTTAGTATATTGATTTTATTCTCCTTTTGTTTCTCCAAATCCAGAATCTTTTGATACGACTGATTGGAATATACACTCTGAAGATTGAGTTCTGCATTTTTTGAACCGTAATATTGTATCAAAAGATAGCTTGTCAGCAAAGATACCAAAAAGCCGATAAGCATGGCAGCACCGAAATAATTGAACGCTCTTTTATATACTATTTCTTCAACATTTAAAGTATCGTTTTTTGTTTTTGATACTTCCGGTTGTTTTAGAAAAAAATGCAGTAAAGCACCGTACAATGGCAGAACTTTATTTGTGATATTGTCTTTTTCTATCTCATAACTCTCTTTCTTAACCGGTTCTATAGGTTTTGAAAAATCGAATAATTTTTCCTCTTCAAAATCCAGCAATAAATCCCCGGAAGTTATAGTATCTTTTTTTATTGCATTGTACAATAACGCGGACAGGAAAGATCCGATATAAATGTCAACAATCTGAAAATGGCTCTTTTGAAGCTTTAAAATCGTTTCGTCTACCGTATTTCTTCTGCTGAAACTGATGAAATTATTTTTACCGCTTTTTAAACTTGTATGGTATATTGTAGAATAATCTATGTTTTTTTGCCAGTTAATATCGGATTCATTGTCAAAATCGATTTTTTTATTCAAAACCCCTTTTCCGTTAATTACCAGAATAACCGGTAGCTTTGCGTCTGTTTTGCTGATTAAATCATCGAAGGTTTTAAAAATCCTCTGGGCAACAATATCAATTTTGCTTCCTTTTTTCTTAATAGTAAGCACATTGTAGCTTTCGCCATTATCATTTTTAATGACGCCAACAACATGAAGGCTGTTAATTTTAATTATTTTAGATAAAAATGCTATCATTAATAGACCACCGTTGGTTTAATGAAAATATGTAATTTGGAATTGTTTTTTCCTTTTTTTCTACTGCTGAAAAACCATTTTATAACAGGTATTCTGGACAATAAAGGAGTTCCTGAACCTGAATCTTCTTTTCTTAATTCATCCAATCCGCCTAATAAAATCATTTCGTTATTTTTGACTCTTACCAAAGATTCGAATTTCTGAGTGGCTTTTCCAGGAGGCGCATTTTCACCTGCTCTTCCTAAAAAGGAACTTTTCTCTACCGAAATAGTCAGGGTAACATTCTCATCAGTGGACACAAATGGTTTTATACTTACACTCAGATTTGCATCGGTAGATTTCCATGTTCCAGATTGAAGAATGTCGCTGCCAATACCGCCATTATTGATTAATCTGTTGTTTTGTTCGAAATAATAACTGGTTTCTCCAATAGCCAATTTGGCTTCGTGTCCGCTAATGGTCGCTATTTTTGGTGTTGATTCTACTTTAACAATAGAATTGTTTTCCAATAGTTTCAGATTCATGTAAAATGACTCAGTCACTTTTCCTAATTTAAAAATTCCAAAGCCGTTAAAAGCACTGATTAAGCTATTTACCGAAGTAGCATTTAAATTTATGTCTGCTGTAGGGAAAAGTACTCCGCTTGTTTGTTGCTTATTTAACTTGTCCAGGCCGGCTTTCATTCCCGTTTGAATATCATGTCCTTTATTGTATTGCACAATGATTACCTCAATCTGAACCATTGGCACTACTTTATCAATTTGTTTGATATACACTTTCAGTTCTTCAAGAGCTGTTTTCGAACCGGATACAATTAATCCGTTTAGTTCTATGAACTCTTTGATTTCTAATTTTTCTGTGAAAATTTTAGGCAATGATGCAAGAACGGATTCAATCGAGCGGTTTTCAAGCTGAATCATTTCTGTAGCTCTCAGGCTTTCAGTAGCCTGCTCTCCAATCAGATACAGATTATCCTGCTTGCGGTACGTGTATTTTTTCCCTTTGAAAATATTGTCTAATAATTCATCAAACGTAATATTTTCAGCAGAAAGTGATGTTTTTTCATTTTCAGGCTTGTTGTACATGAAGTAATTGATGTGCAGTTTTTCAGCAGCTTCCGTTAATAAATCAGAGGCATCTGCGACATTTGCTTTTACGGATAGAAACCCGGTTTTATTTAATTCGACTTCATAATATCCGGGAGCATCCTGACTGACTTTTGCTTGCTTGTTTTTCTGCGAATTACTGCCTGATGAAGCATTAAGATTGTTCGGATCTTTATTTTTCTCGATAAAATAGAATCCGTTTTCATCTTTTGTGGCAATTAAATCATTTGATTTTGCCATCATTTCGATAACCTGATCAAATGGTCTGTTCAGAATATAAGAGGAAACTTTTAAATTTTTAATATCCGGCGCCAAAACAAGGTTTTTCCCAGATTTGTCAATGATTGCTTTTGCTACTGACGGTATCGAATCGTTCTCTAATTTAACCGATAAAAAGTCGTTTTGCGGATTGTAATCGACATCAATAACCTTTGGAAGTTTCTTTTCGATGATTTTGACTTCTTTTCTTTTTTTGAACGTAATAATGTTATTCATAAATCCAACTTCCAAATCGTATTTTTGGACCAGGTGAATAAAAACATCTTTTACGGTGACATCAAAAAAATTATTGACTACTGTTTGCGTTAAATCGATATCAACATCAATATTCAGTTGGTGTTCTTCTGCAATGGAAGAAATAAAATCATGTAATGTCAATCCTGAAACATCAATTTTCAACACTTCATTAATCCCTTTTTTCTGCTTTGCCAATTCGTCGAATTTTCTTCCTAACTCATTAATGTCCTGTTGGGCAAAGGCAAAATTGGTAAGTAAGAAACCGATAAGTATGTAGGTAAATTTTTTAAACATTATTTATGCGTTAATTAAAATAGAATATATTTCTTCCAATGAAGTTTCTCCTTCAGCCAAAATATCGAATGCCTTGGCTGACAATGATTTATAATTTTCGTCGTCTTCGAATAATTTTGTGATTGTATTGTTTTTTATGGCTTCTGTGATTGTATTGCTGATCGTTAAGACTTCATAAATAGCTCTTCTCCCTTTATAACCGGTGTGAAAGCATTTATTACAACCAACCGGTTTATTGTATTTGGAAATTTCATACGGAAATTCAAAGTTCATTGGAAAATCCTCTTTGTGAGATTCAGTCTCTTTTTTACAGTGATCACAAAGTTTACGTACTAAACGTTGCGCCACAGAAAGGTTCAGAGTTTCTGCAATCAGATAAGAAGGTACTCCCATATCGATTAACCTTGAAATTGTACCAATTGCCGAATTGGTATGTATGGTTGACAGTACCAAATGCCCTGTTAAAGAAGCACGAATGGCCATTAATGCGGTTTCCGAGTCACGGATTTCACCCAGCATAATAACGTCGGGATCCTGGCGCAAAAAAGATTTTAAGGCCGAAGCAAAAGTCAATCCGATATCTTCTTTAAGTTGTACCTGATTGATGCCTTTCAGCGTATATTCGATAGGATCTTCTACTGTTACTATGTTTCGTCTGGAATCATTCAGCAAGCGCAGAGTGGCGTATAGCGTGGTCGTTTTACCGGAACCTGTCGGGCCGCTAATTAAAATAATCCCATTAGGTTTCTTTACTGCTTCCAGATAATGTTGTATCTCTTCTTCCTGAAAACCAAGTGTGCTCAAATCGATATTTGAGGCATCTTGTCCCAGCAAACGCATTACAATTTTTTCACCAAACAACGTAGGCAGAATAGAAACCCTTATATCGAACGATTCGTTAGTGATACGCCCGTCTTGCGGCAGTCGCTTTTCAGTAATATTCAATTTCGATTTTATCTTAACCTTATTGACTAATTCAAGATAATTGTCTTTTTCCACTTTATAACGTTCAATCAGCTGGCCATCAATCCTAAAACGGATCCGAGCAGATTCTTCATATACTTCAAAATGAATGTCACTGCTTTTTAATGATTTGGCTTCCGTGAGTAAATTTTCAAGAAAATCCCCTTTTTCAACATTAAGTGATTTGTTGGAATTAACATTTCTTTCTTTTCGGTAATAAATAGAAAGCGCTTTTTCAATTTCGGACGAATCGATAGGTGTAAATGCAATATTTTTCCCCAGAAAAAGTTCTAATTCATCTTTTATGTCCTGATTGCTATGACTGTTGTCTACATACAATTCGATGGAATCATTCGTCACGTTTTTAGGCAGGATTCTGTAGTGATTTGCTAAGTCGTTAGAAATGCTGAGCAGGTTTTCAGGAAGGATTAGAATTGGTTCCATAATTATAAAAGTGTCATTTTTTGAAAATTAAACACTACATCTTTGAAAACAACTAAGATTAAAAATAAAGCCGAAAATCCCGCTAACGGAACAGATTCATGCTTCATGAATTTCTTCAATCCTGTTTGCATGACAATCGCAAAAACCATTGAAAGTATAAAGAACAAAATGTATTTCTGAAGCAGAAACAAAGGAGTTATGGCGACATAAAACAGCAGATCTCCTAATCCGAAATAATTCTGAAAAGGGTTTAGAAATTGCTTGTTTTTTAGGCTCATATATAGGGTTAACACACTTAAAGTGATTACAAAAAAAGAGAGGTTGGCTCCGATAATTTTAAAAATGAAATGATTTTCCCGGTTAATCAGATAAAAAGAAGAAGAGAAAATTGCGATAGGCAACGCCACATGAATGCGTCTGTATTTCCAGTCCTGGAAGAATACAATTACCAAACAAAGCAACAAGCCTAAAACAATTAAATTCAAGTTATTCTTTTGTTACTTCTGTTAGCATTTTTTTACTGTCGATTTCCCATGTATTAAAACTTCCGTCACCGTCAAGGTCGGAAACAGCTGTAGCTTTGGCCGCAAAAGATTCACTCGAAGCTTCGGTAATTTCGATTTTATATACGGCCTGTCCGCCTTCATCAACGGTAGCTTCCTGTTCAAAACCTAATTCTTCTAAACTGTTTGAATATTTTGAATGTCGGTAAAAATAGCTTTTCTCCAAGCCATATACCTGATTTAGCATTGCTTGTGCCTCAATCGCTTTAGCCTGACTGATTACCGAAGTCTGGTTTGGCAATACCATCAGAAGCAAAATACCGATAATGCATAAAACAATCAATATCTCAGTCAAAGAATATGCCTTAACTGATGCTTTTTTTATATTTTGTAACTGCTTAACAATTAGCTTTTTCATACCGAAAAATTTTGTGTGCAAATAACCAATTTTTTTTTGAAATAGTATAACTATTTTATGTAAAAAATAGGAAAATTCAGGCCGAAAAAAACAGAATCGAAAAACACCCTCATTACTAGGCATTTTCGTGCCGTTTTTTGCTATTTTTACTATTGAAATTCGGGCAATAATTACCGAATTATACATTTTTTACAATTTAAAAAACGCTCTTACCTATAATAAAATAAGGCAATTAAGTCCTGTTTATTACTATCCTTTTGGAATGCTGGTACCAAACCGTTTCGGGT
>NZ_JBOGUT010000054.1:0-7216 GCF_050696275.1 Flavobacterium sp.
TACTATTTTTTTACCACAGAAGTTGTGGTATTTTTTTTAAAACAAAAATTTTACCACAACTTCTGTGGTAAAATTTTCTGTTTGTTTTTTTTAACACAGATTTCCCCTAGTTGTGCAGTCTCCCGATTTTGAGCAATGCTAAAACAAAAGCAATAACATGAAGTGTTGTAGCTTTTTTATTAATATGCTTCCTGTTTGGATTACATTTGATAAAACCATTTAAGCCATAAAAAAAGGATATATAAATTAGAGCCAGCAAAAGCACATTTTATAACCACAATAGTTGTATTTGCGCTGTGTTTTAAAATCAGTTTACTAACCTGCTAAAGTAATTTTTTTCTTACTTCCCTCTCACTGAAATAAGGGATTGTTTGGTATACACTTTTATTGTAGTTTCGCCTCCGAATATTCCTGTTATAAATTTAATTAACGAGTTTATTCGTCTGAAAATCAAATTATAACCCCAAATCAACCTGCATTGCTTATGTTTTATTCATTTTGGAGTAAAAAAACGCTTTTACTTTCCCTCTCTTTTTGTGCTTTTACGGCACAATCCCAAGATATTCTTTGGGAGAAATCCTATGGTGGCAAGCATGCCGAATTCCTGTTTGATGCGATTCCGACTCCGGATTATGGTTTTATCCTGGCGGGCAGTTCCATATCGGATAAAAACGGAAATAAATCGGACGCCAACAAAGGAGATCTGGATTACTGGATCTGGAAAATGGACGAGAAAGGCGATTTAGACTGGCAGAAAAGCTTTGGCGGATCAGGACTGGATTTGCTGCAAAGCATCAAGCTGACGAGTGACGGCGGGTTTATCCTGGCAGGAACTTCCCAATCTAATAAAGGGCTGGACAAAAAAGACGACAGCAAAGGCCAGTCGGATTTCTGGATCATCAAGCTCGATGCGAAGGGGAATGAAATGTGGCAGCAAACCATTGGCGGGAACGGACAGGAAATGCTGCAAAGCATTGCTCTTACCGCAGACGGAGGCTATATCCTGGGCGGTTCTTCTGATTCCGATACCACCAAAGCCGATGACAAAGGGCTGGAAGATAAAACAGGCAAATCACAGGACAGCCGTGGCAGTCTGGATTACTGGGCGGTAAAGCTCGATAATAAAGGAAAAGTACAATGGCAACAAACCATTGGTGGAGTATATGCAGACGAATTGAAAAGCATAGCACAAACCAAAGACGGCGGTTATATTTTAGGCGGGTACTCCAATTCTCCGGCTTCTGGAGAAAAAACAGCCGATGCCAAAGGCGCTGGCGATTACTGGATTGTCAAGCTTGACACGGCGGGAATCCTCCAATGGCAGCAAACCCTGGGTGGCAACCAGGATGATAACCTGACGGCCTTAATCCAAACCAAAGATGGCGGGTATATGGCAGGAGGGAATTCAAACTCGGAAGCTACGGATTCCAAAAGCAAAACAAACACCAGCGGAACAGATTTTTGGATAGTAAAACTAGATGAAACCGGGACAATCTCTTGGCAGCAAACCTATAATTACGGAAAAACCGATGTACTGACTTCTATTGTAGAGAATCAAGACGGAAGTTACCTGATTGCCGGATATGCGCAGAAAGAAACTACCGGTAAAGCTATCAGAAAAGACAAAGACGGGATTAACGATTATATCGCCCTGAAAATTGACGCCAAAGGAGAAGAACTCTGGAGCAAAACCGTAGGCAGTACCGGTGATGAAGTATTGAAGAAACTCATTGAAACCAGAGACGGTGGGTATATCCTGGCAGGAACCTCCAAAGGAGAAGCCTCAAAAGATAAAAAATCAGCCAAAGGCGGCAGTGATTTTTGGGTCGTGAAACTCAAAGACAAATCCAAACCGGAACAGCAGAAAGTAACTATTGAAGCAGTACCTAATCCTGTAACCTCTTTCACCAATGCGATTATCAATTACGAATATGCCTACGGAACAGCTACTTTATATGATTTGAATGGAAGACAGTTGCAACAGCAGAAGATCAATGGAGAAAGCACCGTGCCGTTTGATTTGAGCAACCTGCCAAGCGGGGTGTATGTGATCAACATCAGCACTAATGTGGAGCAGAATGGGATTAAAGTGATTAAGAATTAAAGAATGAACATGATGAAAAAATATAGTATTGCTCTATTGCTGTGTTTACAGGGCATTTTGGGGTTTGGGCAGGAAACAGCTACTGTGGAAATGCAGAACTTCGCTCCTAAATCACCGGAAGCAGCCGCTTTCTTAAAATATGGGGAATATCCTGTAGACTTATCTACGGGAGTTCCGAATATCAGCATTCCTATTTATACCGTTCAGGCCGGAAGCTATTCTTTGCCAATTTCTCTTAATTATCATGCTTCAGGTATTAAGGTCAATCAGGAATCTACCTGGGTAGGATTGGGCTGGAACCTGAATAGCGGAGCCCAAATCGTTTTGAGCCCAAGAGATAATACAGACGAGAACAACCCTTATATTGATGAGATTCCGGATGCTGACGCTATTTATTCTTATTGGAATAATCACCCTTACCAGTTTAATGGCGGAATGTTTACTACGCATCATCTTAATGAATCCAGGGTTAAGGATGTCTATTCATTTTCTTCGGCTACTGCTAATGGAAATTTTTACATCAGGAATTTTGCTAGTAATGACGTGGTCATATTTCCTCCGGATGCCTTTAAGGTAGAACTACTGGGAACCTCCAGGCAAAATATGTTTTTTAAAATTACTGACCCAGCCGGAAACGTATATTCTTTTACCACAACCAAAGAAACGGCAGTGGGGGCTTTGGATCATGGAAACAGTTATGCCAATGCCTGGTATGTGGATGAGATCCAAACGCCAAACAAAGATAAAATCACTTTTGTATACCAGGATGACAATACCATAACCGATATAAGCAAATCACAAAGGATTGATGTGACTGAAAACTGTATCAATTGCGGTCCTACCTGTGATGGCAGGATTAACAATACCATAAGTGCGGTCATCAGTGCCAATAATACCACAATAACTACAGTAAAAAAAATAAAGGAAATTGTTTTTAATGAAGGGAATTCTAAAGTCGTTTTCACCAAAACTGAAGGCAGGCAGGATTTGATTAACAGTGGCAGTTACCTTGATAAGATAGAAATACGACAATTAAAAAACAGTGTATTTGAGTTGGTTAAAGGCTTTGATTTGGACTATTCCTATTTTGATTCCGGAGTAGGTACCATCGGCTATGAAAGAAAGCGACTGAAATTAGACAGGGTAATAAGCCTGCTTGAAGGAGAAGGGCATGAATTTGTGTATTCCAATATCACTTTGCCCGGAAAAACATCCAAAGCGCAGGACTATTACGGTTATTATAATGGCGCTTCAAACTTGGATTTAATCCCAAAACATTTTATCCGGTATAACAATGTAGAAGTCGGGACTGCCAACAGGACTGTTGCTCCAACTGTTAACCAGGCCGGAATGCTGACAGAAATCCATTATCCTACCAAAGGATGGACGAAATTCAATTATGAAACCAATCAGTATTATGGGGTCGATGATTTGGATAAATACAACCTTAAAATAGTAAGCAGCAATACGCTCCAGGGTACGGGCTTGGGAAGCATGGACCCGGCTACCATTACACAGCCGGGGCTTGACAATATCCCTATGTGTACCGCCCCAAACCCTAATAATTGTGTACAATATAGGGAAGTCCCTTTTGAAGCCGTTAATGCCAAGGGGCAGTTGAAATTTGACGTGGTGTTTGATAATTCGGTAACTATACATTACCAATACGCCAGAGTCCGAATTTTGAATGCCGGAAATGAGGTATATGATTCTGCCAAGATTAGTTCAAATCAGACTGTAACCTATAATTTTGATAACCTGACCTATTCAGGTGTCATCTTGATGGAGGTATACAGTTCTAATTTCAAGATCGAAGGATTCTCCATAAGATACACCAATAATGATACTGCCCCAAAAAACCTTTATGGAGGAGGACTTAGAATCAGAAACGTTGAGAATTATAATCATGATGCTGCTTTAGCCCTGAAAAAAGAATATGATTATACTGATGTAACGGATGCAGCAAAATCAAGCGGTAAACTCATCAATAACCTGGTGACCAGTTTTATCACCAATGCTTTCACCAACTTTAACCTGCATGACTGCAATGGATCTTATCCTTCATTGGATTACCAGAAAACCTACAGTGTTGCTTCCAGTTCCCGATACGGGATTGAAGGGAATTCCGTGGTGTATAAATATGTCAAAGAACGCTCTGTCAATGCCATCGATGGCAGTAAAAACGGGTATACCCAATATGAGTTTACGACAGATTCAGACGAAATCCCATTAGGCAATCCAACCGTACAGATTTTTACTTCCTGGAAAAGAGGAAAAACGGTAGAGAAAAAGGATTACAAATCAGTGGGAGGTACTGATTACCTGCTAAGAAAAGAGAAGAACGAGTACTATGAAGACCATTCCAAAACATCCCAAATTCAAGGCTTTAAGATGTTTAAAATCATGAACATTAATGAAAACGAGGATCCTAACAACCCATTTCAAACCCCTTGGACTTTAGACCGTTTGGCACCTAATTACGGTTTGCCGACAAGCGTTGATGATACCGCCGAATTAGTGACTTATAATTTGCCAGTATATTGGTTTTACCTAAAGAGTACGGAAGTAACAGATTATTTTTATGATGCCTCCAATGCATCTGCAGGTTCCGTATTCAGCAAAACGAATTATTTCTACGACAACCCTGTGCATTTGCAGCTTACCCGTACTGAAACCACCAACAGCGAAGGAGAAGTTCAGAAAAGTGTCAATTATTACCCAGATGATTTGCCTGTCGTAGCGCAAATGACAGCCTTGAAGGCTCAAAACAGAGTAGGGGAAATCATTAAGACAGAGCGTTTTAATTCAGGTGTTTCGATGTCTGTTCAAAACAAAACCTATAAAGATTGGGGCAATGGTATTATTGCTCAAGAGATCATCCAGACTTCAGTTGAAGGCAATCCACTGGAGAACAGGGTGCGTTATACCGTTATGGACAATACTAACGGAAAACCTCTGGAACTGAAAATGGAAAATGGAATTCCGGTAACCTACATCTGGGGGTATAAAAAATCGCAGCCTATAGCCAAAATCGAGAATGCTACGTATGCCAGCATTCCATCTGCAACGGTTACTAACCTGCAGGCTTTATCCGATACAGGCACAGAAGCCAATCTGATTGCCGCCCTAAATGATCTGCGTACTTCACTGCCCAATGCCATGGTGAGCACTTATACTTATTTGCCTTTGGTAGGGGTATCGACGATTACTGACCCTAAAGGGGATAAAATCACGTATACCTATGATGCCCAAGGCAGATTGGTGGAAGTGAAAGACAAAGACGGGAATATTTTAAAAACGAACGAATACCATTATAAAAACTAAGGCAGGATGAAAAAGTTATTATCACTTATTTTGATGCTTCCTGTCCTTGCCTTAGCGCAAAGTCAGGACCAGAACTATATCAAATCGACCACGTATAAAGCAGCCGGAGCAACGAATCCAGTAGTTCAGATTGCCTATTTTGACGGATTGGGAAGGCCTATCCTGCAAATTGCCAAAGGACAATCGAACTCTGGAAAAGACATTGTAACTCATACAGAATACGATGCCTTTGGAAGACAAGCCAAGGAGTTCTTGCCGTATGCCAATACCAGTTCTTCTTTAAATTACAATCCCAACGCAGGAAGCGAAACAGCCACGTTTTACAATACGGCAGCTTACGAAAACACCGCCAATCCGTATAGCGAGAAATTGTTTGAAGCTTCACCGCTGAATCGGATCACAAAACAAGCCGCTCCCGGCGCATCATGGGCTATGGGTTCCGGGCACGAAATCAAGTTGGATGCTCAAACCAATGCTGCCAATGAAGTTAAAAGATTAACGGCAACTACGACATGGAGTGCGGGTAAAGGGCTATACGAAATCAATGCGATAGATAATAATTATTATGTAACAGGGACATTGTATAAAACCGTAACCAAAGACGAAAACTGGACCAGCGGGGATAATAATACCACACAAGAGTTTAAAAACAAGAACGGACAAATAGTGTTGAAACGTGCTTTTAATAACAATACCCCACATGACACCTATTACATCTATGATAAAAGAGGGAACTTGTCTTATGTCATCCCACCACTAGCCGAAGCTGCTATTACACAACCCATTCTAGACGGCTTGTGCTACCAGTACAAGTACGATTACCGCAACCGATTGGCAGCCAAGAAACTACCGGGCAAGCAATGGGAATACATCGTCTACGACCGCCTGGACCGGCCAGTGGCCACAGGCCCTGCCTTTTCGCCTTTTGGGGATGGAACAGTAGGCATGACCATAACTGAGTACGATGCCTTCGGGCGCGTGACCCAAACCGGCTGGAAAACCATGACAGTAACCGAATCCAACCGCAATACCTGGCAAGGGAACATCAACTCGGGGAGCAATCCTTTTATATTAACGACCAATGATATCCTGAGTAAAAATTACTATGACAATTACAGCTATTCCGGAGCACCATCACTTCCAATCACTGTAGAAGGCCAACCTGCTACCGCTGCCGTAAAAGGCATGCCAACAGGAACCTGGCTTAGGCTGATGACCAGCCCAACGGCATTGTACGGCGCTATTTCGTATACGCTCTACGATACCAAATACCGCCCTATCCGTAGTCATGCCCAAAACCCTGTGGGAGGTTATACCCGTACGGACAGCAAGCTGGATTTTATAGGGAAAACCTTGTACACGAAAACTTTCCATAAAAAAGCTTCGGCCGATACGGAGATTGTGATTACCGATACCTTTACCTACAGCGCTCAGGATCGATTGCTGCTGCATACCCAGCAGATTGGTTCTGGAACCGTACAGCTCATTGCCAGCAATACTTATGATGAGCTGGGGCAACTGACCAGCAAAAACGTAGGAGGTGTAGACGCTACAGGAGCTTTAGGATTGCAAAAAGTAGACTATACCTACAACATCCGGGGTTGGCTCAAAGGAATTAACGATACGGCGAACCTGACACAAGGCAGTGACCCGCAGGATTTGTTTGCCTTTAAGCTGAACTATCAGGACAACGATACAGGAGGAAGTTTCAGCGTTCCGAATTTATACAACGGAAACATCTCGGAAACCTTTTGGCGTACCAAGAGTGATAATGTATTGCGTAAATAC
>NZ_JBOGUT010000055.1:0-7103 GCF_050696275.1 Flavobacterium sp.
ATAAAAAAGGTAAAAAAAAATTTAAATGGGTCAAAGAATTACTCTTTGGAGATTGGATCGGCTTATATACTGATACACAGGGACAACCAATCTATGAAGAGATTAAAGGTATTCAGTATCTTAAGGTACACGGCAGAAATAAAGATGGTTTTATAAAACCTTCTGAAATACAGCATAATAAAATATTAGAAGTGAATTTTGTTGATGTGGGACAGGGTGATGGATGTCATATCGTCACACCTGAAGACGACCATTATATTATTGATGCCGGCCCCAAAGACAATATGTTTCGTTTTTTGACATGGAGGTATAATCTTAAAAAAACAGGGAATTTTCCTCCTCCGATGACAGTAGTGATTTCTCATTCAGATGACGATCATTATATGGGCTTTACAAAGATATTCGAACATACTAAGGAAGGACGCAAAACTTTCTCCATAAAAAAAGTGTATCATAACGGTATGATTGAAAAAGGAAGTAGCGATGAAGCGAGCCTGGGCACCTTAGTTATAAATGAGTCCATTCCCTACATAACTGATTTGTGTGATACTAATGAACAGTTCAAACAAAGAGTAACTGATAATCCGCAATTAAATGCAAATTATATTAATATGCTTTTAAAAACAGATGCGGAAAAACAAAGCCTACGTGCTGGCTTTTCTCCTTTAGGAAGTCAAACAGCAGTTATGGAGTTACTGGGTCCCGTTGCGGCAAATATTATGGGAAAACCAGCATTGCCTGTTTTCAAATCCGACAAAGGGAAAACTAAAAATGGGCATTCTGTTATTGTAAAACTCTCCATCGGAAAAATGAGGATTCTATTAGGAGGAGATCTGAATGAGCCGGCAGAAGATTACCTCATAAAGCACTACACAGGTGTTGATTTAGAACCGTTAAGAAAGAAACTTTTATCAGAATCACCAACCGTAAGAGACAATGCTAAAGAGTCTATAAAAATAGCTGTAGAGGATGCTAGACAAACATTTCAGGTCGATATTGCAAAATCCTGTCATCATGGTAGCTCGGATTTCACAAGTGAATTTATGAATGCCGTCTTTCCTTTAGCAACTATTATATCTAGCGGTGATGAAGAGCCTCATTGCCATCCCCGACCTGATACACTGGGCACTATTGGAAAATATAGCCGGGGAGAAAGAGCATTAATATTTTCCACAGAACTATCACGATCGACCCCAGAGTTTCTAAAGCAAATAAAATCAACTGCTTCTTCATCTTCGGATAAATCTATTACAAAGGAGCGTCTTGTTACTGTTTACGGAATGATAAATGTACGTACCGACGGCGAAAAAGTAATTATTGCACAAAAGCTCGAAGCACCAGCAACAAGAGGAAGTTGGGACATTCATGAACTTCACTGGGATAACAGTATCAATCAATTCATATACAAATTTTAATAATCCAGATATAATTATCCTTTGTCTGTTTTAATCAAACTGTACTCTGTCCATTTTTTGTTGATGGATTACGCTTGTTTTAAATCTATGCATCCTTACTTTTTTTATCCTGGGTCTTTGGTACCAAATGTTGCAGGTCCGGATCATTTTTAATTCGCTCGATTTCATCCGACACTATCGTAATAATATCCTGTTTAATTTGTTTGTAGTTCGCTTCAATTTCAGCTTTCATCATATCTTCTCCCTGTTCATTTACGAAAGAAAGTATCTCTGGGATTTTTTGATATGTTTTGGTTTCAGCAGCGACTTTTTCATTATCTACCACAATCTCCGCATGAAAAATCTTTTGTTCGATACGTTCATCAAAATTATCCGAAACAGCACCTACAAACATTCCCTGAGTCAGGGTAGAGATTTTGGAAGCGGGTATAAGGCTTTCTAATTGTGTGGAAATGGAGGTTGATTTATCATTCCTATTGATTGTCATACTTTGACGTCGTTGTAATATTTTGCCAAAACGTTCCGAAAGACTTTTAGCCGTTTCACCCACAACCTGTCCGCTAAAAATATTCCCTACTGTATTTTGAATTACTTTACTCTCCTTATCTCCATAATCCCTTGTCAATTGCGAATAATCCTGAAACCCTAAACATACTGCCACCTTATTGCTTCTTGCTGTGGCGATCAGGTTGTCCAGTCCGCGAAAATATATAGTTGGAAGTTCATCTATGATTACGGAACTTTTGAGCTGTCCTTTTTTATTGATGAGTTTTACAATTCTGGAATTGTACAATCCCAGGGCAGCGGAATAAATATTTTGTCTATCCGGATTATTGCCCACACAGAGTATTTTAGGTTCTTTAGGGTTGTTAATATCCAACGAAAAATCATCACCTGTCATTACCCAGTACAACTGTGGAGAAATCATCCTTGATAAGGGAATTTTAGCCGAAGCAATCTGTCCCTGCAACTGGTCCTGTGCCCCGCCTTGCCATGCGTCCATAAACGGGGAAAGATAATTCTCCAATTCCGAGTATGAAGTAAGGATAGTAAAAACATCTGCATACTTTTTATTGAGTAGTTCAATAGCATGCGGAAAAGTGCAATATTTTCCATTTTCATAGATTTTTAAAAACCAGATAATTGCCGCCAAAAGGATAATCGGGCTTTCCACAAAAAAATCGCCCTGCTTCTGTATCCAGGAACGGTTCAGGTTCAGCATAATGGTATAGGCTGACTCATAAGCATCGGATATATCAGTCATGAAATCGGGATTGATTGGATTACAACGGTGGCTTCTTCTCGGGTCATCAAAATTGATTACGTAAAACTTTGGTTTGACTTTATATTTGTCAGTATGCTTCAACAGATGGTTATACGCAATCGTGGAAAGATCATCAAACTTGAAATCATAGATATACATCGAAAAGCCTTTTTCGATTTGTTGTTTAATGTAATTATTTACTATGGCATAGGATTTACCGGAGCCGGGTGTTCCCAATACGATAGTCGCCCTGAAAGGGTTTACAATATTAATCCAGCCATTGTGCTTTTTTTTTTGATACCAGAATTTGGTCGGCAAATTGACAGAATACTCATTTTGCATCAACTGAGTTTCCTGCATGAAACTTTCATTTTCAGTATTAAAGACATCATCCATTAGGTTGTTTTTGAGTAACCTGCTCATCCACACTCCTGCTATCATTAAGGTTATATAACCTAATGAAGTGGTCAGAATATATAATGATGCAGCCATGGATGCGGACAATTCAAGCAATGCTGTATTGAGAAAAAAACACACAAAACCTATTGTTAAAACAGTATAAATTTTGCGCCATGTAATTTTTTCATTTTTCACCCCCTTAGTCCCCAAACAGCTTAAGGCAAGTAAAACCAAAGCAAAAATTTTAGTGTAAAGTATATGAGAAAACAGGCCTGATGTACGCTGAAAGTTACCTAATATTTTATTGATGATATCCAGTGTCCAGCTCCGCTGTAAAAAGAACCCATAGCAAAACCAATAAAAGTGCATCAGTACCAATAATATGCTTACTGAACGCATAAAAGCCATTATTTTAGCCAGACCTCTTAAATCGTCTTCTCCCTGCATTTTCTAATTATTAAATGTTCGGGCGTGAATTTAAAAGTTGTGGAGCATGGCTATAAAAATGTGGCAGTCATTGGAGGTGTGCGGCAATGTTTGGCGCTCAAGTGGTTCCAATCAGGTTTAGGTTCTACATGACTTTTTTTATTAAATTTATAGTCCTGAAAATTATTTTGGGTATCTCATCAATTTAAATATCAACATTAAAGAAAAAATAATATGAATTACTATAGTCCTGATATTGAACCAAATGAAAGTGAGCAAGAATATGAATCCCGGAAAAATGAGGAAAGTAAATCCGCAACAGGCTTAATGTTTGGTATTGTTGAGGTTTTTATTTTGGTCTTAAAAATGGCCGCTATTTTCGGTATTTTCTTTTATGCCGGATTTTTACTGTCACAAAAGATGTGGGGAGAAGAAACCAATAAATTTAAAATTTTAGGGGTTGCTACACTATTTACTTATCTCATTTTCTGTATCATTTATTTTCTTAAAGGAGCCATCATTGGATTACGTGCTAAGAACCATAAGTTTTGGATATTACCATGGGCAATCTGTGTGTTATTATGCTGTGTTGTTCCCGCATTTATAATAAAATCAGTGGTTGTTAGTATGTTCAGTCCAATAAACCGACAAGGTATATTGTGTATTGGACTTAGTTGGGGGGCATTTGTACTTTCTTTATTATACATTTATGATATTTATCAATTCAAGACGCCAACTGCACCGAAGATTTTGCACTGGAGTTATGCTTGGGGACAGAAAATATCTTCATAATTGGCAACGAAAAATAATATTTATCATAATTATAGTTCTAATGATTGCAATATTATTGTCAATATTATTGATGAGTTATTCCTAAACCAAATTTAGACTTCAGGCACAAAGAAAGCAAAAACGGAAGTACGATGATTGTACTTCCGTTTGTTCCAATAACGCCAAACCGCTGGCTGGAATTTTTATTGCTATGCCAAGTCAGTGAATCTAAAATATGCAACAACTGCTGATATAATAAAAACTAAAATCAACATTGGAAACATTTTGTATTCTTCCTTTCTAGTGTGAACAAACATACCTGCTACCATAATTAAGCAAAAGGAAGTAGCTGCCATAGGTGTCAAAATCGGAAAAATACCTGTAAGCCAAGGTATTATAATGCCAATACAACCTAATAGCTCAAGAAACCCTAATATTCGGATTGGCATTATAGAATTGTTAGATTTTAAATGCCCATCTGCGATGTGTTTTTCTTTGCTGCCAGTAATTTTTCCATAACCTGGCATAATGAAAAAAGCAGAAAGAAGTCCCTGCATTATCCACAAAATTGTATTCATTTTTGTTCTTTATAAAGTTAAAAATAAGTTTTTGAAAACGTTGATAGATGAGCATAAAAATTGATGCCATCAAAGAATTCAAGGCTGCTCTCCAAGAAATTTTGTTTAAATAAAATCTCTTTATTTTTAAATTATGATTAATCTTTTTTCGGTTGGTTTAACCAAAGATTGATATCTTCCATTTTATGGGTTTATTAATGGTAAAGTATGCAAAGATAGGAAAAGTTTATTTCATTAAAGTTTAGCAAAAAGGAGGGTTTAAATTACTTCTGACCTCTATTATGTTTTCTTTTCTTCTTTATCTTGTTGGTAAAATCAATCTCCTCGTAATCTTCTCCTTTTGCTTCGGGGAGTAAACTGCCCAACGCTTCAATCAAACCGTCTTCATGCTTATCTAGATTTAGAAAGTCGAACAAATGATGTAGTTTTTCAACCGATAAAACCTCGATATTGTTTGATTGTGCTATTTTAGTTTGAAGACTAACAGCTTCTTCCATTTCTGATTTGATATTATGATTCCAATGGTCATTAAAAATATTGGCGGAAAATTCTTTTCCTAAACGGGAGCCGTTCCATACTATTTTAGAATTATGGTCAACAAAGGTAATACCATAAATGCGCTCCGTATCATTTCGGCGAACAACTATACTAATCCCTCTTTCCGTTAATTGTTTTTTAAAATCTTGTTCATTAGTTGTGGATTGTAGTGCTGTTTCAATTGTTGTCTTGATTGGTTGCCTTTTATCATTTTGTTTGAGTACAGTCTTAGACTCTTCAAAATGATTTTGAAGCTGCTGGTATCCAGCAGTTTTTCCAAAAAGAGAGGCTTTAAATGGATTACTAGTTTTTTCTTCGCTTTCATTCAATGCAAAATAGACTAATCCGTTTTTGGATTTTCCGTGTAGTTCTCCTTTCACTTCTTCAACAGTAATATTGAAAAGGGATAACAACGCATTATATTCCCCTAAACTTTGAAACTGATAATATTTTGGGAGATAACGTACAACTGAGGCAATATGACTTTTAAGGTCATTGGTTTTATAATCTACGGGATTAAATGTTTTCTTATTTTGTTGTTGCTTATTCTCTGTAGGTATTATCAATCCATACTTTTTTTCTAAGTCACGACACACATCCATGGAACGCATTCGTTCATAACTGTCTGAAATCTTCCTGCCCTCTTCATCCACGCAAACTGATACAATATGTATATGAGTACGCTCAATATCCGTGTGTTTGAATACAACAAAAGGCTGTTTGCCATATCCCATTTTTTGCATATATTCCTGAGCAATAACATTAAACTTTTCATCACTGACATTGTCTTTAGGGTCAGGATTGATGGATATATGCAGGACTGTTTTCTCGGTTTTGCGATTAGCTAACAGGTATGGCTCAAAAGAGCGGAACATTTGAGCGACAGAATAATGACCATCAGATGTTTCCAATATCTTATGGGTAAAGAGAACCTCAGCATTTTCTTTCTCAACTTTGAGCTGGTTGTAGGAAAGTACGCCTTTCAAATTTTGTCCCCTGCCAATTTTAGCTACCATTTTACTCGTTATTTTTTAAATATTTTACTTCAAATTCTCCAGTAAGCAATATAATTTGTTGACATAATTTTGCCATTTCAGCGGTTTGTTTTTCCAATTTATAAAGATAAGCACTGGCTTTTTTTTCCGAAAAATTGCGATAAAGCAGCTTTACAATCTGATTATAATTCACTCCAACGGAACGGAATTGCCCATACAAAGTGGTTAATCGCATATAATAATCCATTGTAACCTTGTCTACTTTGATGGTCTTAATAGTCTTTTGAAAGATACAGGCAGTAATAAAATGCGCCATTACATTCATTTGTGATTGTTCAAAAAGAGAAAGAAAACGGGCGTTTTCCTCAGTATTCAATGATATGGAATAACGGAAAACGGCAGGATCCTTTTTAGGATTGCGCCCTGATTTCCTCAACGGTCTGTTATTACTTTGGTCCATAAAAATCCAATTATAATATTATAAAACATCGACTTTGGAGAATGTTTTCCAGCTCTCGGCAGAGCAAGTTGTTTTGAGCAGCGGAATTCATTTCCAGCAGCTCAAAACACAACTTGCTCCTTTCTGGTGAAAGGAAAATCCGCCCTTCCAGGCGGATTAATGTTAGCAGGGAAAAACGGCTTGACACCGTCCTGCATACTGCCAGATTTGTTGGCATGTGTTTTCATAAACCCAGTCGATAAATCCCTTTTGCAAAGT
>NZ_JBOGUT010000056.1:0-6662 GCF_050696275.1 Flavobacterium sp.
TATGAAAACACCTAACTTTGTATATGAAAAAACCAGTGAAGTTAACTTCACTGGTTTTAATTAATTTATTGTAAAACTTGTCAACCTATTTTAGGACGACTCAAAAAAAATAAAACTAGTAGTTGAAAAGTTCTTCTAAAGAAACTTCTTCAATAGCTCCTAATTTTTTCAATGCTTCAAAATCTAAATTTTCTTTCTTGCCAATAATAGCCGTGTTGTACTTTTTAGTTTTTACTTCTTTATTGAAAAAGTCATTCACATTATTTAGTGTCAGTGCTTGAATATTTTTATAGACTTCTTTACGGATATCATAATCGAAACCTAGTTTTTTCAAATTTAACTGATTAAAGAAAATGTTTGTTTTGATAATTCTCGAAGAAGCAATTTGCTTTAAAGAAGAATCTTTTGCATTATTAAACTGTTTTTCAATTTTAGGCATTTCATTCAATAATACAGAAAGCGCATCAACAGCTTGTGGTAATTTGTTTGCTTGAGTTCCAATAGAAACTTGCATATAATCGCTTAAGTCTTTCTCCGAAGCTGTTCTGTAAGTTGCGTTTGCAGAGTAAGCCAGCGATTTTGATTCTCTTATTTCCTGGAAAACAATAGAAGATAATCCGGAACCGAAGTAAGAGTTGAATACATTTACTGTTCCTGCAATGTTGAAATTGTATTTTTCACCTTTTGCAATTCTGCTCATTTCAGCCTGTACCATATCGTAGTTAGCAAAATAAACTTTGTTTTCCGTTACCGGTTCAGTATATTTTTTTGGAGCTGGAATGGCTTTGTCAGCATTCAGGTTGTGGTATTTTTCTAATGTTGCCTGAATTGGTTTTAAATCATTACCATAAAAGAAGATCTGATGTTGGTACTCATTAAGGCCTTTTAGGATTGCTGTTAACTCAGAAGCATTCATTTCTTTCAATTCTTTTTCAGAAAGAATATCTCTGAAACGGGATTCTTTACCGTATTTTGCATAATTTGATAAAGCAATAACGATATTTTCTTTACGTTTTTTAGCATTTGCACGGCTGTTCAGAATTGTTGTAACTGTTGTGTTGTATACATTCTGATCTGGTTTTATGTTTTTCAGAAGGTTTTCTAACAATTCAATTCCTTTTGGCAGATTGCTTTCTAATCCGGTAAGTGTAATGTAACTTAAATCATTTCCTGCACTTACAGAATAAGTAACACCTATTTTATAAAATTCCTTTTTTACATCTTCAGAACTTAATTTATCAGTACCTAAAAAGTCAAGCATTCCGATCGCCAATGATAATTTCTTGTTATGGTCAGATCCCATATTGAAAATATAATACAGATTGGCTATTTCGTTCGTATTGTTTTTAACAAAACTGATGTTTGTATTTTTTAGTTTTTTAGTTTGGATTTCTTTTTTGAAATCAACAAAAACAGGAGAAAGTTCGGTAGTGCTTAATTTAGCAAACGTCTTGTAAAATTCAGATTGCGCATCTCTGTTTAATTGAATAGGAGTAATGCCAGGATTTGAAACACGTACTAATTTGTCGTTAACCCCTTTTCTTTTATAGATAACTACATAGTTGTCTTTGTAAAAATCATTAGCAAACTTCACGATGTCTGCTTTAGTAAATTTTGATAATTCGTTAATTTCGGATAAAACCTGTTCCCAGCTTCTTTTTTCAATGAATGAATTATACAAAGCAGTTGCCAATCTATCACCAGATTCGAAGTTTTTCATTCTGTCCAGTTTCATATTGTTTATGATAGCCTGAATCATCCATTCATCAAAGTTACCTTGTTTGATTTTAGCAATTTCAGCAAGAAGTAATTTCTCTCCTTCTTCAAGCGTTTGTCCTTCTTTTGTAGATAAGGTCATTGCATGGTATCCATAATCATTGAAAGTCGTAGAAAAAGATCCTGCGCTTAATGCTAATTGTTTTTCGTTAATATCAATATCGATTAAACCAACATCACCTGAATTAGACAATATATTAGAAGTAATGTCGGCTAACATAGCTTCTTTTGTTCCAGAACCAGATGTTCTCCAAGCCATCATTAGACGTTCGGCAGTTGGGCTTTTTACTTCTCTTCTTACAACAGAAGTCATTGGTTGTTCAGACAACATCTTTTTCATTGGCAATTCTTTGTATTGAAATGAACCAAAATACTGATCAACCATTTTTATGGTTTTATCAAAATCCAGGTCTCCAACTAAAACTACTGCCATGTTATTTGGCACATAATAGGTGTCAAAATAATTGTGGATGGCTACCATAGATGGATTTTTCAAATGCTCTGATTTTCCAATTGTAGTTTGTTGACCGTATGGAGTTACCGGGAACAAAGCGTTCATTAACTCAAAGTTTACCAAACGGCCATCATTATCCTGTGAACGGTTAAATTCTTCGTATACAGCTTCTAATTCTGTATGGAAAAGACGAAGGACTAATTCTGAGAAACGTTCTTTCTCAACAATCATCCATTTCTCCAATTCGTTGGCAGGAATATTGTTTTTGTATACTGTTTCATTAAGAGAAGTATGAGCATTTGTTCCTTTGGCTCCTAATGAAGAAATCAGTTTGTCGTATTCATTTGCCACAGAGAATTTCGAAGCTTCCTGAGAGACTTCGTCTATTTTTTTATAAATTGCTTTTTTCTTTTCAGGATCTGTTTCTGCTTTGTGTTGTTCGTATAGATCGGAAATTTGAGCAATCAGTTTTTTTTCAGTTGGCCAATCCTGCGTTCCTATTTTGCTGGTTCCTTTAAAAACCATATGCTCTAAATAATGAGCTAATCCCGTATTGTCTGAAGGGTCATTATTAGATCCGGTTCTTACCGGTATATAGGTCTGAATTCTTGGTTCATCGCGATTTTGTGCCAGATATACTTTTAAACCGTTTTTCAGTGTATAAACACGAACTCCGGTTTTGTCATTTTTGACTGTTTCGTAAGTGTACCCTTGTGAGTCTTTCATCTTTTCTGTTATAGCTGTTTGTGCATTAACTGTCGTGAAGCCCAGCAATGCAATAAGGGGTAAAATTGTTTTTTTCATTTATTAAGAAATTTTTAATAAAAATAAAGAAACAAAAAAAACTATCCTCTAAAATTTTGTTAAAGTGAGTCAACAGTTAGGATAAGAGTCGAAATGCTTCTCAATTTTGGTTAAAAATAAAAAATCCCACCTTGCGTTAGCAGATGGGATTTCTATAGTAAGTAAGTTAAAATTGTTTGTTAAACGTTATTTTACTTTTTTAAGTATTGTCTTGAAAGCTTCTGGGTGATTCATTGCTAAATCTGCAAGAACTTTACGGTTCAATTCGATATTGTTAGCTTTGATTTTACCCATGAATTGAGAATAAGACATTCCTTCCAATCTAGCTCCAGCGTTGATACGTTGAATCCATAAAGCACGGAAATTTCTCTTATTTACTTTTCTGTCACGGTAAGCGTAGCACATTGCTTTCTCAACCGCATTTTTCGCAACTGTCCAAACGTTTTTACGACGACCAAAGAAACCTTTGGCTTGCTTCATTATCTTTTTTCTTCTTGCTCTTTTAGCAACTGAATTTACTGATCTTGGCATAATTTTTACATTTTTTTTGTAGCAGGCGTTCCGAATTTAATCAAGGACACTTAATGGCCATACTCCAAGGTTATTAAATTGTTTTAAACCTAAAGAATTATTTTATGGTAATTGACAATAAATTGTCGATTAGATAATTCTTAATTGTTGTTTGATGCTTTTCTCATCTGTTTTGTGAACTAGAGTTGAGTGTGTCAACGCTAATTTACGTTTCTTAGATTTTTTAGTCAAAATATGACTTTTAAAAGCGTGCTTTCTTTTAATTTTTCCAGAGCCAGTCACTTTAAAGCGTTTCTTAGCACTAGATTTGGTTTTCATTTTAGGCATAATTTCCCTAATTTATTTAATTTAACTTACTTATTCTTTTTATTTGTTTGCTTTCTTTTTTGGAGAAATAAACATAATCATTCTTTTTCCTTCAAGAACAGGCATTGCTTCCACTTTTCCGTATTCTTCAAGATCTTGCGCTAAACGCAATAATAAAATCTGTCCTTGTTCTTTATAGATGATAGATCGTCCTTTAAAGAATACAAACGCTTTTAATTTAGATCCTTCTTTCAGGAACTTCTCAGCATTCTTTCTTTTAAAATCGTAATCGTGCTCATCTGTCTGAGGGCCAAAACGAATCTCTTTTACTACAATTTGAGTAGACTTTGCTTTAAGTTCCTTTTCACGCTTCTTTTGCATGTAAACAAACTTTTTATAGTCCATGATTTTACATACCGGCGGTTCAGCGTTTGGAGAAATTTCAACTAAATCCAATTCTAATTGGTCAGCTAATTTCAATGCTTCCGAAGTTTTAATAACTCCAGGTTCAACATTGTCTCCTACTAGACGTACTTCAGGAACACGAATAAAATTGTTTATTCTATGCTCATCTTTTTTTTCTACTCGAGGCTGGTAACCTCTGTTGTTTCTAATTGCTATGGCTCTTATTTTTTAGTTAGACTTCAAATGTTTTTAATGTTTTGCTGATTTCTTCGTTAACAATTTTAGCAAATTCGTCAATTGTTACCGTAATATTGCCTTTTCCTTCCTGACCATGTCGTCTCACGGAAATCGTTCCGTTTTTCTCTTCTTCCTCTCCTACGATCAGCATAAACGGCATTTTCTGAACTTCAGCCTCTCTAATTTTCTTCCCGATTGTTTCATTTCGGTTGTCAATTAGGGCGCGAATTTCGTGATTTTCTAGCAATTCTAAAACTTTTTTCGCATAATTTTCATATTTCTCACTCAAAGATAGGATAATAGCCTGTTCCGGCATCAGCCAAAGAGGGAAATTTCCTGCTGTGTGTTCCAGTAAAATAGCGATAAATCGTTCCATCGAACCAAAAGGAGCACGGTGAATCATTACAGGTCGGTGTAACTCATTGTCAGAACCTTTGTATGTCAGGTCAAAACGTTCCGGTAAGTTATAATCTACCTGAATCGTTCCAAGCTGCCAGCTTCTGCCTAAAGCATCCTTAACCATGAAATCCAGTTTTGGTCCGTAAAAAGCAGCCTCACCGCTTTCTATCACATAATTCAACCCTTTGTCTTTCGCTGCACTGATAATTGCATTCTCTGCTTTTTCCCAGTTTTCAACGCTTCCTATATATTTGTCCGGATTGTTCAAGTCTCTTACGGAAACCTGAGCGGTAAAGTTTTCAAATCCTAAAGAACCAAAAACGTACAATACAAGATCGATTACTTTTTTGAATTCAGAATCCAACTGATCCGGTGTGCAAAATATGTGTGCATCATCCTGAGTAAATCCTCTTACACGAGTCAGACCGTGTAGCTCGCCGCTTTGTTCGTAACGGTAAACAGTTCCGAATTCAGCATAACGCTTCGGCAGGTCTTTATATGACCAAGGTTTAGTATTGTATATTTCACAGTGGTGCGGGCAGTTCATAGGTTTTAGTAAAAACTCTTCACCTTCGGCCGGTGTGTGTATCGGCTGAAAACTATCTGCACCGTATTTCGCATAATGGCCTGAAGTAACATACAGTTCTTTTTGTCCAATATGTGGAGTAACCACTTGCTCGTATCCTGCTTTTTTCTGGGCTTTTTTCAAGAATTGCTCCAAACGATCGCGTAAAGCAGCTCCTTTTGGTAACCACAATGGCAATCCCTGACCTACTTTTTGTGAGAAAGCAAACAAATCCAATTCCTTGCCCAGTTTTCTGTGATCACGGCGTTTTGCTTCTTCCAGCAACTCCAGATAATCAGTCAGATCTTTTTGTTTAGGGAAAGAAATTCCGTAAACGCGAGTCAATTGTTTGTTCTTTTCATCACCTCTCCAGTACGCTCCGGCAACACTCATGATTTTCATGGCTTTGATAATTCCCGTATTCGGAATATGGCCACCACGGCATAAGTCGGTAAAAGTCGAATGATCACAAAAAGTAATCGTTCCGTCTTCCAGGTTCGAAATCAATTCGGTTTTGTATTCGTTGTCTGCATACATTGCTAAAGCGTCAGCTTTTGTAACCGGACGCATTTTAAATTCATGTTTCTCACGGGCAATCTCCAGAACGCGGTCTTCAATCGATTTGAATTCCGCATCTGTAATTTTCTTGTCGCCAAAATCCACATCGTAATAGAAACCATTGTCAATAGCAGGTCCCAGCGTCAGCTTAATACCTGGGAATAATTCCTCAAGCGCCTGTGCCATCACGTGCGAAGTAGAATGCCAAAACGCTTTTTTACCGTCTTTGTCATTCCAAGTATATAAAATAAGAGAACCATCGGTGGTCAATTCCGTCGCGGTTTCAACCGTCGTACCATTAAAAGAAGCAGAAATCACGTTTCT
This sequence comes from Flavobacterium sp., assembly GCF_050696275.1. Lineage (GTDB taxonomy): Bacteria > Bacteroidota > Bacteroidia > Flavobacteriales > Flavobacteriaceae > Flavobacterium. Next base: position 6,360 of record NZ_JBOGUT010000056.1, read on the forward strand.
TGCTAATCCTTCGCTTATACTTTTCGCAACATCCATAGGAGAAATGCCTTTTGCAAACTCCTTAACCGAACCGTCAGGTAATGTAATCTTAATCATTATTTTAAATTTATGACCGCAAATATAGTCGATTCGCAAAAGACATACAATATATATAGAGTATGTTTTTTGTTTTTATCGTATTCTTAGCTTGTACAGGTTTTTGGCGTGTCCCTCACGGCCGCTTCGTTTGGTTAGGGGATTATTTTGTGTTCGGGTCGGGCACTTCGTTTCAATCTTTTATTACGCTGTGCTTCATAAAAGGAT
>NZ_JBOGUT010000057.1:0-6323 GCF_050696275.1 Flavobacterium sp.
ATTTCTGAAATATCCAAAAATCTGTCTGTTTCACCGGGTACAAATACCTGTAAAATGTTTAATCCATCTGTACAATTCGGTCTTGGGTTCCGGTTTTGAGTTTTTTTGCTTGCAACCTTTACCTATTGACTTAAATGCAGATAAAAATTTACAAATGAATAAAGAATTAATCATTAGATCTGGTTCTGAAGCTGTAGATTTTGCCTTATTAAAAGATGGAAAACTAATTGAATTACACAAAGAAGAAGAAACAAGCAACTTTCAGGTAGGTGATATTTTTATCGCCAAAATCAGAAAACCTGTTGCAGGTCTAAACGCTGCTTTTGTAAATGTAGGCTTCGAAAAAGATGCCTTTTTGCATTACCACGATTTAGGACCTAATCTGGCTTCCCAATTGAAATTCATAAAACTTGTAAGCGCAGGTAAAATAAAAGATTTCTCCCTAAAAAGTTTTCCTTTTGAAAAAGAGATCGACAAAGACGGTGTGATTACCGATGTAATCAGTGCTAATCAGTCGATTCTCGTACAAGTGGTCAAAGAACCGATTTCTACCAAAGGTCCGAGGATCAGCTCTGAGCTTTCCCTGGCTGGAAGATTTATAGTTTTAGTCCCTTTTTCCGACAGAGTTTCTATTTCTCAAAAAATAGATTCGAAAGAAGAAAAGGACCGATTGAAACGTCTTGTACAATCGATTAAACCAAAAGGATTCGGGGTTATTGTTCGCACAGTAGCCGAAGGCAAAAAAGTCGCAGAAATAGACAAAGACTTGCAAAACTTGATGGACAAATGGACATCAATGTGCAAACGAATTCCAACAGCGCACCATCCGTCAAAAGTGCTAGGAGAACTCAATAGAGCATCATCAATATTACGAGATGTTTTTAATGATACTTTTAGCGGAATTATAATTGACGATGTAGAACTGTTCAACGAAACAAAGGAGTATATTCAACAAATTGCTCCAAGTAAAGAATCAATGGTGAAGCTTTATCAGTCTAAAGACACGCCGCTTTTTGAGAAATACAGTATTGAAAGACAAATAAAAACTTCTTTTGGTAAAACTGTGTCCATGAGCAAAGGAGCCTATTTAATTATAGAACACACCGAAGCCATGCACGTAATCGATGTAAACAGCGGAAACCGCTCAAACAAAGCAACCAATCAGGAAGATACCGCTCTCGAAGTAAATATGATTGCCGCAGCCGAAGTGGCACGACAATTACGTTTACGCGATATGGGTGGCATCATTGTTGTCGATTTTATCGATATGTCTAATCCGGACAACCGGAAAGTATTGTACGATTTCTTAAAAGAAGAAATGAGCGACGATAAAGCAAAACACAAAATATTACCTCCAAGTAAATTCGGACTGGTACAAATTACCAGACAAAGAGTACGACCAGAGGTCAATATCAAAACACGGGAAGAAGATCCTAACAATGAAAATGGTGAAATTGAAGCACCAATATTAATCATTGATAAAATCGCTTCCGATCTAGAACGAATTGTAAAGCTGCAAAACAAAGTGATACTTAACGTACACCCGTTCATCGCAGCCTACCTTACAAAAGGTTTTCCATCAATACGCTCAAAATGGTTTTTTGAGTATAAAAAATGGGTGAAAATCATACCTCGTGACGCTTACACGTATTTAGAATATAAGTTTTTCGATAAAGACGGAAATTCTATAAAAGACTAATAAAAACGCCAATCGTATTGATTGGCGTTTTTTTTTGGCCTAAAAAGTTCTGTCCGAAAAAAGAGGTATCATAAGTGCATTTTTTTCTCCAAAGTGTTTTTTAACATTTCCAATTGATCCTTTTTGAGATGCATGCTTTGTAAATGATGTAATGTGTTTTTATTCAGGCTGTTTACCGCTCTGGTTTTTATAGCGGTTATAAAATGGGCACTGACAATTTTTGCCGGATGGTTTGCTAAATAATCAACAACTTCCAAAGCAGCAAATCCTTCTGCTCTTTTGGTTTCCATAGCGGCAATCTTTCTATCTAACACCGCCTTTTTGTATTGAAGGCTTGTATATTCCTGTTCTAACCATTCGCGGTTTTTCTTTTGTTCTGCCGTAGTTACTTTTTGTATGGCATCAGAAGTTGCTTTTGCGTTTTGAAGATGCTGCAGTATCCCAGCTAATTGTTTTGTTGCTTCCAGCGGCAACGACCGTTTCCCTATTTCATACATTGACCATTGGCTTCGGGTAACCCCTAATAGCATGGCCATTTCATCTTGGGTCAAGCCTATTGTGTTTTTTATAGTTGTTGTGAGTTTCATCTGTGGCATTTTTTTCAAAAATAATATTTTGCCACAAAAGTTGTGGCAATTTCTGTATAAAAAATAAAAATGCCACAACTGTTGTGGCATTTTTATTAAAATATTTTTTTTGCCACAGGAATAATTTACAAAGGAAAAGAAAAACTGCGCTATGTGATTTAATGAATATAGGTGGGAAGTGTGTATATTTGAGGGTTAGCGGCAACCTTGAAAGAAAATACAGTAAATTAACCACCTATATTTCAAATTATGATTTCAACATTCGCAGATTTATTAGAACAATTTAAGAGATATGCCCTTTCCAAAATTGAACTTGACGACCAAGATATAAAACACACTGTTGCAATTGGAGACAATTTTGAAGGCTTGACTACTGAATTACTTAATAGAGCTGTTTTCAAAGACCTAAATTTAAAAATGGTTGAAAGAAGTTTTGTCTATAATGACAGTGGTGTTATGAGCGATGAGTTAGATTGTATGCTTGTTGTTGGTGATGGTATAAAAATGTCATTTGCAAATAGATATAAATATCATATCAAAGATGTTATTGCTGCTATCCAAGTAAAGAAAAACCTCTATGCAAATGACATTGATGACTCACATCAAAACCTCCTTTCAATTATAAATGTTTCCGAACCAAGAGATGCAGAACCATTTGTTGGAAGAATGCACAGAGATGCATATAAAGTTTTAACATCAAAGGAATTACCAAATAAAGATAGAAGAGAAAGATTTTCGGATAGAGAAAACCTTCTTTATCATTATCTTATGATGGAGGCATTTCATCCATTAAGAATTGTATTTGGCTACTATGGCTACACTTCTGAATATGGCTTAAGAGAAGGCTTTGTAAAAAAATTAGAAACAATTTGTAAAGATGGCCCTGTTCAAGGATATAGCCCAGGAAGTTTTCCAAGTTTATTTATTTGTGGTAATAACACAATCATAAAAAATAATGGTATGCCGATGGCAATGCCATTGACAGAAGATGAATTTTACTTTCATATTTTAGCATCATCAAACAGTAAACCAATGTATCATCTATTAGAATTAATATGGACAAGACTTTCTTACAAGTTTGAAATAAGTTCAGATATTTTTGGTGATGATTTTGATTTTGAAACTGTCCATCCTTTCTTGTCTTGTAAAGAAAGAAAAATGGATGAAACCAGTTGGGGATGGGAATTTTTATATCATCCTCTTACAAGAAAACAACTTTCAGCTCCATTGGTTTCTACTCCTTGGGAACCAACAGAGATTAACAAAGATAAATACTCAATTCTAAATGTTTTAACTCAAGTAGAATTTGTTGATATCAATTCCGATAAAGATTTTTTAAAATTTATAAAAACAGAAAAAATTGATGTAGAAAAAATTATTAAAGAATTATCAGAAGCCCGATTAATTTATATTGACGAAGGAAAAATGGGGCTATTAGTTGATGAACTTTATACTGTTTTTACACCTGATGGAAAAATATTTGCGGGAGAGAATAAAAGCGGTGAAATGACAAGCTATTTCAGTAAGCAAATATTGCAAAACTTAAAAAATGAATAAAAAGGCAGCCGCTAACAGCCGTTACAAGAGATTTGGGCATTAGGCTGAATTTAAAAATGGTTTTGTACTTGGAAAATTTGTGCATAATGGAAAAAAACTCGCCTCTTTAATCCCAAACCTCTTGTAGCGCCAAGACGTTAACGGTAAGCTCAAAAAAAAGCGTAAATTCAATAATTTAATGAAACATTTTATAATTATATCTCTCTTACTTTGTTTTCAAATATCACTTTCACAAAACAATGAAGGAAAAGATAATAATCTTTGTATAAAAACCAATCCAATATCAATTATTGATGCTTTCGGTAGTTCTTCTTACAGAATTGGATTAGAGTTAAAAGTTTATAAAAACATATCTTTATCTGGTGAATATGGAAGATATTTTGATATCAAAGGACTTGATTTGAGAGAAAATTCAAAAGGGTATATTTTAAAACCTGAAATTAAATGGTATGTCAATAAAAATGGGATGAGTAAAGGTAATTTTATTTCGTTAGAATACACATATAAAGATATTTCATATGATTGGAAAGATTCAATTCCTACAACTAGCGATCCTAGTCGAGTTATGAAATATAGAATTCATAAAAATATAAATTGCTTTACTGCTAAAATAGGAAACTTAAAAACATACTCGAATAATATTATATTTGAATGGTTTTTTGGGATTGGCTTAAGATTATCTAAAGGTAATGATTCACTAACTAATGAAGAAAGGGATAGTATTAAAGCTTTTGATGAAAATGAAATTTCTACTGCTCAAAAAAATACAAATTACATACTCCCAAATTTGAGCCTCGGAATAAAAATTGGGTATAGATTATATTAGAGCTTTCTGCTAACAGGCGTTTGGCAAGATTGCGAATTTTGTGGTAAATTCACGTTTACATTTCGCAAGAAATTTTATCTTTAACAGAAAATAATCGGTTCCGAAGCTCGCAACCACGCCAAGCCGCGGAACGTTGGCGGTCATTGTAACGAACGATTGGAAAATCATTATTAACTTACTAAAACACAAAAAACCTAAAAGTGAAAATTATTTATAAAACTGAAATAATACCAGAAATCGAAGAAATAATAGATTTATATGATTTTTCTGATTATTTCCCAATTGACAATAAAGAAGATATTGAAAGAATAAAAAAGATGCACAATAACGCAAATATAATTGTAACAGCATGGGATAAAGACAAACTAGTTGGGTTAGCAAGGTCTATTTCAGACTTTTGTTATTGTTGTTATCTTTCTGATTTGTGTGTAAGGAATGAGTATAAAAAAAAGGTATTGGGAGAGAATTGGTAAAAATCACAAAAAAAACAGCTGGTGAAGAATGCAAATTAATCTTGCACTCTTCACCAAAAGCAATAGATTTCTATTTGAATATTGGTATGGAACAAATAAATTCAGCTTTTATCATAAAACGAAGTAAATAAAAGAAGAATGAATTTAACTAAAAAAATAGCTATTGTAACAGGAGCCGCACAAGGTATTGGTGCCGGAATTGCAAAAAGATTAGCCAATGATGGATTTGCAGTAGTTGTATTAGACATGACCGAAGAAGCTTGCTTCAACACTGTTGATTCAATTATTAAGAATGGTGGGCATGCCATTTCAATTGGGGCAAATGTGGCTGATGAAAACGAAATAAAATCAGCAATGGAACAAATTATTTCCAAAATTGGAGAACCTAATATTTTGGTAAATAATGCTGGGTTTGCAAGAGATGTAAACATCGATTTGATGGACACTAAAGATTGGGATGATGTTATAAATGTGCATTTACGTGGGTCTTTTTTAATGGTTAAAGAATCTCTTCCATATATGAAAAAAACAGGATGGGGTAGAATTATTAATATATCAAGTATTTCTGCAACAGGGCATTCAGAAAGAGCAAATTATTGTGCAGCAAAAGCAGGTATGCATGGTTTTATTAAATCACTTGCAGTAGAATTGGGACCATTTGGAATCACGGCAAATGTAGTAGCTCCAGGATTAATCGTTACAGCAATGACTGAGGCAACAGCAAAAAGAAATAGACTTACTTTGGAAAATCATTTAGAACAAGCCGTTAAAAACATACCTGTTAATCGTACAGGTACACCAGCTGACATTGCACATGCAGTCTCATTTTTTGTTTCAGAAGAAGCAAGTTTTGTTACAGGACAAGTATTATATGTAGCGGGAATGCCAGTCAACTAATTGATAATAGATTTTTAACCGTAAAAAGTAGAATATTATAACATAAGAAAAGCAACGAACCGCTAACAGCCGTAGCTGTTGCACAACCTCTAAAAAAAAAATTATCATTTAAAATAAATCATAAAAAACAAGCTCGTTTAAAGCAATTTAAGCGAGCTTGTTTTTTGCTTCCAATACACTAGTGGTAAATATTAACTGACTCAAAAGGACTCTTTTTAAGTCGTAAAAACAAGACTTTAGAGAAGATTGTACTTTCCCTCCCTTTTGAGATATAATTCTGGCTT
>NZ_JBOGUT010000058.1:0-6099 GCF_050696275.1 Flavobacterium sp.
CCTGGTAATCCAGTTTTATCTCATGCCCGGAGTTCATGGCCCATGCCTCACCGGGAGCGGCTTGTTTTGTGACGCGGTTCAGTGGTGAGGCTTCAAAGAGTTTTTCACTGTAGGGATTGGCGGTGTTCTCATAAGCAGCCGTATTGTAAAACGCAGCAGTCTCACCTCCTGCATTGGAATTGTAATTCAGAGAGGCACTGGTATTGGCATAGGGAAGAAATTCCTTAGGCTGTCTGCCATAGGCATCGTACTCTATATGGGTTACGATGTCTTTTCCGGAATTTGATTGTCCGTTGGCAATTTGTTGTATGGGGCGTCCCAATCCGTCAAAATAAGTCATCTGCACCACTGAAGTCGTGGCTGTCGAATCTTTATAGGTCGTGGTTTTGACATAGTTTTGGGTCGTGGTCTGCCCCATAACGCCCAAAGGCAATACTAGGAGTAGTAATACTATTTTTTTCATGGCATCGATTAGTTAGGGCGGTAGTTGTATTCGTTTTTGCTCAGCACTTTCCCGGTATGGTTTTTGACCTGGAACAAACGGTTAAAGGCATCGTACTCGTAGGTGGTTTTAAATCCTTTAGGATCGGTCATGGTACTGATCCCGATAAGCGGTTTGTAGGTATAAGTGGTGACCATTGCAGCAGGCAAAGCCGCTCTTAGGTTGCTCAACGCTGTCAATAGGTTGGCTTCGGTTCCGGTATCGGACAAACTCTGCAAATTGCTCACATACGATTGTACATCGGCATATGCTGCATTTTCTATCTTGGCAATCGGCTGGGTTTTGTTGTAGCCCCAGATGTAGGCAATCTTGGTGCCGTTTTCCTGTTGTACCTCCAGTGGATTGCCAAATTCGTCGTAGCTGTTGTACTTGAACTGGGTTTCCAATGTTTGGCTTTTCTTTGAAGCAGCAACGCTTTGCGGCAGGTACGACACATTGCCTGTCCATGCTGTAGAATAATTGATTTTACTGGTAGAGAGCAAGGCAGAGCCTCTGTAGCTTTCCACTTTCTCAATCTCAGAAATCCTGTTTTGGGAATAAACAGAATTACCCGTATGATATGAATAATCGCTTTTCAAAATCTCTCCTTTACTGTTGGTACTGGTCTGAGACGCTATTTTTTTGTTTAAGGTATTGTAGGTAAAGGTTTCATTGGTTTGAACAACAATAGGAGTACTGCTGTTATACATATAATTTTTGGTGGTTTTAGTAGTAAGTTTTGCCCAGCCGTAGGCTTGTGTTAAAGAATATATTTGTGAATAATCAGCTGGATAACCATAAAGATTACTGTCATTAAAATTATTAAAGTGGGTACCACTGCGACCTGGAATATAAACTGGCCCAACCGGGTTTTCCAAGTGGTCTAAATAACTTTCATAACTATTAAAAAATGATCCTTTAAAGCCCAATCCGTTTGGTTTATAAAACCTGATTCCGTATGTTGTCTCATACCCCGTAAAATCATAACTATATGTTGTTTCCTGAAGTTTGTCAGTTTCATTTTTAATAGTTTCTTTAACTAATAAACCTCTTTTATAATCCAGATTTTTAGTTGGCAGAAATGGGGGAGTATCTGTAAATGTAAATTCTTCGGGAAAATCTATTGGAGATGTGTATTCGAAAACAGAGGAACCATTTCCGGTTTCAGATACGAAAACATGCTTGTAACCTACATCAGACCCTTGTGTTTTACAAAAATTCAGATTATTAAAATTCGTTTGGGTTGTAAAATAAACCGTTCCATTAAAATCAAGCGTTGAAAAATAGGGAGGTTCCTGACAAGAGGTATACATTTTAGTCGAATTTTGATATTTGAATAATGGCTTTAAAAACGTTAGGGATCCACTGCTTTTATTCGCATTATCGGGCCATGAGTAATTGTATTTTTTTTCCTTTCTGGAAGTATACTGACTCCATAAGCTTGGGTCATCATAATATACCTGAGGGACATCAGTGTCGAAATACCCAATTTGTTTGATCCTGTTGCCGCCGCCGTATAAAAACATTTTAGGGTTTGCAGCTTGCTCAAAATATTGTATTCCTAAAGTAGCATTTGGAACTGTGTCCGTTGAAGTAAAACTTCTGAAAATCCGGTATTGGATATTTGCTTCTAAAGTATAGGGAATGCAACAATTTTGGTTTGATCCTGAGCAATGCAGGCTGGCTATTCCTTTCCAGTTTCCATTTTCAAACTTTTGCAAAAGAAAAGTATCAACACTATTAGCTATATCTTCCACTACTATTGAAGGGGTAAATAGCACTTTCCTGATTTTAGTTGCAACAGGAATACTGTAAAGACTGTTTCCGGAATTAAAGGTACCCGGTGTCGGGTTATAGAAGGTTTCCTGTAAATTATCAGGATTCTCTTCAAAGTTGATGAGTGCTTGATTTCCAACATAAGAATAACGATTCGCTTCAAAGTTGAAAATAGCAGAGCCTCCGGTAGGATACTTTATTTTTTGCAGCAAATCTGTTGTGCCAAATGAAGGACTCGGTTCGTTTGAAAAATGAACACCCATGCTGGAACAGGTAGGGATTAAATTGAAATATCCCCAATAATCCTTTCCGATTATTTGATTTGCCAGATTATCATTGGTTTTATAATAAAATTTATGGCTGCCCTTAACGGCATTGTTTTGATTTAATTCACTAACCTCTTTCAGTATCATCCTGTTTTCAATTACTAAAGAATAATCATAGTTAAAATGATACTTTTTTATAGTTTCCCCACTCCAGGTTTTTATAGTCATCTCATTCATATAAATGGCTTTATTGGGTAGGGCAATGTTTGTATCCATACGTCCTTGAAGATAACCAATATCAATTTTAGAAATGCCCTGCACATTTATGGTTTGTATTTTTTTTACTGTTGTTTTTGAATAATTAGTAACCGTTGACTGGATAGGTTCGAACTCCTGAAAACAATTAAACTTAGCCATTAATTGATAACCGTCTAAGTTTGCATAAGTCGTTTGCTCGGAATAATCATTAGCTGTATAACTGCTGTTTTGCGAACACTCAATAAATTCATTGGTCGGATTAAAAATATAATCCACCAGCAAATTGTCATTATTGTCAAAAATTTTGGATAAATGAAAAGCACTTCTAAACTCTTTTTCCGTAGAAATTGAAGACGCCGTAGTAAGAACAAAAACGTTATTTACCGCAGTAGAATTTTTAGTTGTTTCGATTACATCAAACTCATATCTATATCCTTTTTCATCATAAATGGTAAAAGAGGCTGGCATGAAATTATTAATACCAACAGTAGTGTAATGATTGATGATTTTAATTCTGTAATCGTCTAAAGGAACAATTTTTAATAAATTAGTATTTATATCTTTTTCAATATAAAATCGGCCGGATTGCCCCATAAAGTTAAATTGCCATAAATCATGCTCTGTATCATATTTTTTGGATTCTATTATATCCCAGATATATTTATTGCCTTCAAAAAGGTTATTTGAAACAAAAAGAGGAGGGTTAACTTTATATTGATAATAGTAGTTAGTATGATTCTGTAAACTGGTATGGTAAAGCCCTACTTTACCGGGATTGCCACTATCTAAAACCAATTCTTCATCAGGTAAACCTCTTACTGTTCTTGAAATAGTTCCGCCGATAAACAAGCTCCATCCTAATCCCACATCTCCTGCTACATCATTGGCTCCAACACCGGCATGGTATTTCAGCGATAAATCCAGATTGATATCTTTAGAACGAGTTGCCGTACTAAACAAAGGAATACTGATATCCGGCACTCCTGTATAATTGCTCACGGGTACTTCTTCAAATTTCATTAAAGCCGCTACGGTAGGCGAAGGTGGAATTATAGTTGGTAAATCTGTTTTAATCTCCGGGTCCTGCCCAAAAGCCACAATTCCCTGCAAACACAATAGTAAAACAATACTATATTTTTTCATCTTTCTCATCCTTTAATTCTTAATTACTTTAATCCCGTTTTGCTCCACGTTGGTGCTGATATTGATCACATACACCCCGCTTGGCAGGTTGCTCAAATCAAACGGCACGGTGCTTTCGCCGTTTATTTTCTGCTGCTGCAGCTGTCTTCCATTCAAATCATATAAAGTAGCTGTTCCGTAGGTATACTCGTAATTGATAATCGCATTGGTGAAAGAGGTTACCGGATTCGGTACCGCTTCAATGCTTACTTTCTGCTGTTCCGGTTTGGATTTGTCTTTGAGTTTCACGACCCAGAAATCACTGCCGCCTTTGGCTGATTTTTTATCTTTTGAGGCTTCTCCTTTGGAAGTTCCTGCCAGAATATACCCACCATCCCTGGTTTCAATGAGTTTCTTCAATACTTCATCACCGGTACTGCCCACGGTTTTGCTCCAGAGTTCTTCTCCTTTGGCATCAATCTTCAGGGCGATATAATCGTTAATGCCGTCTTTGTCTTTTCTGATAGCTTTACCGGTAGTTTCTTTCTGCGCATATCCGGCAATCAGGTAACTACCGTCTTGATTCTCCACAATAGAAGTCAGTACATCAGTTTTGCCGTAATTATAGGTTTGCTGCCAAGAGATTGTTCCAGTTTCATCCAGTTTTACTATCCAAAAATCCGTACCGCTAGTGTTGCTTTTGCTTTTTGCTCCCGAAGTTTCCGAGTTTGAATTCCCTGCGGCCATATAACCGCCGTCTTTGGTTTGGATGAGTGTGGTCAGGTTATCGTCCTGATCACCACCGATGGTTTTCTGCCATTGGATAGTTCCGCTTTTATCTAATTTTACAATCCAGTAATCACCGGTACCTATGTTGTCTGCTGTTTTCTCTCCCGAAGCAGGAGAGTTGGAGTAGCCTCCAAGAATGTACCCGCCGTCTTTGGTTGGTACGACGCTTTTGAGCTCATCGGTATACGATCCGCCAATAGTCTGCTGCCATTGTATTTTTCCTTTATTGTCCAGTTTTACCACCCAGTAATCCAGACCGCCTCTGCTGTTTTGCGATTTTCCGCTGGTATTTTCTATTTCTGAAAGCGTTGTATCGGAATCTGAAGACCCACCTAAAATGTAGCCGCCGTCTTGGGTTTGTGTTATGCTTTGCAGTTGATCCTGACCGTTTCCGCCGATGGTTTGCTGCCATAATTCACCGCCTTTAGCATCTAGTTTGATGATCCAGAAATCCGACCCGCCTTTACTGTCGGCTGTCTTGTCCTGTCCTTTATTGGATTGGGAAGTTCCCGCCAGTATGAATCCCGCATCGCTGGTCAGCTGAATGCTTTGCAACAGGTCAAGACCGGAACCGCCAAAACTCTTTTGCCAGTCCAGCTCGCCTTTCTCGTCCATTTTCCAGATCCAGTAATCCAGATCCCCTTTGTTGGCGTCCGATTTATTTCCGTTTTTATCCGATATGGAACTGCCCGCCAGGATAAAACCATAATCCGGAGTCGGAACCGCATCAAACAGGAACTCGGCATGCTTGCCACCATAGGATTTCTCCCAAAGAATATCTTGGGATTGTGCCGTAAAAGCACAAAAAGAGAGGAAAAGTAAAAGCGTTTTTTTACTCCAAAATGAATAAAACATAAGCAATGCAGGTTGATTTGGGGTTATAATTTGATTTTCAAAAGAATAGCCCTGTTAAATAATTCTATAACAGGAATATTCGGGCGCGAAATTACAACATTACAGGTATATGAAACAATCGGAAAATACTGACAATTAATTAATTATGCAGCAAGTGTAAAACAAATTCAGACTTTGTCCTTTCTTCTGTAGTTGAGACTTTGTATTTTGTTGACATGGTTTATAGTTTGCTTTTTAATTTTATTCTCTTTGTGGGTACGGATTACTTCGTCAGTTACGGCTAAAGTCTCGTGTGCAAATCCGCCTATCGGGGTCAAACTTGGAAATATATTAAAAGCAAAAGCTATAACACAACTGCTATAGCTTTTGCTTTTAATTATAACTCAAAGTCGGGAGACTTTGCCAACTGGGGGAAATCTGTGTTTAAAAAAACAAACAGAAAATTTTACCACAGAAGTTGTGGTAAAATTTTTGTTTTAAAAAAAATACCACAACTTCTGTGGTAAAAAAATAGTATTGAAAAAAATACCACAAACACGAAATTTTTTTCTG
>NZ_JBOGUT010000059.1:0-5090 GCF_050696275.1 Flavobacterium sp.
GAATGATGTTGTTCAACAACTAATTTTACACATTCAAGCTTTAATGCAAAATTATACTTGACTTTTCTTTCCATAAAAATACCCCCAAATAGTGTCTAACTTTTTGGGGGCAGTGCAAATTAAGCGGGGTTTTTTATGTATCAGAATTGTTATATACCGTATTAGATATGTAAAGCTCTTTTCCCGGTTGCATCTAAAGCAGCTTCTTTGATAGCTTCTGCAAAAGTAGGGTGAGCGTGTGACATTCTTGAAATATCTTCAGCAGAAGCACGGAATTCCATTGCAGTTACTGCTTCGGCAATTAAATCGGCAGCACGGGCTCCAATCATGTGGATTCCTAAAACTTCATCGGTTTTAGCATCCGCAAGGATTTTTACAAAACCTTCAATATCAGAACTTGCACGGGCACGTCCTAAAGCTTTGAATGGGAAACTTCCTGATTTGAAATTTACTCCGGCTTCTTTAAGCTGTTCTTCTGTTTTTCCAACAGCAGCTACTTCCGGCCAAGTATAAACAACTCCAGGAATCAAGTTATAATCGATATGTGGTTTCTGTCCTGCAAGATACTCAGCTACAATTACACCTTCTTCTTCCGCTTTGTGTGCCAGCATTGCTCCACGGACAACATCACCTATTGCATAAATGTTTGAAGCAGTAGTTTGTAAATGGTCGTTCACTTCCACTTGTCCTCTATCTGTGATTTTAACTCCAGCTTTGTCTGCATTTAGACCATCTGTATAAGGACGACGTCCTACAGAAACCAATGCATAGTCACCTTCTAAAGTAATGATTTCACCTTTAGCGTTTTCGGCTTTTACAGTCACTACATTATTAGCACGATCTACAGATTGTACTTTGTGTGATGTATAGAATTTCATTCCTTGTTTTTTCAATACTTTAGTCAATTCTTTAGACAAAGCACCGTCCATTCCAGGAATAATGCGGTCCATGAATTCAACTACAGAAACCTGAGCACCCAAACGTAAATACACTTGGCCTAATTCTAATCCGATAACTCCGCCACCAATAACTACAAGGTGTTTAGGAACTTCAGTTAATTTTAAAGCTTCAGTTGAAGTGATAACTCTTTCTTTATCAATTTTGATGAAAGGCAAAGAAGACGGTTTTGATCCTGTTGCAATGATGGTGTTTTTGGCTTCAATTTTTTCAACAGAACCATCTGCCTTAGTGATATTGATTGTTGTGGCATTTTCAAACGAACCGACACCTTCAAAAACAGTGATTTTATTTTTATCCATTAAGAATTTTACACCACCTGCAGTTTGATCTACTACTGCTTGTTTACGGGCAATCATTTTTTCCAGGTTTACTTTTACATCACCTGAAACTTCAATTCCGTGATCAGCAAAATGCTGTAATTCTTCATAATGGTGTGAAGAGGCCAATAATGCTTTTGAAGGAATACATCCTACATTTAAGCATGTACCTCCAAGGGTTGAATATTTTTCGATAATGGCAGTTTTCATTCCCAACTGTGCGCAACGGATTGCCGCTACATATCCGCCGGGACCTGAACCGATAACAACTACGTCAAATGAACTCATAGTAATTTATTTATGTTGTGTTTTAAAAAATTTCGAGTGACAAAATTAAGGAATTTTGTTTACAAGGAATTGCTTTATTTCGGAAAATGCAGCAGCTTTTTGCTTTCTGTTCAATTACTGCTTTCTAACGGGAATAATCATTAAAAAAAGGCACAAAAAAACCCTGAAAAATGACTATCAGGGTTTCTAACTCAAAATAAATTACTTATACTGCATCGTTGCAAGTGTACACTTGCGGACATCCGATATATTGTACACAGTAGTAAGGACCTGTAACTGACCCGCTGCATGAGCAACCACAAAGAGACAAATCCGGTTTTCCTGCCTGACCAATGATCATTTTTTGGCTTTCTTTAGAAAGTACTTCAACTCCAGAAAGGTTTAAAAGTCTTGATTTCATAATAAATTCGTTTAGGTTAATTGATTAAGAATTTTGGCCTCCTCCTGCACAAGGATCAATAAAACATGGTGAGCAGTATTTAGGAAGCGGTTTTCCGCAAATGCAATGGCATCCACCTGAAATTGGCCCGATACCACCGTTAATTTCTTTTTGATTTTCTTTTGAAATCACTTCTACTCCTGGGATGTTTAAAAGTTTTGTTTTCATTTGTACTAGTTATTTTTTGATTAATAAAGCACTAAAGTAGTATTTTATTTACAGCAATAAAATAAATTTAACAAAAATTGTAATCTTTTACATATAAAAAGCAGTGGTGTTTTTTACTTCTCCAATCATAAAAGTACTGTGTGTACTGCCAATATGCTGGAGTGTAGTAAGCTTTGTGACCATAAATTCGCGGTATTCTTCCATGTCTTTTACGCAGATTTTAAGGATGTAATCGTAATCGCCACTGACATGAAAACATTCAAGGACTTCGTTGAGCAGAACTACTTCTTTTTCAAATTGGGAAATAAACTCCTTGGTGTGCTGCATTAGTTTCAGATGGCAGAAAACAACAAAACCTTTTTCTATCTTATTTCGGTTGAGAAGGGCAACGTAATTAGATATGATTCCTTCTTTTTCTAATTTCTTAATACGTTCATAAACAGCTGTTACGGATAAATTTAGTTTCAAAGACAATTCTTTGGTTGTTTTTTTACTGTCTGTCTGAAGTAATTTCAGCAGATTTTTGTCGATGGTGTCAAATGTCATGATTGAAAAAAAATTGGTTAACAAATCAAAATTAATACTTTAAAAGAAAATAAAATCATTTAATACTGAAAAAGTAGTTTTATTTTCTAAATAATTGATTTGTTGTTGATTTATTTTCCTAAATAAACTTATTTTGACTTCAATAAAACTATTATAAAACAATAAAAAATAAGATATGAAAGATTTTAATCCGGCAGACAGAATTCAGGATTTGCAGTATTTTGGAGAATTTGGAGGCGTAAATCCATCTATTTCCGACAGTTCAACATATACCTTTCTTTCGGCAAAAACAATGTTCGATACATTTGAAGGAAATGCAGAAGGATGTTACCTGTATTCCCGTCATTCTTCGCCAAGTAACTTGTATTTGGACAAAGCATTGGCAGCAATGGAAGGAACGGAAAGTGCTAATGTGGCTGCATCAGGAATGGGAGCTATAACACCAACATTATTGCAATTATGCGGGAATGGAGATCATGTTGTTTCAAGCAGAACCATTTATGGAGGAACATATGCTTTCTTAAAAAACTTTGCACCAAGAATGGGCGTTAAAACCACATTTGTGGATATTACCAAACTGGATATCGTTGAAGCAGCTATTACACCGGATACTAAAGTATTGTATTGTGAAACAGTAAGTAATCCTTTACTGGAAGTGGCTGACATTGCAGGATTGTCTGTAATTGCTAAAAAGCACGGATTGAAATTGGTAGTAGACAATACGTTCTCACCATTATCAGTTGCACCGGCTAAATTAGGAGCGGATATCGTGATTCATTCTTTGACAAAATACATTAACGGAAGTAGTGATACGGTAGGAGGAGTGGTTTGTGCTTCTCAGGAGTTTATCAATGATTTGAAGAATGTGAACAACGGGGCAAGTATGTTGTTAGGACCTACTATGGACAGTTTACGTTCGGCTAGTGTTATGAAAAACATGCGTACACTACACATCAGAATGAAACAGCATAGTCATAATGCTATGTTTTTGGCAAATAAATTTGAACAGGACGGAATCAAGACTGTATATCCGGGATTGAAAAGCCACCCAAGCCATGAAATTTACAAAGGGATGATTAATCCTGAGTATGGTTTTGGAGGAATGATGACTATTGATGTTGGTTCACTGGATAAAGCCAACGAACTGATGGAATTGATGCAGGAAAGAAATTTAGGATACTTAGCTGTAAGTTTAGGTTTTTATAAAACGTTATTTAGCGCACCAGGAACTTCGACTTCTTCAGAAATACCTTTGGAAGAACAAGCGGAAATGGGCTTGACAGACGGATTAATTCGTTTCTCGATAGGTTTAGACAATGATATTGAAAGAACGTATCAGATGATGAGTAATTGTATGAAGGAACTGGGAATTTTGTAGGAAACAGTATCACTTTAAAATAGTAAATCCGTCTTGTTGTTAAGAACAAGACGGATTTTTTTTTGGAAAATAAGGAAGTAATAAAGATACTTGACAAAGTAAGTGCTAAAACTTACAAAGCAAGTGCTAAAACTTACAAAGCGGACGGGAGAACTTACAACGCAGGTGCTCGAACTTACAAAGCAGGTGCTAAAACTTACAAAGCGGACGGGAGAACTTACAACGCAGGTGCTCGAACTTACAAAGCAGGTGCTAAAACTTACAAAGCAGACGGGAGAACTTACAACGCAGGTGCTCGAACTTACAAAGCAAGTGCTAAAACTTACAAAGCGGACGGGAGAACTTACAACGCAGATGCTTGAACTTACAAAGTAGGTGCTCGAACTTACAAAGCAAGTGCTAAAACTTATAAAGCGGACGGGAGAACTTACAACGCAGGTGCTTGAATTTATTCCGCAGGTGCTTAAACTTACAAAACAAGTGCTCGAACTTACAAAGCAAGTGCTAAAACTTATTTTGCGCGTGGGAGAATTTTACTTTTTTCTTGATAAAAAAGTAACAAAAAATCATGCCTGAAAATTAAAAGCGTAAAAACTACCTTGAAACGCCGCTCCGCGTCCCGAACCGCTCGTCGTGCCTCCTCGTCTATGCGGAACGCTGCCGCTTTGTTTCGGCGTTGTTTTTTATGCTTTTGATTTAAGGGCGGGGTGGTCTTCAAATGTATGTAAGGTGGTTATTGGGCTTATGATGGGATTGTGGGAGTGGATTGTGTGTGTGTTATTTTTTTGACACGAGTTAAATGATTTTCATTGATTATGACAAGATTGTGGGTATTGATGTGGGTACTATTTTCATAAAGATTTTCTCTTTACTTTTTTCTTGATAAAAAAGTAACAAAAAATCATGCCTGAAAATTAAAAGCGTAAAAACTACCTTGAAACGCCGCTCCGCGTCCCGAACCGCTCGTCGTGCCTCCTCGTCTATGCGGAACGCT
>NZ_JBOGUT010000060.1:0-4350 GCF_050696275.1 Flavobacterium sp.
CAAGGCAATTAAGTCCTGTTTATTACTATCCTTTTGGAATGCTGGTACCAAACCGTTTCGGGTCAAGCACAGCCTACCGTTACGGGTTCCAAGGACAGGAAAAAGATGACGAGTTGAAAGGACCAGGGAATTCGTTGAATTATACTTTCAGAATGCATGATCCACGTTTGGGAAGGTTTTTTGCGAAAGATCCGCTTGAAAAATCATTTGCTTGGAATAGTCCTTATGCTTTTAGTGAAAATTCACCTATCTGGGGAGTTGAGTTAGAAGGGCTTGAACTAGGGACTTATCTCGATAAAATTATTAAGGAAGCTGAAAGATTAAAAAATAAATCAGCGGAATATATTGAACAGAAAAAAGATGCTGCTGTAAAAAAAGCAGTGCAAACTGTAGATGCTTTAGCTACTAAAAGTTTAGTGGAATTTGCTAAAAAAATCTATCCTGACGTAGATAAAGCAAGTGAGGAGATAAAGCAACAACAATTCAAAACCAACCCTAATAATTCTGTTGCTATTTTACTATATGAGTTTGCAACTGGGACAGGAAAAGATACCAGAACTTTTAATTTAGGAGGTGATAAAGCTTTTGCTAATACTTTTTTAGAAGGTAGAGTTGCTAAAGAAGTTGCAACTAAATTTCTGGAAAAGGCAGGAGAAATGAGTTATTCAGAATTTAAAAAAGGAGGAATGAAATATGGGTTAGAGTTTAGTCCTGATCATGCAGGACTTTTAGATTCAGTGGAGAAACATGTTGATTCAAATTTGCCTCAATTTTTTGTTGGAGGTGCTAATGTTGTCGTAACTGCTTCTGACAATCCTAATAAAGTGAATGTTACCATAAGTAATCCTACCAGCAGAAGTTCATTACTACTTCATATTGGAGAAAATTATCCAAGAAACGAAGGAAACAATAATGAGAAGCCATTATCAACCATTCAACAACAGTTTACTTTTGAAATGGAAATTGATGTAAAACTTCAATCTCTCTTTGAAAATACTGAGCCTAAAAGATAATTTTATGAAAAGAAAATCAAGACTCATAATATCACTAATAATGACTTTTTTCATATTTAGTTGTAACACCAGTAATCGTAAAAATGAAAGTTTACTTGGGAAATATTTCAATAATTATGAAAACAATGTTTCACATTACGTGGAATTAAAAAAGGATAATACGTATCTTCATTATTATGAAGATAAAAATCATACTGTAAAAAGAAACATCGGGGTATGGAAATCAATAAAGAGAGGAGATGAAATTGAAATAATGTTCAGTTCATGGATAGATTACGGTTATATAAATCAACCTGTTTGTAATGGTTGTACTAATTTTGTGAAATTAGAGAACGGGGAATTGATTTTTAATCAGGATTTGTCTAAAGAAGTGAATTTTGTAAAAAAAGAGTAATATTTCATATCTTCATTTGATAACGATATTTTCAATTTGCACCCAAAGCAATGAGTAAACAAAAATCCTAACCCTTAAAAAGTTACATTTTTTTAAGAATTAATATTCTATCAATAAACAAAAAAGCCACTCAATTGAGTGGCTTTTTTAATAACTTTCTAACTTACTATGTACTTTGCTAATTTCTTTATCCATGTAAGCCTGAGCATAATGCACATACCGATTAAAAGAACTGCTACTATGGCTGTGACCGCTGATTTTCCGAACTAAATGTTCCGGCATACCTAAAATAAGCATAGTTGTTATAGCAGTTCTGCGCATCATGTGTGAACTCATTTTGTCACAAAAGCGATTTTGGGCCACATCCGTCTTTTTTGTCAGTTTGTTAACCTTTCCCTGTTTTTCCCGAGAAACTTCAACAGGCGCTACGAAACCGGCTTTCTCACCTACTTTTTTAAGTGTTTTATTAAAGTTAAACAAACTTATCTTTCCGAAAACAGGAACCTTGTCACTTTTAGGCTTGCATTTCTGGTAAATATCAACCGCATAACCAGATAGTTTTATATAACTGAAGGTTTTTGTTTTTAGTGACTTCAGCTTCAAATACCATTCGCCATCCTGCTGTTCAAAGTTTTTGTTTGTCAGTAAAAAAACATCCGAATACCGTAATCCGGTGCTGCAGCCAAAAACAAAAATATCTTTTACCCGAAGTTCATTTTTTAGCAGCTGACCTTCAAATTCTTTGTCATGAATCAAAAATTTCAGCTGTTCCGGAGACAACACAAAAATGTCAATCTCTTCTTTTCTGACATAAAACAACCGCTGAAAATCACCTGTAAAAAAGTCTTTATCGTTTTTAAGATAATTAAAAAAAACTCTGATTACCTTGATGTTAGCTCCAACATAATTATCATGACAGCCCTTTTTATACAAGTATTCGGTAAATTTCTGGTAAAACTTTTTCCAATAACTTTTTTCAGATTGTAATTCTCTTTTACTCAATTTGTTGACTTCGCAAATGCGTAGCTCAAAATTAGTGTCTGTCGAAAATTGTATTAGATTATTGAGTACATATTTGTAATTATCAATAGAGCCCGGCTTTATTTTCTCACCATTTTTTTTAAGCCGCTTCCCTGTTTCAGTTTCTTTTATAAACTGCTTAAACAACGGTATAATGTCACTCGGTTTTTTC
Organism: Flavobacterium sp.; assembly: GCF_050696275.1. Lineage (GTDB taxonomy): Bacteria > Bacteroidota > Bacteroidia > Flavobacteriales > Flavobacteriaceae > Flavobacterium. Next base: position 2,600 of record NZ_JBOGUT010000060.1, read on the forward strand.
ATAAAATGAATTTGAGTGCCAAAAATACAATTTTATATGAAAGTTAAGCAACTGATTTTTTACGTAAAAAAGGTTCAATGAATTTCTTTTAAAAACAATTCAGAAGGGTTTTACTTATTTTTCATAGAGCGGTAGTCTAAAAACCAAAAAACGACGCCAGCCAACAACATTAAAAACAGAGGTACAATAGCAATAAAAAAATAGGCACTCAAAACTAATAGAAAATCCAATTTTAAAGTGAATACAGTGCAATAGCAATTAAAATCTAATACGTCTGAAAAAACATAAATAGCAATTCCAATAATAAAAATAGACGCAACTGGAAAAATCGTACAGAACTTATACCATTTTCTGTTTTTTCTGGTTAAAGAAAGTCCAAGAAAAATAGGCAACCCAATTATTAATGCTATTAAAAAAAAGAATACCAAACAGTTGTCAATCATAATCAAGTAATTAGTTATTTATAGTTTTAACACACAGAAAGCCTAAACTCCTTAATTAAAGGGAGTTTAAGCTCTGTATGCATCATTTTTATCTTCAGAAATAAAAGGTTAAAAAATAGTACAGTCAAAAAGCCTACAGCGGGATTTTTATTTTTAGTAACGTGAGCTTGCGCCTCCGCCACCAAATCCACCGCCACTGCCTAATCCTTTCCAACTTCCTCCTGCACCACCTCCGGAAAATCCGCCGCCACCAAATCCGCCACTGAATCCTTTGCGTTTATCTTTCATAAAGTATTTAACATCTTTCAAAATACTTTTCGATTGTGTATACTCTAATTTTCCTATTTTATTCGTCCAATCATTATAATCATATTCACTAATGGTTCTTGTGACAGAGGATGGTTCAAGACCTAAAATATCTCCTACATTAGACATCACTACTTTCCATTGCTGTTGTTGTGCTGATCTACTTGCCCCAACCGAAACTCCAAGAGTTACTATCGACAAGCCTGTATTGGCTCTTGTGGTGTTATTTATCACATAAATCAGTGTTTTGCTTTTCTCATCATAAGTAGCGGTGAACGTGATACTTCCTGCATCTGTATGTCCTTCTAATGTTGTGAATTTTGCATTAAAACCAGCACCGCTTGCGCTAACTTTCTCAACTAGAACAGAAGCATTATCAGGACCCGCAATGTCAATATCTACGTGATCTCCAACTGAAACACCACCACTTCCATCTCTGTCAATAAGTTCGTAATCAGCCCATCCATTATCGTTTAGATTTCCAGGATTAGCTACAAATTTTGCTTTCAAATTTTCGAAAGCTTCTTTGGTTACATTCTCAAATTTTGCTGTATAAACCTGATTTTGAACATCACTCCCAAAATCACCTGCTTCTAGTCCAATTACTTTACAACCTTCACAATCACCAGTTTCTTTTTTAACTTTACCTTTCTTATTAGGGTCTTTACTTGTTTCTAACCCTTCTAGTTCAACCGCCATTATCGGAGTATTAGAACTGAACTGATAAGGAGTTAATTCTGGGAATTTTCTGAATAACGGATCTCTGGCAAAGAATCTTCCAATCCTAGGGTCATGCATACGGAAGGTATAGTTCAGTGAGTTTCCTTCCCCTTTAATCTCGTCATCTTTTTCCTGTCCTTGGAACCCGTAGCGGTAGGCTGTGCTTGACCCGAAACGGTTTGGCACTAGCATTCCAAAAGGATAGTAATCTGAATAGTTAAGAACATCTGCATTAAACCATGCCAATTGACCACTTTTTCCAAAGACAGTTGGAATCTTTTT
>NZ_JBOGUT010000061.1:0-4067 GCF_050696275.1 Flavobacterium sp.
TCAAGATCATGGAAGAGAATAATTATTATCCTTTTGGGTTGAAGCATGCCAACTACAACATGAGCCAAAAAGCGTATATCAAGGCTGGTAGCGGAGTAGGAATGCAACCACCGTGTGTGGGTTGTCCGTTGAGCTTTAAGTATAATTATAAATACCAAGGACAAGAGCGTCAAGACGAGCTAGGGCTTAACTGGGATAGCTTTAAGTGGAGAAACTATGATTATGCTATTGGTCGATTTATGAGTATTGACCCGTTGTCTGAAGATTATAGATATAATTCTCCGTATGCATTCCAAGAAAACAAAATGGGAATGGGAAGAGAATTGGAAGGATTGGAATTAACAAGTCCTTGGCTTAACATAATGGCATCAGAGCCACCAATGTCTACTTCAACTTTAATGAGTACAGCTAGAAGTACTATCGAAGTAACTGGCAAAACATCTGAAACTGTCTCGAAATATTCTGAAAGTACATTAGAGAATTTTTCAAGAGGTCGAAATACAGAAACTGAACAATTAGCTAATAGCGGATTGGAAAAAAATACTAAACCAGTAACCCAAGTTGACCCAAAAACAGGAAAAGAGGGAACTACAGTTCCTGATGCTATAAAACCTGATGGTGGTACAGTTGAAATAAAAGATGTTAAAAATCAATCATTAACAAGACAGTTGAGACTACAGAAAGCAGAATCTGAAAGTAACGGTGTGAAACCTGAATTAATTATCAATCAAAGTGCTAAATTAAGTGAACCATTAAAAAAAGCTGGTTTTGAAATAAAGACATATCAAAATAATACTGTTATTGAAAGTACAGGAACTTCAAGGCGTCCACTTCCATTACCAGAGCCAAAACCAAAGACTGACCCTAATATGTTATAATAGTATGAAAGTAAATGAAGATTTAATAATAAGTTTAAAAAAAGATATTTTTTACAGAGCAAAATTATTTATTGATGACATGGGTGAGTTTGCTCCATTTGGTTCGGAATTAATTGATGAAGAGATAAAACCTGTAATGATTTATGATGATTCAAATGAAATTATAGAAGGAGTAAAACTTATTAATGTCTTGAAAGACGAGTTTTCTAATAAACTGCATAATAATAGCATCCAAGCTGGAGCTATAGCCTATGATGTGTTTATAAATGTAAAAACTATAAAAAGAAACGCTTTGTGCCTTATAATATCTGTTGATGGAGATAATTGGACAGAGGATTATTATCCATACAAAGTAATTAATAATGAATGTGTTTGGGGTTGATGATAGATAATTTCAGATTCCCAGATTCGGTTTGTGCTTCGTGAGGCACACCACCCACCCACCCATAATATCCAAGGATGAGCCGTAAAAAGCTCGTCCTTTTTTTTGGTGGTAACTGGAAATAAAAACATCGATTAAAAAGAAAATCCCCTAGCCCTGATGGCAGCGGTATCCTTTTTGTCTCGTTTTTTGGAACGAGATAAAAAGATAAAGCGGATAGCAGGAAATAGCTCCTAAAAAAGTAGATTACACCTACAACATCCGTGGCTGGCTCAAAAGCATCAACGATACGGCAAACCTGACCCAAGGCAGCGACCCGCAGGATTTGTTTGCTTTTAAACTGAATTACCAGGACAATGACAACCAGTCTCATGGGATATATGGTGTGCCGAACCTCTACAACGGGAACATTTCGGAAACCTTATGGAAAACCAAAAATGACAATGTACTGCGTAAATACGGCTACAATTACGACAACCTGAACCGATTGCTAAAAGCGACGTATCAAAAACCAGGAACGGCTTCTCCCACGACCAATTCGTACAATGAGACCCAGACTTATGACAAGAACGGGAACATCACAACATTGGCTCGTACCGGAGAATATGACGATGCAATATACCAGCTCGAAATTGACAACCTGGCCTACAGCTACCACGCAGACAACAAAAACCAGCTGACCAAGGTGTTTGACAGCACCAACAATCCTAACGGATTTAAAGACGACAGTACCGGAGCCACGGACCCGCCGATGATTATACCTATGATGCCAACGGGAATATGATTAGTGATGCCAACAAGCAGATTACCAGCATTGTATACAACCATCTGAATTTACCCACAAAAATCGTTTTTAATAATGATAACAATCTAAGAATTGAATATCTTTATACCGCTGATGGAACCAAATTGCAGAAAACAGTTACCCAAAGCGGTGCAGCACTGACTACACTCTATTTTGACGGTTTTCAGTATGTAGATAATGTATTGCAGTTTTTCCCGCACGCGGAAGGGTATGTGAACAATACGGTGGTAAACGGAACAAATGTGTACAATTACGTATATAATTATACAGATCATTTGGGGAATGTACGATTGAGTTATGGTGTAGACCCAGCCACAGGCGTTCTTAAAACATTGGAAGAGAATAATTATTATCCTTTTGGCCTGAAGCACAAGAATTACAATATGAGCCAAAAAGCTTATATTAAAGCGGGTAGTGGCACTGGTTTAGAACCTTGTATTGCGTGTCCTAGGGGGTACCAGTATAAATATAATGGAAAAGAATTGCAAGACGAGCTGGGACTGAATATGTACGACTATGGAGCGAGGAATTATGACCCAGCTTTAGGAAGATGGATGAATATGGATGCAAAAGCTGAAAAATATCTTACATTATCTCCTTACACATATGCTATTAATAATCCTATGTTTTTTGTGGACCCAGATGGAAATGAAATTGATATTTATTATGGGAAAGATAATAGAGAGAAAGCTAAATATACATATCAAAAAGATAGAGATTACTCAAAAGTAAAAGGTGGAGCTGGAGGTTTTCTTGCTGATGCTTATGAGGCATTAGATAGACTTTATGAGGCTTCTAATATTGAAGTAGATGGAAAAACGGTGAATGTTGTGCAATCATTAATTAATGATTCAAGAGAATTGTCAGTGGTTCAAAGAAAAGATTCTGAAAATGATTTAGAAGGTTCAATATTTAATTTTGGAAGAAGTTACCCTAATTCAAAAAATAATTCAACCAAGTCAATTTCTGATATCGGAACAATACATTTTAACAATGTTAAAGGAGTTTTATTTGATGATACAAAAAATAGTTTCGAAAGTAATTTAATGGACCAATACTATGGTAATGGGAAATTAGCTAAAACTGCCAAAGTGAATTCTCCTACTTCAGTATTGGGACATGAACTTATACATGCCTTTGATTACATGTCTTCTAGTACAAGTTATTTTGCTAGAAGGGATTCAAATTCTGTTTTTCTAGGAACTGTAAAATATCCTAACCAAGAAGAAGCAAGAGCTACAACATTGTCGTCTCAAATAAATATAAAATTAAATGAGAATCCTAGAAATAATTATAGAGCTCTTATGGTTCCTACTGAAAGTGTAACTTCGAATAAAATTATAAAATAACATGAATAAATTTTTTTTAATATCAACAGTAATACTGCTTTTTTCTTGTAGTTCAAAAATATTACCGTTAGAAACAACCAAAAACAAGATTGAGGTTGTCAAATTTATGCATACCGCTAATCATTTTGCAAAAGAACTTAACGAAGATTCTTTTTGGAGAAATAAGGAAGGTCATGCAAAAATGGAGATATTAACTGATGGTAATCCAACTTTTATTGACGAGATAAAAGAAATGAAAAAGGTTGAGTTGGAAGGTTTAGATATGTTAACATATTCTTTCTTGGTAAAAAATGGAAAGACAACTGATACTATTTATGCTGATTCTGATTTGAAAGTTTGGGAATTTGTAAAAAACAGAAAAAGGACATATTTTTCTGATGATGAAAAAAAAGTATCTGAATATCTAAAAAATCAATATTCCTTTTTCAATAATTGTTGGTAATATTCCAGATTCGGTTTGTGCTTCGTGAGGCACACCACCCACCCACAAATGCAAGGATGAGCCGTAAAAAGCTCGTCCTTTTTGTTTGGTGGTAACTGGAAATAAAAACATCGATTAAAAAGAAAATCCCCTAGCCCTGATGGCAGCGGTATCCTTTTTGTCTCGTTTTTTGGAACGAGATAAAAAGATAAAGCGGATAGCAGGAAATAGC
>NZ_JBOGUT010000062.1:0-2895 GCF_050696275.1 Flavobacterium sp.
AAAATGTAAAATTATAAGTCGGGTTTTTAGTGTAGTTAACAGACAAACTCCGTTTATAAACACGTATAAGTTTGCCTGTTAATCTTATAATTTTACTTGTTTTTTATCATAGAATGCGCGATCGGGTTCTAAGGCGGCTATAATAAGACAAATGATTTCATAAATCTTTTTAATGATTCGTTTAAACTCTTATTAGATTTTGTAAAGACTTGCATCAAATACATTTTATTATTGACTAAAACAACACGCATATTTAGCTGTACTTTATCCTGCATATCCACAATAATATTTCTCCCTTCATATCCATTAATAAAGGCTACTTGAGTTTTAATTAATTTACCCGACGTATTTTGAACAGTTGTTTTTATTGTGTTTTCATAAATAGACTGCAACTGTTGCTTATTATTTGAGTTTACTTTTGAGGCTGGATACTCAATATAATTTACCAAATAAGTTAAATTATCGTCTTGGCTTTTTGATGCTTCTGCATCATAAACAATAGTTTTGATTTTTAAAACCCCCAACTCTGTTTGTGCATTATCACTAGACAAAGTAGGTTTTTGTGGAAATTCTATCTTAAAACCAAATGATTTGGATTCGAAGGAATACCAGTTGCTATTTATGTTAAACCCCGCTAATAGTAATAATAATAAAGAATAAATTATTAAAGTTTTTTTTAAACTCATTTCAAATTATTTTTATTTATTAATTTTTCATTCAATATAAATCCAATAGGGAATTCAGGACTCTTAATTTTTATCCAATAATTTATTATACTTTCAAAAGAATCTTTATAAATATTAGAATTTAAGAAAGAATCAAATGAATCACTTACTTCCTTAGTGTCAATATTATTTATAAGCATTTCATTATATGAGGCAATTATTAATTCAAAAAATTCATATTGAACATATATATTAATTTCTTTTAGTTTTTTAAAATAAATAATAAACTCTTTAACCCTTTTAGAATCAGAATTAATAATTCCCCAATCTTGAGTTTCAAAAGTTAAACCTAAATCATTTGATATCTCTCTTAAAATATTATTTTTTTGTATATCCATAAATTGTATTAATTTTGAGGTAAAGTTTCAGCAGTCCCTGGATATGCTGTTAAAACACCTGATTTGCTTGGAACTAATCTAGCTTGAGTTGCAGGTGTAAATGTTCCGTCTGGGTTAACAACTCTACCAAGTCCTTCTGGTAAATCAAAATTTTCAGCCCCATTTTTCAAATCAGCTAAATGACTTGAAATAAATTCTTCAGCAGCAGCATCATTTAACCATTGCCCTTGTGGAGAATTACTACCTTTTGCTTGTTGTACTAATTCGAAAGTATTGTTACTTCCGTGTTTTGAAAAGGTGTGCCCAACTTTTTTTCCAACCATACTTCCAGTTGGCTCATAAACTGCTGATTTAGAACCAGCCCCAACAACTTCTGTCATTTCAGGCTCAGAAAGTTTATTGCCTTTAAAAGCATCTAAAGGGCTTTTATTAAGTTCGGGAGCTCCAGTTTCAGATACTTCAGAAGCATTAACTTTTGAAAGCTTTCCAGCTCCTATCATTGTTATTCCTAAAACTAATCCTGCCGCTTTTTCTCCTTGTTCTGCTTCTGTTAATTCTTTCCCAGTAAATATATCCTTTCCTGTAATTAAATCAGCTCCATCTTTTGTCATCGTAGCAACACCAGCTACAAGTAGAACATCACTCAAAGCCGCCGCCGCCGCTACGCCTACGGGCCCAGTTGTGGCTATTAAAGCAACAACTGCAACAACAGTTACTGTTACAACCAGTCCTTTTACGAGTGTATGTCCAAAAGAGCTCCAAAATGTAGGCGGTTTAACATTTGAGACTAATACTTCTTGTAATTTACTACCTTCCATAGTAGTTATGTCTGAACCTGCCCCAGAAATAGCTTCTTCTCCTCCTTCTAATTCAACAAACTGTATAACTTTATTTCCTGCAAATTGATATGGTGTATACCAAGGATATTTTGCAGTGTAGGGGTCTACTGTAAAAAATCGCCCGACACGAGTATCTAACATTCTTAACTCATAATTCAAAGAATTCCCCTCACCCTTCAACTCATCATCTTTTTCCTGTCCTTGGAAACCATATCTATAATTCCCAAAAACAGCATGCCTATTCGGTACCAGCATCCCAAAAGGATCGTAATCAGAATAACTAAGAACGTCTGCGTTAAAATGGGTCAGCAATGATTTTTGGTCAAGACCCGGAATCAGCTTATCATTTGCCACCACAAGGACATTGCCTAAATGGTTTGCCAGTTCGTAACGCTTGTCACCTGTCAAAGATAGATAATTTTTAACTTCCATATCCCTTACTTCAGTAAATAAGCCGTTGGTGGTATCGAGGTAGTTTCGCGTACCGTCATTGTCTGAATCCAAGGTATATACACTGCCGGGTGTTGTAGTATTGGTTATTCCCGGTCCGCCTTCATGGGTTTCCCAGGTAGCGTAACCATCGTTGTCATCGTCTGCATCCAGATAATCTGCCAAAGCATCCTGATCGGTATTGAATGCATCGTCAGGAAGCCCGTTGTGGTTGTCATCGTTCCTCTCGAACTTGCTCAGGATCCCATCCCCATCATCATCGCTATCCCTGAAATTAGGAAATTCATCGCCATCAGTATTGTCATCTGCCAGGTTGTCGTTCTGGTTGACATCCTCGTAAATATCAAAAATACCATCTAGATCCGTATCAGCCAGACATGGCCCCAGCACCCTTTGCACTGCAGGAGTGACTGTCATGGCAATGATTCCGTTAGCATCTTTAGGAGGGTTGTTTGTCGTGGTTTCACTTGTCACGTCATCAAAACCAAACGAATTAATGCGCACTCCTCCGGTGGCTATGTGCAGGAACTCGTAGTTCAGGTA
>NZ_JBOGUT010000063.1:0-2067 GCF_050696275.1 Flavobacterium sp.
TACCATTGACCACGGTATTCTTCACATAGCCTTCTGCCTGAGGGAACATCTCCAACACTCCGTTAAAATACTGAAAACCATCAAAATACAACGACGTATCGACTTGGGAGCCTTGGGTCACTGTTTTTTGTGACTTGACTCCATTTGCCGTATAAAGATATTCTATTTTACCTGCGCTGCCAAATGATATTTTGGTGGGCAGGTTCAGGTTTTAACAAATTATCAATCTTTAAATCATCCGTTTGTATAACAAAAAACAGTATTTAATTTTTACACTAAATACTGTTTTTCAATAACTTAATTTTAAAATTTAGATGATGCCCTAATTTGATACATTACCGGTTTGCCGTATCATTGATGCTTTTGAGCCAGCCACGGATGTTGTAGGTGTAATCTACTTTTTTAGGAGCTATTTCCTGCTGTACGCTTTATCTTTTTATCTCGTTCCAAAAAACGAGACAAAAAGGATACCGCTGCCATCAGGGCTAGGGGATTTTCTTTTTAATCGATGTTTTCATTTCCAGTTACCACCAAACAAAAAGGACGAGCGTTTTACGGCTCATCCTTGGATATTATGGGTGGGTGGTGTGCCTCACGAAGCACAAACCGAATCTGGAAATCTAAAATATTTTATTAATTAGATACCAAAAAGGGTTATTATTTCTAATATATGAGGATGTAATCTCTACCTTTTTTTCATTATCCCCAAATTTTATTTCTTTTAGATATGGGTCGTTGAATATTTCTTTACGTTTAAAATAGTAATAGTTTTTATTCAGTTTGTTTTCTATCAAATCACCATTTTCATATTCAAAAATAAAAGGATATTTTTCAGTATTATAAAACGTTAAAATATTCATTTCTTGACTGTAATTCGAACGGTCAAATTTGATATAATTTGATGTTGGGTTATTTAAACCCCAATATTTATATGGCATTATATATACTGAATTCCCATCCATAAAATACGTAACACAGTTCTTATCGTTTTTAGAAATAATAAAATATCTATCAAACTTATACAATTTCAGATATAAGAAAAGAACCAAACATATAGATAAAAGAACTAATTTCTTTTTGCTTTTTAAAAAACTCATAATTGTATTTATTAAATTTATTTGACTGGATGAATTGGTTCTGAACGATATTTTTTATCTGCTGCCTGGACATCTTGTGCATGTAATTTCAATCCAATATTGATACCAACCTTTTCTGCTGATGTTGTTACCTTAGCTTCTGCTCCACCTTGAAGTGCTTCAAATGCTGGTTTAGCCTCTTCAAAATTAAATCCAGCACGACCAGCAACAATTCCTGCAGAGATATTCCCAGTATCTCTTGCTGTTCCAATTGTTTCATTTCCTAAAGGCATCCCTCTATATGCATATTCAGGAGTTAGTTCCGCCCCATCTAAACCTTGTCTCTTAAAATCCATGCTATTACCTGGTAATAATTCTATTGGACCTGCAATAATACCAGGAGTGTCGGCCATAGTATTGGCTAAAAATTCTTTACCACTATTATCATTCATATCAATTTTTGCTCCTATTATTGGGGTTTTATTATCATCACTAATAAAGCTGTATTCAGATACTGTTTTCCCAAGAACTTCACCAGTTCTATTTCCTTTTGCATCATTAACATAAACATTCCTATCACCATCAGCTACACTATTGGTTACCGTATATGTTCCATCCTTATTTTGTTTCACATCAGTTGAAGGGTCGTAAGCCTGCATTCCATCAGGGTCAACAAAACGTAATGGATTACTATAAACATAATTATAAGTTGACCATCTTCTCGATGTTTCCGCTTTAGGGTCAATATTCATCCATCTACCTATTGCAGCATCGTAATTCCTCGCCCCATAATCATACATGTTCAACCCCAGCTCGTCTTGCAACTCTTTTCCATTAAACTTAAAATTATACTTAAAGCTCAAAGGACAACCCACACACGGTGGTTGCATTCCTACTCCGCTACCAGCCTTGATATACGCTTTTTGGCTCATGTTGTAGTTGGCATGCTTCAACCCAAAAGGATAATAATTATTCTCTTCCATGATCTTGA
>NZ_JBOGUT010000064.1:0-1926 GCF_050696275.1 Flavobacterium sp.
ATGAAGACAGCAACGGATACAAACGATTGGTGTGTTATCTGGTGCCGGATTCCGGTTACAATGAAGAAGGACTGAAGTCTTTCCTTCAGTCACGTCTTCCGGATTATATGGTTCCCGGGATTTATATCGAATTGGAGCAAATGCCATTAACAAGCAATGGTAAGATAGACAGGAAGCTGCTTCCGAGTCCTAAAGGCTACGAAAGCACACAGGAATACGAAGGGCCAAGGAATGAAATGGAAGAGGATTTATGTGAAATATGGTCGTCTTTATTTGCCATCGAAAGAGTAGGAATCAACGATGATTTTTTTGCTTTGGGAGGACATTCTATTCTGGCTATCCGATTGATTTCGGAAATCAAGAATAAAAAAACCATTGAAATTTCAATTACAGATTTATTCGAAAATCCAACTATCGATAAACTTTCTTTTTTCATTCTGAATGAATGTCAGGAAGAAAAAGGACTTAGTATTCAGCAGCAGGAAAAACCTGAGAGAATTCCTTTGTCATTTGCTCAGGAACGTTTGTGGTTTATCGACAACTGGAAAGGAAGTTTACCATATCATCAGCCATCACTATTCAGAATAAAAGGAAAAATTGATCCAAAAACACTCGAACATGTCTATTTAAAAATCATTGAAAGACATGAATCATTAAGAACGGTCTTTTTGGGTGAAGAGGGAATTCCCTATCAAAAAATCATCGATCCTTCCGGCTGGAAGTTGGATTATATTACAGCATATGAAAATTCGGATCAATCAGAAGCATTGGAAAATTGTATTGAGGAACAAGTGGTTTCTCCTTTCGATTTAGCTAAAGATTTTATGCTTCGGGCCAGTTTGATCAAAGTCTCGGAAGAAGAATATTTACTCTTAAATATCAGGCATCACATCGCTTCAGACGGATGGTCTTTATCTTTATTGATTAATGAATTTGTAGAAATATACAAATCAAAAGTTCAAAATGTGGAGCCTATTTTACCGGAATTAAAAATTCAATATGCGGATTATTCCATATGGCAGCGAAATAATTTTGAAGGAGAAGGATTCGGAGATAAAATAAAATACTGGGAAAATAAACTAAAAGGACTAGAAGTTCTGGAGATGCCAACTGATTTTGAAAGACCTTCCATTCAGAGTGCTAAAGGATCTTATGAGCGATTTTTTATTGATGAAATCCTGACAAACAAGCTTAAGGATATTGCTCAAAGTGAGAAAACAACACTTTACATGCTTTTAATTTCGGTTTATAAAACTCTTTTTTATCATTATACAGGTCAAACAGATATTTGCATAGGAACTACGGTGTCCAACAGGGAAAATAAAGATTTAGAACCATTAATCGGTTTCTTTGTGAATACATTGGCACTTCGCACACAATTTGAAAAACACACTTCTTTTACCGAATTACTGAAATTGGTTAAAACTACTGTTCTTGAAGCTTACGAACATGTAGCTGTTCCTTTTGAAAAAGTGGTAGATAAAATAGAAACAGGCAGAGACAGCAGCAGAACATCATTATTTCAGCATTTGTTTGTATTTAATAATAATCCTGCTCCTGAAATCGAATTGTTTGATGACATCAAAATAATAAATGAACCATTTGCCTCTGAAGATACTATTGCAAAATTCGATATTACTTTCTTTGTGCATGAGGAAGAAAACGGACTGTCTGTTAACATAAATTACTGCACGGATCTTTTTACACAGGAGAAAATGGCGCAGATGCGAAATCATTTCACCAATTTGCTAAACAGTGTTGTAAAAGACAAGGAAGAACCAGTCAGTAAATTAGATTATTTATCTGAAACCGAACGCACAGCTTTACTATCCATTTATCCTTCATCTTCTTTTGAAAGTGCCGGTTTAACGGTATTGGATTTATTTCGAAGCCAGGTGATGTCTAAGCCGGATACGATTGCTTATT
>NZ_JBOGUT010000065.1:0-1772 GCF_050696275.1 Flavobacterium sp.
GCACTGTCAAGATCATGGAAGAGAATAATTATTATCCTTTTGGGTTGAAGCATGCCAACTACAACATGAGCCAAAAAGCGTATATCAAGGCTGGCAGCGGAGTAGGAATGCAACCACCGTGTGTGGGTTGTCCTTTGAGCTTTAAGTATAATTATAAATTTAATGGAAAAGAGCTGCAAGACGAACTGGGGTTGAATATGTATGATTATGGAAGTAGACTTTACGACCCTGCAAGAGCTGGTTGGAGTAATATGGACCCGTTAGCGGAGAAAATGAGAAGACATAGCCCATATAATTATTGTTTTGATAATCCAGTGTTTTTTATTGACCCAGATGGAATGGCGCCTGTTGGACATGGTGATGACGATATAGTAACAAAAGTCTCAAATAAACATGGTGATAAACATTATGTTCAAAGAGATGTGAGTATGAAAATGACTTTAACTGTTGTAAATTCTGATGGTGTAGACTTGTCTAAAACAATGTTCGCTAAAGCATCAGGAACTGTACAATTAACAGGATTTTCAGGAAATGCACAAAAAGACTTTCGAGTGAATGATGTTACAACGAATGATAATTTAAAAAATGTATCTGTTGACTATAAAGTGGTAAGCTCATTAAAAGATGTTGGTAAAAATGACCATGTTATGATGTTAGTAAATGACATACCTAAAACAGGTAAGGGAGCAGACCCTGTTGGTTTAGGAGAATTAGGCGGAAGAGTTAGTGCCATAGAAGTTGGGACTATTAAAAACAATACATTTAACAATGCTGCAACACACGAATTAGGTCATAATTTAGGGTTAGAACATTCAAATGGTGGATTAATGAATCCAACAGTAAATAACTCTTATACCACAAATACAAAAGAAAGAGGAGAAGCTGTTTATAATCAAGTTGGTCCACTTCAAGGTAATGGGACATATACACAATCTCAAAGCGGAGGTAATTATAATACAAGAATCCAAACTCAAGTAAATAATTTCTTATCAGATAATAAAATAAAATAATGAAAAATCTATCATTAATAATCTGTTTATTAATTTCTGTAACTTTTTCAAGTTGTAGTACTAACAAAAGTAAAAAAATTGACATGGGCGTATATCTAATTGATATTCCTCAAAATTGGAAGAAAATAAACATCCAAGGTATAGATTCTGATATGAATGCAATTTTAACATCTTCTAGTGATACTATCTTAAGTGATTATGGGGTATATTCTGAAAAATTTGAGGAAACAAATAAAGTTTTTTCAAAAGAACAAATACTAAAATATAAAGCTATTAAAATGGATGTTAAAGAGCTTCACTCTTCTGATACCCCTGAAATAGACCAAACTCAAGGAACTTTTTTAAAGGAATATTATTATTATGATACCATCAATAAACATATTGCAAAAGTAAAAATTCCTAAAAAAGAAAGTCAAGGCGAAACAGGGATATATTTTAATAGCATTAACAAAAATAGATTGACAATTATTGGTAGAAATCTAAAATCAAATGAACAAAATGAATTGTTAAAAGCATTTGAGACAATAAGGTTTAAAGAATAATTCAGATTCCCAGATTCGGTTTGTGCTTCGTGAGGCACACCACCCCACACATAATATCCAAGGATGAGCCGTAAAAAGCTCGTCCTTTTTGTTTGGTGGTAATCTGGAAATGAAAACATCGATTAAAAAGAAAATCCCCTAGCCCTGATGGCAGCGGTATCCTTTTTGTCTCGTTTTTTGGAACGAGATAAAAAGATAAAGCGTACAGCAGGAAATAGCT